>NZ_JBYIPM010000005.1:0-292092 GCF_057707085.1 Kocuria sp. cx-455 | reverse complement strand
ACCAATCACCGCGTAATTATGGACAATGGACTAGTGAGCCACAATGGAATTGAACTCTACTTTAATCCAAATGGGCTTTGCATTCTGAATAACAGAATACTTTTAAGCGGGAATATGATGACTGGGTTCGACTCAGCCATATCAGTGGGCAGATCCGACACCATGAGCGGGTCTACTGCGGTTCAGCTCGAGATAAATAGATCTCCATTCAATAAAAAAGCGGCTCTCGTTTGGGCTCGTAATGAAATTGGCGAACTATTATAAGTTGATCCATTCGCGTACATTCCGCCCCCTCGGAAACCCTTCCTACTTTGCTAGACGGAACCTCTATTTCTCGAAACACATTTATGGAAAAACGATTCGTCGACCACCTGGAACGTTCGACTGTCAGTAATGTTAGGTCGAGTGATTAGCTTCCCGAATCCGTCGCTGGCGTCTGCCGAGGTCGTGCCGCCCGGGTCGGTATCCGACGAGTGGCGAATGTCCAGCCGGTAGTTGCCCCGCTGATGAGCCGTCACAGAAGGGGTGAGCCACTCGCCGTCGCGTATGCGCTGAACAATGAGAGCGCCGTCCAAATAGCAAGCGCCCACGGGACTGAGGGTACTGCTGACCGCATGGGCGCCGCACTCATCGCGCTGATTCGCGTCGTGGTACAGCGCTGGTCATCAATGCAATTCTCGGCCTGAACATGAATGGATGAAGATTTGATGCCGAGTTTGGTGACATCACGACCCTCGCGCCACGCATTCACGGCACGAGTGTTGTCGGTTTGCAACATGTCCCCTCCATTTCGAACTAGCGCCCCATCACGGCTCGCGCGTCACCGGTGGCGGTGATCGGCACGCCCGCGGGGATGATGACGTTGACCACCGGAGGGTGCACCACGGCATCCAGGGTGACCTGGGCCGTGAGCCCGTCAGGGGTTCCCGTGGGTGCGCCGAGCGACAGCTGCTCGACCTCGTCGAAGGCTCCCACGGTTCCTAGGTAGCTCGACGCGGCCCCCGCCACGCCGTCGTGCGTCAGGATTGGCGACGGCGCCGCGCCCGCCGATCGATCCAGGTCGGTGAACGTGTCCGCCGCGGCACCGGATGCCCGATCGGCCAGGGACTGGAGCTTGCGCTCCCCTAGGTAGACGCTCGTGATGGCCATGATGGTGATCGTGAGCAGCAGTGTGACCAGGGTGAAACCCAACAGCACAATGGTGGTTTGCCCGTTGTCTCGTTCTCGAGGGTCCCCGCGAAACCGGCGCCACAACCCCGCCACGATGCCTGAGCCGCACGAAGCAAGGGCAGTTCTGCACAGAATCCTCACGAGTACCTCCCGGACACGACCGTGACGTCGGAAGTGAGGGTGGCTACGTCGGCCGTCACGAACCCCGGAACGGCCGGGAGGCTCACGGTGAGCCGAGCATGAACCGTAGCGACAGCACCGGGTGACGCGCACGAGCCGTCCGAGCAACTGACCTCGAGGGCCAGATCCTGCGCATCGAACCCGTGATCCAGCGCGGCCACCGCCGCGATCTCATGGATGGCGGCCTGATTGAAGCTATCCGCCTCCATGACCGAGATGGCCTGACCGGCCTGTTCCGACGCGGCCACCACGGCAAACGAGCCGGCTTGCACCCGGGACACCGTGACGACCAGATAAATCACCGGGATGAGAAGCAACAAACCCAGTGCGACGAATTCAACAATGGCACTGCCCCGATCCGGATGATCCGATTGCCCGGGCGCCTGCGGGTGCCTCCGTCCACGAGGAATGGTGTTAATCCATGACCACTGCATGACCACTCACATTCAACGCTTCCGGGGGCCCGAACATGGCCACAACGGGCAGCGGCGCGACCACGGTCACCTCCACCGCTGGCAATGATCCCACCTGAGTTCGCGAAATGCTGACGTTCTGGGCATAGCTCTCACCCACCGAATTCACGATGATGCCGCGAGCGCGAGCCACGCCGTCGTCATCGGTGCGGTCCGCCAGACTGGCGTACCGCGCGCCGGCCGCGGCGGCGTCGATCAGGGTGTTACGCACGTGCAAAGCGAAGCCCAACTGCAGAACGCCAGCGAAAATGAGCACGGCCAGGGCCAGAACCAGCACATATTCGGCCACGGCGTTACCCGCGTCCGGGGAGTCCTCAGAGACCGGAGACTCGGTTGATCGCATCCTGGAACAAGCCTTCGAGCGCGGGGCGGGCGATAAGCAGCAATCCGGCAACGAGCACTGCGGACATCAGCGTGAGCATGACCCAGCCGGGGACATCGCCGCGATCACGGTCCTCTTCCGTCCATCGCGAGCGCAGTAGGTTACCAATGGTCAACACGGCGAGCATCGGTGCGGTAAAGAATAGGTGACTTTTCATGTCCATCTCCTTCGATCTTCACTAACTCTTTTTCAATGCGGCGAAATTCTCAGAACCCCATCTCCAGCACGGCCAGACCGGGGAAAACGGCAAACACAACGCTGAGTGGGAGGACGAAAAACACAACCGGGATCAACATCGCAATTTCCTTCTTGCCCGCGATCTCCATGAGGACTCGTTTGTCGTGATCACGGACGTCTTGCGCCTGTGCGCGTAGCACTTCAGCCAAGGGCGTTCCCCGTTCGATGGCCACGATGATCCCGTCCACGAACCGGCCCAGTGGAATCACGTCGGTCCGCGAGGAGAAATCCTGGAGCGCCGTCACCAGTCCGGAACCGGCGCGGGTCTGCGCCAGCACCTGCCGGAATTCGTCGACGAGCTCGCCTTCCGCAACGCGGCACACGCGTTCCAGGGCGCCGACGGCGCTTTCTCCGGCGCCGACGGACAGGGCCATGAGCTCGGCCACCGCGGGGAATTCAGCGAGCATGAATTTTTCTCGCTTGGCGATGCGTTGTTTCAGAAGGAAATCCCTGCACCACACGCCGCAGAATGCGCCCAGGACCGCTCCGACCAGGACGATCGCGACGCTGACACTTCCTTGCAGAACAAGGCCGATGCTGAACACGCTGCCGAGCAGAACACCGAGCACCGCAAAGACAACTTGTTCGGCGCGATAGTCGACCACCGATTTATCCAGACCCGCGCGGACGAGTCGACGTTCCAGGGCGGTAACGCTTCCGGTAAAGGGCGCGATCTTTTCCGTGGCCCAGGTCAGTGTCTGTCGCACTACGGGCCCAATGGCATCACTGCCACCGGATTTACTGGCTCTCACCTCCCCGCGTCCATTCACGGCCGAATTCACCTGGACCATGCGCAGCTGCGGAGCAATCCGATCGGCGAAACTGGGTGCCCCCACGGCCCGTGCCGCGCTGAGCATCAACCACACTCCCCCGGCCAGTACCAAGGCAATGAGAATCCCCGTGGTCCACGTGTTCATCGCAGGACCCTCCGCTCGGTGGGCAGCGCTCCGAGCCGCAACATCAACCGGTACGCGGCCACGGAAATCGCCAGCCCACCCAACAGCACGAATGCCCCGGTGGCGGTGTTGTAGGCCTCAATGGCCGCGGGCTGGGTGGACATCAACGCCAGGACGAGCCACGGGGCCGCAACCGAGAGTCGGGCCGCGTTCACCGTCCAGGACTGCCGCGCTTCCAACTCGCTGCGCGTCCGCTCGTTCTCACGCAGGAAAGACGACAACGTACCCAGGAGTTTCCCCAGGTCCGTGCCACCCACCTCTCGGGTCACCCGGAGGGCCTCCACGATATTGTCCGCGACCGGGTCCGCCAACCGATTCTTGAGCAGGGTCAGCGACCCGTGTAATTGACCACTGGCCCGATAATCCGCGGCGAACTGACCGAAGGCCGGTCGCAGAACCTCGGGACCGCGGTACTGCAACTGCATGAGCGCTTCCGGCAGTCCCATGCCCGCCCGAATGGCCGAACGCAAATGGTCAACCACATCGGGCCATACCTCACGCAAGACCGCCGAGCGTTTACCACCGCGCCGCTTGATGAACCACCACGGAATGTAGGCGGCCACCAACAGTGCACACAGACCAAAGGTCGGCGCGGCCGTGAGCGCAGTCACGGCTAAGCCTGCGACCAAGGCAAACGCCACGCACACTGCGATCAATGCCGAGGGCGCAACATGGGGCAGATCCGCACGCAGCAACAGCGTCTTCACTCGACCGGTCCGTGCATGACGAGTCCTCTTGCGGGTTGGTTGGTTCCAGAGGGACCACCACACGAGAAAGACTCCCGCCCCCATGAGGATGCCGATCAGTGCACTCATGGGGTTTTCCCTCGAGACTTCTTCGGCTGCGCCTGACGGGATGCCCCGGTCTTGGCAGCGGGCGCCACGTCGAGCAGTTCCGAAGGCCGGTATCCGGACCTCGAGAATTTGTCCGGGGAGGGCACTTCGGCAGCCACTGGAACCAGTTCGCCGTCGACGTGGCGGAACAGCGGATACGTCTCAATAATTCCGTTCTCCACGCGGTTACCCACAGCCAGGATCTCGCTCACGAATCGATGCCCGTTGTTGTTGCGATGGCAATGAACCACCATGTCAAAGCAGGAAGCCACGGTGGGAACCACGAACGCCGTACTAATGTTCTCGCCGGCCAGTAGCGGCAGGGTGCAGATCTTGGTGACCGCATCGCGAGCGGAATTGGCGTGCAAAGAGCACATCCCCGGTAACCCGGCGTTCAACGCAATCAACATGTCGAGACTCTCGGCCTCACGAACCTCCCCGACGATCAGGCGGTCCGGGCGCATTCGCAGCGCCTCTTTCACGAGTCGCCGCAGCGGAATCTCGCCGGCCCCTTCCAGATTGGCCTGCCTGCATTGCATACCGACGACGTCGCGCAACGCCACCTTGAGTTCGAAGATCTCCTCCACCGTGACCACCCGCTCCCGCGGGCCGATCGAGGCGCACAGACAATTGAGCAGGGTGGTCTTGCCCGCCTGAGTCGCCCCGGACACCAAAATGTTGAGCCCACTGGCGACTGATGCTTCCAAGAACTTCGCGGCGGGCGTGCTCAAGGACCCCAGTGTCACCAGATCCTGCACGCGGCGGGCACGGGCCACGAACTTCCGGATGTTCACGGCCCAGTGTTTACGGGTGACGTCCGGAATCACCACGTGGAGCCGCGAACCATCCGGAAGGGCGGCGTCGACAAAGGGTGAACTGAGATCCAGCCTGCGCCCGGAGGATTTCAACATGCGCTCCACCAGGGTGCGCACGTGTGCCTCGCTCAACACCAAACTGGTGAGCTCAGATTCTCCCGCGCGGGCCACGTAGATTTGTGCCGGTGTCAATATGCGACTAGAATCTCTTTTATGAGAGCAGTCATCTATGCCCGCATCAGCCGCGACGCTGAGGGCACCCACCTGGGCGTGAACCGCCAACTCGAAGACTGCCGACAGGCTGCGAGCGCCCGCGGGTGGGACGTGGCCCACGAGTACATCGAGAATGACGTATCCGCCACCAAGGCGAGGGTCCGCCCCCAATATCAGCAGATGCTCAAGGATCTCGCTGCCGGTAAGGCTGGCGCGCTGATCGTGTGGGACGTGGACCGGCTCACACGCACGCCCCGCGAGCTTGAGGATGTCATCGACCTGGCAGACGCTCATTCAATCGCCCTCGTCTCGATTGGTGGTGACATCGACCTTGCCACACCACAAGGGAGGATGACTGCCCGCATTAAAGGGTCTGTTGCTAGGCACGAAACCGATCAGATGGCGCGCCGGATCCGCCGTAAGTCCCAGGAACGCGCCCAGCAGGGCCTCCCCAATGGGTTGTGCCCGTTCGGGTGGCGGCGGGTCTATGACACCGATGATCGCGGCCGTGTGACGGGTTCCCGCGACGTGGTGCACGATGCTGAGGCGGACCAGATCCGCGACGGGGTGGCACGGTTGCTCGGTGGTGAGTCGGTCCGGTCAATCATGGTGCGGTGGAACGAGGACGGGCTGCCCACTTTGCGGGGGAAAAAGTGGTCCACGACCACGGTGCGGCAGACCCTCAGGAGGGCCGCGAACGCCGGTCTGAGGGACCATCACGGGGAGATCGTCGGGAAGTCCACCAGTGAGGCGATCATCAGCGAGGACGAGTTCTACCGGGTGCGTGCGTTACTGGCGGATCCCGACCGGCGGGTGCACCACGGGATCATCCCAAACTATTTACTGACCGGGATCGCGGAGTGCGGCCGGTGCGGCGGCAAAATGCGTTACCTGAAAGCGCGGGGGAAGTCCGGCACACCGTCCTACGGGTGCCGCGAATGCACCCGCGTGGCCCGCACCATGGGACTAGTGGACGCGGTGGTGGAAGGTGTGGTGCTGGGCCGTCTGCAACGCCCTGACGCGCTCGCAGCCCTCCCTACCGTCGACCCGCAGCGCGGTGACGAACTCCGTGCTCGCATCGAGGGGTTGCAAGCCCGGTTGGACGAGGCAGCGGACCTGTTCACAGCGGGCACAATCACCGGTCAACAGTTGACCCGCATCACCGGGCAGGTCCGCCCCAAGATCGAGACGGCGCGTGAGTCCCTGGCCGCCATGACGCCGGCGAGCGCTGCCCTGTCGATCGCGGGCCCTGATGCGGTGGCCCGTTGGGAGGACGCCACCCTCGTGACTAAGCGGGAGATCGTGGACGCGTTGATGACCGTGACGATCCTCCCTGTGGGCCCTGGGCGTGGCCGTGACCCCGAATCCGTGAAAGTCGAATGGAAGTCGTAGCCATCAATTTGGTGACATCACGGATACTTTGACGCAGCTACAAAACGAGGTGGACGAGCTCATCGACCACCTCATTGCCACTTCATCAGCTATGTGGAGGGGCGTATTTTGCACATAGCGCAGCAAAGTCGATGTTTCGCTATGGGCATAACTCGGTGCCCACTTGTCCCCCGGAAAAAGCGACCTGTGGATAAATGCGTCTCCAAGGTACTGACTGGCAAGTGACGCGCAGGAACGTACAGGTACGTAAAAGTACGTACAGGAATGTTAAATCGCCTCCGATAAGCGCATGAATCCACAACATCAATAGGTGCCCACTTGTCTTAAAGAACATTGGAATTACAAGCTGTAGCGCGGCGGTGACACTTGATCGACTCGATAGTCCCAACATCAGACTGTAGCGTTATTTACATGGCGGTAACCCGCTAGAAACAGGGCAAGGGCCGGTGCGGCAACACCAGCCCTTGCTATGGAACCCCTTCGGCAAAAGGAACCCCAATTGCATGAGGTCAATCATGCGTCTTCAGCCTACGCTGACGACGCCACCCCTCGCATCCCCGCAACCCCCGTCAGTCTCGTCGAGTACTCGTGGGCTGTCACCAAAGACCGTTCCGCAAGAACGGCCCCCGGCCGGGCAGCGTTCAAAAAGAAGTTCTACGACGCGGTGGACCCGGACCGAGTCCTGGACCCCGTGGAACGCGAGCGCCGGGCAGAGACCGCACGGACCGAGTTCTACCGGAACATCGGGGCCAAGGGTGCAGCCGCCCGCCGTGCGAAGCGGGGTGCAGCCGCATGATCCGGGTCATTAGTTCCGAGCACCGTTTCCGTCGAGCAGACGTAGATGCTTACGTGTCCAGGATCGTGGCCGAAGCGCCCCCGCTGAACGACCACCAGCGTAACGTCCTCGCAGGTCTCCTGCAGCCCCTCCCGATTGAAGGGAGCCGAGCCGCATGAGCGCAAAAAGAAACCCCCCGGAGGCGAACCGAGGGGCCTTGAAAAACACTGGTGCTGACGACACTAATTCTACCCGAAACCTACTGCTGGAGCTAGGCGCGCATGGGCTGAAAGTGTTTGCCCTCCGGCCCGGTGACAAGCGCCCCGCGATCGACCGGTGGGAGCAGCGAGCCACGAACGCCCCGCAGTGGTTGGAGAAGTGGCCTGCTCGCGCCGGTATTGGTGTCGCGTGCGGCCCGTCCGGGCTCGTCGTGATTGACCTAGACACCCACGGCACTATCCCCGCAGGCTCCCAGTGGGACCAGCCCGGGATCCGCGACGGCCTCGACGTGTTCGCGGCCCTGTGGGAGCGCCACTCCCCCGGCACCTCCATGTTCGACACGTTCACGGTCACCACCCCGTCCGGCGGGTTGCACCTGTACTTCCGTGCGCCGCGGTCCGTGCCGGTTCGGAACAGCGCGGGGAAGATTGCTCCCATGGTGGACGTGCGCGCAATCGGCGGGTACGTCGTCATCCAGGCTGAGCTTGAGAAGGGCCGCTACCAGCCCTCGGGGAGCCCGGCTGACATCCGCCCGATGCCCCAATGGCTCGTGAGCCTTGCGACCGCTCCCAAGCCCGCAGAACGCCGCCCAGGGATGCCCGCGAACGCCCCGCGCTCGGTGACCCGGACGGAAGCATCACGGCGGGTTTCCGGTCTGCTGCGGACCGTCGCCAACGCGGCAGAGGGACAGCGCAACAGCACCTTGAACTGGGCGGCCTTCCAGCTCGCGAAGGATGACCTCCTCGGCCCCGAACAAGCCCAAGCGCTCGCCCGCGCCGCCATGACAGCCGGACTCACTGAGGCTGAGGCTGTCACCACCGTCATGAGTGCCGCGAAAGGGGTGATGGCATGACCAGCATCGATGACCTCAGCGCCTTGCAGGATGTGGAGTTCGCAGACGAGCCAGGAGGGAACCACGACGCACGCTATGTAAGCGGTGGAACGTTCATCTTCGATCAGCCGGAAGAGATCCCTGCCCGGTGGGGAGACGGGGAACAAATCCTCTGGGCCAAGGGTGAAGCGCTCATGGTGTGCGGACCCCCAGGTGTCGGTAAGACCACCCTCACCGGTCAAGTAGTCCGCGGGCTCCTCGGGCTCCAAGATCAGGTGCTGGGGTACACCGTGGCACCGGCCCAGAAGGTGCTCTACCTGGCCATGGACCGGCCTCGTCAGATCGCACGCTCGTTGGGCCGCCACTTCCACACCACAGACCGCGAGCGCGTTGATGATCGCTTGATCATCTGGCCCGGTCCACCTCCCCACGACATTGCACAGAAGACTGACACGTTGCTTGAGCTGGCTCGTCTCGCTGGTGCCGATGTCGTGGTGGTGGACTCCCTGAAAGACGCCGCAATTGGTTTGTCGGACGACGCAGTGGGCTCCGGGTACAACCGAGCCCGACAGACTGCGCTCGCCGGTGGTGTGGACATCATCGAATTGCACCACCAACGCAAAGAAACCTCGCAGGGCGGCAAACGCGACAAGCTCTCCGATGTGTACGGCTCCACATGGTTGACCTCTGGAGCCGGTTCCGTGATCGGGCTGTGGGGCGAAGCCGGTGACCCGGTGGTGGAATTCACCCACTTGAAGCCCGTCATGGACAGCGTGGGCCCGTTCCAGGTCACGCACGATCACCAGCGGGGTGTCTCCACCGTGCACGGCGAAGTGGACCTAGTGGCGCTCGCGGCGGCCGGTAATGGCATCACCGTGACCATGGCAGCACACGCGATCCACGGTGAGGGTGCGACCAGTGCACAGCGTGAGAAGGTCCGCCGGAAGATCACACGTCTCACGGTTGATGGGTATCTCACGAAGACCGAGATCAAGGATGACCGCAACCGGGATGTGTCCGTTTGGCGGGCGAACCGGACCCGTAAGAGCACGGATCCTGTCCTGGAATTTGGTGGTGATTCGTGACCACACGCACCACACGATCTACCACACGCACCATGTGGTCAATGGGCACCACATGCGGACCACACGCACCACACGTCAACAACGTTTCCCCTAGTCAGCAACCACACGTTTAACCGCACGCACCACACGCCCGGACTACCACACGTTTTTCCCCCTCTCTAAAGAGGGGGAAACGTGTAGTCCCCGGCCCCGGATGGAAGGAAACCATCAATGGCGGACCCCAAAGCGATGACCGCACCGCAGGCTGAAGCGCTCGCCGCGATCCTCCACCAACTCCGACCCACGTGGGCGGTGCCCGCGATCATGGACGCCTTCCGGAAGAACTGGAAACACCCCGCCCCCTACCCCGTCCTGGTCCAGGCAGCGATCAACGCCGCCAACCAACCCGACCGATACCGCGCTCCCCACTCGATCTATTGGGACGGACCCCACTGGCCCACCGGTCACGGAACCGACCCCCGCATCAAAGACACCTGCCCCGACCACAGCACCGAACACCGAGTTGCCTGCCGAGCCTGCGCCGCAGACGTGAAAGCCGGAATGCGCCCCGCTGAGATGGCCGGCCAGCACTACGTCCTCCCAGAGGCAGCATGAACCCCAACGCAAAGGACCCCACCAAAGACCGTGTGGAACACATGCTCACCACAGCCCGAACCAAGGCCGATCTGCAGCACCTGGTCCGGTCATTGGATCACCGAAACATGCAGCTCCAGCGGATCAACGAATCCCTCCGCCACGAACTCGCCCAACACCAACAGGAGACGAAATGACCGTCGAAACCGAACATTATGGAACCGAACAAGATACGACGCAGGAACCCGCCACCATAGGACACGCCAAAACCCCGTTATTTTCCTCCAAAGGACTTTCCGATCCTGACCCCACCGAGCCCTCCGAGGACGAGCCCGCGCCTGTGGATCCCCACGAGGTCCGGGCGCGCATCACCTGCCGTGGGAGCGTGAACGGGATCGAGCTGGACGCCGGCACCGGGGTGGTGTTCATCCCCCAGTACGCACTCCCAGACCTGCGGAGGCGGCTGCTGATGGCCCAGGACCGGCTCACCGTGGCGAGCCCTACCCCACGGGTCCGGAAGCGCAGGGGGCCGACCGGGCGATGAACGCCAAGGGTGTGCCCAATCTGCACACCCTGCACAGCCTGCGGGGTGTCACTACTAATGACCCCCTTGCGAGCGCGTGGCCGACGAAATCAGCCGCGAATGTTGGACACGAATACCCTGCGGATTCGACAGGGTAGGCACCGGACGCCCACCCCCCCCCCCGTGAGGATCGCAAGGTCATCGTTGGGGATATGGCGCAACGGGGAATGTCCACACGGGCAATCGCGCCCGTCGTCGGCAGTTCGGCAGCCACTGTGAAGCGCGACGGTATTGCAGGTGGCTCAAATGAGCCACCTGCCCCCGCTGAACTGGCCCCGGCGGTTGACGACTCCCCCACCGTCCACCGAAATGACGTCGGTGTGGCATGAAATTGATGTAGAGCACTAGGGCACCCGGCCCTGGTGCGCAACCCCCAGGAGGAACAATGGCTAGGAACCTGGACATTTCCACCCCGCCGGCTGATTTCGAGAAGTTCGGCCGCGCAGTCTGGAATGAACTTTCCACGCTCCGACTGTCATCCGCCCAATCGGCCGAGAAGTCCGCGCTCGTCGCCGTCCAATGCGCACTGACCCAAGTGGACCGCGAGCGCCCTTGGGGTCAGGCTGAGTTCAACGAGTGGGCCGATTCCGTTGGGCTCTGAACTGATGCCCCGTTTGTCAATCTGCATCCCCGCCGCGCTAGTCCAAGCCATGGATGACCGGCGGGCCGCTACCGGCACAAGCCGCGCCGGGTTCATCCGCCTCGCAGTAGCCCACTACCTCAAGACACTCGCAACGAACGGAGACCAAGCATGAGCACCAGAGCCGAACGCCGCCTCAAGGAAGCCCAGGAGGCGCTAGAGGCCGCCCAGGGAGCCCACCGCGCCGCAGCCACCGCGCTCGCCGCCATCGAGGAACAAGCGATCCACGGCGACGAGGTGGCACCCCTGGACCTCGCCGCCGCCCAAGGTGATGAGCGAATCAAAGCCAAGCGGGTAGAACGCGCTCAGAGCGCCGTGGACACGGAGCAGGCCACTGTGGACGAGGAACGCGCTCGTGCGGCCCACCGCGCCCTTGTGGACGAGGTGAAGGCGATCCCCGAACCCGCTGCCCTGGGTGACCTGTTCGCGGAGATGGAGCGCGTCATCCGGGAGTCATTCGCCGCATCCGAGGCGTGGGAGAACGCCCGGTCAAAGGTCCGCGCCGCCTATGGAGAAATTCCCGTGACCGGGAACCCTGCTGCCACCCTGAACGGCGATTTCTACGTCGCTGGTGCGTTCAAACTCGATGGTGTGCGCTACACCCGCCCGGACCCGGAGAAGCTGGTTCGTGAGCTGTCAGAGCGTGCACGGCGGGCGCATGAGACGGTCCGCAGCGAACGCCGCCGCTCCGCACAGGCAACGGTTCCTAACCGTGAACAGCAAGACATCGACGCGACCGTGCAGCAGCTACGCGAGGACGAGGCCAGGCTCAACGCCGCCCGCCCCGCCGCCTGACCCACCGCACAACTTGGCGGGCGGCCTGGACAGGGAGCCGCCCGCCAACACACTTTGGAAAGATGGGTGTCATGACCCCCAAGGATCTGAAAAGCGCAGGGCTCAAAGACTTCGCGCAACTGACCGATGAGGAAGCCACGGAAGTGGTGGACACCATCGAGCAACTTCTGATGACGACCCCCGAAGAACCGGACAACGTGAAGGATCGTATTGTTAGGGCCAGCTTGGAGGGATTCGTCTACGGGTACAGACTGGGCTCCCGCCCGAAGTGACCATGCGTGAAGGGGTCCCCACAACGCGGGGACCCCTTTTCTTCCCCCATTGTTATACATAAAGGGAACCCTTTATGTATGCTTAGGGCATGGCCACCACCCAGCTCACCGTCATCGGCTACGTCCGCGTCTCCACAAACAAACAAGACATCGGCCCCGAAGTGCAGATAGCCGCGCTCCAAACCGAAGCGGACCGCAATGGGTGGACCCTCGACATTCGACGCGAGAACGCCGCGTCCGCCAAGTCGCTACGCAACCGCCCCGTCCTCGCCCAAGTGCTCGCGGACCTCAAAGCCGGTAAAGCTGACGCGCTCGCCGTGTCCAAACTCGACCGCCTCTCCCGGTCCGTCGCTGACTTCGCCGGCCTCTTGGAGACCGCCACACGGCAGCGGTGGGCGCTGATCTGCCTGGACCTCGGTATCGACACCTCGACCATTACCGGGGCGGCCATGGCTCAGGTGACGTGCACGTTCGCGGAGATGGAACGCAAAAAGATCGCGGAGCGGACCCGTGACGGTATGGCCAAGATCAAGACCACCACCGGCAAGCACATGGGCCGCCGGTCCGTCCTCCCCCAAGCAACAGTGGACCGGATCCACCGCGAGCGCGCCACCGGCATGTCCATGGCTAGGATCGCGGACCTACTAAACACCGAGGGCGTACCCACCGCCACCGGGCGCACCTGGCACGCATCAACCATCAGTCAAGTGCTCGGCAGGTGAATCGCTGCACCGCCCGTTCCACACACCCTGACGTGCGCGGATCGCCCCCACCGTTCGGGGTCTGGACCCTGTTTTAGGGGAGCATCAAAGTGACACAGAAGTAGCACGATGCTCCCGAAGGGTGACCCGTTCATGGCCAACAGCAAGCAATCGTTCATTGCAGGGCCTGCGTGGACAAAGAACGTGCGTAGCTGTTTGGAACAGGCGCTCGGGTTGTTGCCGACTCTGGGTGCTGTGACGGTGACGGTGCAGCCGTCCACGAGGACCGCCTGATGGTGCGCGTGGACGAGACCCAGCAGGGCGCACATGATTTCACGGTGGGCTGGTGGCGTGAGCTGCCGGAGGCTCACCGGCTGGCGGATCGCGCCCAGGGTGAGGTGCTGGCACCCGCCTGGGACGGCCTGAATAGGGATCCCCGGTTTGTGACGGGGTTTGACGGGTGGGAGCGGGTGAACACCTCCGGGGAGTCCCCGTATGTGGCGAGTGTGAGTTTCACCCGCACGTTCACGCCCACCCCGAACGTACCCGTGCTTGTTAGGTCATGGCACACGCCCCTTATTCAGGGCGGTGTGGCCCTCTCCCGTGTGCGGGTGACCCACACGGTGCGGAATTACGCGGGGGCCGTGGTGGCGTCCACACGCGCCGTGGTGGAGGCCGAGCGGGGCGCGGTGGACACGTGGGTGACACCGGACCGTTTCGGGCGGATCACGGTGGTCGTGGACGTCGCCATCGAAACCGCAGGCACTACCGGGTTCGAACCCGAAATCACTGAGCAGGACGGTGTGTGGTCGGTCCCTGGTGTGACTATGACCTCCCCGGGTGTGTACACCGGCGGCGACCGCACTAAGGTGACGATGGTGGAGCCGGGACGCTACCAGGTCGAAACCCAACGCACTGGCGACGCCGCACGGGCGACCATGGACATGGTGGCGGCAATCCACGTGGGCACCCGCTCAGTGGATTTCGAGGAGCTACCTGACCTCGCCGCTTTCACCACACTCAAGCCCTACCCACTCTTACGGTTCATGGACGGGATAGGTCACCTCGCCGGGTTCTTGGACGACGAGCTGGCGCACATGTGGGACGGTGACACTTTCAACCCCGTCACCGCACCCGACGAATGGTTGCGGTTCCTCGCCACCATGCTGGGCATCCCCCGCCGCTACCTCTCCCAGTTGTCCCTCGGTCAGCTGCGCGCCCATCTGGTGGCTTTCATGGAGCAAGGACGCCCACCTATTGGATCCAGACGCGCTATCGCGGAGATCGCGAAACAATGGCTCACCGGCGACAAGCAGGTCACTGTGGTGCCTGCCGCGTCCATGCCCAGATGGGACAACGGTGCCGACGACGCGCTGCTCACAGCAGTAAAAGGCACCGGGCAGAAAGGCCGCGTACTCGTATCCCCCACAGCACCCACCCCCGACGTGGAACACCGGTGGGACGGTGCACGCGACGGCTCACGCTCCACCCGGCACGAAAAGGGCCAACTCGTCGCCGAGAACAACATCTTGAACCCGTGCTTCCGGTCTGGCATCAACGGGTGGGTCACACCGCGTGCCTCAAGCTACCGGGACACCACAATGTTCGAGACTGCTCCCGCGAGCCTCCGTGTGGAACCCACCGACACGAGCTGGTATGTGCACACCTCCGATTATTGGAAAGCCCCCGCTGACGGTTCGTACACCATCCGCGCACGCGTGTTCAGCGCGACACCCCGCAACATGTTCATACGGCTCTATGGGTATGACGGTGACGCAGACCAGAGAGGCGAGTACATTTCCGTGCCCGCAGGGACTTGGACCACGCTGTCAGCTACGGTTCCCGTCAAACGTCATGCCACCTACCGACCCGCCATTTTCACATATGAAAAATCGCTCTCCACGATCTGGGTGGATCGTTTCCACGCTGCAAGGTATGAGTTAGCGCATCCTGAGTATTTTGATGGGGACACCCCGGACTCAAGTGTGAGCGACGTGTGGGTGCAACCCGGCACCCCGAAGGTCTATGCGTGGGACGCGCACCAAAGGTGGGTCACCCCGGCCGGTGACTTCACGGCGCAAGCGAACGAGGTCATCGCAGCCCGGAACCCCAACACCCGAACCCACACCCTGTTAATGTTGGTGCGCGCCGATGAACTCCCCAACCGCGACCTCGAAGCGTTCCAACGGTTCATGATGGGCACCGGCACCATCCCCGCCGGCCACAACCTTGTCTGCTTGGAAGCGAAGAACACGTGGGAGCAGTGGGAGAACGCGGTGGGGCCGACCTGGAATGACCTGGAATCCCGCACTAAGACCTGGACCGACATGGAGGCCGCTGGCGTGGCCCTGGACTACTAAGGAAACCAAACATGGCCAACAATAAGCTCACGTTCATCGCGGAGTTCGTGGACCGTCTCACCGGTCCCAGTGAGAAGACCCGTAAGGCCGTGGAACGGTTGGGGAAAACCACCAAGGACCAGGCCGCCGCCACCGAGCGGGCCAACAAACAGTCCGCGTCCGCGACCGAGCGTGCACAGCGACGCACCACCCGTGCCCTGGGCCAAACCAACAACGCGTCGAACCGTTCAGCCCGCGCCATGCAACAGATGGCCGGCGTCCACGAGAACGCGTCGAACCGGACTTCACGTGCTATGCAGCGGATGGCTCAGGGCGCGGAGAAGTCCCTCGGTGGCCTCCACCGCGCCACCGGGCGGGTCCGCGCTGAGGGTATGGTCAGCCGTTGGAACGCGTCCATGGACCGCATGTACAACCACACGAGCAGGCGGTCAACGGAGATCGGGAACATGCTGGATCGGATGGGCAGCCGTGCCGCGCTTGGTGTCGGTGTGGTCGGGGGTCTGGGATTGGCCGGTGGTCTGCGCCGCATCAACGACGTGCAGCAATCCAACGTCGTCATGGAAACCATGGAACTTTCGGCCGGCGCACGAGAACAACTCATGGGCCAGTTCAAGGGCCTCGCCCAAGACACACCGTTCTCGACGGGCTCTATCGCCTCTCTAGGGTCCGGTCTGATCGCGTCCGGCATGGATCAGTCCAAGGTTGAGAACTCTCTCCAAGGCGCTATTGACACGGCCGCCTTGTTCGGGATGTCACTGGAAGAAATGGCGCTCCCGCTGAAACAGATGCAAGCCAAGGGCGTCTTGCAGGGCGACGACCTGAACCAGCTTATGGACCGCAATATTCCGCTCATGGACTGGCTGGCGAAGCAGAAGGGCGTGGACCGCTCCCAGGTAAAGGACATGGTATCCAAGGGGCAGGTGTCCGCCGATGACGTGTTCGCCGCCCTGGCCACCAACTCCAAGGGCGGCGCTGAACGTGCAGCGGGCACCCTCAAGGGTTCATGGACTAACTTCATGTCCTCCATCTCCCAGGGTGGTGAAGCTTTCCTCGCACCAATGACCGACGACATCACCGAACTGCTCAAGGTGTCCAAGGGCGCGGTGAACGACATGAAACCGTTCCTTGGTGCGCTTGGACAGTTCGGGTCCATCGTCCTCAAGGTGCTCACCCCGGCTATGCCCGTGCTCATCCCCCTCGTAACAGGCTTCACGGTGGCGCTCGCGGGCTTGAAAGTCGCACGTGGTGCCACAGCCGCTGTGAGCCTGCTCGCTGGCAGGCAGGGCCTTGGAGGGCTCGCCTCATCCCTTGTTGGTGGGCGCGGTGCCACGTCCCTGATGGAACAGTTCGGGTTCAACACCAAGTCCACCGGCCGGCACGCCGCTGACACCCGCAGTGTGTTGGGGAAACTCACCGGCGAGATCGACGGGACCAGGCACGCCACCAGGCGTGGCGCTGATGGGTTCCTGACCTACGGGAAGAACATCGGGAAGCTCGTGGGCATCGTCGGTGGTGTCACTACGGCCCTCGCGGTCCTGGACGCCGCGATGGGTGATGTGAAGGCATCATCCGAAGCGGAGATGACCAACAAGTTGAAGACCGGCGGCGGACTGGTAGCTGATTTCGGGAACCAATCATTCGCGGACGGGAACAGGAAAGACCTGCTCGGTTTCCCGACCGGGGGCCCGAAGAACGCTGGCGAGTCCATGAAGTACTTCTCCGGTGGCCGCGGCGCACTTGGTGGGGTGTGGGACTCCACCCTCGGTAACTTCATCGACAGCCCTCGCAAGGCGCAGCGGGAATGGTTCACGAACGCTGATGCTGCGCTGTCGGGTATGCCTGGTACGCCCACGGCTGGGTCTGAGTTCGCGAAGCTGTTGAATCAGGGCCGGCAGGCTGGCATGTCCGAACAGGACGTGCTGAACCTTTTCCCGAACTATAAGGACGCGGTGCTCAATAAGATGAGTGACCAACAGATCCGCAATGACGGCAACGTGCTGCAGTACATGATGAACCCGCAAGGTTTCCGGCTTGGTGGCTGGACCGGTGACGGGCCTGCGAGCGCCATCGCCGGTGTTGTCCACGGCCGTGAGTATGTGATGCCGGAACCTGTTACGCGCCGCCCTGGTGTGCTCACGGCGTTGCGTCAGATCCACCGGACCGGTGAGGTGCCCTCTAAAACGTCCCACGCGAACGTGCGGCAGGGTGACACGCTGGATTACTCGACCACGGTGAATGTCACGGCTAACACGGCTAGTGACGCTGCGACGATCAAGCGTGAGGTCCAGGCCGTTTTGGACCGTAACGCCCGCAGGATGGCTAACCAGCACGGCACCATGGGGCTGCGGGGTGCCCTGTGACTTTCTTGGTGAGCGGACTCAAGATCCGCACGAATGATCACGTGTGGGAAGGCACGGGCCCGGGCGAGAACGTCACGGACTTTGAGCTGTCGATGTCCAAGTCGTCTTCGGTGAAGCTGATGGCGTCTTTTATTGACACCCCGGATCATCGCTTGGAGCGGATGCCTGGGTTGCGGCAGGACGGGGTGGAGGTCACTTTCGACGGCCGGAAGTACACCATGTTGTCTTTCAAGTCTGGTGGGGATGATGAGAAACCCACGGTGTCCCTGAACTGTATTTCGCAGACTCAGGCGGCGCTGGCGGGTGGGGATATTGACCCGGAGTTCGCGTGGACAAAGAATGTTCCCGGCTGGCTCGAACAAGTCATGGGCCTGCTCCCGGAGAAAGCGCACCGGCGGGTGATCGACGGAAACCTTGGCGACAAGCAGGTGGAGGCGGAAGCTAACCCGGGTGATGGGGCGACGGACGCGGAGACCTTGTGGGACACAATCCATGAGACCGCGAAAAGGTGCGGCGCGTGGTGCTGGGTGGACGATAGGACGTTCTTTTTCGGGAAGCCGTCGTGGTTGGTGGACCGGGGGTCGCAGAATGAGTGGCGGATCAAGTGGGACGACTGGGGCAACCACACTAGCGGCCTTTTGGCGAAACCTGATTTCGGGTTTGATCTGTCCAAGAAAACATGGGAGGGCCGCGAGTCACTGACCCTCCGGTTCATTGACCCGGAAGAAGTTATCACTGACGACCGTTTGGCGAGGAACATGCGCCCCGGCGACCGGCTGACCTATAAGGGCAAGGCCGCCCCGGATGACCCGGTGTGGATCATCACCGATGTGACCCGTGGGATCTCGAACGTGGACCCGGTGGAGGTCACGTGCTGGCGTCCGGTGGATCCGCCCGAGATCATCGACGACAACGGGTCATCCTCCGGCGCGGGCGGTGAGGCCGGTGTGCCGTCTGGCCCCATTGGTGCCGGCAAATGGGACGGCGAACAGCTAGTCAACGCCTCCGAGATCGTTAAGGAAGGCCAACGCCGCAAACTCCCCCTGATCGCGATGCAACTAGCAGTGCTGACCGCCATGGGTGAATCCACGCTGATCATTGTTCCCTATGGCGACGCGGCAGGTCCGGACTCTCGTGGCCTGTTCCAGCAACGTGATTCATGGGGGCCCATGAGCGTGCGTATGAGCGCCTCGGGGTCCGCCGGATTGTTCTACGACGCGCTAACCAAAACCCCGTACGAGAACACGTATAACAACGGCGGCGCGTCCGTGGTATTCGGCGGGTCGTACGGTCCGGGGAAGTCCGCTAACTCGGCGTCCCTGGCCGTGCACAACGTTCAGCGCAACTCAAACCCGCTGCACTACGCCCAAATGCATGGCGGGAACCTGTGGTCTGACGCAAAACTGGTGGTGGAATCTTGTATCCAGGCGGGCACAGCAGCGTCCTCCGGTGGTGGCGATGGTAAGCCGCCCTCCGGCCCCCTAGGTGAACGGATGAAACGGTCCATCAACTCCATGAACGGACGGGGCATCGACTTCGACGGGTCATTCGGATACCAGTGCGCCGATGTGGGCATGAAGTACGCGAAAGACCTGTGGGGTGTCCCGATGGTCATCGGTAACGGACAAGACTACTGGCGTAACGCCCAGATCATGCCCTACTGCCAGGCGCTCCCCGCGTCCGCGCAACCTAGGTACGGGGACATCGTGTCCTGGTCCGGGTCTTACGGTGGGTGCACGGGTGGAGGGTATGGGCATATCGCGATCTACATCAGCGGTAACCCGGCGTCCGGGACCATCACTGTGTTGTCGCAGAACCCGAACCTAGCGAAAATCATGCCGTTGCCTTTTGCTGGCGTGCTGGGGTGGATGCGGCCAGTGAAATGAAACGGTCTGTGAGCGCTAACCCTGGTTTCCGCGCCCTCCCCCCGGAATACTGAGGGGTAGCAACCCCAGCTGCAGGAGCCCCCACTACCCCACAAATCCCCACACAGGAGCCTGTTATGACCAAAGCACCCGAACCCCAAGAGACCACCGTTGAGGCCGTCGAACCGGCACCAGAGGCCGCCCCGCCGGCCAGTTCTGATTACGTGACGGGTATGAACCCTGCCGCCGCGGTGCACCAGTACCTCGCGGACCAGCCGTGGTACGGGCAACCAGAGCAGGGCACATCCATTGTTGAGTCAGTTACCGTCGAAGATGATGATGTCATTATCCGGCTGGTAACCAATTTTGAGGCCAACGTAACGCAAAACCATGCGCCTTCCATCGTGGCGAACTCCACGAAAGCGCTGCAGGCCCACCGTGACGACCCTGCTATCGCGGGCTTGGACCTGCTGGCCGTGTACTCCGCTGATGGTGTCATGGTCGGGTCCGACTCAATCTCTGGTCTCCCCCAAGCCGCGAGCTGATGTGGCCACCTTTGAGAGGGCGTCACGTCGGTCCCAACTGATCTTCGCCCTGTGGGTCGTGACTATCGTGTTCAACCTGTGGGTGGTCGGGACGATCATCTCCGGGAACCGCGCCAACGAACGCGACGCGTGGCTGCAAGGACTACAGGCGAACATCGCCGCCAATGTTGGTGCCAGCTCGTGGGAGAACGCCTGTGTCGAGTCCGGTATCTCGTGGGTGTGCAGCATCCAGTCGATGGAAGTCACGGATGACCGGACCTTGACCGTGCAGACTGACCTGTGGACCGTGGACAGTCGTGAAGCCTGGCAGTACGGGAACATGTTCACCGGTACGGATTGGGTGGGTGACGAGCCCGCTGACGGTGTTGTGGTCGTGGATCGCCGTGGGATTGAAAAGTTCTATTCCAAACGGATCGTGGATAACGAGTGGTACGACAATTACACCGAGAAAATGGAGCGGAAAGAATTTTTAGAAGACCTGGGACTCATCGACAGGTGACCTGCCAAATGAAGCGGCCCCCGGCGTGATTGCCGGGGGCCGCTCCTCGTCTGGTGGTGATTACTCGCCGGACCAGTATTCGAGTTGTCCGGGGTGGTCCTCGATCATGCGGGCGATCTCGTGACCGAGCTGGTGGTGGAAAGACATGAGCACCGGTAGCGCGTGCCCGGGTCCATCCGCTGGGTGTTCCTGGATCTGCATCTCAAGCTGCACCCCGTGTTCGGGTGACCACACGCGAGACATCCTGAACTCGGTGTCCTGCGCTGCGCTCGCCGGGAGCACACCCTTGTCGTAAAGCAAAGTTGACAGGTGCCCGCGTTCCTCCCGGCCATCACCACCAGTGGCCGACATACCCTCATCGGGGCCACCGAAGTGGCACACACGGGCGATAGCGAGCGCGTAAAGGTTGTTACGACCCTCGACCCTCACCCACGGTTTAGCTGCGAGCGTCTCTTCCGCGGAAGGGATATCCGGGGTGAGGTACACGTATCTCCGGCGGTACAGTTCCTGAGTTTGGCTAACTGAGGTTCGTTCCAGGTCCGTGGCGTCCTTCATGCTGAACGCGTGGATCTGCCGTTCCTTGGTGTCGAACAGGAGCCCACCGAATACCCATAGCATTTGGCCGTCGTGTTCTCGGGTGTGGCTGATGGGTCCGGGCAGGAACCCGGCGGTGATCAGTTCACGGTCGGGCCATTCTTTGAGGTCCGCCGCATCGGGAAGATCGAAGGAGGGGACGTTGATGTTGGTGTTCATGGTGTTGTCCCCGTTCACTTTCGCCCGCCGAAAAGGACGGCGTAATGTTTTGCGCAGGCTGGGCAGATCGCGGCGTCGCCGGTTTGTCTTGCGCTGGGGCCCATCGCGTTGGTGATGCTGGGCCGCCATTGGCGGCCGCAGAGCGCTCGGACTGTGCCGGCGTCGAGGACGGCTTCTTCGTAGCGGTCACGGTAGACGTAGTGCATCACCTTGGGGTGCTGGGCGTCGTCACCGACTAGGACTTGCTGCGCTTCGAGGTCGATGGTGTGCATGGTGCAACTCCGTTTCCGGTAGCTGGTTGGGGTTCATCTCGAACCCCCTGACACCATGAAATCTATACTCAATTTGTGCCGGCCCGTTGATCCAGATTTCTTCGACGGCCGGGTCATCAAGGTAGGGCTGAAGCGGCCCGTAACCCGCCACCAGGTCCAGGACGTTTTTGCGCACCGAGGCCAGGTCAACAACGCGCGGCAGTCCGGCGCGGGCGGAGCGCAGATCATAATCGTCAACGGCCGCATCGACGATTCGCCGCGTGGATTCGACCTCGTGCAGCGGGTCCAGTCCGCTCTTACGGATCTGCTCCCTCACCTCCGCTTCGATCAGCCCAATAGCGTCTTCAGCGACCACTGTGGCCATGATTCCCCCTGGGGTTCCCCCGAACCCAACTGAGTGGCTAGTTCGTCATTGAACCTAGGGGAAAACGCCGCGGGCTGTTATTCCGCGCCGATCACGCTGTGGATAATCAACCCATGTGGGCTTTGACCAGGGTTTCGGCCGTGTCATGAACTGACCAAAAATGTAAACGCATACAGCAGTTTTTTATCAGGAGTTCGTCCAGAACTCCCTCCGAAGTCGCAGGGAAGGCAAATGCATCCCCGAGATTTCAGGTGAGGAAGTTGCCAAAAAAACGCCTCTACAGATGCGATTACCTCCCACCAGACCGCGCGTCTGCCGTTGCCTCACATGAGACCGTGCGGCCGCCACGCAGGGTGACTCCGATGCTGCCCGCGCTACGGCGTGACTGCCTGACGGACCACGCACAGAAAGGAGCCAGCCCGGCGCCCAGGCTCAGACGGCCGTGGAACCGGTGCGAGCGGCGCCGGCAGGGGGCGGACCCACCGGCGAGGTGTGCTTGAAGGCGCGCACCGAGCGGCGATCCGAGTGATCCTTGGCCGGCTGCCAGGGCTTCTCGGCCTCGGAAATGGCGATGTGGCGGGCCAGGCGCGTGGTGTTGGTTTCCTGGAGACGACGGTTATGGGCGCTGGTGAACTGGGTGATCATGAACAGCACGATCAATCCGTAGAGCACCAGGTCGGTCCCGCGGCCGATCCCCAGGAAGCGCGCCAGGTGGGTGACCACATCCGGAACGAAAATGGACAGCGCGGCAAAGCAGAAGAATGCAATACCAACTAGCCGGCGGATGGCCTGGTGCTTGGCGTTGACTCCCCCGCGCACCAGCGTGAGCGCGCCGTAGGCCACGCCCAGGACCAGAAGTAGCTGGACAATGATCGTCATGGTCGAAATCCCCCGATTACTTCACGAACAGTTCGGTCAGGATGTTCACGCCGTTGAGCAGGGACTGGCCCTTGCCCTTGGAATAGTCCGTGTAAATGATCTCCACGGGGTGCTCCACCCAGCGGGGCTTGATGACCGCGAACTGGTTCACGATCTCCGAAGCGTGCGCCATCCGGTTCTGCTTCAGATCGATCTGTGACAGCGTCTCGCGGTTGATCGCGCGCAACCCGTTGTGCGCATCCGAGAGGTCCATGCCGCTCGTGAACTTGGACACGAACGCCGCGGTGCGTAGCACCAGTCTCTTCAATTTTGAGACCTGCGTGCGGTTGTCCAGGAAACGGGACCCGAGCACCACGTCCGCCTCACCCGAGCGAATACGACCCACCATCTCGTAGGCGTCCACCACGCGGTGCTGACCGTCCGAGTCGAAGGTCACCACGCAGTCCATGTCGGGATCCTGCAGCGCGTACTCGAAGCCGGTCTGCAGCGCGGCCCCCTGCCCCAGGTTGATGGGGTGGCTGACGACCACGGCGCCGGCCTCGCGGCAAATCCGGGCGGAGTCATCGGAGGAACCGTCGTCAATGCAGACCACATGGGGAAAGGTCTTCCGGAGGTTCTCCAGGACTTCACCCACCACTTGGCCCTCGTTGTACACAGGCATCACGATCCACGCTCGACTCACGCGAAGTATTCTCGCACAAGCAACCGACCGAATCCTGTAGACCGTTGTGTGCCGATCGGCACCGTGACAAGCGACTAAACTTCCCGGAGAACCTTCCCCCGCCGCCGCGCGTCTACTTACTGGAGCTCTGATGTCTTGAGCTGGCTCGAAGCCATTCCCCAATACTTCCTGGTGCTGCTGATCCTGATTCTGCCGGGGTTGTTCCTCACCCTCACCATGAACCTTCGGGGTCTCTTGCGGGCCGCACTGGCGGTTCCGTTGTCGGTGGCGGGATTCGCGGCCTCGGCGGTGCTGTTCGGGTTGGCGGGCATTCCCTGGAACCCGGTGACGGTCGCCATGGCGTTCCTGGTGGTCGGTGCGGGACTGTGGGCGGCTCTTGTCCCGGTGCGCAAACGGCACCCCCACCCTCGCCTGGGTCAGATCAAATGGGGAGCGCTCCGCGAGCACATGACGTCCCAGAGCATTGCCCTGTGGTGCGCTTTCGTCGTGGGCGCGGTGCTGATCGCGCACCGGTTGAAACTGATCCTGGAAACCCCGGATGCGATCTCCCAGACCTATGACGCGATTTTCCACTACAACGCTTTGCAGTACATCCATGACACCGGCAACGCCTCGTCTCTGACACTGGGCGGTTTGGGCGTCACCGCGGAGCCTTCGTTCTACCCGGCGGCCTGGCACAACACCGCGGCCATGGTGGCCACCGTGACCGAGTTCTCCCCGCTGGTGATCGCCAACGCCATGACGTTCGTGCTGTGCGCGCTGGTCTGGACGCTCGGTTGCCTCTACTTTGCCACCCGGTTGTTCGGCCATCACCCCGCCATTACGGTATCCGCCGGCCTGGTGGCCGCGTGTTTCCCCGCGTTTCCGTTCCTGCTCAGCTTTTACGGCAACCTGTTTCCCAACACCATGTCCATTACGTTCTTGCCGGTGCTACTGGGGATGATGACGGAGGTGCTCGGGCTCTCGCATGACGCGCGTGTCGAGGCGCGCACCCCCCTGTGGCTCGCTATTCTGCTGGTCACCGGTGCCACGGGTTTGGCTCACCCTTCCAGCGTTCTGTTGGCACTGCTGATCCTGCTGATCATGCTCGTCACCGTGTGGTGGCGTGCCGTGGCCGGTCGCCGCCCGTGGTGGATCATTGGGCTGGGCGCCCTCGGTCTCGCCGCCGGCGCCTATGCATTGCAGCAGCTCTGGTTTGCCGCGCGAGCCACACAGGAAGCCTCGTCCTGGGTTCCCCACATCACTTCCCCCGGCGCCCTGGGGGAGGCCCTCGGCCCGGTCTTCCCCAACGCCATGCATCTTCCGTGGGCTCTGGTTGTCGTCACGCTGCTCGGTGCCTCGGTGGTGCTGCGCTCACGTGCCCGGTGGGTGGTGGGCGCCTGGGTCCTCATGGTGTGGATGTACGTGTTGGTCGCATCCTCTCGCGACGCTCTCTTCCGCTACGACTGGACCGGCATTTGGTACAACGACGCCAACAGGTTGCTCGCCCTCATCCCTCTGCTGGCCGTGCCGCTCGCGGCCGCCGGCTGCGCCGCCATCGTGACGTGGGCCGCCCGCCAGCTGCTCACCCTGGTCGATCGCGTGGCTCCCGGACAGCGCTCCGGCCCCGGCTCCGACGACGCCGCCCGCACCAGTCCCGCGCAGAAGCTCCACCATTCCCGCGTGGCCGGTGGCCTCGGCGGGGCGCTGGCGGTGCTCATCGGGTTCATCACGCTGCAGGGCCAGGCCATGACCGACGTGGTCGACTACGGGCGCACCGAGTACGGGATGGAAGGCCCCACTCCCCTGCTGACCCCGGACGAGCAGGCCCTGATCGAGCGCCTCCCCGAGGAAGTGCCCGATGATGCCGTGGTGTTCGGTAATCCGGTCACCGGCACGTCCCTGGCCTACGCCATGGCCGATGTGCAGGTGCTCATCCCCCACAACGGTCTGATCGCGGACGGTGAGGCCTCAACCATCGTGCACCACCTGGAGGATTTGCAGACCAACCCGGAGGTCTGCCCCGCCTTGAAGAAGCACAACGTGCGGTACGTGCTGGACTTCGGCAAGGAGCAGGTCAACCCCTTCACCTACTTCGACGCCGCGGGCAGTGACCAGATCGGCCCGGAGAACGGGTTCAACCTGATCGATCAGCAGGGCCCGGACGCCAAGCTCTACGAGATCGTGGGCTGCGGCTGATCCCACCAGGAGCGCAAACGCCGACGGCGCCGCGAGATCTGGTCTCCCGGCGCCGTCGTACTTCGTCAGGCCGTCAGGCGGAGGTGGCGTCCTCTTCCGACAGGGGCCCGTCCAGGTCGGGATCGTACTGGGGTGTGAACTCTTCGCCGCGCTCGAGGGCTTCGGCCCGCTCACGGTCGCGGTGTCGTTTCTTGTCCTCAATGGCGCGCGCCAGGTTCTCCCGGTGTTCGCGCTCCACTTCTTCCGGGTCCTGGTGGCGCATGTGGGCCACCGCGCCGAACACGGAACCGTCGTAGACCTTGTTGCCGTGGTCCATCACAATGCCGCGTTCGCAGATGTCCATGACCAGGCCCAGGTCGTGGCTGACGACCACCAGGGTCTTGCCGCGGCGCACCAGGTCCTTGATGCGGCCAATGCATTTCTTCTGGAACGGCTCGTCACCCACGGAGAGGATCTCGTCCACCAGGAAGACCTCGGGATCCGTGTGAACCGCCACGGAGAAGGCCAGACGCAGGTACATACCCGAGCTGTAGAACTTCACCTCGGTGTCGATGAACTCCGCGATCTCGGAGAAGGCCACGATGTCATCGAACTTCTCGTCGATCTCCGCCTTGGTCATTCCCAGAATCGCGCCGTTGAGGTACACGTTGTCCCGGCCGGTGAGGTCGGGGTGGAAACCGGCGCCCACCTCGATCAGGCCGGCGACCTTCTCACGCGTGAGCACGGTGCCGGAGTCCGGGTTCATCACGCCGGAGATCATCTTCAGAGATGTGGATTTGCCGGAGCCGTTGAACCCCAGCAGGGCCACGGTCTCGCCGTCGTAAATGTCGAAGGAGACGTCGTTGAGGGCCTTGAACTTGGCGGTGAGATCGCCTTTGCGGCCCTTGACCAACCACACGAAGGCTTCCTTCATGGAGCGGGTATGGCGCAGCACGAACTCTTTGCTCATGTTCTGCACGCGGATCGCGAGATCGGCCTCGGTGCGTTCCTGGGTGGTGTGGCTAGCAGTACTGGACACGATGATTTACAGCTCCTGCGCGAAATTGCCCTCTTGGGCACGGAACAAACGGTCACCAATGAAGAAGATGAGCACGCTCACCACAATGGTCAGCGGCGTCCACCACGTCAGCAGGTGCGGTGGTACGTGCCAGATCTGCGGATTATCGGTGGTGGGGAACCAGAACCCGTAGTGGAACAGTTCCACCGCCACGGTCAGCGGGTTGAGCATGTACACGAAGTACACCCATTCCCAGAGCTTGTCGCGCACCATGATCCACATGTAGAGCACGGGTGAGGCCCACGTGGCCACCATGACGATGAGGTCCACGATGTTCTCGGCATCTCGGAAAAACACATTGAACGTGGCAAACATCATGCCCAGTCCCAGCGAGAACAGGGCCACGATCAGGGTACCCACGATGACGGCGAACAGCTGTTTGAGGTCCGGCCGCCAGCCCGTGATGAAGCACGCGATCAGCAGGATGGCCAGCTGCGGCACAAAGTGCACGAACGCCACTAACAGGTTGGAGACCGGGAAGAGCTGTCTGGGTAGGTAGATCTTCTTGAGCAACCCGCCGTTGGCCACGATCGAGCGGGAGGCGTTACCGAACACCTCCCCGAACAGGTTCATGACCACGATCCCGGAGAACAGGTACACGGCAAAGTTCTCGATGCCGCGGTTGAGTTCCAGGAACACGCCCATGGCGATGTAGAACACCAGGAACTGCACACCGGGTTTCAGATATGACCACAGCAGTCCGAGCACCGTGCCGCGGTATCGAATCTGAATTTCCTTGTCGACGATCAGTCTCAGCAGAAACCGATTCTCCAAGACGTCCCGCAGCCCGCGATCCTGTCCCGGGGGCTTCAAATGCGAAGCGGGAGCTTTCATACGGTGGTGCCATCCTTTCCTCGTGACGCACCCTTGGCGGCGTCACCGGATACAAGACGACGCCGCACGCGAACGAACACGTGCGGCGTCGTGCATGGAGCAAAGTTACTTCTTGGGACCGTTCTCGGCAAAAGTCTGAGCCCAGGCCTCGGGAGAGGTGAACTCCGGCAGTGCCGCGCGGTACTGCTCGGCCAGCTTGTCCCAGTCGCGGTACAGCCGCTGGTGCAGCGCCAGGCTGCGCTGCATCATGCGCTTGAACGTGGCGTCATCGCGCTTGTACCAGGATGCACCCGAACCGTCAGCGCTGGAGACCAGAGCGGAATCCAGTGTGGCCATGCGCCACCACTGCAGGTTCATGGCGGGCACGCGGGACTCGGGGTGATCCGACTCCTCCGCCTTGACCGGCAGCAGCTGATGCACGGCACCGGAGAGCAGCTTGGCGGCGCGCCCGACCCGCGTCTTGGGCGGGTGCGGTTCCTCACCGTGCGGCAGCGGCTTGCTCCGGCGCACGCTCGGGAACGTGGACAGATCCTTCTTCACCTGCGCGTCGGAGAACGAGCCGCGGGTGGAGCGCACCTCGGCCAGCTTGGTACCGATGGTCCGATGCAAATGCTCGGGGCCATCGAGCAGGTCCTCGAGCGCCATGGCGCGCAGCTCGGCGGCGGAGTACTGCATGGAGACCAAGTGGCGCACGTCGGTCAACAGCGACTCCTTGGGCAACCGTCCGCCCTTGGAGTACGGGCTGTACAGCATCGCGGCCAGCCAGCGGTTGCGGGCATGATAGTACGCCTGCCAGTCGATGGTGTCGTCCTTTTCGGTCCACGGCATGTGCCACACGGCCACGCCGGGCAGGGACACGGTGCCATAGCCTGCCTGCTTGGCACGCAGGCCGAATTCGGCGTCATCCCACTTGATGAACACGGGAAGTGCCAGGCCGATCTCACGAATGATGTCCGTGGGGATCAGGCACATCCACCACCCGTTGTAGTCAACGTCGATGCGGCGGTGCATCCACGGGGTCACGCGCAGGTTTGACGCGGCGAAGTCATGAGCTTCACGCACACCTTCCGAGGAACCCCACATGAAGCGGTACTCATTGACGCGCTCCCCGAAGCTGTGGATCACGGACTTCTCATACAGGTTGAACATGTGCCCGCCCACAATGGTCTTGTGGCGGGTGAAGTCCGCGAAGCGAGCGGCACGGCGGATGCTCTCCGGGTGGACATCCACGTCATCGTCGAGGAGCATCACGTAGCGGCTGGTGCCGTCCGCCGTGGCTTCGTACATGCCGCGGGCAAAGCCGCCGGAACCACCCAGGTTGCCCTGTTCGATGTGAACCAGCTTGTCTCCGAGGATGTCCACGACCTCGTCGTAACCGGGCTCGTCACGGACTTTCTCGGTGCCCTGATCGGTCATGATGAAGCGATCCACCACGTCCGCCAGCGCATCGGCTTCGCCGAGGGTCTTGAGGTTGCGCACGCAGAAATCCGGGCGGTTGAACGTGGTGATGGCCACGCTCACGGTGCCGGGGGTGAACCCCTCGGGCTCGGGGACGGACCACTCGGCGTAGGCGAGCTCAACCGCGGCGGTCGAGGTGACCACGTCGATCCAGTACCAACCGCCGTCGCCAAAGCTCGTCAGTGGCAGGTCGGTGTGCTGCTCGGTGCCGTCCATGTTCAGGGTGGTGACACGGTTGGAGGTGCCGCGCGCGGTGGAGCGGTACACCAGGATCTTGGCCGGGCCGGTGGTGCGAACGCTCAGGCGGACCGTGTCCACGTCGGTGTGCGCACGCCAGTAGGAGGCCGGGAACGCGTTGAAGTACGTGCCCAACGAGATGCGGGTGTGCGCCGGGATGTGGATACTGCGATCACTGGAGAGGTATTCCGAGTGGATCTGGGTGGCCTGAGCGGAGGCGGTGGCATCTGCCTGCTCCGCGGCCACGGATTGCTCCTCGCCGGCCTCGGACGGACGCAGCGACTTCACCGCGGTGTGACGCTGAGCGTTGAAGTCCACGAACAGCGGCAACGTGTCCGTGTCCGCGTCGGTCGGGAAGATGATGTGCGCAACCGTCTGCCACGTCCGGGAATCCGCGGGCCGGTCCGTGGTGGTTGCGGTCGCTTCGTTCTTCACAGTGCTCATTCGTCAACGCCTCCGCTGTTCAGCTGTGCGCCGGACGTGAAGTGCGGCGCAATCTTGTTGTCCACCATGGACAGCGCGGCGCCAATGGCCATGTGCATGTCCAGGTACTTGTAGGTGCCCAGTCGTCCGCCGAACAGCACGGACTGCTCGCCCTTGGCGAGATCGCGGTAGGCCAGCAGTTTCTCGCGGTCCGCTGCGGTGTTCACCGGGTAGTACGGTTCGTCGCCCTTGTCCGCGAAACGCGAGAACTCGCGCATGATCACGGTGGCGTCCTTGGTGTAGTCCCGTTCCGGGTGGAAATGACGGAATTCATGGATCCGGGTGAAGGCAACGTCCGGGTCCGGGTAGTTCATGACCGAGGTGCCCTGGAAATCCTCGATGTCGAGGACCTCCTCTTCCAGGTCAATGGTGCGCCAGGAAAGATCGCCCTCGGTGTAGTCGAAGTAACGGTCCACGGGGCCCGTGTAGATGACCGGGACCTGACCCACCACGTTGGACTTGGAGAACTCATGGGAGTCGTCGAAGAAGTCAGTGTCCAAGCGAACATCGATGTTCGTGTGATCCGCCATGCGCTCGAGCCACGCGGTGTAACCATCCACCGGCAGACCCTCGTGGGTGTCATTGAAGTAGCGGTTGTCGTAGGTGTAACGCACCGGCAGGCGGGAAATGATGGACGCGGGCAGATCCGTGGGATCCGTCTGCCACTGCTTACCGGTGTAGTGCTTGATGAACGCCTCGTACAGGGGGCGGCCGATCAGCTGGATGCCCTTGTCGTTGAGGTTCTGCGGGTCGGTCCCCGCAAGCTCGCCGGCCTGTTCACGAATCAGGTCTTGGGCCTCACCCGGGGAGTATGCCGAGCGGAAGAACTGGTTGATGGTGCCCAGGTTGATGGGCATGGGAAACACCTCGCCGTTGTGGCGGGTGTACACCCGGTGCACGTAGTTGGTGAACGCGGTGAAGCGGTTCACGTACTCCCACACGCGCTCATTGGATGTGTGGAACAAGTGCGCGCCGTAGCGGTGCACCTCGATTCCGGTGCGTTCCTCGTTCTCGCTGTACGCGTTTCCGCCCAGGTGGGATCGGCGGTCAATCATGGTGACCCGCAATCCCAATTCCCTGGCGGCTCGTTCTGCCACGGTCAAACCGAACAGACCCGAACCGACGACCACCAAATCAGTGTTCACGTGTTTACTCCCTACCATCTTCACGACCCGTGAGGGCCAAGACATCTTGCCCTAAGTTACCGGACTCCGCCGGTTCGGCACTTTCTTGACGCTGTGGAGACCGTCACCGCGATCCGTCCCGGGCGAATCCACTGAGCACCCATGCGGCCGCGGCACGGCCCGAGGCACCCAAGGAGGCGTGCGCGCGGGCCCAGTCCGAGCGGCGTCGTACGCCCGCGTCCCGATCGTGCAGCCCAGTTGGTTCCAGGGCCGTGCGCATCGCGGCGGCAACCTCGGTGGCGTTGTGGCCCACGGCCTGACCCAATTCATTGTCCGTGACCAACCGGGCGGCCACCCCGCGGGCACCCGCGTAGATCACGGGCGTCCCGCACGCGGCGGCGGCGTAGAGCTTGGTGGGTTTGGAGAAGTCGTAGCCCCGGCCGGGAACGATCGAGGCGAGGGCGGCCACGGCCCCGCGTGTGAAGGCCGCGGTGCGCTCGGGCGGTTGCACGCCGTCGAACACCACGTTGTCCGGGGCCACCTCGCGCGCCACACGCTCCATCCGTTCCACGTCCGAACCGCGGCCCAGAAAATGGATCTTGACGTCCGGGTGCTCGGGCAGGATCTGGGCGAGCGCGTGAATGAAGACGTCCGCTCCCTGCCACTCGGACATCGAACCGGCGTACACGAAATAGGGTTCCGCGAGCCCCTCGGACGGGCCGTCCGGGGTGAAGATGTCGGTGTCGATCCCGTTCTCGGCCACGAACATTTTGTCGCGCTTCACGCCCGTGACCTCGGAAAGCTCCGCGCCCATCGCCTCGGAGACGGTGATCACGCCGCCCGCGCGGCGGGCGGACACGGTTTCGGCCACGCGCATCAGTTCAGTGACGATCCGCGGGACATCCATGGTGAGGGTCGCGGAGGTCCAGACGTCCGGGTTGTACCAAATGTACGGACGACGCCGCAGCACACTCGAGGCCCACACGGCCAGTCCCGTGGTGGGCGGCGGCTCACTGATCACGATGTCAGCCTCCATGACCAGCAGCCGAGCGAACGCTTGGACATCGAAGCTCAAGTATTGGGGGATGCCGCGCACGTAGTCATACGCGTCCCGCAGCACCGGCACACGGATCACCGAGTACGGTTCCGCGGCGGCCGGTTCGATCATCCCGCGTGGCGGCCGCGTGGTGAGTACCGTGACCTCTGCGCCTTCAGCGGCACATCCCCTGGCCAGGGCGCGCAGCCTGAATGAGGCAGCGGCCGGTTCCGGTGTGAAGATGCGACTGACAATGACAACCTTTCGGGCTTTCATGACGTCCACTGTCTCACGGGCGGGTATCCCCTGCCGGGCCTGTCCACCGCGGTCCTCCGGTAATTTCCCGAGATTTTCTCGGTGCACGGTCTGCGCGCTGCACAGCAACGACGCCGCCCGGGGCCCGCCGCCCGCTTCCACACCGGAACGTCCCGGCCCCGAACCAACGGGTGGGCGATGCTGTGCTGGGGCCCATGGAAATCATGGTCGATCTGCGGTGGGCCGGCGGATCGGAGGAACAGGACCACCGCGTGGCCATCGAGGCCGCACCGGGTGCCCCCGGGGCCGGCGTGGTTCTGGCGATCTGCGAATTCCTGGGAATCCACGCCGCGGCAGAGATCGACGGCACGAATGCGGCCACCGCAGGCTTCGGCGAACCACCCCTGGTGGACGGGGCAGCCATCACGCTCAGCGAACTCGCTCCCGGTGCGGCCGGCCCGGTGGGGACCGGAACCGGTGTACGCGCGAATGTCCTCGGCGGCGATGCTCATCGCGGGCAGATCCACGCACGGGGAGATGACACGCCCCGGTTGACCGTGGTCGCCGGTGCTGCCTCCGGCACCGTGCTGGCCGTGGCCAGGGGCTCCCAGTGGCTGAGCAGCACCGACGGGGTTCCCACCTTGGCATCACGGAAGACCGGGCGGGCCGCCACGGAAATCGTGATGGATCACACCGGGATCCGGATCATGCCCGGCTCCGTTCCGCTGCGGGAGGGTGACCGTTTGCGCTGCGGCGAGTCCTGGCTCGAGGTGAGCACACCCGCCGCAGGCTCACCCGAGCAGCGCCGCGTCCAGTGGGGATGGGCGACAGCCGGGGAGCACAGCCCGTCGGAGGTCATCGCGGTCCACCGCGGCACAGGGCACGGCGCACGACTGGGCCTGATCATGGGTCTGCTCCCCCTGGTTCTGGGTGTGGTCATCACCATCGTCACGGGCATGTGGTTCTTCATGCTCTTCAGCGCCCTGGGAGCCATCGTTGCCGTGGTCAGCTGGGCCGTGGGTCGAGCGGCCGCGGTCCGCGAACGCGCCCGCGTGGCCGCCGCACTGGAACGGGACCTGACGCGCTGTCATCAGGCGGCGCCGTCGGCGGCGGAAGTGGTGAACCGATTGCGATTGTTGGATTCGGGGGCGTCACTGAATCATCCCGCACTCGGGGCCGCAGCGATTCCACACGAGCGGTGGGTGCGGCTGGGCGAGGGTCCGCGGACCGCCGCCGTGACCCTGGGTGACGGCCCGTCGGCCGCGCCCGCGGAGCACCACCTTGCGCCCGTACTCATCGACATGTCACGCGTGCACCACCTGGAGGTGAGGCTGCCCTCCCGGAACCGAGAGATCGTGGTCAACGCCGTGGCCGTGCAGTTGTTGACCGGCCCCGGGGCATTCCAGAACCTCGTTGTCGATCCCGCCGTGGGATGGCGGGCGCCGCTTCTTCCCACGTTGCACGTGGTGGACCCGCAACGGCACCGCTCGGTCGTCGGCCCGGCGCTGGAAATTTACTCCGCGCGGACGGCCGCGCTGATCCCGGTGACCGGGGAACGCGTGCGGCTTGTAGTGTCCGTCCCCGGGGAGCGCGCCGATGCCACCGCGGGTGGCGCCCTCCTGACGTGGGAGAGCACCGCAGTCATTGCGTGCGATGTCCCTGATGCGGTCCCCGGTCTGGACGCGAGCGCCGGCCGGGATCGTATGAACCTGTGCGCCGACGGCGTGACGGCCTCCCTCTTCGCGCACGCCATGCAGCAGTGGTCGAGGGTTCAGGCGACCGTTCCCTCGTTGCGCGACGTGTCCGGACTGCCGCATACCGTGGGTTCTCATGTGATTCTTCCCGAACCCGACCAGATCCCCGATGTGTGGGCCGCGACCGCTCGCCTGCCGTCCCTGAGCGCCGCGGTCGGGCTGTCTCGCCGCGGGGTGGAGGAGCTTTCGCTCGGTGACGAGCATCCTCATGCACTGATCGCCGGCACCACGGGATGCGGCAAGTCCGAGGTGCTGCGGACCTTCGTGGCGTCGCTTGCGTGCCGGTTCGCGCCGGAACGTGTGGAGTTCCTGTTCGTGGATTTCAAGGGCGGGGCCGCGTTGGCACCGCTCAGCGGGCTCCCCCACCGGTGCACTCTGCTGACCGATTTGGCGCCGGAGGACGTACGGCGCGCCCTGGAGTTCCTACGCGCCGAACTGCGACGCCGCGAGCGCGTCCTGTCCGAGCACGGCCTGTCGGACTTCCGACGGGTTCTGCACCGAGCGCGGGCCCATGAGCCCCTGGTGTTCCGGGAGCTCGTCATAGTGGTCGACGAGGTCAAGATGCTCGTGGACGCGTTCCCCGCCGCCGGCGACGAGCTCGCAAAGATCGCGACCGTGGGGCGGTCCCTGGGAATCCATCTGGTGCTGGCGACTCAACGCCCCCAAGGGGCGATCCCTTCTGACGTGCGCGCCAATGTCACCCAGGCAGTCTGTCTGCGAGTCCGGACGGATCACGATTCCGTAGACGTCGTGGGGAGCCCTCTGGCCGCCGCCATTGCTGCCGAGACTCCGGGGCGGGCTTTCATCGACTCCGGCCACGGTGCTCCCGTGGAAGTGCAGACGGCCATTCTCACGAGTTGCGCCGCGCCCCCTGTGACCGGTGTCCGCGTCCGCCTCGTGGGCAGGAACGAACCCGGCCACCCCAGCAGAGCGGCGGAGACCCCCGATGCCGCGGTGAACGGGGTACAGCGCGTGGTGGCCGACATTGCTAGGGCCCACCGGGTACGCCAGCCGACCGCGGAGTGCCTCCCTGACCCGGACGGGACGAGGTCCCCGGAGGACGTCTCGGTGAGTCCCGTGCCCGCTCCGCTCCCGGAATGTTCCGTTGCGGTTCCCACCGCCCCGGGCCACGTGGACCTGGGACCCGCGGAGAACTCCACTGAGCACTGGACCGGCCGGGCATCCTGGCACCTCCTGGCGGACGGCGCACTGTTCCTCATCGGCCGGCCCGAGCACACCTCAGCGGCGTTGTTGTCCGTGCTGGAGCAGGTGGTGCGTCCGCGTTCGGCGGGCCCGGGCCGCGACACCCCAGCCGTTTATGTCATCTCGACGACCGCCACGATCAGGGCCGCTGCCCTCACGAGGTCCCGGCAGGGTCTGCTACACGGGACAGCGGACGCTGCGGACATCGCGAGTCTCAAAGGACTTCTTGATCGGCTTTCGGCGGGGTCGCAGCGGTACCTGTCCGGTTCGGATGGCACGACGGACCCGGCTCCGCCGGCGGTGCTCTTGGTCGAGGATTGGGATCGGTGTTGCACGCTCCTTCGTTCGAGCCCGTGGGCCCATGTCGAAGACGATCTCCTGGCGATTGCGGCCTCCGGGTCCCGTGCCGGGATAGCGGCGGTGTTCGCCGGTGACCGGTCCCTGTCGGTCGGGCGGGCCTCGTCTGCGGCGCGAACGCGGGTGTATTTTCCCGCGGATCAGACCGCCGAGGCCCTGTTGCACTGGCCCACACTCCCCGCGGTGAAGGCCATTCCGTTGCGGGGCGTCCTGCAGGGGGCTGCCGCTGACCGCTGCGCGCCCGCGGTGGTCTCTCGCGGACAGGGTGTTCACACGGTAGTCCAGCTTCCAGCCGGGCCTCGCGATGCCTCCGAGGAATCGGGTCGCGGCGAGGAGGGCGCAACGAGAACCGCCCGACCGGAACCGGACACCGGTATCTGGCCCCGCTACCGACCGCTGCCCGATCGGTGGAGCGGACCGGCGCGACCCGTTCGCGGTCTTCTCATCGGCGTGGGAACGGACCATGTTCCGGCCGTTCACGACTGGCCCCCCGGTTCCACGTTGTTGGTGGTGGGGCCTGCTCGTTCGGGCCGCAGTTCGTACTTGGAGTCGGTGGCCGGACAACTCCACGAGACGCCGCCGGCGCGTTGTCACCCGGCCGCCCCGGGAGACGTGGATGACCTCTTCGCCGAGGCGGAACCGGGTACCACCGTGCTGATTGACGATGCGGACGTATTGCCCGCCGCAGTGGTCCAGCGCCTGGGGGCCCTGTGGCAACCGGGGACCGGAACGAGCGGCGTCGGCGGCCGGACAGGGCTGCGGCTGATCGTGACGGTGCGGCTGAGCGACGGCCTGCCGTCGCTGTTTCCGCCGCTCATGTCATGGCGCCACACAGCAGACACGCTGCTGCTCAGGCCCAGGAAAGCCTACGACGGAGATTTGTTCGGCGCCTCGTTGTCCGGTATGCCGATGGGCGGGTCACCCGGGCGTGGTTACTGGATCCACCGCGGGACTGCCGAACATGTCCAAACCGCTCATGCGGACGGATAGCGCGTGGACTCCCCCATCCAGGCCACGGTGGGCCGGCTGAACAGCGCAATGAGCGTGATGACTGCGGCGGCCACGGAGGCGACGCCGACGGCCCGGGCACCCACCTGGGTCAAGGAGATCCCCACGATCACCAGGAAGGCCTGCGACACCAGGATCGCGGCCCGGGGCCACCGTAAACCCTTCACCGTGCCCCACGCCGCGGATCCCAGCCACACAGCGGCACCCAGCATCACCACCGCACCGAAAACGATGCCTGCCGTGGGTACGGCGTGGTCCGAAAACAAGGAGATGACAAAACGCGCACCCACGTAGGCCAGTGCCACGGCTTCCAGCCCGACGACCGCACAGATCAACCACACCGGCCACGGGCGATCTGGAGACTGCTGCTGAGAGGCGGGGACCATGGACTGTGCCTTCCTGGAGGGTGAGCGGGCACCCCCATTCTAATGACCATCACGCACGGTCATGATCGACGCATTGATCAGGGAAAACTTCCGATGTGATATAACGCTCAAACCCTTGTTCACGAGTTGTTCACGTGAGAAAGTAATGGTCAGATCATCTTACAAGGCCCGGCCACCACGGGCCTTTTCTGTGTGTACGCCCCCTCAACACTGTCCTGCCGCGCTCAGCCCGCACTCGATGGTGGTGCCGTACTCGCGTACACACCCGATTTCGTGAAAGGAGCGTCGCCGCAGATCATGGATTGGCGTAGTCGCGCAGCATGCCTTGAGAAAGACCCCGAATTATTTTTCCCCGTGGGTAACACCGGCCCCGCTCTGTTGCAGATCGAAGAGGCCAAAGCCGTGTGCCGCACGTGCGAGGTCATGGACACCTGCCTGCAGTGGGCCCTCGAATCCGGCCAGGACGCCGGAGTATGGGGCGGTATGAGCGAAGACGAGCGCCGCGCCCTCAAGCGCCGTGCAGCACGTGCTCGTCGCGCGTCCTGAGACTCTGTAACTTCTGAGGTCTCCGGCCCGGAAGCTGTCATGAAGCCCTCGTGATCCTCGGCGGTCACGGGGGCTTTCTGCTACCCCGGTCAGCGCCGGCACCTTCGGATCCGCCCGCAACGGGCCACCGCCGCACGGCACGGATCACACGACGAACTGGGCCTGAATCACCACGCTGGTCCCCCCACCCTCGCGCGGTTGCCAGCGGATCTTTCCCTTGAGTTCACTGGCCACGAGGGTCCGGACGATCTGCATGCCCAGCCCCTCACCTTCACCGGCCTGACGGAAAGCACTCGCACCCGACTCTTCGATCACGGTGTCCCCCATGCCCCATCCGTCATCGCTCACGGTCACCTCGATGACCCGGCACACTTCCCCCGCATCGTTGACAACGTCGGGCAGCCGATCGACCACCAAAGACACCGTTCCGTCTCGATCCTTCAGCCCGTGCTGTACGGCATTGGCCGCGACCTCATTGACGACCAGCGCCATGGACGTGGCGCTCTTGGACGGTAATAAACCGAACTCGCCGCGCACCTCGGTGAACACCGTCTGCGTGGACGATGCCATTTCCACCGCAAGTTTCACCTGGTGCCGAATCAACTCATCGAAATCCACGTCATCCGAGATGTCGTGGGACAGCGATTCGTGAACGCGGGCAATGGAGCTCACGCGGCGCATCGCCTGTTGCAGTCCGTGCTTCGCCTCGTCCGAGGTCATACGGCGGGATTGCAGCCGGAGGAGTGCGGACACCGTCTGGAGATTATTCTTCACCCGATGATGGATCTCGCGAATGGTGGCGTCCTTGGACACCAGTTGCAGGTCCCTGCGCCGTAGTTCCGTCACATCCCGGCACAACAGCAGGGCCCCGGTGCGCGACGACCCCTGCCGCAAGGGAATCGCCCGCAGGGTCACGGACACGTTCCCGGCCTCCAACTCACCGCGCCACGGCATGGTTCCCGCGAGCACGGGGGCTATCGTTTCGTCCACCCCGTTGCCGCGGACATCGAGTTTGCGCGCAATCGCGACAAGGTTTTCACCGGTCACATCGCCCTCGTGGCCCAGTCTGCGGAACGTGGACAGCCCATTGGGCGAGCAGAACGCCACCCGGCCGTGCTCGTCCAGGCGCATCATGCCGTCGCCCACGCGAGGCGCGCCCCTGCGGGAATCGCTGCGCACCGCGAAATCCGGCCATGTACCCTCGTTGGCCATGCGCAACAGGTCCCGGGCGGTTTCCCGGTAGACGGTTTCCATTTGCGACACCGGGTGCCCGAAATGCGAGTCGAGGGGCACACTGACCACCGCAATGGTGCGTTGATTACGGACCAGCGGAACCACGAGGATCGATTCCGCGGGCTGTCCGTCCGTGGCGGTGAGCTTGAAGCGTTCCATGCGCCGGTCCACCCACGCGGACCGCAGGGGGGCGGAGTCGCGCGGGGAAATGGTTTCCCCCACCATGTCTTTGTGGAACGCGGTGGGGCCCGTGGTGGGGCGCGCGTGCGCCAGCACCGTGAAATCGCTGCCCGGAGCCGGGATGGCGGCCCCCGTGGGACTGTGCTGCGCGGAGATGACCTGGTTGGGGAAACTCAGCAGCAGGTCCGCGAAGCCCAGATCCGCCACGAGCTGCCAGTCCCCCACCAACAAGTGCAACCATTCCGCATCACCGGCGTCAAAATCCTCGATGGAACGAAGGGGGTCCGTAAACGCCACAACGGGTCACTCACTTTCAGGGGGGACATCACCGGCGCAACCACGCGCCCATTCGTTGTCCAAGCCTAGTCCCCGATGCCCGCCCGGGCGACGAGAGCTCTGCGCCCGCATCTTCCTCGGGGCGCAGCGCGCGAGCGGCCAACTGCGTGATCTGTTGCCGCAGATCACTCTTGGTGGCCGACTCGGCCAGCACCGCGCCGGCCAGCAGCGCCTCGTCACACGCGGTGGGGTCCCAGTCGAGGGTCGCGTCGATGCCGTGCCCGGGCGAGAACCGCGCCCATGCCTCGGCCACGGAATCCGGGCCGGAGCGCCCCACCGACGCCTTCCGCAGTTTGTTGATCACCAGCAACAACCGCGCCGAGGGTGCCGCGTCCGTGAGATCGGGCAGTGTCTTGACCAACCGTGGAATCCCCAGGGCGTCTGCGGAGCCCAGGGCAATCACCGTATCGGCCAGGGCGCACGCGCTGAGCGTGGCCGCATTACGCCGAGGCGCCACCGAGTCCACACTGATCTCTTCATCCGACTCCAGGCCGAAAGACGTATCCACCACCACCGCGTGATAGGCGTTGCGGGCGTGGCGCAGCACGGTTTCGAGAGCGGCGGCACGGACCTCCGGCCACCGGTCGTGGCGGGTGAGCCCGGTGAGCACGTCCATCGTGGCCCCGGCCACCGATACTCGTGTGGCGCAGCGCTGCAACCCCTCGCCGTCCAGGCGCCCCTGGTCAGCCAACCGGCACGCCTGAGCCAAACCCGCGGCCTCCTCGAGCATGCCCAAGCTCGCCGCAACCGAGGCCGCATAGGTGTCTGCGTCGACCAGCAGCACAGAGGACCCCGTCAACGCGAGCTCGGCGGCAACGTTCAGAGCCGTGACGGTCCGCCCCGGGGCACCCATTGGGCCCCACACGGTGATGATGCGACCGGTGCCACCGTGCGGGAACGGGTTCGGGTCGGCGCTTGCCACGGTGGTGTCGTCCGTATCCGGGGTGGTCGCCTGGTTGGGCTCGGGTGCCGTGGCGGCTCGGGGATGATCGTCCGTGTGGGAATGCCCGCGGGACGACGGCGCGGGGTCCGGTGAGTCCGCCACCTGCTCGATCAGGCCGGTGACGTGATCGCCCGAAGCCCCCTCGGGAACAATGGTGACGCCCAGCGCCGCCAAGCGCATTTCATCGTGGCCGGCGAGCACCAGAACCCGAACCGAGCTCAGCGACAGTTGTTCCAACAGGCTCGCGGTCAGTTCCTCGGCGCCCTCGGCGAGGAGGGCCACTCGGGCCATTCCCGTGTGAGCGCAGGCCAAGAGTTCTGAGAGGTCCAGGCATCGGCGCACCACGGTGACGGATCCGTGCTGACGTTCGATCTGGTCGACCAGCGGCCACGTTCCCGTCCCCAGCGTCACGACGGAAATGCTCACGAGTCACCACCCGTGGGGTTGAGAACCAGCGTGACCTTGGCGCTGTTACCCAGGGCGTCCACCAACGGCTCGACCTGGTCCGGCGTGGCGAGGACATGCACCGTGGTGCCGGTGGAACTCCCCAGCGCCGAGTTGTCGGATTCGATCGTGGAGATCTCGGCACCGGGGACCAATTTGCGGGGACTCTGGTACCCGCGGCCGGACGCCTTCTGGTCCGCGACCCACACATCCACGCGTGAGCCGGCCGCCGCTCCTGACGGCAAGGGAGTTTCCAGCGCGATACCCACGGGGCTGCGATCGAGTGCATCAGCGGTGCCCACGGCACTCGTGGGGACCAACTGGCCCTTGGGAACTCGCTGCACCAGAACGTCGTTGTCCTTGAGACCACTTTCCGCGGCCAGGTACTGCTGGGAAGCGTCCTGGAGCCTGACATCCACCGGCAGGAGGTCTTCCTCGGTGACTCGCTGCCCCACCGAGAGATCGCGCGCGGCTACGTAATAGGGCTCGGTGCGGTTCAAGGCGGAAATCAGCAGCACCACCGCAGCAATGGATGTGAGCACCAGAAATAGTCCGACCACCAGCCGGGGATCGCGCCATGTCGGTTTCTTGAACCGTTGTGCCGTTGCTGTGTCGCTGCGAGCATCGCTGGACATCTACTTTTCCCTTCCCCCGAGGTCGATTCGGCCCCCACCGAATCTGTCACGAGTGTGCACCGTGAACCGTCCCGGAGGAAATCAGGGCCCGCAACATGTGGACATCTGGCCGTCCTCGTTCCGCGGGCATTGGCCATTTCTTGTGCATAACCCGACACCGCGCGCCAATCCGTGGGACACTGGAAGCTACCAAAGTGCATCAAAAGACGCGAGATGAGGCGAACCCTTCCATGGCAGAGCAGCGATTTCTCACGCTGTCGGATGTCTCCGAGATCCTGTCGATCTCAGTGGCGCAGGCCCGCGCCATGGTGCGTACGGGAGAACTGCCGGCCATTCAGGTGGGCGGCCGAGGTCAATGGCGAGTGGAAACCCGGAAACTGGAGGAATACATCCAGAAGGGGTACGAACGCACCGAGCAGGCTGTGCGCGAAGGATCCCTCGGCTGAACCGAGTTCGGATCAAGCGGTATCCGGTGAGGAGATCAGCGCTACCGACCCGAAAAGTACCGTGCGCACGGCCATGACTGCGTGGCGGCGTCGAAATTGATCGTCCGGGTGCAGCGCAACGTCGAAAAAGTCCTGACCCACCGCATCCAGCGTGCCGTCAATGTCTCCGCGGGACGTCGGGTCCAGGAGCAGGACGCGGACATGAGTTCTCGATGCCGCCAAGGCCCGGAGCACATGCCCCATCCCTAATTTCCGCAGGACAGCGCGCTGTGAGTCGATCTCGAAGCGGCGGTGGAGGCCCTCCCACCACACCACGGAATGCAAGGGCACGAGGTGCTGGAAATAACGTTCCCGAATCACTGCCCACCCCGCGCCGATGTCCGTCAGCTCTCCCTCGAGCACGTCACCGTGGGCCGGCAACAACCGCACGGTGTGATTCCGGTGAGCCGACAGGCGCTCCGCCAGCGTCAGCCGGGATAGCTCTGCCCTGGCGGTTTCCGCGGCTTCACGTTCCACACTGCGTTGTTCCGCCTGCGCCAGCTGCGCTTCCATGTCCGCGAACAGTTCATCCCAGCGCACGTCGTCCCCCTGTGCCTCCCGTTACGACAGTCACCGATGGTGGCCATTGCATGGCATCAGTACATCACGGGCGGGGGCCGCGGGATATGACGCTCGGAGTCCTATGCGCTTACATCCATGCTTGACGCCCGCCACGCGACCCTGAATGATCTAATCATTACTAAACGCCATCAAATAACATCATAAGGGTCAAATACGATGAAACACGCTCAAGTTGCCGGGAATGGGGCCCCGGCTCACGGGGTCGAGTTAGCGCTCACCGTGTGGGTCATCCCGTTGCTGTCGGCCGCCCTCATCGCTCTGGGGTGGTCCCTCCTGGACCGGACCGAGCTGGGCGAGTCACCCCTGGACGCTGATCTCGCGGTCGCCCTCGCGGCCGCCCTGGTCGGCGTGGTGTTGGCGGCCTGGTGGTTCACCGGTCTTCTGATGGTGGCGTGCACCGCCGGAGCCCGTGCTCTCCGGTGGCATGGCGTGGAACGGTACGCCACTCGTTTGACGCCCCAGCTGATGGCGCGCACGGTGGGCGCGGTGCTCGGAATCCAGCTGGTGGCCGTCTCGACGGCGCACGCGAGCGAACCGATCGATCCCTTCTGGCCACGTTCCGAATCCGGCATCAGTCGGGCGGAGCCGCAGCAACCGGGTGCCCACGGTGCTCCCTCGGAACATTCCGCCACCGCGCCGTTGGAGACCGGGGCTCCTGACCCGACGGATCCTCCGTTGGAGCCCGCACACGCCGAGACGCAGCCGTCGCCCGCGGCGCCGGCGCCGCCCGATGTCGCGCCGGGCCACCCGTCCGCGGCGGTGGCCTCCCCGGAAGTGTGCGAACAACTACCGTCCCCTGCCCGAGTGGTTGACTCGAGGGTGACCGTCATCCATGGAGATACCGTGTGGGACCTCACGGCCCAATTCTTGGGGCCGGACGCCACGTCCGCTCAGATCGCAGCGCAAACAACCACGTGGCTGGAGCACAACGACCTGCAGAACGGCGGAAACCTGATCCGCCCCGGAGACCAGTTACGGGTCCCGCCCCAGCTACTTCACACCACACCCGGCGCAGTACCCACCGAAGGAGCCACATCATGAGCACCACCGCATCAGTATCTGCTCCCCAGCCTCCCTCGGGCGGTTATACCTGGCGAGCGGACCGGACCCGGGCCGGGTCGACCCACAAGAACGAACTGGAACGCGTTACGGCCATAGCTCGTAGCATCGGGCAGGCCGCCGTGGAGATCCTGGGCGGCACGCGTCCCGCCACACAGTTGGCCCGCTGGACCACCCCGGACGTTGTGGAACGTTTCGAAGAGCGCGCCGCCATGCTCCGTCTGGTGCAGGAGCAGTATCGCGATCGTGCCTCGCTCTTCGAGGTTCACCGCGCGCCGCGAGTGCGCAGGATCAGGGTGTGTTCCCCGGCACCCGAGTGCTACGAAGCCTCCCTGGTCATTGAGGAATCGGTGCGGGCACGAGCCGTGGCCGTGCGGATCGAGCGCATCAACCGCCAGTGGCGCGTGGTGCACCTGGAGGTCGGATGAATCTCACGCACGGGAACGGGCGGTACACACCATGTGCACCGACCGTTCCCGTGACGTTATCGGAAACCGCTTACTTACGCGATCCCTTCTTGGAGCTGCCGCCCTTGCGCTTGCGCCGCTGTGCGCGGTTTTCGGCGGCGCCGGGTGACTTCTCCTCCGCGTCCGCCTCATCCGCGGCCGGCGCACCCTCACCCACGGGCGCCTGGTGATTGTCCTTGGATTCGAGACGGGCCATCGGCTCGCCGTCCTCGTTGGGGGCCGAGTACTGCAAGAAAGCGGGCCGCTGCGGTTTGGCCAGTTCCACGGCGCCGCCGTCCGGACCAGTGCGTTGGCGGCGGACTTCCAAGTGGTACATGGTGACCACGGTTTCCTCACGGATCGTGTCCATCAAGCCCTTGAACATAGCGTGGCCCTCGCGCTGGTACTCGACCAGCGGGTCACGCTGGGCCATGGCGCGCAGCCCGATGCCCTCCTTCAAGTAATCCATTTCGTACAGGTGCTCGGGCCACCGGCTGCCGATGACCGACAGCAGCACGCGACGTTCCAAGTTGCGCATGGCCTCTGAGCCCAGTTCGTCCTCGCGTTCCTGGTACACCAGTTTCGCGTCGGAGAGGATTTGTTCCGTGAGGAAGTCCGCGTTCAGCCGCGGCCGCCCGCCGGCCTCGTCGATGATCTCCTGCTGAGTCAACGTTATGGGGTAAATCTCACGCAGTGCTTCCCACAAACCGTCCAGGTCCCAGTCCTCGGAGTGTCCCACGCGGGTGCGATCCTCGATCGCCGTGGTGATGACTTCGGCGATGAACTGCTGGATCTGTTCGGCGATGTCATCGCCCATGAGGATCCGGCGGCGGTCGCGGTAGACCACTTCACGCTGCCGGTTGAGCACGTCGTCGTACTTGAGCACGTTCTTGCGCTGTTCGGCGTTGCGGCCCTCCACCTGGTTCTGCGCGTTGGCGATCCCCGAGGTGATCATGCGGCCCGTGACCGGAACGTCATCCGGTGCCACGGCCATGAGTCGCTGGGCAACGGCCGGGTTGAACAGGCGCATGAGATCATCCGCCAACGATAAGTAGAAGCGGGATTCGCCCGGGTCGCCCTGGCGTCCGGAGCGGCCCCGCAGCTGATCGTCGATGCGGCGGGACTCGTGTCGTTCGGTACCCAGCACGTACAGGCCGCCCAGCTCGATGACCTCTTCGTGTTCGGCCTTGGTGGCCACTTCGTATTGCTCGAGGACGCCGGGCCACTCGGCCTCGTACTTCTCGGCATCACGCTCCGGGTCCAGGCCCTTCTGCTCCATGGCCTCCACGGCATCGAATTCCGCGTTACCGCCCAGCATGATGTCGGTGCCGCGTCCGGCCATGTTGGTGGCCACCGTCACCGAACCCTTACGTCCTGCCTGGGCAACGATCGCGGCCTCACGAGCGTGGTTCTTGGCGTTGAGTACCTCGTGGCGTAGACCGCGCTTGGCCAGCAGCTTGGACAGGTATTCGGACTTCTCCACGGAGGCCGTGCCCACGAGCACGGGCTGACCCGAGGCATGACGCTCTTCGATGTCCCGCACCACGGCCGCGTACTTGGTGGCCTCGTTCTTGTACACCAGATCGCGCTGGTCGATGCGGGCCATTGCCTTGTTGGGCGGGATCGGCACCACACCGATTTCATAGGTGTTCATGAACTCGGCCGCCTCGGTCTGGGCCGTACCGGTCATCCCGGACAGTTTGTCGTAGAGGCGGAAGTAGTTCTGCAATGTAATGGTGGCCATGGTCTGGTTCTCGGCCTTGATCTCCACGCCCTCTTTGGCCTCAATGGCCTGGTGGATGCCCTCGTTGTAACGGCGCCCGGCCAGCACACGGCCGGTGTGCTCGTCCACGATGCGCACCTCACCCTGGGCCACGATGTAGTCCTTGTTCACGTGGAACAATTCCTTGGCCTTGATCGCATTGTTGAGGAAACCGATCAGCGGGGTGTTCTGGGATTCGTAGAGATTGTCGATCCCCAGGTAGTCCTCGACCTGCTCGATCCCGGGTTCGAGGACTCCCACGGTGCGTTTTTTCTCGTCGACCTCGTAGTCGGTGTCCGCCTTGAGAGTGGTGACCACCTTGGCGAACTCTTTGTACCACCGATTGGCTTCACCGGAGGCCGGCCCGGAAATGATGAGCGGAGTACGGGCCTCATCGATGAGGATCGAGTCCACCTCGTCCACAATGGTGTAGTTGTGTCCGCGCTGGACCAGCTCGTCCGCACTCCACGCCATGTTGTCGCGCAGATAGTCGAACCCGAATTCGTTGTTGGTGCCATACGTGATGTCCGCCGCGTACTGCTCGCGCCGGGTGGCCGGGTCCTGCCCGGCGAGAATCACGCCGGTTTCCAGTCCCAGGAAGCGGTAGACGCGGCCCATGAGGTTCGCCTGGTACTCGGCCAGGTAGTCATTGACCGTCACCACGTGCACGCCCTTGCCGCTCAGGGCATTCAGGTAGGCGGGAGCCGTGGCGACGAGTGTCTTGCCCTCACCGGTCTTCATTTCGGCAATGTTGCCCAGGTGCAGCGCCGCGCCACCCATGAGCTGAACGTCGTAGTGCCGTTGCCCCAGGGTTCGCGATGCCGCTTCGCGTACCGCCGCGAAGGCTTCCGGCAGCAACCGGTCCAGGGATTCCCCGTCATCGATGCGCGCCTTGAACGTGTCCGTTTCGGCGCGAAGCTCCGCGTCGCTGAGCGCCTTGAAGCTTTCTTCGAGGCTGTTCACGGCGTCCGTGTAGGACCTCAGTCGCTTCAGGACCTGCTTATCCCCGGTCCGAAGGACTTTTTCCAGGAATGACGCCACGTGTGTTCGCTCCTCAGTTGTGGACGGTGGTGCACCGCCGATCAGTGTACGTGAGTCCGCCTGAGTGAGTTCGGGGTGGTGCGGCACAGCACCGGGCCCCGCGCCGAAAGCCGCGGGGCCCGGTGGGTGCGGAAAAACCGCCCGATCCTACTGAACTACTCAGACGCTGGCCTGGGGCTGGTAGGCGCGGGCTTGTTCTTCCGCGGCCGTACCGTCCTTGCTGAGGCTGATCACGCCGTACTCCCAGCCCTTGCGGCGGTATACCGCTGAGGGCTCCTGGGTCTCCTTGTCCACGAACAGGAAGAAGTCGTGTCCGACCAGTTCCATTTGGTCCACGGCCTCGTCCACGCTGAGCTCGTCAGCGGGGAAACGCTTGCGGCGAATTTCTACCGGGGTGGGGGTGTCACTCAGCGGGTATTCTCCGCTGAAGGCTTCGTCCTCGGCGGCGGAGAGATCCTCCTCGCTGGCCGGGGCCGGAATTCCCTCGCCCGGAAGGACCGGCAGGGAACCGGTCGCTTCGTGCACGGCGACGGGGCGCTGATGCCCCCCGCGGTGAATCTTGCGGCGGTCACGGGCCCTGCGCAGCTGTTCGATCAGCTTGGCGTAGGCCTCGTCGAAAGCGGCGAACTTGTCGTCGCTGCGGGCTTCGGCGCGCACCACGGGACCCCGGCCGATGACCGTGATCTCCACACGAATTCCCTGATGCCCCGATACTCCGTTGTCCTTGGTGACCTTGACCTCGATGGTCTGCACTTTGTCACCGAGCTGCGCAAAACGCTCACTCTTCTTCTCCGCGTATTCTTTGAATCGCTCCGGCACCGCAACGTTTCGTCCTTGGACGTTCAGTTCCATGAGACCCTCCAAATCTTGAGGATGACGCGGGATAGTGCTGCTCCCACACGGGATACATGTATTCCGTTCCCGTAACCCAACGTTAGTTCAAACCGTGGGGAAATTCACTGACATGCGATCCGGCCGTGGTGGAATCAGCCCCGGGTGAACACCCGGCCCTGACGGTTGCCAGAACCGCAATTCCGGGCACATGGGCACCCGCCTGTCGAAGCACCGAGACGGCCTCCGCTGCGGTAGCTCCGGTGGTCATGACGTCATCCACCACCACACACGTTTCGCCTTGAACACCGGATGCACGCATGCTGCCCGTGATGGCGCGCGCCCGCTGAGCAACGTCCAGGGTTTTCTGGGAAGTTGCCCCGAGTCGTGACCTGTGGCGGTGTTCCAGCCCTCTGTGGATCCGGGTCGCGGGCGGGAGCGAGGCCCGGGCCAGGATCTCGTGGACCGGGTCCAACCAGCGTTTCCATCTGGCTCGTGTCGAGGTGGGGACCGGCACCCACAGCACCGGTAACCCGGCAGGTGCTACGTGTTGTGCGGCGCGGAGCAGAACCCCGGTCAGGACGGTACCGAGAACCGGTGCGAGGTCGGTGCGTCCGCCGTTCTTGAACGACAGCACGCACGAGGCCAGTTCGTGCTCGTACGGGCCGGCCGCCCACACGCGGGCGTCCGCTGCGGTCAGCCCGCGCGGGGCGGGGACTTCTCCCGGGTGCACCGTGGATCGGCGCAGCAACAGACGACAACCGCGGCACAGCACAGCACCCGGTTCCTCACACACGGCGCAGCTGACGGGCAGCAGCACTTCCGACGCCGCCGCGGCCCACGTCCAGACGGCCGTCCCGGCTCGGTCCATGGCTCGGGCAGATATTTTCGACATGCGCCCAGCCAACCGCGGTTGCGGTGGCGGCCGTGGCCCGGACGCACGGTGTGCAGCGATGGCGCCGACCGGGCTCGAGCGGCCGTGGGCTGTGCAGTGATCCCGCCGTGCGCCCGCCGCGCATTACCGCGCGAGCGCGCCTCCCGAAGTCGATCGTCGTCGGGCCGGCGCCGTCGCTTTCACCCTGCGAAGGCTGTGTCGGTGACATTGTCGCTCTGCTGAGCCCAGGAACTTCCCGTGAGCAAGTAGAGGTTGCCGTCCGCAGCGCCGTAAATCGCGGTGGGGCCGTTGCCCCCGGCCAGTGACGTGACACCCACCAGTGACGGGAGCGCATCGTTGGTGCCGGACACACTGTACTTGCGGGGTTGTAAGTTGTCGTTGCCCCCGAGCGCCGTGGTGACGAATTCGGTAGTGCTGATCCACTGCACCGTGTCCACATTCACGTCCGCGGCGACCAGGTTGCCCTGTTTCAGCTCCGTGGGGCGGCCCGACTCGTCGCGCACGATGCCACTCAGCCACACGTTGGAACGTTCTTGCCCCTCGTCGGTGGTGACGATGAGTGCCCGGTTCCCCTCGCGGGAGATTCGCAGACCGGCGACACGATCGTCGGCGAGCCACGCGGACGCCACCGTGATGGCGTCGTCATTCGTATCCGCCCGGGCGGCATGAACCACCCCGTCCGCGCCGGAGCCCCACACCCAGCCCTGGATGTCGAAACTGGGCCGCGTCAGATCCTCACCGGACCACCGCTGCACCGGTGATTCTCCTGGGGCCGCTGTGAACAGGCCGCCGGCGGCGCCGTCGACCCAGCCAAAATGCTCCATGGCCTGGTCCATCCCGGGGCGGACGATCTGCGCATTCCCTGCCAGCGGAACGTCATTGATGAGTTCGGTTTGTCCGCCCTGGTAGAACGCCAGCTGATTGTGCGACACCCCGATCTGCCGATTGGGCACGGTGACCTCACGCACCGGTTCGTCCCGGTCGCTGCCGGAGGTCTCCACCGGGGCGCCATTGATGCTGAGTTCCACGGTGTCCACGGCGGGTACGCCTTGCAGGGACGCCTCGAGCTGCTGCTCCATGCGCCTGCCCCGGTCCACGTCCGCGGGGTCGAACTCCGCCAAATTGAGGTCCACGGAGGCGGTCCCGTCGGACACGGGTACCGCCGAGCGCGCCAGGGTGGCGCCCCCGGGAAGCGCCGAGGTCACCGCACCGTCCAGGTGGGCAGCGGGGCCCGCAAGTAATTCCCGCACCACAGCGGTGGGCACCGTGGAACGTTCCGCGAACCAACGGGGATCCGGAACCAGACGGCCGTAGTCGTCGTCGAAGAAATACAGCGTGTAGGCCTTGAAGATCTCGGGGAAGTCGTCGAAAGGTACGATCACGCCGTCCGGAGCCTCGGAAATACGCCACTGCCCGTCCACGGAGGTGAGGGTGAAATCCAGTACGCGGGTCGTACCTTCCGGCTGTTGCTCCAGCACACCGTGGGCGGAACGCTCGGCGCCGACTTCCAGGGTGGTGCGGTACTGACCGTCGTTGAGGCGCGGGACCGTGCTGGGTTCGCCCTTGTGGACCAGCACCCGGGTGTCCGGCTTCCAGGTGTTGGCCAGCTGGGGTGTCAGATACTGACGTGCCACGGCATAGTCGTCCTGAGCGCCCACCCCGGCCGCGAGGAAGCCTTCCACGATCTCTTGCGCGCTCGCGCCCGTCTGGGGGGCGGCCGGTGAATACCGTGCGGGTTGTTCTTCCGCCTCGGTCGTGGGTTCCACCACCTTGTGCACGGGGCCCGAGCGGGGCATGGCCCCGCAGCTGGTCAGGGCCAGTGTCACTGCCAGTGCGCAGGCCGCCGCCCAATGCCGACGCCGCCGCGGTGGTTGGTTGCTCGGTTCGCGTGTCATGGGCCCTCCGTTCCTGGCTGGTCGCCCGCTGCCGTGGAGCCCGCCGGGGTCTCCGAGGCTCCCGGGGTCGCGGTAACGGCCGACTCGCCGAGCTGGAGGGCATGGGAACCGGTGCCGGCCGCGTACGGGTCCACCTGTGCCGTGAGGGCCAAGGAGCCCGTATCGGTCACGTGGGCCGTGGAGTCGGCCAGCACGGGCGCGGGCGGCATCGGCAGCGGATTCGGCAGTTCCGGGTCCAGCGGTTGGGTGCGGACCAGAGGCAGCGTCAACCGGAAACAGGCGCCCTCGCCCGGGCGGGCCCACACGTCCAACTGGCCGCGGTGCAGGCGGGTGTCCTCCAGCGCGATCGACAGCCCCAGGCCGGTACCCCCCACGGTGCGCGCGCGGGCGGGATCCGCGCGCCAGAACCGGTTGAAGACCTTGGCCGTTTGTTCTTCCGCCATGCCGATTCCGTAGTCCCGCACCGCCACGGCCACGGCGTTCGCGTTGGAGGCCACGTAGATCTCCACGGGTTTGCCCTCGCCGTGTTCCAGCGCGTTGGACACCAAGTTGCGGATGATCCGGTCGATGCGCCGCTGATCCATTTGGGCCACGCAGCGGGTCAGCTGGGAACGCACGGTGAGCGTGGAACCACACTTGAGCACCAGGGGTCCGGCGGCCTCCACCACGTCGTAGATCACGGAGAAAATATCCGTGGAAGCGATGTCCAACGTTGCGGCCCCGGCATCAAAACGCGAGATCTCCAATAGGTCCGAGAGCATCGAGTCGAAGCGATCCACCTGATGGTGCAGCAGTTCGGCGGACCGCCGATTGACGGGGTCGAACTCCTCCCGCGCGTTGTAAAGCACTTCCGCCGCCATCTTCACGGTGGTCAGCGGCGTGCGCAGCTCATGGGAGACGTCGGAGACGAAGGTCTGCTGCATCGTGGACAGCTGTTCGAGCTGGGTGATCTGTTCCTGCAAGTTGTCCGCCATACGGTTGAAGGAGCGGCTCAACCGGGCTACTTCGTTGGAACCGCGTACCTCCATGCGCACGTCCAGATCACCCTCCGACAGTTGTTGGGAGACCCTCGCCGTGCTGGAAACCGGGCGCACCACTTCACGGGTCACATACCACACGATGGTCCCCACCAGCAGCAACAACGCCAGCATGGACAGCAGCAGGACCGCGTGAATGGAGTTGAGAGTGATTTGCGGGTCCGCGAAATCGTAGACGAAGAACAAGCCGTAGCGGGCATTCTGATTGAGCTGGACCACGTCGCCAATCACGATGACGGGTTGTTCGGCGCCGCCTTCCGCCATGCGCACCGAAGCGGGTTGCCAGTACGTTCCGTCCCCTTCGGCCACGCGTTGCTGGAGCTGCTGCGGCACGGACGCGGAGGTCATCCACGGGCTCTGGGTCTGCACCCCCACGAAGGACTGACCGGCACCGCGATCAAGGGGAATCAGGATCCAGTGCCGACCGGTCTCCTCCGAGTCCATGCTGAGGGCGCCCATGGTGGAGTCGATGAGAGCTTGGACCTCGGTGCGGTCCGACGCGTCCGAGGCGTCGAAACTGGCCTGGACGTCCGCGATGTCGGTATGGGCCTCGGCCAGCACCTGATTGAGTCGGTCGGAGAACAACCGGTCCGCGATTTGATGGGACATGAAGCTGCCCGTGGCGAAGAACGCGCACAAGGTCAGTGTGAGCGCCACCAGGATGGCGCGGAACTGCAGGGACTGATGCCACCGCCGGGACAGAACCCTGCGTCCCAGACGAACTCTACGGATCCACCTGGGATTGAATCGGGTCGCACTCCGCTCGCGGCTGTCGACCGTCATCGATGTGAATGGCCCCCGGCCTTGTAGCCGATACCGCGAACGGTCAGAACGAGTTCGGGGTTCTCCGGATCTCGTTCGACCTTGGAGCGCAAGCGCTGCACATGCACGTTGACCAGACGGTTGTCCGCGGCGTGCGGGTAGCCCCAGACATCACGCAAGAGTTCGTCGCGACTGAACACCTGATTGGGCGATTTCGCCAGGGTGGTCAGCAGGTCGAATTCCAGAGGCGTCAGGGAAATCTGTTCGCCCTCCCGGGTCACCGAGTGACCGGTCACGTCGATGACCACATCGCCCAGGGTGATCTCCTGGGTTGCACCGCGTTCAATGGGGCGCAACCGGGCTTTGACCCGGGCCACCAGTTCAGCGGGTTTGAAGGGCTTGGGGACGTAGTCGTCGGCGCCGGCTTCCAGGCCCCGCACCACGTCGGCGGTGTCGGACTTGGCCGTGAGCATCACAATGGGGATGTCCGAGGTCTCGCGAATGGTCTGGCACACCTGGATACCATCCATTCCGGGCAGCATGAGGTCCAACAGCACGAGATCCGGGGCAACGGACCTGAATGTTTCCTCCGCGGCGGAACCGTCGTAACAGAAGACGGGCTCGAAATCTTCCGAGGACAACACAATGCCGATCATCTCGGCCAACGCGGCGTCGTCGTCGACTACCAAAATCCGTGCCTTCATGTGCTGCGTGAGCCCTCAACTTCCTACCGTGGTCGAGCTTGCTGACCGTTGACCTTCTCTGCCGAGAAGTCTACGTCCTTGGTGCCGCTCAACCGTCGTTGGCGGCTTCTGTCAGCGCGCCCGCCACATCCGTGCATCGGCGTAACACGCCCGGGAGATGCGGCGGAGTCAGCCGTTCCAGTTCCGCGACGGGCAGCACACGCGAGCCCAGCAGCGTTTCCGGGGCCATCCCCACCTCACGCCACGGCCGCGTCACGACGTTCGCGATCTCCCCGACAGTGGCTCGCCCGGTGACGGGCACCATGGGAAGCCACAATGTCAGACCCGTCTCCACGAGGGCCACCAATGGCTCCCACTCGTGGACCGAACTCGTCGGCGGAACGACCACGGCGGCGTCGGCGCCGACGTCACGGGCCCAGCCGGGCTGGGCGCGGCCCGTGCCGAGTGCGACCTCGATCGCACCGGCGTGACGGCACGCAGCCACGGCGTCGGTCAGCGCATGACGCACCTCCTGCGAACTGATCGCACGCAGCGTGCGGTAGCCGCTCGCGGTGGGGATCGTGCCCTCCAGCACTCGCTGCAGGTCGCTTTCGGCCACGTGCACGACGACGCCGCGGCCTTCCGTGTTGCGGGCCATGTCACCGATGAACGCGCTCACGCCCGCACACCAGGACTGGAGAAGCTCGCGTCGCGCGCCCTGATCGGACTGCAATTTCTCGCCGTTGTGCACGTGCACACCGGCGGCCAGGCTGACCGGGCCGACGATCGAGATGAGCACGGGGCCGTGATCGCTGTCGGATTCATGACCGATCACATCCGCCATGATGTTGAGATCACTGTGGAGCACTTGGTGGGCCGCGCGGGAGTCCTTGCCCGGTACGGACGTGATGCGCCAACCATGTGGCTGCCGGTCCGCGTACAGGGAGTCCAACATGGCCGCTGTCCGGGCCAGGGGCTCCGTGTGGGGTCCGCGCTCACCCAGGACGGGCAGCGCGGACAGGTGCGGTGACCCCAGTTCGCCGCGAATCACGGTCATCGTTTCCACCATGTCGGACCCGCGCAGTGGCGCGGTGACTGTGGCGGTCACGGCCGTGGCGGCGGGGTCCGGGGCCGTTACAGAAGTGTTCAGAGCGCTCACGATGCGTCGGCGCGCTGGTGATCTTCGGAGATCGCCTCGTGGTGGCGAATGACCTCGCTGATGATGAAGTTGAGGAACTTCTCCGCGAACTCGGGGTCCAGATGGGCGGCCTCGGCGAGCGCGCGCAACCGCTGGATCTGGGCCTTCTCCCGCTCGGGGTCCGCCGGCGGAAAGTTGTTCCTGGCCTTCAAAACGCCCACGCGCTGGGTGGCCTTGAAGCGCTCGGCCAGCAGGTGCACCAGCGCGGCGTCGATGTTGTCGATCGTTCCGCGCATGCTCCGCAGCTCGGTCAGCGCGTCCTGGGCCGGGTGATCATTCAGGCACGAGGCGTGAGGGTCCACGATCGAGTCGCCGGCGACGGGCGGGGTGGTGTGATCAGAAGCGCTGGTCATGCTGACACTTTAGTGGGCGTTGGCCACCGCGGTCGCACGATCCGCGTATGCGGCGTCGATGGTTGCCTGTCCGAGCACCCGGGTGCCCTGGTAGACGACCATGGTCTGTCCCGGGGCCACGCCGCGCTGAGCCTGTCGCAACCGCACGTTGAGTCGGTCCTCGCCGTGGGTACGCGTCAGCCAGGCCACGGCGTCCGCGGGATCGCCGTGGGCTCGCACCTGGACCTGCACGTCAAAGGTGCCGCTGGTTCCTTGGCCCACGGGCAGGTTCCTCACCTCGACCGGCGGCAGACCCGCCCATGAGGGTCGGATGCCCTCCATGACGTCGATCGCCAACAGTGCTTCGGGTCCCACGACCACCTCGTTGGTCTTGGGTCGGATCTCGAGCACGAAGCGGGGCTTGCCGTCGGGGGCGGGAGTGCCGATCCGCAGGCCCTTGCGCTGGCCCACGGTGTAGGCCTGCGCGCCGCGGTGCTCGCCGAGTTCATCGCCCTCGGAATCGATGATGCGGCCGGGGGTGAGTTCCATGTGGTCCTCGAGCCACCCGCGGGTGTCACCGTCGGGAATGAAACAGATGTCGTGGGAATCGGGTTTGTTGGCCACCGTGAGCCCGCGCGCCTCGGCCTCCGCCCGCACCTCGGCCTTGGACGGCGTCTCGGCCAGGGGGAAGATCGCATGGTCCAGCTGCTCGGCGGTGAGCACGCCCAGCACATAGGACTGGTCCTTGGCCCAATCGGCCGCCCGGTGCAACTCCTTGTGCCCGTGATCGTCCGCCACGACCTTGGCGTAGTGACCGGTGCACACGGCGTCGAAACCCAGTGCGAGCGCCTTTTCGAGAAGGGCCGCGAACTTGATCTTCTCGTTGCAGCGCATGCACGGGTTGGGGGTGCGCCCGGCGGCGTATTCGGAGATGAAGTCCTCCACGACGTCCGCCTGGAAACGTTCGGAGAAGTCCCACACGTAGTACGGGATGCCCAATTTTTCCGCGGCACGCCACGCGTCCCGGGAATCCTCGATCGTGCAGCAACCGCGAGCGCCCGTGCGCAGGGTTCCCGGGGTGCGGGACAGGGCCAGGTGTACGCCGGTGACCTGGTGCCCCGCGTCCACGGCACGCGCTGCGGCCACGGCGGAGTCCACTCCACCACTCATCGCTGCCAAAACCCGCACGGAACTGCCTCCACTAAATTGATGATCAAAGCTTGCAGAAATCGTTTAATCAACGATGGGTGACGCGCTTCTATTCCCCAACCCCCGCGCCGTTGTCAGCATCGCCCCCGGGCTCCTACCGCAGCGCGGTCGCCGAGAATGAAGTCAGCGCGAACCTGTGGTGGGCACATGGCCGGACAGCCCCGCCGCCCGAGCGCGGGAGTAGACGTCAGCCATGGCCGCAATCACCGTGTCCACATCTTCGGGCGTGGTCCCGTGGCCCAGGGAGAACCGCTGGGCTCCGCGGGCCGTTTCCTCGTCGACTCCCATGGCCAGTAGCACGTGGGAGGGCCGCGGAACCCCCGCATTGCACGCGGAGCCCGTGGATGTGGCCACGCCCGCGGCGTCGAAGAGGAACAGGATGGAGTCGCCCTCGCACCCGGGGAACGTGAAGTGGGCGTTGCCCGGCAACCGGACGGGATGCTCGGCCTCGCGCTCGGGGGCCGCGGGCGCGGCGCCGCGCAGCACGGCGTCGGGGACTTCGCGGCGGATCCCTTCCACGAGTCGATCGCGCAAGCGGGCCAGGCGAGCGATCTCGGTGGGCTGATGGGTCACCACTGTTTCCACCGCGGCCCCGAATGCGGCCGCTCCGGCGGCGTTGACCGTTCCCGAGCGCACGTCTCGTTCCTGTCCCCCGCCGTAGCTGGAAGGTTCGAGTTTCACGGTGCGCGGGGCGTACAAGGCGCCCACGCCCACCGGGCCACCGAGTTTGTGCGCCGAGACCGCGAGCGTGCTGATTCCGCGCAGATGAGCGTCCACGGGGATGGACCCGAAGGCTTGGACCGCGTCCACGTGCAAAGGTACGTCGAAGGACGCGCAGATCTCACCGACCTCGGCGATCGGCTGCACGGTGCCCACCTCGTTGTTGGCCCACATGACGGTCACCAGCGCCACCCGGTCAGCACCGCGCTCGAGTGTCTCCCGGAGCGCTCCGGGTAACACGCGACCAGTCTCGTCCACGGGCAGCCACTCGAGCTGGGCGCCCTCGTGTTTCGCGAGCCACTGCGCCGTTTCCGTGACCGCGTGGTGTTCCACGGGGCTCAACACCACCACGGTCCGCCTCGGGTCGGCGGCGCGGCGCGCGCGGTAGAGACCCAGGATGCCCATGTTGTCCGCCTCGGTCCCACCGGAGGTCAGGATGAGCTCCACGGGTTCCGCGCCCATCGCCAGGGCGACCTGCTCACGTCCGATCTCCAACGCCATGCGAGCGGATCGCCCGCCCGCGTGCAGGGACGCGGGATTACCACCGCGGCGCACCTGTTCCGTGAATGCCTCCAGGGCCTCGGGCAGCATGTCGGTGGTGGCGGCATGATCCATGTAGACGTGTTCGGACATGCGCGTCATTCTAGATCCGATCCGAATTCTTGGCTGTGACGGAAGCCTCCGTGGACCACGCGGCCCGTGGGGAACAGCTACCCGCGTGTTCCTCCGCGCACACTTAGAATCGCCCCTATGCTGCACATCCTTTTTCACACCCCGGAAATCCCCGGCAACACGGGAAACGCCATTCGCCTGGCCGCATGCACCGGCGCCCGGTTGCACCTGGTTGAGCCATTGGGTTTCAACTTCAGCGACGCCCACTTACGTCGGGCGGGCCTGGACTACCACGACCTCGCGGTCATGGATGTCCATCCCTGCATCGATGACGCGTGGCAGAAACTCGGTGCTGCCAGGGTCTTCGCGTTCACGTCACACTCAGACGTGCGGCACACGGACGTCAGCTACCAGGACGGGGACGTACTGCTGTTCGGCCGGGAATCCACCGGCTTGCCGGACGAGGTGCTCCACGATCCGCACGTCACCGAACGTGTCCGGATCCCCATGCTCCCGGGTCGGCGCTCACTCAACCTGGCCAATTCGGCATCGATTGCCATGTACGAGGCCTGGCGACAGATGGGGTTCCCCGAGGGCGTGTGAATCACCCCTGCTCGGCGGCGTCCGACACGGTGATCTTGGTCGTTTCCTCGTTACCGTTACGAATGTAGGTCATCTCGGCCTCACTCCCGGCGGCGAGCTCCCGCACGGTGGCGGTCAGTGCGTCCGCGTCCTCGATGCGCTTACCGTTGAACTCCGTCACCACGTCGTCCGCGCGCAAGCCGGCGTCGTCTGCGGGTGAGCCCGATTCCACACTGCGCACGCGAGCGCCGCTGGAGAACTGCCCGGACGCGTCCGAGGACTCCGTATTGGCGGAGACGGACGCGCCCAGGTACCCGTGGGTGGCCGTGCCGTTGTCAATGATTTCCTGGGCAACCCGCTTGGCGGTGTTGGACGGGATGGAAAAACCCACGCCGATGCTGCCGGCCGCGGTGTCGGAGGATCCCGCGGCGGAGGCGATGGCCACGTTGACGCCGATGACCTTGCCCTCGGAATCGATGAGCGGGCCACCCGAGTTACCCGGGTTAATGGCGGCGTCGGTCTGAATCACGTTGAGGTACACCGAGGACTGGGCCTGCTGAGAACCGGACTCGCCGTTGTCCGGGAAGTTGAAGAAGAAGTCCTGCGGGCCGCCGGGACTCTCCTCCGATTCGGCCGGGGTGTCGGGTGCTGCGGATGAGGCCACGGAAATGGTGCGGTTCAGGGTGGAGACAATCCCGTCCGTGACGGTCCCGGACAACCCCAGCGGCGCGCCGATGGCGATGGCGGTGTCCCCCACGTTGAGCTGATCCGAATCGGCGAATTCAGCGGGTGTCAGACCCTGCGGGTCAACCTTCAGCACGGCGAGGTCCGATTGCGGGTCCGTGCCCACGATCTCCGCCGAACGCACCGAACCGTCCGAGGACTGTACCTCGATGGTCGCGTTGGAAGCCGTACCGTCCAGGGTGACCACGTGCGTGTTGGTCACGATGTGGCCCTGATCATCGATCACCACGCCGGAGCCCGTGCCCTGCTCATTGTTGCCGGTTGCGGAAATGGTGACCACGGACGGTGACGCCTTCTGGGTCGCCGCGGTGGTGGAGTTGACCGAATCGGTGTCATTGACGATGACCGGTGACGTGTTGCCGGTACCGCTCATGCCCGATCCGTTGTCGTTGAGGGCGTCCGTCCCAACGGCCGCTCCGGCGCCGATCAGCCCGGCCAACAACATGCCCGCAATCATGGCCCCACCGGAAAACTTCTTGTGCCGGGGCGGCGCCTGCGTCATGGTCGCCCCCTGCGAGCCGTGGTGCCCCTGGGCAGGTTCGCCCGCACGGGAAAGCGGCTCGGTGTACTGGTTCTGCCACCCGCCGTCTTGGCGGCTCTGATATCCGTTCGGGGTTCGTTCCGCTCCCCCCGTGTACTCGCCGTACTGGGGTACGGAACGCTGGGGGTCATTCCCCGGGCGCGGCTCGTGCGGGTCGTTCATGTGTGCTCCTCAACAGTGGGTACCAATGGTGGCACCGGCGTTCTCTGAGCCCCAGTATGGTGCCCTGCACTGAGTCGTGGCTGAATGAGCTGGGGTATCTGTGAAGATTGCCTGAACGGTGTCCCCATGATCCCTGATCACGTGACGCACACACGGGCGCGGCGTAGGCTTTCAGCGAAGTAGCCGTCCGGTTGCCCGGCACACTGCGTACTGTTACCCGTGGTAGTCGCTCGAGGAAATGAGGATCATGAGCCGTGCAAGCTCAATTCGTCGGACCATAGCGACCGCGGGCGCGTGCATTGCGTTGTCGGTCTCGGCCCAGCCGGCCTTCGCCGAGCCCCCGGCCACGGTGGATCCCGGAACTCGCATTGTGGATTCGGCCAACGCGCTGAGTAATGAGTCCCAGCTGCAAGAGGGCATCGACCAGGTCGCCAGCGAGCACAACGTGACCCTCTACGTGGTCATGGTCGATGAATTCACGGATCCCTCGAATCCCTCCGACTGGATCCAGCAATTCGCGGAGGCCAATGGTTTCGGCAGCAATGACGCCGTGTTGGCTGTGGCCACCGGTTCTCGCCAGGCACGCATGTACGCGGGCAACTCCGGGCCTCTGAGCCAGTCCCAGGTCCAGGACATCTATAGCAACAACGTCGTTCCCGCCCTGCGCAACAGCGATTGGGACGGCGCCGCCATGGGTGCCGTGGACGGCATCAACAGCGAGCTGGGCGGCATCAGCATCGACGGTGTGGGCGGAGTGGTCGGCAGCATCGTTGTGCTGGGCGGGATCGCCGCCGCGGGCGTGGGCGTCGCAGCACTGATGGGCAAGCGACGTCGCGGCCGCAACCGATCGCAGCAGGGCGGCGTGCCGGCGGGGCGGCCTAACACTCCCCCGCAGCGGCCCCTGGTCCCGCTCCCGGAACTGCGCAAGCGCGCGGGTGCGAGCCTGGTCGAGGCGGACAACGCCATTCAACATTCCGAACAGGAACTGCAGTTCGCGCAATTGCAGTACGGCACGGAGCAGACCAAGCCGTTCGAAACGGCCCTCGCGCAGGCCAAGGAGCACATGCGTGCCTCCTTCGAGCTGCAGAAGAAACTTGAAGACCACATCCCGGACACCGAGGCGGACCAGCGCGCCTGGCTGGGCGAGATCATCGATCGCACCCAGAAGGCCCGCGCGCCCCTGGCCGAACAGGAACGCAGCTTCGCGGACCTGCGCCAGCTGGAAACGCGCGCCCCTGAGGCATTGCAAGCGGTGGAAACCGAACTGGGGAACACGCAACCTCGCCTCAACGAGGCCGAGAAACTCCTCGTGTCATTGGCCGCCGACTACGACGACGCCGCCCTGGCCCCCGTGCGCGACAACGGGGAGCAGGCGCGCGATCGCCTCGAATTCGCGGGCACGGCCATCGCGGAGGCTCATGCCGCGCTGGAGGCCAACAACCCGTCCGAGGCCGTACTGGACATCCGCGCCGCCGAGGAAGCCGTGGGTCAGGCCCAGGGTCTCGTGGCATCGGTGGAGCACGCACAACGGGACCTGAACCGGGCAGAGGAGTCCCTCAAGGACGCCGTCAGCATTGCCCAGCGTGATGTGGCCGAGGCCGAGGGTCTCGTGGAACAGGGCTCCCGCCCCGAATTGGCGGGTGCCGCCGCGGGCGTGCGCTCCGTCCTTCGCACCGTCACCCAGAACATGGCGTCCGGCCGCTACGATCCCGTGGGCTCCACCCGCCGACTCGCCGAGGCCAAGGACGAACTCGACAAGGGACTGGCCGCGGTGCGCACCCAGAACGACCGGGCCCGCTCCGCCCGGGAAACTCTCGCGCACACTCTAGTCAGCGCGCAAGCCAGTCTCTCCACCGCGGGCGAGTACATCTGGGCCCGCCGCGGTGGTGTGGGGTCCGAGGCCCGCACGCAACTCTCGGAAGCCGAACGGCACTTGGACGCGGCTCAGCAGCTGCAGAACTCCGACCCCGTCCGCGCCCTGAACGAAGCCAACCAGGCCATCCGACTGGCCGACGGGGCGCAGCGCGCTGCCCAGAGCGACGTCGATCGGTTCAGCTACCCCGGAGGGTACGGCGGATACGGCGGAATGGGCCGACGCAGTAACGGAATGGGCGGTGCCATGCTCGGTGGCATCCTGCTGGGCGGCATCCTCGGCGGCGGAGGCGGCGGAGGATTCGGTGGCGGCAGCATGGGGGGCGGCGGTTTCGGAGGTGGCTTCGGCGGAGGCGGCGGAGGCGGTTTCGACATCGGTGGCAATTTCTGACCGGTACTGTCAGCTGTCCGAGAATTCCTCCCGGCAGTTGTTCCGCAGACCGCCCGCCGTCCTGCACGCTGAACGAAAACGTCCAGATCACAGATAGTTCCAACAACAAGGGAGTACACCATGATGAAGCAGTCCATCTTCGGGCGCATTGCCCAGTTGGCCAAGGCCAACATCAATTCCTTGATCGATTCCGCCGAGGACCCGCAGAAAATGCTGGATCAAATGGTGCGCGACTACACCGAGAACATCCGCGAAGCTGAAGCGGCGGTGGCCCAAACCATTGGTAACCTACGCTTGCTGGAAAAGGACCACGCCGAGGACCTCCAGGAGGCCCAGCAGTGGGGTTCCAAGGCCTTGGCCGCATCCAATAAGGCCGAAGAATTCCGCGGAGCAGGTAAATCCGGCGAGGCCGAGAAGTTCGACAACCTGGCCAAGGTCGCCCTGCAGCGGCAAATCCAGTCCGAGTCCGAGGCCAAGGCGGCCGAGCCGCAGATCGCCTCGCAGACCGAAGTGGTCGACAAGCTCAAGGGTGGGCTCAACACTATGCGCGGGAAGCTCCAGGAGCTCTCCGCCAAGCGCGACGAGCTCAACGCGCGTCAAAAGACCGTGCAGGCTCAGGCCCAGGTGCAGGATTCCCTGAAGTCTTTCGACATCATGGATCCCACGAGCGAGGTCTCCCGTTTCGAGGACAAGATCCGCCGCGAGGAAGCTCGCGTGGCCGGTCAGCAGGAACTGGCCGACTCCTCGCTGGATCGTCAGTTCGAAGCGCTCGAGGACATGGGCCAGCAGACCGAGATCGAGGCACGACTGGCCGCACTCAAGGCCGGGCAGGGCAACAAGGACGGCGAGAAGATCGTCTCCGCCGAGGAAATCTAAGGGGCGGACACGCTCCCCTCTGTGCCGCACCGAGGCACCAGATCACCCGCCCCGTCTCTGGTACCTCCCGACGCCACCGGCGTTGTGGCCCGAAGGGCGGCTCCGCGCATCGCTGCGGGGCCGCCCTTCATGCGTTCGCCGGTGCCCACGCGGTCTCCGTCTCGGCGTCGGCGCCCGTGGCGGTTCCGGATCGGGTCAGGTCCTTGCGGTGCCCGACGAGGCGAGCCGGGTTACCGGCCCAAATCTCGTTCTCACCGGTCGAGTTCATGAGCACGGCATTGGCACCCACCAAGGTGCCGCGACCAATGGTGGTCACGCCATCGCCGCCCAGCACCTTGCAGCCGGGAAACAACACGACGTCGTCCTCGATGCTCAGCCACTCGAACCGGGAATGCGCACGGGGCAGGTGGGCATCCTTTCGGCCCACGGTGACCTGATGATAAATCCGCACGCGATCACCGATACTCACCTCCGGGTAGATCACCGTGCCCATTCCGTAGTGCAGGAGCCGGAATTCGTTCCCGATCTCCACCTGGGCCGGAATGGACAGGTTGAGAGGTAAAAGGGCCAACCGCGCCCAGCGGTGCCTCCTCAGCGATACCAATGTCTCTGGAACTCCCATGGCGTCAAACTAGCCCAGTCCACCGGCCCCAAGGGTGGCCCACGGGCCACTGTGGTCCAAAGGAACCACACCCACCCGCAGTTTGTCCCCCACATGGCAATGCAAAATCCCCGGCCAGCTGTGCTGACCGGGGATTGCGTTGATTCAGTTGCGGGGGCAAGATTTGAACTTGCGACCTCTGGGTTATGAGCCCAGCGAGCTACCGAACTGCTCCACCCCGCGGCGATGAATAAAACTATACGTCCCTCCTACACACCGTGCAAATCCACGACCAGACTCAGGAAAGTCCCCGCGCAGCGAGGGGCCGCGGCGGTCAGGCGCCGGGAGTCCCGTCGTGCTCGGTCGGGGCGGCGGCGCGGGGCGGGCGGGCCTGGCGGCGCATCAGCTGGTACTTCCACCGCTGGGCGCGGCTGACGCGCTCGGCCACCCCCTTTCCGCGGTGGACAGGGTCTGGCCCCAGCACCGGATCGTCCCCGGACTGGTAGCGGTCGGTCCACACTTGCAGCACACCCCATCCCACGGCGGTGAGGGGAACCGCCAGCACCGCGCCGGCCACCCCGCCCAGGATGGAGCCGGCGGCGAGCACGAGCAACACCACCAGCCCGTGCAGGCTCAGGGTGTGCCCCATCACCACCGGGTGCAGGAAGTAGCCCTCCACGTGGTGGACCACGAAGACCACGCCCACCACGATCAGCGCCGCGAGCGGGCCCTTGGCCACCAGCGCGACCAGTGCGGCCACGGCTCCGGCCGTGATGGCCCCCACGATCGGCACGTAAGCGCTGAGGAACATCACCACGGTCAGCGGGATCACCAGCGGCACCCCCACGATGAGGAGCCCGATGCCGATCAGGACGGCGTCCACCGTGGCAATCAGCGAAATCCCGCGGACGTAACCGCCCAGGATGCCCACGGCCCGGTCGCCGGACTCGGCCAGCCGGGCCCGTGTGCTGCCACGGAACCAGCGCAGCACGAAGGCCCACAGGCGCGGGCCGTCCTTGAGGAAGAAGAACAGCACGATCACCATCAGCACGGTCCCCGTGAGTACCTCCGCTGCCACCGACAGCCCGGTGATCGCGCTGTTGCGGGCCGTGGCGCTCTTGAGGTAGTCACCGACCTGGGAGAGAGCGTCGTTGACCGTGCCCGGGTCGAGCGGCACCGGAAGCGGGCCGCCGTGCACGAGGTCCTGCAGTTGGCGCCACCCGGAGGCCGCGGCGGCCGTGAGATCGGGCAACGACCCGCGGACACCGAGCACGACCCCGGTGACCACCCCGCCGAGCAGCAACAGCAGCGACAGGAACACCACCGCTGCGGCCGGGGCACTGTGCCAGCCGTGGCGCTCCAGGGCGGAGACGAGGGGGCGCACCGCCGAGGCCAGGATGAGGGCCACCAGCACAGCGAGCACCACGACCTTCACCGCCACAAGCACGTAGAAGACCACCGCTGCCACGGCGATGAGCACGAGCAGCTGCACACCCCGTACCGCAGCTCGCCCCAGGGCATCCGTCCACAGTTTCATGAAGGACGACCGGACCGGGATGGCGGATGGGGGTAGCTGGAGGTGCGGGGAAACCTCATGGGAGTGGGAAGCAGGGCTGCGCCGCCCGATCCCCTGTGAGGTGGTGGATCCGGGGGGAACTGGCATGATGACCACTTCCTGTAATCGCAAACCGTTCCGGTGCAATTCGCTGCGGTGCCACGATAATACTCTTGCTGACCCGGGAAAGCGCCTCCCGGTCATGTCAGGAATCCGGTGCAGGCCCCCGCTCGCGGAACGGCATGCGACGGGGCGCCCATCCGGTGGGATGAACGCCCCGTCGCGAGAGCGGCCCTGCCGCGGCGTCTCAGCCGGTTCAGCCGGTGGCGCCGTCCTGTTCCAGGGCCTCGTCGATGGCCTGCTGCAGACGCTCCTGAGCCTCACCGTACTCGGCCCAGTTGCCGTCGCGGCGAGCCTGATCGGCTTCCTGCATGGCCGTGTTCGCGTTGTCGAGGGCCTCCTGCAGGGACGAGGAGCGCGGCGCCGGAGCCGAACCCGAAGGCGATGGTGACGGGCTCGCGGAGGCACCGTCCTGCTCGTTACCGGTCGCACCACCCTCCGCGCTATCGCCCTGCGCCTCGCGTGCCTCGGCCTCACTGACACCCGCGCCGTTCGCGGTGGTGGCGCCGGAGTCGCCACCGAAGACCTCGTCGAGAGCTTGCTCGAGCGTGGGGGCGAAGCCCACGTCCTCGCCGAAGCCCACGAGCACGCGACGAAGCGTGGGGTACGCGGCGTCGCCGGAGGACTGCACGTAGACCGGCTGCACGTACAGCATGCCGCCGCCGGCGGGCAGCGTCAGCAGGTTGCCGTTGATGACCTCGGAGGCGCCCTGTCGCAGCAGGTTCAGCTCCGTGGACACGTCAGTGTCAGAGTTGAACACGTTTTGCGCCTGACCCGGGCCCGGCACCACGGACGAACGCGGCAGCTCGAGCAACCGCAATTTGCCGTAGTCCTCGGACTTCACGCCGTCCTTGCCCGTTCCGGCATCCGCGTTGGCGGAGAGGTAGCCGTACATCACGTTGCGGGTGTTGCCCGTTTCGTTCTGCTGGGGAATGAAGGACGTGGTCAGGGAAAAGTTGGCCTGGTCCTCACCCGGCATGCGCATCGACAGGTAATACGGGGGCTGGGCCACGTCGCGGTCCTGCTGGGTGGGGTCGTTGGGAACGGACCACACGTCGTCGTTGGCGTAGAAGCTGTTCGCGTTGGTCACGTGGTAGCGGTTGAGCAGTTCACGCTGCACCTTGAACATGTCCTCGGGATAGCGCACGTGGGCCATGAGGTCCGCGGACATCTCCGAGTACGGCTTGATGGTCTCGGGGAAGACCTTCTGCCAGGACTTCAGGACCGGGTCCTGGTCGTCCCAGGCGTACAGGTCCACGGAACCGTCGTAGGCGTTCACGGTGGCCTTGACCGAGTTGCGAATGTAGTTCACGCGCTCCGGGGGCAGCGTGGCCGCGGCGCCCTGGGCCGTTTGGGTGTCCTGCGTGGCGTCCTGCAGCACGGACGGCGTGGAATACGGGTACGAGGTGGCCGTGGTGTATGCGTCCACGATCCACACGACCTTGTCATCCACGATGGCCGGGTACGGGTTGCCGTCGACCGTCAGGTACGGAGCGACCTTTTCCACTCGCTCACGCGGGTTGCGGTCGTAAAGGATCTGCGACTCGTCTCGCACGGCATCCGAGAGCAACATGTCCGTGGACTGGAACTTGATCGAGTAGGCCAGGCGGTTGAACCAGTTGCCCACGCCGGGCCCGCCGTTACCGCCGAACGTGGTCTTGGCGTCGCCGGCGTCGTCGTCGTTGGTCTGGGGGCGATCGAGCTCGAGCGGCGCGTCGCCCTCGGAACCACCCACGATGGAGTATTGCGGCGAGTTTTCACCGAAGTAGATCCGCGGCTCGTAGCTGTCCGAGATCTCGCCGGTGGAGGGAATCCCGGACTGCATGAACTCGGGCTTACCGTCCGCCTGGACCTGGGACCCGTACGCTGCGACCACACCGTAACCGTGGGTGTAGACCACGGCCTGGTTGTACCAGCCGTCGATCTGGTCCGGGTTGAGTTCGCGGGTGGAGATCACGGTGTCCTGCACTTCACCGTCGATCTCGTAGCGGTCCACGTTCAACATGTCCGGGAACTGGTAGTACGGGCGGAACTGCTGGAGCTGCGCGAACGCGGAGGACACCACGTTGGGATCCAGCAAACGGATGTTCGAGGTGGTCTCGGTGTCCTCACGCAACGCACCCTGCTCGGTCTGGGTCGTGGCGTCGTAAGGAGTGACCTCGGTGTCGTCCAGGCCGTAGGCCTGCCGGGTCATGTTGATGTTTCGCTGGATGTATTCGTTTTCCAGCGCCTGCTCGGTGGGGGTCACCTGGAAGCGCTGGACGGCCCACGGGTACAGGCCACCGGCCACTACGGCCACCACCACCAGCATGGCCGCACCGATCAGCGGGAGCCTCCAGCGGCCGATGAAACCGGCCACGACAAAGAGGATGGCCACCAGCAACGCCGCAATGGCCAGGATGCCCTTGGTGGGGATGACGGCTTCCACGTCCGTGTAGAGCGCGCCGGTCCACTTACCCGAGTTCGAGGTCAGGGTGGAGTAACGATCCAGCCAGAAGTTCACGGCCTGCAGCGCGAGGAACGCCGCCGCGATCGAACCCAACTGGACCCGCGCGGCTCGCGTGGAGTCGATACCGCGCTCATGCAGGCGAATACCGCCATAGACGTAATGCATGAGCAGACCGGCCACACCGGCCAGCAGCAAGGCGGTGACCAGAAAGCCCAGAAGCAGCCGCAGGAACGGCAGGGTGAAGACGTAGAAGCTCAGGTCCAGGTTGAACTGCGGGTCGGTCTGACCGAACGGTTCCTGATTGAAGAACAGAGCAACGGTCTGCCATTGGGTGGCAATGGTGGAGGCGGCGAACAAGCCGAAGATCAGCGGAACGGCGATCATGACGATCTTGCGTACGGGATCCAGCGCTTGCTGATACTTGCGCATGGTGTCCGTGGTCTGGGCCGCGTTCTGTTTGGGCCGGGACCTGTATGCCAGCCACAGGCTCAGGAACATCAGACCGGCCACGACCAGCGCCGAGATGATGAACAGGCTGATCACCGTGATGTTCTGCGTGACGAACACACGCAGGTATCCGAGCTGGTCGTACCAGAGGATATTGGTGTATACCTGCGTGAAGCCCACGAAGGCGGCAATCAGAACGACCACCGCAATCACCGTAGGAATCAATGCTCCGCGTTTTTGGCGGCCTCCCGAGGAGGTTCTGGATGGACGTGGGGCAGCAGATCCGGCGGTCACTGATTACCTCTGAGCTTCCTGCGCTGATGAAAATGATCTGTGAGTGAGTAAAAGTCAAGACTATTCTGCGGGGTGGTCAGAGCACGTGCAATTACACTCCCCGGGGGTGTCATCTGGTACCGCAACTGGGGAGGGCGGAAACATTGCCCGCGGCCGCTTGTTCCACCGCGTTGACCGCTTCGCCGAGGTTCTCCACCTCGATCACGTCCAGGCCGTCCGGGACGTACCCCGTGACCTCGTTACAGTTCCCGCTCGGTGCCAGGAAGTAGCGGGCACCGGCGTCCGCCGCGCCTTGGAGTTTTTGTCTGATGCCTCCGATCGGACCGACCTCGCCCTGCGGGGTGATGGTTCCGGTGCCGGCCACGTGTTCGGAGCCCACCATGGATCCGGGGGTCAACTCCTCGATCACACCCAGGGCGAACATCATGCCCGCGCTCGGCCCGCCGACCTGGTCGAGTTCGAAATCGACCGTGAGCGGGAACTCGTACTCGGGAATCAAGTACACGCCCAGTTGCCACCTGCCCGTGTCCTCGCTGCGAGTGAGGTCCACGTGACGGGTCACCGTTTCAGCACCGCGCTTGACGGTCAGGTCCACGCCCTTGTCCCCCGCTTGGTCCAGGCCGTCACGCAGCTGATCCAGGTCCGTGATGGTGTCGGAGTTCATGGCCACCAGGGTGTCTCCCGGTTCCAGGACACCGTCGGCGGGCGTGTCAGGAATACTCGCGTGCACTTGGAGGGTGGTCTTGAACGGCTTGTCCAAGTAGTCCAGTGCCGCCGCGACCGAATCCTCCTGGGAGGTCTCCATGGCCGCAGCATTGGAGTCGTCCACCTCTTGTCCCGTGAGAGTGGGGTCGTACAGGGCGTCCTGGGGCAGCACGGTGTCCGAGGGGTTCAGCCAACCCAGGAGTACGTTGACCGCGTTGACGTGTCCGGACGGACCGCCCTTGACGTACACCGTGGTCAGGTCCAGTGTGCCGTTGCTCGGGTACGTCTGCGCACCGTCGATGCGTACCAGCTCCCGGTCCTCGAACTGTCCCACCGTGTTGAAGGTGGGGCCGGAGGATTCAATGACGAAGGGTGCGGGTATCAGCACACCGGCGATCAACAGGGCCGCGGTGCCCATGAGGCTCACCGATTCCAAGGATCGCTTCTTGCGCGATCGCGACCACCGCGTGGTGCCGTCAGTGTTGCGCACGCGCGCTCCTCTCACCGCTGTCAGGACCGTCATAGCGTACGCGCCTCCCCTGGGAACCGGCCCCGCCGCACCCCGGCCGGCATGTGCCGGTGACGACGCCGCCCGGCCGGGTGCGCGGCGTCGGCATGCACCGGCGGGGCACCCAGCGGCTGCGCGCGGCCGGTCCGTGAGCTGGCAGCGAATTGTGGGCCCGCCCCGGTGGTACTCCCAGGGCCCTGCCGATAGGCTTAATCGAATCCTTTTTTCCCACCCGATTGGCGGTACCCATGAGTTCGAACCCTCCTCGTGACGAGAACGGCGACAACCCGAAGGATCCGTTCCAGGAGATGTTCGAACGTCTGCTCGGATCCCAGGGAATGTCGGGCGAGAACACGCCCGGTGGAATGCCCGTGAACCCGCAGGCGATGTCCATGATGTTCCAGCAGATCCAGTCCATGATGAGCTCCGGCGGAACCGATGAGCCCGTGAACTGGGAGCTGGCGCGCAACCACGCCCGGCAGGTCGCCTCGCAACAAGGCGATCCGTCGGTGACCGGTCAGCAGAAGGGCGCCGTGGACGACGCCATGAAACTTGCCGAGCTGTGGCTCACGCCCAATACGGCTTTCACCGAGCCCAGCACCCTGCCCGCGGCCTGGTCGCGTGCTGAGTGGATCGAGGCCACCGCGCAGACGTGGAAGGAAATGACCACGCCGGTGGCGGCGTCGGTGTCCAACGCGATGACCGAGGCCATGACCAAGCAGCTGCCACCCGAGCTGTCTCAGGCCATGGGCGGCGCGGACCTATCAGGGATGCTGTTCGGCGCGGGTTCCATGTTGTTCGGCATGCAGCTGGGTCAGGCAGTGGGCGCATTGTCCTGCGAGGTCGTGTCCTCCACGGACGTGGGCCTACCGCTGTCCAAGGACCGCTCGGCACTGGTCCCGTCCAACATCGCCGAATTCAGCGAGGGGCTGGAGCTGCCCGCAACCGACGTGATGCTGTACCTGGGCATCCGCGAGGCCGCTCACGTCCGGTTGTTCCACGGTGCTCCGTGGCTGCGCGAGCACGTGTTGGGACTGATCACCTCGTTCGCCGCCGGCATTCACATCGACATGGACCGCATCGAGAGCATTGCGCAGGATCTGGATCCCATGGACCCGTCCGGCATCCAGGACGCCCTGGCGTCCGGCGTGTTCAGCCCGCAAATGACGCCGGACCAGGAAGCCACCCTGGCGCGCCTGGAAACCGTGCTGGCGCTGATCGAGGGTTGGGTCACGCGCGTCACCGTGGCCTCGACCGCCAACATCCCTTCCGCTGCGGCGCTGACCGAGATGATGTCACGACGCCGCGCCGAGGGTGGCCCCGCCGAACGCACCTTCGGCTCGCTCGTCGGCCTCGAATTGCGCCCGCGCCGGATGCGCGAGGCCGCCGCGTTCTGGGAGCATGTGGAGGGCAAGCGCGGCATCGAGGAACGAGACGGGCTGTGGGAGTCTGCGGAACTACTGCCCAGCAACGAAGACCTCGATGATCCCGAGGGTTTCGAACAGCGCCGGGGCCTGCTGACCGCCAGCGATGACGAAATGGACGCCGCGCTGGCCAAGTTGCTCTCCGGCGGTTACGAGGACTCCGAGGGTGGCCCCGCGGCCGAGGACTCCGATTCTTCCGCCGGCCCCGACTCCTCCGAGGCGAACGGGCCGGGTGATTCCGACGGTCCCACTGACTCCGGGGACGATGCGCCGGAGGAGCCCGGAGACACCCCGAAGGATTAATTGGTGGCTGCCGACCCCTCGCGGGGGTTGGCGTCCGCCCACGCGACGCCGTCCAGGAACTGGGCGGCGTCGTTGGCTCTGGGGTGCTTGCGGGCCAGCGACCAGAACCGGTCATTGTGCTGGGCCTCCAGCAAGTGCACCAGTTCGTGGAGCACCACGGTTTCCAGCACCCAGTCCGGCGCGGTGGCCAGTCGAGTGGAAATCCTGATCACGCCGGTGCTGGGAGTTGCCGACCCCCAGCGGGTGTTCTGCCGCGAGGACCATTTCACCTGGGTGGGTTGCGCCTGGCCGTTCAGATAGGTGGCCGACAGTTCCCGGGCCATGCGCCACAGGGCCTCATCCGTGCCGCGCCGCCGGGCGTTCTGCCGGGCCCGATCCCGTTTGGCCACGATTTCGGGGACCAGAGTGGTTTTCCACTGTTCCACCTCGCGGCGGGTGGCCGACTGCGGAACGGCCAGGATTACTGTGTCTCCGCTGAAATGGGCGCTGACCGTTTTCTTCCGGCGAGCGCTGCGTTGCACGAGCACCTCGGGGGAATCGGTGGGCGGTTGCGGCTCGGGGCGTCGTGGCTGCGCCGTGCGGGGCGGGTGGAACGGAGACATGGTCCGTAGTTCACCACTTGAGAGGTGGTGATGACCAATTACGGCCGACCCGGTCGAGGTCGCTTCCCTCGCCGGAGTCTGCCGTGCTCACGATGATCCGCGGGCCGAGCGGGCACACTCGAACTGTGGATGACGGGTTTTGTGCTGCGCCTTCCTCGACTCGTTGGCAGCCTGGGGGAACCACCCGATCCTCGACCATCGGAGCAGCTCATGGCACCCACACCCGCCACCTCAACGTCTCATGCGGCGGATCAGCGGTTCTGCGCATCCGGCACCCGGCCCGATGAGGTACATGTGCTGTTCGCGGGGTTGGACCCCATCGCCGCGACCACCGCCCTGTTGATGGCGGACGCCGGTGTGTGCCTGATTAACGTCACGGATCCCACTCCCGTGACGGCCCACGATGCAGCGGCGGGACCTTATCCCCCCGCACTCACGGGTTCACCGCGGGAATACGCGCTGCGCAAGTTGCTCCGTGCTCGGTGGCCGCGCTGCGTTCCCCTGAGCGCGCCCGAGCTGTTCTGCTCCTCGGTCATCCCCACGGCCGTCATGCTGCGCAGCACCCGTGTGGCGGGGCCGCTCCCCCAGGATCTTTCCGTGCCGGTGTTGGCCACGCCGCCGGACGCTCACTTGCCCACCATCACGACCGTCACGGACGGGTCCGTGTCCCTGACCTGGCCTTTGCTCCCCTGGTACCGCCGCCCGTGCCGGGAGTGCCTGGAGGCAGCCGTCCGTGATGCGCGCAGACTGCTGCGGAATCAGCCACTGCGTGATCACGGAGCGGTGGCCACCCCGCACTCCCCCGCCATCACCACGTTGACACGCGTCATCACCGCGTCCCAGCTGACGGTCGGGCTGCTAGGGCAGGCCTTGGATTCGGAGGCCTGCCCTCGAGCCGACGGGGCCGTCGAGGCTCCGGTGGGTCTGACGATCCGCCACGGACTCCACCGGGCCGAGTTGACACCCCGCGGGGACTGCTTGTGCACCTTGGACGGTTGACGTGAGCGGATCACACGGAGCTGCGGTCCACGATCAATGCCCCGCTCGTGCGGGGGATGGGCGGAGTAGGCGCACCACGGACGAGGGATGTAATGACATCCACGATGTAGCGGGCGGTGATGTCCGGATCCAGCGCGACCATGGTCAGGGGTGGCTGGGCAAGTGCTGCCGCCGAAGAATCGCCGACCCCCACCACGGCCAGATCGCGGGGCGCAGCCAACCCCAGCTGTCGCATGCCCGACAGCACTGCCAGCGCTGCGGTGGAATCGTGGGCGCACACCCCCGATGCGGCCGGATGCTGCGCCCGCCACGCCTGCAGGGACTCGGCGGCCCCGCGGGGATCAGCGGGAACGTGGAGAACGGTCGGCTCGGGCAGCTGCAGTGACGCGCATTCGCGCCGCAACACCTCATATCGCCACTGGGCGGCACCATGCATGTGGTCCCCACCGGTCACCGCGTACACCAGATGCCGGTGGCCCGCTCGAGTGAGACGCTCCACCTGCAGCCGAACAATCTCCTCCTCACGAGGGCCCGTGATCCACCGGCCCATGGCATCAGAGCCTGTCCAGGAAACCACGCCGAGCACACCGTTGTGACGCATGAGCTCGGCATCGTCATCCCGCAGGTCCCATGCCAGAACCGCGGCGGGCGTCACCGATGACCATACTTGGGCCGCGGGTCTGCGGGTCCACGCATGGATCACCATGGACAGACCCGCTTGAGCGAACAAGACCGAAAGCCGCTCGATGATCTCGCCCACGTCCTCCAACAGCGCACGCGCCGGAGGGAGATAGAGCAGCACCGAACTCGAGTGCCCGCGGCTCAAGGACCGCGCCTCCGCCGACGGCGCGTACGACAATTGCCGTGCGGCCTCCAGGACCCTGCCGCGTGTGAGGGGCGAGATGGACTGGTGCGGGGTGTCATTCAGCACGAAGCTGACGGTGGTTCGGGAGACACCGGCCAACCGCGCGACGTCGGCACTCGTGGCTCGACGCGGTGGGTCGTTGCGTCCCTGCATGCCGCGGATCCCTCCTTTTCCATCGATGTCCACATGCTAATCAACCCCCGGGTCCGCAGGCCCTGTTGTCGGGTAAATGTGACCTGCTACACTTTGGGGCCACTCTACTAACACGTGTTAGTAACCACCTTGCCCTCGCATGGACGCGGGAAATTCGCAACGATCGGGCCTCCCGCTCGGAGCAGCCACACCACCAGAGCGTTGAAAGGCAGCATGGAAGCGCACAACGTTGATGTGATTATTATCGGTGCCGGTATTTCGGGAATCGGGGCCGCACGAGAGCTCGCGGGCACCACCCACACAGTGGCCATTCTCGAGGCGCGGGACGCAGTGGGTGGCACATGGGACCTGTTCCGCTACCCCGGAATCCGTTCCGATTCGGACATGGCGACCTTCGGGTACCGCAGCCGTCCCTGGACGGAGGATCGGAGTTTGGCCCCCGGCGAGACCATCTTGAACTACGTCCGCACGTCCGCCGATGAAGCCGGGGTGACGTCGAACATCCGCTTCGGCCAACGGGCGCAACGCGCCGAGTGGTCCTCCCACACATGCATGTGGACTGTCACCTATCAAGACGCACACACGGGTGACGTGTCCCAAATGACCGGGCGGTGGCTCTTCATGGCCACCGGCTACTACCGCTACGACCGAGGTTTCACCCCGGACTGGCCCAGCCTCGAGGACTTCCGGGGCGAGGTGGTACACCCGCAGCACTGGCCGGAAAGCCTGGACGTCGCGGACCGACGGGTGGTCGTGATCGGCAGTGGGGCCACGGCCGTAACGCTCGTGCCCGCCCTGGCGCAGCTCGGTGCCCGCGTGAGCATGGTGCAACGATCCCCCTCGTACGTGGCCTCCGTGCCCGGCCGGGACGAAACCGGCATGAAGTTACGCAAGTGGCTGCCCCCTCGCGTGGCCGGGGAAGCCAACCGGTGGCGCAACATCATGCGGGGCATGGTGGTCTACGAGTACAGCCGACGCCGCCCCCAGGCCATGAGGGAACTACTGCGCAAGGGCGTGGCCAGACATTTGGGCCCCACCTTCCCCGTGGCAGAGCATTTCACCCCCGATTACGATCCCTGGGACCAGCGCTTGTGCGCGGCACCGGACGGGGACTTCTTCAAGGCCATCCGTCGCGGGCAGGCCGAGGTGGTGACCGACACCATTGAGCGATTCACCTCCGACGGCGTCGGGTTGGGCTCGGGGCGCCACCTGCCCGCGGACGTGATCGTTACGGCCACGGGATTGAATGTGCAGTTCTTCGGCAATATGGACCTCGTGGTGGACGGCGAAACGATAGATCCCGCCACCCGCGTGAGCTACCGCGGCATGATGCTGGACGGCGTACCCAACCTGGCCTTTGCCATCGGGTACACGAATTCTTCCTGGACGCTGCGCGTGGACCTGATCACGAGATATTTCCGCCGTGTCCTGGACCGCGCGAAGCGGCGGGGCGCTCGGGTGGTCACTCCTCGATATTCCGGTTCCAGGTCCGAGCTGCGCCCCCTCATTGACCTCGCGTCGGGCTACGTCCGACGCGGCGCACATCTGATGCCCCGCCAAGGCCGCGGCGGCGCGTGGCTCGTACGACAGAATTATCTCCGGGACTATGTGTTGTTCCGCCCGGGCACCGAACTGGACAGCCAGCTCGACTATGCGGTGTCATCCGATGCCGCCGCGGAGGTGAACTCATGAGCACCGACACGTGGAACGGCCTACGGTACCGCGTCACAGGTGAGGGCAAGCCAGTACTCCTCATCCACGGCATTGGTCGTAGCCTCTCCGACTGGGACGAACAGCATGAACTGCTGAGTGATTTCTATCAGGTGTGGAGCGTGGATCTCCCCGGATTCGGAGCATCCCAGCCACCACCCCGTGGGATGCGGCTGGAGCATTTGGCCCACTCGGTGGCAGATTTCATCCGAGGCATGGATATCGGCCCTGTTCATCTGGGTGGAAACAGTCTTGGTGGCGCGGTGGCCATGCAATTGACGGCGGACCATCCCGAACTCGTTTCCAGTCTGTTGCTGGCGAATTCGGCAGGCTTCGGCCGGGGCGTGAGTCCCGTTCTCCGGGTGGCAAGTATCCCCGGAGTGGGCGAACGATTGTTGCGGCCCAGTCGCAGGGGTTCGCAGCGGTCCGAAGAAGCCATGTACCACGACCCGCGTTTCGCCACGTCCGCCCGCGTGCAACGTGGTTTCGAACTGGCGCGGCGTCCCGGAGGCACGGAGGCCTTTCTCGACATGTTGCGTTCACTCGGCTCCGTCACCGGTGTCAAGAGTGGGTGGCGGCGAGCGCTCACGCCCCGTGTGCGTGCCACCGGTGTCCCCACGTTCATCGTGTGGGGTGACAAGGACACGGTCCTGCCCGTCCGGCATCTCAAGCGCGGAGCCCGAATGCTGCGCGCAGCCACGCACCGGTTCCCGGACACGGGTCACGGCCCGCAGATCGAACAAGCCGATGAGTTCGCTCGCCTGGCCCGGACGTTCTGGGACGGCGTGGATCAAGGAGAGGGTCATGCCCATCAGCTCCGAGAGTAAGAAACCCCGGGGTCTCGGGCCCTTTGATTTCGGTGGTGGCAGCGGGGTGATCACGGGCGCGGCCAGTGGCATCGGACGAGCGATTGCCATGAATCTTGCCGGGCGCGGCAATGATCTCGCGCTCGTGGACCGGGACAGGAGCGGTCTCGATGCCGTCAGGGCAGAACTCACCCGCCAATACCCGGACTCGGTCATCTCGACCCACGTGGTGGACCTGGCGCAGCCTACCGACTTCGATGACCTGGCGACCGCCGTGGCCGCGGTGCACCCGCGGGTGAGCCTGCTGATCAATAACGCGGGGGTGGCCCTGAACGGGACAGTGGATGAGATCTCGATGGCGGACCTCGACTGGGTGCTCGCCATCAATTTGCGCGCCCCGATAGCCATGACCAAGTCGTTCCTGCCCCACCTGCAACGCGAAAGCGGCTCATACATCGTCAATGTTTCCAGCTTGTACGGTCTGGTGGCACCGGCCGGACAGAGCGCGTACGCGGCCAGTAAGTTCGGCATCCGCGGCTTCACCTTGGCATTACAGTCCGAACTGATTCCACGGGGCATCGGCGTGAGCGTGGTGCACCCCGGTGGGATCGCCACGAACATAGCCCGCAACTCGCGCACCGGTTCCCTCCTCGACCCTGAGGAAGCGCAACGCCGGCGTGCTGGTTTTGCCCGCTTCCTCACGATGCCACCGGAGCGTGCCGCAGCGCAGATCGTGGACGCTGTGGCGCACCGGAGGGAGCGTGTGATCATCACACGGACGGCGGTTCTGGTGGACGTGATCTCACGCCTGATGCCCGTCAATCATCGGCATTACCTGGCGCGTCAGCTCAGCAAGCCCCGGTGATCGACCGCTGCCACGGGGCTCGGTTGATCACGCCCCGGTCTTCGCGCTCATCGGACGCGGCGAGCCCGCCGCTGAGCGACGTTCGAGGACGCCGCGGGCACGATCGCATCCAGGAACCGTGAGCGCGATCTTGTGGGCCGGCCCCCGGGCGTGCGAGACAGAGACCATGACAACACGAGATGCTCTCGGGCACGGGTGATGCCCACGTAGAACAGCCGGCGTTCTTCGTCCACGCCGTCCGCTGTGTCCGCGAAGGAGATGGGCATGAGCCCCTCGGACAGCCCCGCAAGGAACACCGCATCCCATTCCAAGCCCTTGGCCGAGTGCATCGAGGCCAGCGTCACCCCGTCCATCACCGGCGCCTCCTGAGCCTTGGCCCGCCGTTCCAACTCGTCCGAGAACTGCTGGAGAGTGAACTCCTCGTCCTCGTCCGAGGCCCGATGGGCCATGGAATCCGCCAGGGACACCAACGCCGACAGCGACTCCCACCGGGCCCGTGTCGCGCTGTCCGAGCGGGGCGCGCGGGCCGAATAGCCCAGGGACGTGAGCATGTCCCTGACCTGCTGCGGAACCTGGACGGGAGCATCCCCCAGGGTTCTGGCCGCGGACCGGATCTGCACGAGTGCCTGCCGGATCTCGGGCCGGTTGAAGAACCGTTCGGTGCCGCGCAGTTGGAAACCGATGTTCGCGTCGGCGAGCGCCGCCTCGAAGGCCTGGGATTGTCCGTTGGTACGGAACAGGACGGCGATCTCCCGGGCGGGAACGCCGTCGTCCATGAGGTCTTGAACGCGCGTGGCAACCCCGGCGGCCTCGGCCTCGTCGTCCGGGTATTCGTTCCAGGACGGTTCGGGACCGGCCGGGCGCTGGGAGATGAGCTGGAGCGGTGTGGCCCACGTTCCGGGGGTGGACCCGGCAGCGGGGCGACGCGCGGCGAGCAACTGGTTGGCCGTGTTGACCACCTGAGGAGTCGACCGGTAGTCGCGGATCAATTCCACCACGCGCGCGTTCGGATGACGGGACGGGAATTCCAGCAAGTGCCGGGAGGTCGCGCCGGTGAACGAATAAATGGTTTGCGAGGCATCCCCCACCACGCAGACGTCGTCCCGCTGCCCGAGCCACGCATCGAGCAACCGTTGCTGCAGCGGCGAGACGTCCTGATATTCATCCACCACGAACTGGCGGTACTGGGAGTGCACGGCGGCGGCGATCCGCTCGTCCTCTTCCAGGATGCCCACGGTGATGAGCAGCACGTCCTCGAAGTCGATCAGGTGGCGATCCGCCTTGAGATCTTCGTAGGACTGATAGAGCCGCTGCATGGTGCGTACGTCGTAGCCCATGGGCATGCTGCGTTTCTCGGCCGCTGCGGCGTAGGTGTCCGGGGTGAGCATGGAGACCTTGGCCCACTCGATCTCTCCCGCAACGTCGCGCACGGTGGCCCGATCGGTGGTCAGGCGCATGGCCTGGGCTGCTTCCGTCAGCAACCGGGCCTTGTGATTGACCAGACCGGGCGGGGGCCCGCCCACGGCCTGCGGCCAGAAATACTGCAATTGCCGCAGCGCGGCGGAGTGGAACGTGCGCGCCTGCACACCGGGTGCCCCCAGCTGACGCAGGCGCTGCCGCATTTCGTTGGCCGCCCGCGCGGTGAACGTGAGCGCCAAAGTTTTCTGGGGTGTGTAGACACCGGTGGCGATTCCCCACGCGATGCGGTGGGTGATGGCGCGGGTCTTTCCCGTGCCCGCCCCGGCGCGCACGCACACCGGCCCCTGGAGGGTGGTGGCCACCACGCGTTGTTCGGGATCCAGGCCGCCCAGGATGCGCTCCTCGGCGGACGCCTCACTCACCACCGGCTCAGGCACCTTCCGGGAGCGGCTCGCCCAACCAGCTCGCAATCAGGGCGTGAGCGATCGAAATCCGACCGGGGAGCACGATGGTCCGCTCCACCGCCGCGGCCTTCAGTTCCGCGCGGGTGAACCAGCGCAAGTCCAGGATTTCCTGACCGTCCGGCGTGAAGTCGATGGTGTGCGCGACCGCTCGGAATCCGAGCATGAGCGAACGGGGGAACGGCCACGGCTGCGAGCCCTGGTAGTGCACCGATCCCACCACGATGCCGGCTTCCTCATAGATTTCGCGCACCACCGCTTGCTCCGCGGACTCCCCGGGTTCCACGAATCCGGCCAGCGTGGAGTACCGGTTGCTGGCCCACAGCGAGGACCGGCCCAACAGAATGCGTTCGCGCTCCGGGTCCTCATGTCCGTCGGTGATGGCCACGATGACCGCGGGATCGGTGCGAGGAAAATGCAGTGTCTGGTCCTCGGGACATTCCCGGGCCCAACCGGAACGGATCACCTCGGTCACCGTGCCGCACCGCGGGCATCGCGGGTGGTCACGGTGCCACAGGCCCACCGACTGCGCGGTGACCAGCAGGGATGTTTCCTCCGGTTCGAGTTCGGTTCCCAACGTGCGTAACCCGGCCCGCACGACGTCGCTCTGGTCGAGGACCTCCGTGCCCGCCGCAAAACTGCGCAGCAGCACCGGTGCGCCGTCCCCGTGCAACCTGCCCAGGTAGACATCCGGGTGGGCGGGGTCCTCGCTCGCGGCGGGAGCGGCGTCGTAATCCTCGAGCACCAGGTGCCCTTCGCGCACGGGCGCGTCACCGCCCACCATGACGAGCACCCGCGCGGACGGATCGGAACCCGCCGCGGCGCGCAGGTCGCGGTGTTCGCGGTCCACGGCGTCGCGGTCGAAGGCCGACGCCGCAAACGGCAGGTCCCCGGGGTCCAGGCCCGGCACGGTGTGGTCAGGTGTCCAGGTGTTGGGTTCGGAAGGAGTCACCCGTCCACTGTAGTCGTCGTGTCCCGGTAGCTCCCCGGTGGCTGTGGGTAACCGTGGTGCCCGTGCTCAGGGCGCGGCCGGTAGTGTGGATGAGGTGAGAACGACCCCCGAAATGCTCGCAGCCATTGCCGCCGCAGCGGTGCCCGGAATCGCGCCGGTAGCGACCGGTCCTTCTCCCGATGACAACTCGGATTTCCGATCGTGCGTGGTCAAAGACACACAGTACAAGCGGTGGCGTGTTCGCAGCCCCCTCAATGCGGAGGCCAGCATCAGGTTGGAGACCGAACACCTGGTCCTCGGAGCCTTTACGCCCTCCGTCCGCGCGCACCTCCCCTTCCATCTGCCCAGCGTGGTCGGTTCCGTGGAGCAGTCCGGGCTGCGCACGTTCGTGTACTCCCACCTGCCCGGCACCACGCTCACCCTCGGTGAGATGTCCCGGCAGAACGAGAATCCCGTGGCGCCTTCGCGTGCGCCCGCACCCAGCGCAGAACCCCGTGCTCCCCTGGCCGTCCAGGTTGGCCGGGCACTCGCGGCCGTCCATTCACTTCCCCGCGCCCTGGTCATGGACGCCGATCTGCCCGCCTACAGCGCCGAGCAGTGCCGCAGCCGCATGCTCCACGATCTGGACCGCGCCGCCGCAACCGGCCGGATCCCCGGCCAGTTGTTGCGCCGCTGGGAACAAGCGCTCGAGGACACCACGCTGTGGCGGTTTTCGACCCGCGTGGTGCACGGTGATCTCCACGAGGACAACGTGATCGTGCACGAGGGCGCGCTGGGTGCCTTGACCGGGTGGAGCGATCTGCACGTGGGTGACCCCGCCGTGGATTTCGCGTGGCTCGTGGGCATGGCGAACTCACAGTTCGCGGACACGGCGCTGGAGACGTACTCGGTGGCCGCGGTTCAGCCGCCCGACCGGCATTTGCTACGTCGGGCGCACCTGTCCGCAGAATTCGCTTTGGCCGAGTGGCTGGTGCGCGGGGTGGACCGCGGCGTCGAAACCATGATCAAGGACGCCGAACGGATGCTCAACACCCTGGCCCTGGACGTGGAACGCACCGGCTCCCCTGCGCCCGGGGTGATCCCGGAGCCGCCCGCCGCGGAGCCCGAGGAGCAGTCGGGCCCGGAAGGGTCCGCGCCCGGGCGGTCCGGGTCCACGGACTCCTCCGCTGTGCGTCCCGTGGAATAACTCCTACGCGCCACGCACGCTCGGGCGCGTGGGGCACCCGATGGGTGGGCCGGCTCAGCCGTGCACCGAGTACATCGATTCGACAATGGCCTCCAGTTCCTTGTCGGTCGCAAGGTCGTGCGGGCGGATTTCCTTGTCCTCGCTCACGTAGTAGAACGCGGCGGAAACATCCGTCAGGTCCAGATTGTGCAACCGCGCGAAGGCCAGGCGGTAGAGCGCAAGCTGCCCTGACTTACGGCGCAGGTCCTTACCCTGGGGCACCCGCCCGGTTTTCCAGTCAATGAGTTCCCAGCCACCCGAGTCGGTACGGAAGACGGCGTCGATGCGACCACGGACGGTCACCGAACCCACCGGCGTCTCCACGGGCAACTCGACGGCATACGGCTGACGGCTTGCCCACTGACTGTTCTTGAATGTTTCGGCCAGCCCGGGCAGGTCGAGCTCTTCATCCACGTAATCATCCGCGCCGGGCAATTCGTCCATGTCGAAGATCGCCGAATCTCCGAAGAAGTTCTCGACCCACGTGTGGAACGTGGTACCGGCGCGAGCAGCAGAACCGGGGCGGGCGGGCATGGGGCGGCGCAGTTCCATGATGAACGCCTCAGGGTTGGTGTCCATGGCCACCAACGCCGACGCGGACACGTGGGACGGCATGTGCACGGTGTTGCGCTGCTCCACCGCATTGCGCTTGGCCAGCAGGAGTTCCGCCTCTCGCCGCCAGCGCTTGATCGTTGCACCGTATTCACCCTCTTCGAGGTGTTCCGCGGTGAGCTCGCCGGTGGTGTCGAAGCCACCGGCCTGCACCGCGCGCGCGGCGCGGTCCATGCGTTCACGCCGCCCGCTGTGCACCGGTGTCGAGACCGTGACCGTTTCCCGACCGTCCACGGAGCGCTCCTTCCGAGTGATCTCCGGGCCTTCCAAGGGGTCGTACGGCCACAGGGCGCTCACCACCGTGTCCGCCTGAGGATTCTCGGTGCCCGGTTCCACCTGCGCCCACTCCCCCAGCTCCACCCCGGGATGGGACTCCTCCGTCATGGCCCGCACGGCGTCCAGGAAGACCGACGGCTCATGTGCCGTCTTCGCGGTACCGCGGAACGTGGAGCACGAGAGCTCGAGCAGTGTCTTGGCTCGCGTGCACGCCACGTAAGCCAGGCGGCGTTCTTCGGCTTCGTCGTGCGCGCCCGCGTCCTCCAGGAAGAGGTCAAAGGAATCCTTGAACGTCTCCACGTCCGTGGGATCGGCATTCCATTGCGGTAATTGCTGGGCATCACCGCGCAGTGGCCAGGGCAGTTTGGAGGCGTCCCCGGTCCACGCCGACTTTCGCTTGGACGGGAAGTCCCCCTGGTTCATGCCCGGCACGTACACGTGATCCCATTCCAGGCCCTTGGCTGCGTGCACGGTGAGCAGTTGGACGGCGTCGTGACGGGTTTCCTCGGGCGGCAGGTCCAGCCCGTTCTCCTCATGCGCGGCAGCTTCGAGCCAGGAGAGGAACGTTGCGACGTCGTGCGTGCGAGTGGTCGCGCTGAACTGGACGGCTTGGTCGTAAAAGCTGTCGATGTTCTTTCGCGCTTGGGCGGGCGTCTTGCCGGGGGTCGCAGCCAGCTCCACGTCCAGACCGAGGGTCGTTTCCACCTCGTGGAGCACGGAGGTGAGTTCGTCCCCGAGTGCCGACCGCAAGTGAGTGAACTCGGAACCCAACTGCCGCATCCGGCCCAGGGCTTGGGCGCTGATGGAACGACCACGATGGGACACCCAGGTGTCCGACGGCAACGTCTCGATGGCCTCGATCAGACTGGCCCGGTCCACGATGTCCCCTTCCACCACGGCCTCCCCGGGGTCTTCCGCGGGTAGCTGGGAGAGCTCTTCCGCGGAGAGCTCGGTGCCCCGGGCAGCGGCGGCGCGCGAGCGGGATTTTTCAAGATGGCCCGCCCAGTCTCCCAGCGCGGCGAGGTCCTTGGGACCAATGCGCCAGCGAGCGCCCGCCAACAACCGGGCCAGAGCATCGGAGCGACCCGGATCGGTCAGGACGTAGAGCGTTGCCACGATGTCGGCGACCTCCGGGGTGCTGAGCAACCCGCCCAGCCCGACCACCTCGTAGGGCACGTCCATGGCCTCGAGTTCCAAGCGGATCGGTTCGAACTGCGCCCGTTTTCGGCACAGGACCGCCATGGTGGGCATCTCCTCCAGCGGCTGGCCCTCGTGTGCTTTGCGCTGGTCGGCTATGGCCCGCGCCGTGGCCCGGGCCTCATCCGAGTCCGTGATGTAGCGGCTGACCCGCACGGACCCCACCGAGGCTTGGGGGGAGGCATCGAGCGGGGGAACCTGCAAGGCACTCGCGGAGCGGTTCCATTGCGGAGGCGTCCGCAGGGGCGCGGCAATTCGGTTGGCGACCTCCAGGACCGATCGACAGTTCCGCCACGCGACGGTGAGGAAACTCGAATCCGCAAACGCTGCCGGTTCCGCGTCTTGGCCATGACTGCGCGGGAAGTTCTCGACAAAGCTGAAGAGTTGTCCCGCCGACGCCCCGCGGAACCCGTAAATGGACTGCTGTGGATCACCCACGGCCATGACACAGTGCCCCTGACCGAACAGCTCGGAGAACAATTTGAGCTGGGCGTGGGAGGTGTCCTGGAATTCGTCCAGCAGGACGACCTTGAACCGGTCACGCTCGGTGGCGCACGCTCGAGGATCGACGGTGACAATCTCTGCCGCGAGCGCCAAGAGGTCACCGTAGTCCAAAGCGGACTCGTAGGCCTTGGCACTCTGGAACTGCTCAACCAGCTGCGCGAGCAGTTCCGTGGTTTCCAGACGTTTGAGGGCGTCCTGGGCCGGCTTGCCGATGCTTTTCTTCCGTCCCACGGGTGGGACGTCCGCGCAACTCATTCGGAACTGATGGGCCCACTGACCCACACGGGCCGCAGAGACCAGATGCTCGGAGGACTCCGAGGCCAGACTCATCAGTCCGGTGGTGAGCGTGGAGACGGCGGGCATGCTCTCCGGCAGCGGCCCGTCCCAGCTCTCCACGAGACGGTGCGCCAGTTGCCATGCTTGCGCCTGCCCCAGCAACACGGTGTCCGCTTCGACGCCCAGGCGTAGTCCGTAGCTGCGCACGAGCGAGTTCGCGTAGGAATGGTAGGTGCTCACTGTGGGCTCCTGCGGCACCGCAGGATCCTCTGTGGCACCGGGCTCGGGTGCAACGGATGAGTGATGCGGGTCCGTGGCCAACTGCGCGTCCGCACCCAGCAGCCCCGCGCGGCGCAGCCCCCGCAGTTTGCTTTGGATCCGCTCGGCCAATTCACCGGCGGCCTTGCGGGTGAAGGTCACGCCCAGGATCTGTTCCGGTTCCACGAGACCGTTGGCCACCAACCACGCCACGCGGTCGGACATGGTGGTGGTCTTCCCGGACCCCGCTCCGGCCACCACGAGTCGCGGCGTCAGCGGAGCGGAAATGACTTCGGCCTGCTGCTGCGTGGGGGGGAAATCCCCCAGGGCCTCGGCAATGTCGAAGGGAGAGTACTGGGGGGTGGTCATTGTTCGCTCACCTGTCGACCTTCTGCGCACAACGGACACACCCAGGGCAGGGTGCACCGTAAACCGAAATTGGAGCCGTGTTCCGAATCGTGGCGTGCTTCGAACCGCGTTCCCGCGACCAGCTCGGCGGCACGCGTAATGAGATCCCTGGCCCAGACATGGTCCGGGTCCAGGGGCGGTTGATGTTGGGTACTCACCTTCTTGGTACTCGTTCCCAGTTGCACCAGGAGCGCTCCGCCCGGTTGGGCCATGACGGTTCCCTGGGGAAGTTCAATGGGCTCGGAGGCGGCTTGCCGTACCGCTGCCTCCGAATCCTCACCGACGGCCGCGGCCTTGTTCCTGGTCTCGACCTCGCGCCGCATCTGCTCGCCCGCCCCGGCTTGCAGCGCGACTTGGTAGGCGCCCAGCTGCGGATGATTCTCGATCTTCTTTCCCGCCGGTTGGGCCTTCCCGGTCTTGAGATCGACCACCACGTGATGGCCGTGGGCATCGACCTCGAGCCGGTCCACCCGACCGCGCAACAGAGCATCCCGCGCGTCGCCCCGCACCAGCACATGGAAGCTGCCCTCGACTCCGACCAACTCGCGCCTGTCGTCCTTGCGCGCATTGATCACGTACTCCGCGAACTTGCTCAGCATGGCCTCCGCACGTTCCAACTCGGTATCGGTGACCCACCCGGGTGGCATGCCCAGGCTCGGCCACCGGCGGCGCAGCTCGGCAATCAGCTCCGTGCTCGGAGCATCCGGCATGGTTTCGGCAATATCGTGCACGAGCGTTCCCAGGCTGCGGCTGAAGTCGGTGACCTCCTCCGCCTTGACCTCGCTCACGAACCAGTCCAGGGGCGAGCGGTGAATGGTTTCGATCTTGGAGGGTGACACCGGGATGGGCTCGTGCGAAGCGAACAAGGGCTCATCACTGCTGAGCGGCGCCCAGCCCCACCATTCATGCGGATCCGCCCCGCGCACGGGGTCGGACAGCGCTGTGAACTCATGCAGCAATCGTGCCGCCGCCTCCCCCAATTCGGGCGCCTCATCCGCCGCGAAAACCGTGCGTCGCAGCGAACCGGTCAGTTGGCGCAAGGTCAGTGGCACGGGAGCAGCCAGGTGTTCCAGCTCGATGCTCGAGTCCCCACCGCCCCATCCGGAGGCCACCAGGTCCAGCAGTTCGGATGGCTGCTCGTCCTGATTGGAGACCGCCGAGACGACGAGCGAGCAGCTCGCGCGTGACACCGCGGTGGCGAACTGACGCAGTTCGTCGAAGCGCACTTGGCGCAGCCGATCCAGTGGCCCGATCCGCGCGGCTTGCTCCACCCCGAAGTCCAGGGCATCGGTGAGGACGTCGGTTCCGAGCAGCTGGCCACGCAGGGTCGTGTTGGGCCACACGCCCTGCTGCACCCCGGCCACGACCACGTGCTGCCACTGCCGGCCCGCGGATCCCGCCGGAGTCATGATCGATACATTGTCCTCGGCCGGGGCGCGAGCGGCCAAGGTGTCCATGGGCAGTTCCTGGTGCTCCATGTAGTCCATGAAGGCTTGAGCGGTGGCGCCGGGAACCTGGTCCACGAAACGCTCGGCGGACTCGAAGAGGCCCACCACAGCGTCCAGATCGCGATCGGCTCGCACCGAGTCCGCGCCGCCCGAAACGGCCCGTCGCCGCCACAGCTCGGCCACCCCGGACGCATCCCAGAGCGCCCACAACACTGATTCGGCGGTGGCGCCGGGTACGGCCAACGCCTCCTGGCCAGCCTGCAACATGTCCGCAATCCGGTGGGCCGGGCCCGATCGCACTCCGGCGGCCTCGAGCAGCACGCCGTGGGTCAACGCCTCGACCAGCAGGGTGTCACTGGTACGGCCACCGCCGCTGCTGAGCTCATGGACGCGCAGCCGCTGCCGGATGCGACGCACGTCCATGGGGGTTGCGCCCCCCAGCCGCGATGTCAGTAATGCCACGGCGGCTTCTGCGGTGAGCAACCGTGGCCGCTCATCGCCGGCCGCTGTGTCCTGGGGTTCATCGGTATCCGGCTGGGCGCCTGCTTGCTCCGCATCCAGGAGCAACCGCAGTGCATTGAGCAGGGGAATCACGGCCGGTTCCTCACGAAGCGGGGTTTCCGCGGCGGAGGATGTGGTGGGGACGCCCAGGGATGCCAACTGCCGCGTCAATGAGGCCAGCTGGGAACCGCTGCGCACGATCACCGCCATCTCCCGGTAGGGCACGCCCCGCAACAGATGCAGCCGCAGGAAATGATCCGCGCACCATCGGGCCTGAGCCGTGGGCGAGTCGAACACCACCGCACGTACCGATCCAGGGTCCTCCCCCGACGACTGCGGTGCTCGGTTGGTCCGGGCCCCCGCCACCACGGAGATGGCCCGGGAGACGCGCTGCCACGATTCATTAATGGTCGCGGGAAGCCTGTGCGTGAGCTCCAGGGACATCCGCTGCAGGGGCGTCCGTTCCGTCCCGACTCGGTCCTGAAGGGTCCGCAGCAGGTCCGGCCGGGCCCCTCGGAATCCTTGCACGGTGGTATCCGGATTGGCGGTGTAGATGGCATCCGCCCCTCGGGTCAGCACACCGATCATGCGGTGAACGGATGGCGTGGCCTCCTGGAGATCGTCGACGAGAACCACGGCCAATCGCGTACGTTCTTCCTGGAGGAACTCGGGGTTCTCCTCGAGTACCCTGGCGGCCCGGTCCACGAGCGCGGACGGGTCGAAGGCATTGGGCATGCGCAGCGCACGCACTTGCTGGTACTCGGCGCGGAAGGCCGCGGCCGTGCGCCATTCCGGGTGCCCCAGAGGTTCTGCCCACCGGGCCAGTTGTTCCGGGGACATGCGATATTCGTTCATGCGGTCGAAGAGTTCGCGCAGTTGCCCCCTGAATCCGCGGGTTTGCAGGGCTCGATCCAAGTCCGGCGGCCACACCATTCCTGTCCCGTGTCCCGCTGTGTGTCCGCGCATCATGTCAGCGATGAATGCATCCTGTTCGGGCCCCGACAGCAGCACCGGTGCTTCGACGACACCGGGTAGCAACCCTCGCCCATGGGCGCGACGCAGCAGGTCGAACGCGTACGCCTGCCAGGCCCTGACGAGTGGCGTGCTGATGGTCGCTGCCGCCCGTTCGCTGATGGCATCGCGCAGCTCCGCGGCCTGAGTTCGAGTCGGTGCCAGCACCAAGAGTGATTGCGGGTCCGCGCCCGCCGCCAGCCGATGCACCACGCATTCCACGACCGTGCTCGATCGCCCGGTCCCCGGAGCGCCCAGCACGAGAACCGGTCCGTGCCCCGGTTCCAGCTCGATCACGGCCCGCTGGTGGGCGTCCGGAATGAACTCCGGGCCGCTCCCCGTAGTGGTGCGCGGTGGAAGAATCCGCCAGGGGGTCTCCTGCTGCATCTGCATGGTCCCATCACATCACGCCCGGCGGACACGCATAACGACGCTCTCAGGCCGAGCCGGTAGCGTGATGGCCATGCCTTCCCCGCAGCACCACTCTTCGCAAGAACAGCCGGCCCTCTTCGACGTGCCCGAAACCGTCCAACCCCCTGAGGCCCGCAATACCGGGGAGAATCCCGTACAGGACACGCTGTTCGACGTGGGCCCCGCAACTCCCTGGACCGAACTCCCCAGGGCGTGTTTCGATCTGGAAACCACCGGGCGCGATCCGCAGACCGCCCGCATCGTCACGGCATCGGTGGTGCTCGTCGCCCCGGACGGTGCGGTGCTCACAGAGTGGGAGTGGCTCGCCGATCCCGGTGTGGAGATCCCGGAGGCCGCAGCCGCGATCCACGGCATCAGTACCGAGAAGGCGCGGGCCGAGGGGCAGGCCGCGAGCGACGTCGTCGCCGAATTGACCACCGTGCTGAGCGAACTGTGGGCGGATGGCACGCCTGTGCTCGCGTTCAACGCCGCCTATGATCTGACCGTGCTGGCCAGGGAGTGCGAACGTCACGAGATACCCGTGACCCGGCCGTTCCCCGTGCTCGACCCGTTCATCCTCAACAAGCAGGTTCACCGGTTCCGCAAGGGCAAACGCACGCTGGGTGCACTGTGCAAGGAGTACGGAGTGATCCTGGACGCCGCCCACACCTCGGCGGCGGATGCCCTGGCCACCGAACGGCTGGCCACCGCCATGGCCGAGAAGTTCGTCGAACTACAGACCGCGGCAAGTGAACTCCACCAGGCGCAGGTCGGGTGGGCCGCCGAACAAGCGGCCTCCCTGCAGGAGTATTTCCGGCGCCGCGATCCGGACGCCGTGGTGGACGGCACCTGGCCGGTCCACCCGCGGGGCTGACCGGCCACCAACGCCGGTCCCGGGCCTGCCCGGGTCCCACGCGCCAACTCATGCGGTCTTACTGCACGGTACATCGCTCTACCGTGCAGTAAGACCGCATCATTTGGCGCCCTACCCGCGCACAATAAATCAGTGCTGCGCGGGCTGGGCTTCCGCGGCGGCCTGGGCCGCGGCCGGCAGGGCAGAAATGATCCGGTCCATGGCCGAGTCGTCGTGGGCCGCGGACAGGAACCACGCTTCGAAGACCGACGGCGGCAGGTACACGCCGGCCTCCAGCATCGAGTGGAAGAACGGGGTGTAGCGGAAAGCCTCCTGCGCCTTGGCATCCGCGTAAGTGTGCACACCGGTGTCGCGAGTACCGAACGCGATCGAGAAGAGGTTGCCAGCTTCCTGGATCGAGTAGTTCACCCCCGCGGCGTCCATTGCCGAACGCAGGGCGTCCCGGAGCTGCTCGGAACGGCGATCAATGGTCTGGTACGCAATGCGATCGGCGCACTTGAGCGTGGCCAGCCCGGCCGCCATGGCGATCGGGTTACCGGACAGCGTGCCCGCCTGGTAGACCGGGCCGGTGGGCGCCAAATAATTCATGATGTCCGCGCGACCACCCAGGGCCGCCGTGGGCAGGCCGCCGCCGATCACCTTGCCGAACGTGAACAGGTCCGGGGCCCAGCCGCCCTCGGCCTCGTTGCTCAGGCCCCAGTAGCCGGCCTCGTGCACGCGGAAACCGGTGAGCACCTCGTCAAAAATCATGAGCGCACCGTTGTCGCGGGTCACCCGGCGGATCTCGGCGTTGAAGTTGTGCTCCGGGGTCACCACGCCCATGTTGCAGGGGGCGGCCTCGGTGATCACCGCGGCGATCTCGCCCGGGTGCTCGGCGAACGCCTCTTCCAGGGCGCTCACGTCGTTGTACGGCAGCACCAGCGTCTGGGACGACGTCGCTTCGGTCACGCCCGCCGAGCCCGGCAAGGCCAACGTCGCCACACCCGAACCGGCCTCGGCCAACAGCGAGTCCACGTGACCGTGATAGCAACCGGCGAACTTGATGATCAGGTCGCGTCCGGTGAACCCCCGGGCCAGGCGCAGTGCGGTCATGGTGGCCTCGGTACCGGTGGAGACCATGCGGATCTCCTCCACGGGTGCCACACGATCCACGACCAGTTCGGCCAGTTCGGTTTCTCCGCGAGTGGTCGCGCCGAAGGACAGACCACGTTCCACGGCCTCGTGCACCGATTCGAGGACCACGGGATGGGAGTGGCCCAGCAGCGCCGGACCCCATGAACCCACCAGGTCCACGTACTCGCGGCCGTCCACATCGGTCAGGTACGGGCCCTTGGCCGCGGAAATGAACGGCGGGGTTCCCCCCACGGAGTTGAAGGCGCGCACCGGGGAGTTCACCCCGCCGGGCATCACGCGTTGGGCTCGGTCGAACAGTTCTTGGGAGACACTCATGAGATTTCTCGGTTCCTTCCGCCGGGGCTCACCCCGGTCACGTACGCCGCGGCCGGTTGGGGCTCGCGCAGCGGCGGTCTGACTTAGTTTCCGTTGTCCTGGCGGTACCAGCGCGCCAGTTCGGCGGCGTAGTACGTCAAAATCGAATTGGCCCCCGCACGCTTGATGGACAGCACGGATTCCTTGACCGCCGCATCGCGGTCGATCCAGCCGTTGCCCGCCGCGGCCTCGATCATCGCGTACTCGCCCGAGATCTGGTAGGCGGAAACGGGCACCGGGGACACCTCGGCCACGTCGCGCAGGATGTCCAGGTAGCTCATGGCCGGTTTGACCATGACCATGTCCGCGCCCTCGTTCAGGTCCAGTTGCAACTCCTGCAGGGCCTCGCGGCGGTTGGACGGGTCCATTTGATAGGTCTTGCGGTCCCCCGTCAGCGCCGAATCCACGGCCTCGCGGAATGGTCCGTAGAACGCGGAGTTGTACTTGGCGGAGTACGCCAAGACGGAGACGTCCTGGTAACCGGCGGAATCCAGTGCGGCGCGGATCACGCCCACCTGACCGTCCATCATGCCGGAAGGACCCAGCATGTGCGCCCCGGCCTGTGCCTGGGCCACGCCCATCTCGGCGTAAATGCGCAGGGTCTCATCGTTGTCGACCACGCCGTTGTCATCGAGCACACCGCAGTGACCGTGGTCGGTGAATTCGTCCAGGCACAGGTCGGACATGACCACGATCTCATCGCCCACCTCAGCCCGCACCTGAGCAATGGCGTGGTTCAGGATCCCGTCCTCGTCGAGGGAGGCCGACCCTACGGCGTCGCGGGTCTCCGGGATGCCGAACAGCATGATGCCGCCCAACCCCAGTTCCACGGCCTCGGAGGCAGCGCGTTTGAGCGAGTCCACGGTGTGCTGAACCACCCCGGGCATGGACTGGATCTCCACGGGCTGGGAGATGCCTTCCTTGACGAACACCGGCAGGATCAATTCCGCCGGGTTCACGCGGTTCTCCGCGACAAAGCGGCGCATGGCCGGGCTGGTACGGAGCCTGCGCGGGCGTGACACCAGGTCGTACAGCGGTGCGTGTGAGCTCACGATGATTTCTCCTCGGTCGAACTAGTAATCTTGAGTACATCTTTCAGGGCGCGATCCACGGCCGCCACCAGGGCGGCCGGACTCGGATCATCGGCCACAACGGGCGTGAAACCTCGCTGGCGCAGCGCGGCTGCGGTGGGCTCGCCAATGGCCACCCACTTCGTCCGGTCGCATGATCGTGGTTGGCCGTCCAGCAGGGCAGCAACGCGCGACGGCGCCGTGGCCACCACCGCGCCGAACTCGCCGCGCGCGCACCGGTCGCGTGCGGCGTCGGCGTTGAGAACCAGTGCGTCCTGTGCAGAGGCGCCGTCCGTGCGCAGTGGTGCGGCTGCCGGGGCGGGGACCATCCGGTACGCGACGGCGGTCGTGACCTCGTAGCCGCGCTCGGTCAACCCGTCGGCAAGGGTCGACGAGGCGAGCTCCGAGGCGGGCACCAACGCGGCCTCCCCCGGGGAAGCGAACGCCTCGGGCCATTCGGCCAACATACCGGCTGCGCTCTGTTCGCGTTGCGGGGTGAAGTCCACGCCGATCCCGGCCTGACGCAGGGCCGACGCCGTGGCGCGACCGACCGCGGCGACGGACAGTTTGGGTGTGCTCGCCCGCGCGCGTTCCAGGGCGCCACCCCACTGCGGATCGGAAGCCACCGCAGCCAGTGCCAACACGGTGTTCGCGGACGTGACGGTGAGCCACGTGGGGACCCGCGGGTGAGTGGCCCGCCCCAGCGCGGACCGCAGGTCGGCGGTGTCCTCCGGAAGCTGCGCCTCGAGCAGGGGGGCCACGCGCACGTCGTACCCGCGCTCCCGCAGCAGCCCCGTGAGTTCACGGGACGCGGCCGGATCGCGGGTGACCAACACGCGGGACATCACAGGGTCAACCGGGCCAATCGATCGGCGCCGGCGGCCAGTAGTTCATCCGCGATCCGCACTCCCAGGGCGGCCGCGGCGTCCACGGACAGTTCGTCCGTGGCTTCCGACCGGCGCATGACCTCGGTGCCGTCCGGGTTGGCGACCACCACGTCCAGGTGGAGATCACCGCCGACCATGCGGGCGTAGGTTCCCACCGGAGCCGCGCAACCGGCCTCGAGGCGCGCCAGCACAGCACGTTCGGCCGTGACGGCCAATCGGGTGGGCAGGTCGTCCACGGCGGCCAGCCCACGGGCCAGGGCCGAGTCCCGGGCGAGTTCGCTTGATACCTCGAGGGCCAAGGCACCCTGCCCCGGTGCGGGCAGCATCCGTTCCGGATTCAGGTACTCGGTGATCCGGCCTTCCAGACCCAGCCGTTTCAGCCCCGACGCCGCCAGCACCACCGCGTCCAGGTCGCCGGGGGCCACCCGGTTGAGACGCGTGCCCACGTTGCCGCGGATATCGACAATGTTCAGATCGGGACGCAGCGCCCGCAGTTGGGCCACCCGGCGGGGCGATCCCGTGCCCACCGCGGCGCCCTGCGGAAGCCCGTCCAGGGTGAGACCGTCGCGGGCGCACAGGGCGTCCCGCGGGTCCTCTCGTTCGGGAAGTGCCGCAATGACCAGGCCCGGAACCTGGGCGGTGGGCAGGTCCTTGAGGGAGTGCACCGCCAAATCCACATCGCGATCCAACAATCGGGCGCGCAACGCGGTCGCGAAGACTCCGGTGCCGCCCATTTGTGACAGGGGCCCGGTCAGCACGTCACCCTCGGTGCGCACGGTGATCAACTTGGGGGTCAGGCCCGCGGCTGCTCCCACGGCGTCCGCGGCGTAACCGGTCTGCGTCATGGCCAGCTGGGAACCACGGGTTCCCACGGTGAAGGTGCTCTCGGTCACCGGTACACCACCTCGCCGTGATCGTCCATACCCACGGCTATGGGCTGGTCCAGCGGGGTCTGCGCCACGGTGGGCCGCGGTGCCGACTGGCCGCGCAGGATCTTCGTGCAGCAGTCCGCGGGGCAGTTGTCGAACCAGGTTCCCTGCCCGCACGCCGACACGCGCGGCGGTGCCGTCTCGGTACCGAGCCGCTGCTCAATCGCGTCCGCGAGCGCTCCCACGAAAGCGGGGTGCGTCCCCGCGGTGGCCACTCGTTCGAAGGCGATACCGGCCTCGGCCGCGGCGTCCTTGGCCTCGGTGTCGAGGTCCCACATGACCTCCATGTGATCGGACACGAAGCCCACCGGCACCACGGCCACACCCTTGACCCCGGACTCGGGAAGTGTTTCGATCACGTCACAGATGTCCGGTTCGAGCCACGGGATCTGCGGCGGGCCGGAACGGGACTGATAGACGAGCTGCCAGTTCACATTGTCCATGGCGTCGCCCAGTTGGGCCACGATCCAGCGTGAGGCGGCCAGGTGCTGGGCCACGTATGCTGAGTTCTCCTCGAACTCGATGCGTTCAGAACCGGACGCCCGGGCATCGGTGTCCGGAACGGAATGGGTCGTGAACAGTACCTCCAGGGTGGACTCCCCCACGCGTTCACGCAGCGCCGCCAAGGCGTCCCGCAGGCCGTGGACCGAGGGGGTCAGGAATCCGATCTCGTCGAAGTACGGGCGGACCTTCTCCACGTGCAGGGTGTCCGCCAGCCCGAGTTCTTGCAGGCCCAGACCGTAGTCCTCGCGGTACTGGCGGCAGCTGGAATACCCGGAGAACGCGCTGGTGGCCAGGATCAACAGGTCCTTGTAGCCGCGGTCATTGCACTCCGTGAGCACATCGGCCACGTACGGGGCCCAGTTGCGGTTGGCCCACAGCAGGGGAACAGCCACACCGCGGCGGCGCAGCTCCGCTTCCAGCGCGTCACGCAACGCACGGTTCTGGGCGTTGATGGGGCTCACACCACCGTTGGCGCGGTAGTGAGTGGCCACTTCTTCCAGTCGCTCGTCCGGGATGCCGCGGCCGCGGGTGACGTTGCGCAGGAACGGGATCACGTCCTCCTGGCCCTCCGGGCCACCGAAGGACGAGAGGATCACGGCGTCGAAGTGGCGCGGTTCAGCGGCCCGAGCGGCGCTCAGGGCATTGGTGGTCTGTTGGTCGGTGGGTGCCATGCTCAGCGCAGCACCTCGGCGATCTCGGCCGTCTCGATCCGGCGTCCCGTGTAGAACGGGGTCTCCTCGCGCACGTGCAACCGCGCCTCGGTGTTGCGGAACTCGCGCATCAGGTCCACCAGGTCCACGAGCTCGGGTGCCTCCAGTGCGAGCAGCCACTCGAAGTCGTTGAGACCGAAGCACGCAATGGTATTGGCCAGCACCTGCGGGTAGTCGCGGGCCTTCATTCCGTGGTTCTTGAGCATTTCGGCGCGGCGTTCGGAGTTCATGTAATACCACTCGTAGGAGCGCACGAACGGGTAGACGCACACCCACTTCTCGGGGGCGATACCGCGCGCGTACGACGGCGCGTGGTTACGGGTGAATTCTGCGTCGCGGTGCACGCCCATGGCGTTCCACACCTGCCGGGTACCGCCCAGCAGCGGCTGGCGCCGGATCCTGCGCACGGCCTCCTGCAGCACGTCCGCCTCGCCACCGGTCAACCACACCATGAGGTCCGCGTGGTCGCGCATACCCGATACGTCGTACACGCCGCGCACCGTCACGTTGTCCCCGGACAGTTCCTGGACCAGGCGGTCGAACTCGACCTGGTTGGCCTCGGAATCGGCATCCGGGGTGCGATCCCCGGTGCGCTCCAGCACCGTGTAGACGGCCCAGTACAGCTGCTCTTCGGTCTTTTCCTCCGGTTCGACGGCGGACTGCTGTGCCGCGTGTACGTGCTCACTCATCGTGTGTGTCCTTTCGATGCTCGAATCATGCCTGAAGTCTCAATCACGCTGTGCGGGTGGTTCGTACCCGTGATTGCGGAGTAGTTTCGCGACCTGCTGGCGTGTATCGGTCACGACCGCGGCCAGTCCGGTCCCGGACAGCCACGCGCCCACTGCGATCACGTTCGGGACGTCCCTGATCGCACCGCGGAATTCGGCCACGCGCTTGCCGTGCCCCACATCGGTGCGTGGTAGGGCGCCGTGCCAGCGCACCACGTCCGCGCCGACCAGCTGCTCGGGGCCGATGTGTACCCCCATGAGGATGCGCGCGTCGCTGAGCGCAAGGGAAATGAGGTGCCCGTCCGGCAGTGCAACCTCTGGCGGCACCGCGTCGTGGTCCGAATCGGCGCGGCCGTAGGACAACCGCAGCACATGGCGGTGCTCGCCGGCCTCGCGCCGGACCCACGCCCATTTGGCGCTCGAGTGTGTCAGGGCCTTGGCGCGGACCTCTTCCACATCGGAACTGACCAGCAGGCCGGTCCCGCGCGGGGCGCCGTCGAGCTCGGGGCAGTCGAGCACCAGGGTGGCCAGGGCCACCCTGGGCCCCGGCTCCGGGGAGTACCGTTGCGAATCGGGTAGGTGCCCGCCCATCAATCGCACCGTGGTGGGGCCGTCCGCGGCCATGACCAGCAGCTCACCGCGTGCCACCGCGGTCTTGTCACCATTGGCGGGTTGCCGCTGGATGACCATCCACCCGGGACGACGGGGATCACGGTCCAGCGCAATCACGTCGTAGTCGGTCACGATCTTGACCCCGCGTGCCTCCACGTCGCGCACCAACCGCTCGCTGAGCTGGTTCATGCCGCCGTCCAGGCTGGCCACGTTGGCGCCGGCGGGACTGTTCGCGCGGAGGGCGCCGGCGGCCGCGCACAGACTTCCGTGTTCACGCAGGCCATGGCGCAGCCCGGGAGCCACGGTGTCCACGTCGAGGTCATTGGGGTGGGTGGAGTACACACCGGAGACGAACGGGGTCACGAGCCGTTCGAGCACGCGGTGGCCCATCCGAGTACGGACGAGCGCACCCAGCGACCGTTCCTTCGCGCCCACGGAGGCGGGCAGCACCCGATCCATGCGCGCCCGGGCCATTCCGGAACGACCTAGTGCGCGCCGCAAGGACGACGCCGCGGGGTCCGCGGGGATCCCCAGGACCCCGCTGTTGGGTGCGGGGATGGCACCCTCGGGCAGGTACAACCATGAGCCGGAGGGGTTAGGGGTGACCACCCGGTCGCTGAGGTTCAGATCCTCGAGTAGTCGGGGAACCGCGTCGGAGCGAGTAGCGAAGGACTCCGCCCCGGAGTCAAGAACCAGACCGGCTACTTCGTGGGCGCCCACGGCACCGCCGAAGTGATCGTCGGCTTCCACCAGCGTCACGCGCAATCCGGCGACAGCGAGGTCCCGCGCCGCGGTCAAACCGGCAACGCCACCACCCACGACCAGGGCCGTGCGGGCCTTGCGCTGGGTACCCGTCTGCGTTGCACCGGGCGAAGCAGTCACTGCGTCTCCTCGTGAATGAAGGCCACCAGCTTGGTCAATACCTCCGGGTCGGTTTCCGGAGGAACACCGTGACCCAGATTCACCACGTGTGCGAGCGCGCTCTGTCCGCGCCGCAGCACGTCGCGAGCGTGTTCGCGCAACACCGGCCAAGGGGCAGCCAGTAACGCGGGGTCGATGTTGCCTTGTACCACCGTACGCTTCCCGACCCGCTCCACGGCAGTGTCCAGGGGGATGCGGTAATCGACGCCCACGGCGTCCGCGCCGGCATCCCGCATGGCAGCCAGCAGCTCCCCGGTACCGGTGCCGAAGTGAATGCGCGGCACACCGAGATCGGCAACCGCTCCCAGGGCATCCGTGGAGTGCCGCTGGACGTGTTCCAGGTAGTCGGCCAACGACAACGACCCGGCCCACGAGTCGAACAGCTGCACCGCGCACGCACCTGCCTCGACCTGAGCTCGCAGGAACGCGCCGGAGGTCCGTGCGGCCCACTGCGCCAGGGCGTCCCAGGCCTGCGGGTCCGCGTGCATCATGGTGCGCGGCCGCAGGTGATCCCTGGACGGTCCCCCTTCCACCGCGTACGCCGCGATCGTGAACGGGGCGCCGGCGAAACCGATCAAGGGGGTGTCGCCCAGCAGCTCCACGGTCCGGGAAACGGCCTCACGAATGGGATCGAGGGCGGCGTCGGGGAGTTCGGGCAGCGCAGCGACGTCGGCGGCGGTGCGGACGGGCTCATCCAGGACGGGGCCGCGGCCGGCCACGATGTCCACACCCACGCCGGCGAGCTTCATGGGGACCACGATGTCCGAGAAGAAAATGCCGGCGTCCACCCCGTGACGGCGCACCGGCTGCATGGTGATCTCGGCGGCGAGCTCGGGGGTGAGACAGGCCTCCAGCATGCCGGTACCCACGCGTGCCTCGCGGTACTCGGGAAGCGAGCGCCCCGCTTGCCGCATGAACCACACCGGAGTGTGCGGTGCGTCCAACCCGCGCAGCGTACGGATCAGCGCGGAGTTGGCCATCTCATCACGCTTGAGCGGGTGCTCGGAGCTCAGTGCTGCAATGCGTTGATCCCACGACTGCTGCTCGGTGGGCTCAGTTCGGTATGCGGGGTCGCGGGGCGCGGCGGCGCGGAAATCCTGGGAAGTCATAGTGCTTCCCATTGTGCCAAGGAAAGATGGGAGTTTTATTGACGAACTGTCCGCGGCCGAGCAACCTGCGCGCGGCATGGTTATGCTGAGTACACCAGAAGTATTCGTCTAGAATGGCTGGATTGTGGTCCTTTTCTGTCTTGTCGCCTCGCACCGCTCCGTCGACCTCAACACCGTGGCACGGCTCAGCACCGGTGCCCTCGGTGTGGCTGAAGAAGCGGTCTCGGAAGGTGCCCTCAACGGCGCGGTCACCCTCTCCACGTGCAACCGGTTGGAGCTCTACGGCGAGCTGAAGACCGGCCCGCACGGGGATCCCACGGGTCAGGTGACCCGCGCGCAGCAGGAAATCGTGGAGCGTATTGCGCAGCGGGCGGGCCTGGACGAACGGTTCGTCCTCGAAACCATGGACGCCTACACCGGCGTGGAAGTCCCCCGCCATTTGTTCACTGTGGTGTCCGGGTTGGAATCCGCCGTGGTGGGCGAACGTGAAATCACCGGTCAGGTCCGCCGCGCCCTGAATCAGGCGCAGCAGTCCGGCACGGTCTCCAGTCATTTGGTTCAACTCTTCGAGTCCGCCGCCCGCACCGCCCGCGAGGTGGGCTCCCGCACCGAACTCGGTGAACGCGGCCGGTCGATTGTCTCCGTGGCACTGGACCTCGCAGACGACATCACCGCCCGGTCATGGCCGCAGCGCCGCGCGCTGGTCTTCGGAACCGGCGCGTACGCCGGGGCCACCATGGCCGCTCTGCGCGACAGGGGCTGCGCGGACATCGAGGTGTACTCGGGATCGGGGCGCGCCGAACAGTTCACCGATCAGCGCGGGGGCAGCCCCGTCTCCGACGCCGATCTACCCGCTGCACTGCGCCGCGCGGACGTCATCATCGGGTGCTCGGGCGGCTCCTCCCCCATGTCGGCGTCGGCCTTCCCAGAGGGCCCACGCACCGTGGTGGACCTGGCGCTGACCCGTGACTTCGACCCTGCCATTGCGGACCTGCCGGAGGTGGAACTGATCACTTTGGAATCCGTGCGCGTGGCCGCGCCTGAGGAAACGGGAGAATCCGTGGCCGCAGCCAGCGACATCGTCCTCCAGGCCGCCCAGACATTCGAGGCCGCCCAGAACGCCCGCACCATGGACGACGCGATCGTCGCCCTGCGCAAGCACACCATGGCCGTTCTCGACGCCGAAATGGAAAAGGTTCGCTCGCACCACGGCTGCACGGGGGCCGAGGATCAAATCGAAATGGCCATGCGGCGCATGGTCCGTTCCTTGCTGCACACCCCAACGGTGCGAGCACGGCAATTGGCCTCCCAGGGCCGAGCAGATGAATACATCACCGGATTGGAAGCGCTGTACGGCATCGAGGTGGCCGCCCCGGCACACCATGAGGCCGCGCAGAATCCCCCCGCGGAGCAATCCCCCTCGACCACTGCGCGGGATCGCGCGGTCGGCTAACCATCTGGCGGGCCCGTCCGCCACGAGGAGGACCACAATGAATCCGCAACCGAACAGTCAACCGGAGCAAACGCTCACCGGTACCTCCCCTTACGGGCGGGCACCGCGTATGGCCAAAGAAGACCGCCGGGATCAGCTGTTGACCACGGCCCTGAACGCTTTTGCGGACGGCGGGTACCACACCACCTCGATGGACGACATTGCCGCCGCCGCCGGTGTGTCCAAACCCGTGCTGTACCAGCATTTCCCGGGTAAACGAGAGCTGTACTTGGCCCTGGTGGAACACACGCTGGTGGATCTGACCGCCAAACTGGACCATTCCTTGGCGGCGAGCGACGTGAACCGCACGCGCGTGGAATCCATGATCAACACCCACTTCGAGTTCGTGGAACACCAGCCCCAGGCCCACCGCTTGGTCTTCAGCGCGGACCTTTTGGCCTTCCCGGAGGTCGCGGACAAACTCAATGACTTCTACGACAGCATTGCCGGCATCATTGCGTCCGTCCTCGGACCGAACGTGGGCCTGCCCCACACCCAGGCAGCCATGCTGGGCCGAAGCCTGGTGCAAATGGTGCAGACCGCTGCCGTGTACTGGGCGCAGCACCCGGGCAGTGCCACCCGGCAGCAGGCGCAGCAGCAGGTGTTCCGTTTAGCCTGGGGCGGAATCAGCATCCTGGATGAAGACTGGCAGTGACGGGCTCCTAGACTGATGTTCCAGTACCGGGTGTGAGGCTCGCTCGTCGAGCCGGGCCCCTCAAACCAAGTAGGAGGTAAACCGACGTGGAGATCAAGATCGGTATCCAGAACGTGGGCCGTGAGCTGTCGGTCAACGCGGACCTGACGGCCGAAGAGGTCGAGGCCGAGGTGACACGGGCGCTCAGTACCGGGACTCCCCTGGTCCTCAAGGACGCCAAGGGAACCACCACCGTGGTTCCCTCCGCCAGCATCGGCTACGTGGAGACCGGCACCGAAACCAAGCGCCACGTGGGTTTCACTCCGCTGTCGCAGAACTGACGCGGGCCGGCCCCCAGGTCGGCGACCGCCCCCGGCAAAGCACCGTCTCACGTCCGTGAGGCGGTGCTTTGCGCTGCGGGCGGTTACACTGGAGACCGTTGACAGGATGACCGGTCGTCGGATGAGACCGTTACGTTCACTTTTCGCTGGTCCGAGTTGGCCCGGAATAGTTGCTGTGCGCAACGCTCCGTGAGCCCCGGATCCGCATTTGTTTCACGATCGGCTTCCACTTCGCCGCGCGGCGGCCCCCGGCGCTCTCGCCTCCCATCCCCTCACCGGGACGGTGACGAGCGCGCCGTTGCCGGGCCCCGCGATGTACCCGAAACGAAGGACCATCGTGACCGAAATTACCGTAACCACCGAGCCCAACGGCCCGGACACCGACGAGGCCGGAACCCAGGCCATCGCCACAGCAGAACCCGAAGTAACGCACACGTTCGCGGATTTCGGCGTGCGCCAGGACATCGTGGCTGCACTGGCCGACCATGGCATCACCTTTCCCTTCCCCATCCAGGCCATGACCCTGCCCGTGGCGCTGTCCGGCCAGGACATCATCGGTCAGGCCAAGACCGGCACCGGTAAGACCCTGGGCTTCGGCATTCCCGCGTTACAGCGGGTAATCGGCCGGGACGACGCCGGGTGGGACAAGCTTGCGTTCCCCGGGGCCCCGCAGGCCCTGATCGTGGTCCCCACCCGCGAGCTCGCCGTTCAGGTCGGCAACGACCTCGCCGTGGCCGCCAAGACCCGCAACGCCCGTGTGGCCACCATTTACGGTGGCCGCGCCTACGAGTCCCAGATCGAGGAGCTCAAGCGCGGCGTGGAGGTTGTCGTGGGCACCCCCGGGCGCCTGATCGACCTCAACCGCCAGCGCTACCTGAACCTGAGCCATGTGGGCATGGTCGTGTTGGACGAGGCCGACGAGATGTTGGACCTCGGGTTCCTCCCGGACGTCGAGAAGCTGCTCAGTGCGGTTCCCGAGGTGCGCCAGACCATGCTGTTCTCGGCCACCATGCCGGGCCCCGTGGTGGCCATGGCCCGCCGCTACATGACCCGCCCGATGCACATCCGTGCCGCCGCCCCGGACGAAGGCAGCACCAAGAAGGACATTCGCCAGGTCATCTACCGCGCCCACCACCTGGACAAGGACGAGGTGGTGGCCCGCATCCTGCAGGCCGAGGGCCGCGGTCGGTCCATCATCTTCACCCGCACCAAGCGCGCGGCCGCCAAACTGGCCGACGAGCTGATTCACCGCGGTTTCGCCGCGGCCCCGCTGCACGGTGACCTGGGTCAGGGTGCTCGTGAGCAGGCGCTGCGCGCGTTCCGCAACAACAAGGTGGACGTACTGGTCGCCACGGACGTGGCCGCCCGCGGTATTGACGTGGAAGACGTCACCCACGTGATCAACTTCCAATGCCCCGAGGACGAGAAGACCTACCTGCACCGCACCGGCCGCACCGGCCGCGCGGGTAACAAGGGCACGGCCGTCACGTTCGTCGACTGGGACGATGTCCCCCGCTGGCGCTTGATCGACAAGGCCCTCGAGCTCGGTGTTCCCGAGCCGGTGGAAACCTACTCGTCCTCCGAGCACCTGTACACCGATCTGAACATCCCCAAGGGCACCAAAGGCCGGCTCCCCAAGGCCCGCCGCACCCACGAGGGCCTGGACGCTGAAACCCTCGAGGACCTGGGCGAGCCCGGTAAGAAGGCTCGCGGCCCCCGCGAGGGTTCGGGTTCACGACGCCGCAGCGGAGACTCCCGCTCGTCCGGCACCCGCCAGGGCGGTCGGGGCCGCGGCGGCCGTGATCGCGACGGAAACTCGTCCTCGCCCCGTAAGGCCCAGGACGACCAGCCTCGCGCGGAGCGTCAGAAGTCCGAACGGGAAAAGACCGTGGAGGCCACGGAAGGGGGCCGCACGCGCCGTCGTCGCCGCCGTCGCCCGTCGTCCCAGAACCAGGCCCGGGGCAACGGCCAGCAGGGCGGGGCCCAGCAGGCGAGCCCCAGCGCCGAGTAACGCGGCGTGTCGGTGAAGGACTCGTTCCGGTTCGATCCCCTCGGTGACAGTTGCATCATTGCCGGTGAGAACCTGGCGGTGCTGCGCGCTCTTCCGGATGAGTCCTTCACCGTGATCTACCTGGATCCGCCCTTCAACACGGGCCGGACCCAGGTGCGCCGGACCACCACGTCGATTCCCGTACCGGACGGGCAGGGTGATCGCGTGGGATTCTCCGGCCGCTCGTACGAGACGGTCATGGGCCAGTTGCGCCGCTACGACGATTCGTTCGCGGATTATCTGGCGTTCCTGGAACCACGGCTGGCGGAGGCCCGAAGGCTGCTCACCCGTGACGGCACCCTGTACCTGCACCTGGACTACCGGGAGGTGCACTACGCGAAGATCATGCTGGACGCGTTGTTCGGGCGCACCAGTTTCCTCAACGAAATCATCTGGGCCTATGACTTCGGCGGCAAATCCACCCGGAAGTGGCCCTCCAAGCACGACACGATCCTGGTGTACGTCAAGGATCCCAAGAACTACCACTTCGATTCCGCGGAGGTGGACCGCGAGCCCTACATGGCGCCCGGACTGGTCGGGCCCGAAAAGGCCGCGCGCGGCAAACTGCCCACGGATGTCTGGTGGCACACCATTGTCTCCCCCACCGGCAAGGAGAAGACCGGCTACCCCACCCAAAAACCCGTGGGCATCGTGCGGCGCATGATTGCGGCCTCCTCGCGCCGCGGGGACTGGGTGCTGGATTTCTTCGCGGGTTCCGGGACCACGGGGGCCGCGGCCACGTTGCTCGGCCGCAAGTTCGTGTGCGTGGACGTGAACCCGGAGGCCGTGGAGGTCATGACGGAACGGTTCCCCGGGACTGCGGTCCACACGCTCTAGTGCGAAGGTGCCCCATGCGCCGTGCCCAGACCCGTAGTTTTTCCGGTCAGCACGGCCACACCGCGCGGACCACCTACGGCCAGCGAACCTCGATGCCCGAGGTGGCTTGCTCGCAAATCCGGGTCAGCGATTGCACCGAGGTGGAGTTCTCGCCCAGGAGATTGGGTTTGCCCTTGCCGTGGTAGTCGCTGGAGCCGGTCACGATCAGGTCGTGGTCCGCGGCCATCTGCATCAGGATGGCCCTCGTCTCGTCCGGGTTGTCCCTATGGGCGACCTCCAGCCCGGCCAGCCCGGCGTCGATCATGGCGTCGAAATCTGCTTCCGTGGGGATCCGCCCGCGCGTGGGCGCCATGGGATGGGCGCAGACCGGAACGCCCCCGGCGGCGCGAACCAACTTGATGGCCTCCACCGGATCCATGGTCGTGTGCCGCACGTAGTACGGCGAGCGTCCGGAGAGAATGTCGGAAAACGCAGCGGAGCGGTTGGACACGATCCCCAGTTCCACCAGGGCGTCCGCAATGTGCGGGCGACCCACCGTGGCATCCGTACCCGTGTGGCGCTGAACATCGTCCCATGTGATGTCGTAGTCCGCCGAGAGCAACTCGACCATGCGCCGAGCGCGGGTCAGGCGCCCGGTACGAGAGGACTCCAATGCCGTCAACAGTGGCTCGTGGGTGGGATCGTGGAGGTAACTGAGCATGTGCACCGAGACCCCGTTGGATGTGGTGCACGTGATTTCCATACCCGGGACGAACGCCCGTCCCAACGTCACGGCGGCGTCACCGGCTTCTTGCCACCCCGCCGTGGTGTCGTGGTCGGTCAACGCGAAAACGTCCAGACCGGCGGCCTTGGCCGAACGGGCGACGTCCGCGGGGGTCTCGGTTCCGTCCGAGGCAATGGAATGGGTGTGAAGGTCGATGCGCATCACCGGCAACGATACCCGCAGGCCCGCATTTGACCCGCGTGGCACCATGGAAGCAACGATTGCAGCGATTCAGCGCACCAAGGAGATGAACACGTTCATGAGCGCAAGCTCCCAGCACGTCACCCCGTCCGCCGCGTCCCAGGACTCCGCGGAACAGCCCCTCGAACAGCGCGTGGACAACCGTTCGCAACGCCCGGACACCGAGGCCTTCCGTGAATTCATGGCCTCCGGCTGGGCGGCCCCGGAAACCATGGGCACCCCCCGTTCCGAGGTGGCCGAGTACGCCGCGGCCCGCCGGGCCAAGCTGTCCCGGTTGTTCCCGGGCGAACGCCTGGTGATTCCCGCCGGCGCCCCCAAGGTGCGCTCCAACGACACCGACTACCGCTTCCGCCCGCACTCGGCGTTCGCCCACGTGACCGGCATGGGTGTGGATCACGAGCCCGAGGCCGTCCTGGTCATGGAACCCGCCGAGGACGGTGAGGGAGACAACGGCAGTGGCCACGTGGCCACCCTGTACTTCCACCCGATGGCCGGCCGTGATTCGGACGAGTTCTACGCGGATGCCAAGAACGGTGAGTTCTGGGTGGGTCCGCGGCCGACCCTGCGCCAACTGCGCGAAGAATTCGATCTGCCCACCGAGGATCTCTCCGGCCTCGAGGACGCCATCACGGTCAACGCCGGCAACGCCGCCCTGGGTGGCATGAGCATCCGTCTGGTGCGCGATGTGGACCTGAACATGGACGCCCTGGTGGACACCTCACGGCTGAACACCGGTGTGGACCTGGAACAGTCCGATGCCAAGGACGCCAAGCTCACGGAGGCCCTGAGCGAACTGCGTCTCATCAAGGACGACTACGAGATCGGCCAGCTGCGCCACGCCGTGGATGCCACGATCCGCGGTTTCGAGGACATTGTCTCGGTGCTTCCCCGCGCCATTGGCGGCGAGCGCGGAGAACGCGTGGTCGAGGGCGCGTTCTTTTCCCGCGCCCGGTTGGAAGGCAACGATTTGGGCTACGACACCATTGCGGCGTCGGGCAATAACGCCACGGTGCTGCACTGGATCCGTAACAACGGGTCGGTCAAGCCCGGCGACATGATCCTGGTGGACGCGGGCGTGGAGGCCGAGTCGCTCTACACCGCGGACCTCACGCGCACCCTGCCGGTGGACGGCAGCTACACGGAGGTTCAGCGAAAGGTCTACCAGGCCGTGCTCGACGCCGCCGACGCCGCCTTCGAGACGGCCGTACCCGGCAACAGGTTTCGCGATGTCCACGCGGCTGCCATGAGGGTGCTCGCCCTGCGGCTCGAGGAGTGGGGGCTGCTGCCGGTCTCGGCGGACGTGTCCCTGTCCGAGGCCGGTCAGCATCACCGCCGCTGGATGCCCCACGGCACCAGCCACCATTTGGGTCTGGACGTCCACGACTGCGCGCAGGCCAAGCGCGAGCTCTACCTGGACGCCGTGATCGAACCCGGCATGGTGTTCACGATCGAGCCCGGACTGTACTTCAAGGCCGAGGACCTTTCCATTCCCGAGGAGTACCGCGGCATGGGTGTGCGCATCGAGGACGACGTGCTGATCACCGAGAACGGCAACGAAAACCTCTCGGAGGCCCTGCCGCGCTCCCCCGAGGACGTGGAGACCTGGATCCAGGGGATCTGGAGCCGCTCGACCACCGCGTGAGCGACATGACAACGGCGGTGGGACACTCCCGAGGGAGTACCCCACCGCCGTTGTCATCCCCCGGCGCGCAGCGTGCCGCCAAGGATGCCGTGCGAGATACTACCGATCGGATGTTTGTTCCGAGTCAGAGGAGTTCTGGGAATCGGAACGGTCGCTGGACCACGGTGCGTTGACCGCGGACGACCCCGGCTGCGGCTGGGGCTGCGACTGGGCGGGTGCTTTCGGTTCCAGGCGGATGCCGTACTGCGGGCGGCCGTCCGGCAGGTCCGGGAACTTGGCGGAACGGTTGGCGTCCTGCTGCGGCTGTCCCTGCTGTAGCTGTCCTTGGGCGGGCTGTCCTTGCGCGGGGTTGCCCTGCTGCTGGGGCTGTCCCTGCGCCGGGTTGGCCTGCTGCGCGGGCCCGTTCGGGTGGTTCTGCTGCTGCGGTGCTCCGCCCTGGGACCCCGGCCCTGCGTGCCAGCCTCGCTGGTCCCGCTGTCCGTACTGGCCCTGCGGTCCCCGTTGCCCCTGCGGCGGCCCCCACTGACCTCGCTGACCGTTGGGGCCCTGCGGGGGCTGGTTCCAACCGCCGTGTTGCGGGCGCGGTCCGGGGGCTTGCGGCAGGGTGAGTCCACCCAGCACGTTGCGGGCCTCACCGGCAACGTCCGGGGCGGCAATGACCTCGTAGGTACTCGCCACAATGCGGTTGGTCGAGGTGAAGTCCCGCTTACCGCGCTGCATTGCGTACGTGATGGTGGCCAGAAGCATCCAGAAGGCACCACCCATGATGATGGGCAGCAATAACGCCTGGGCCAGATCCATGCCGCCCAACAAGGACATCAACAAGCCGAAGAACGCACCGAATACCACGCCGTTGAGGGCACCCTGCAGCGCCACCTTGGGGTAGGACAAACGACCGGTCACCTGCTCCACCGACTTGAGGTCACTGCCGATGATCGAGATCTTGGCGACCTCGAACTGTTGGTCCGCCAGATGATCCACGGCCTTCTGCGCTTCCGCGTAGCTCGTGTACCGCGCGATGGCTTCACCGCGCGGGATCTCGGCGGTGGCGGACAATGTCATGGGGCCCCTGGACGAATAGCTCATGCTTTCTATTCTCGCGTAGTTTCCCAGGAGGGCGCAGGGAAACTCCTGGAACATCGCGGCCGGTGAACATCCGGGGCATGTCAGCGGGATCTCAACGGCACGAATGCGGCTCAACTGTCCCCGTTCATTAAGCTGGGACAGTGAGCACAAACCTCTCCAAAATTTTCGTGGCCCGGTTGATCGGCCTGGACGTCTTCGACCCGCTCGGTGACCGACTGGGTCGACTGCGTGACCTCGTGGTGCTCCTCCGCCCCGGGGGCCGCGGTCAAACCATGGCGCGCCCCATCGTCGTGGGCCTGGTGGTGGAGGTGCTCGGCAAGAAACGCGTGTTCGTTCCCATGACGCGTGTAACCAGCATTGACGCGGACCAGGTCATTTGTACCGGCCTGGTGAACCTGCGCCGGTTCGAGCAGCGTGGCGCGGAGACCCTGGCGGTCGGCGAGCTCTTCGATCGCACCGTGGCGCTGCTGGACGGCTCCGGCACCGCGACCATCGAAGACATGGCCATGCAGCAGGTGGGCAACCGCGGTGACTGGCAGATCAGCCAGCTGTTCGTGCGCCGCTCCGTCACCACCGGGGGCTTGATCCGCCGTCGCGGCGAAACCATGATCGTGGACTGGGAGGACACGGACGATCCCTCGAACGCCGGTCATCAACCGGCCACCCAGTGGATCTCCCAGCACGAGGATGACCAGGCCGCGGACATCGCGGACGAGCTGCGCGGAATGCCCGAGAAGCGCATGCTGGAGATCGCCGCGGAGCTGCAGGACGAGCGTCTCGCAGACGTGCTGGAAGAACTACCCGAGGAGCATCAGGTCTTCATCCTGACCAATCTGGGTGATGAACGCGCCGTCGCGCTGCTCGAGGAAATGGACCCCGACGACGCCGCCGACCTCCTCAACGAGCTGCCGCCCGAAGAAGCAGAGAAGTTCATCACCATGATGGAACCGGAGGACGCCGAGGATGTGCGTCGGCTGCGGACCTACGAGGAAGGCACCGCGGGCTCCCTCATGACCCCGGTGCCCATCGTGCTCTCGCCGGAAGCCACCGTGGCCGAGGCCCTGGCCCATATCCGGCAGGAAGAAATCATTCCCGCGGCCGCCTCAGCCGTGCTGGTGTGCCGGCCCCCGTTGGAAACCCCCACCGGGAAGTACCTGGGGCTGGTGCACACCCAACGACTGTTGCGCTATCCCCCGCCCGAGGCGATCGGTAACCTGATCGACCGTTCCATCGAACCGGTCTCCGATCAGGCCTCACTCGAAGAGGTGGCCAGGGAACTGGCCTCCTACGATCTCACCATCCTGCCGGTCGTCAATGACGCGAACCGGTTGGTGGGGGCAGTGACCATTGATGACGTGTTGGACGCGTTGTTGCCAGACGACTGGCGCACCTATGACGACGGCACCCCGATCCGGAAGGTGGGTAAGCGGTATGAGTGAACCCAGGCGCAATTTTTCCTCGCAGTACTCCCCCGTGCCGCTGGACCAACCGCGGGAGCACCGCCGGAGCTTCTTCCAACGTTTCCGCCCCAACCCGGATTCTTTCGGGCAGTTGACCGAAACCTTTGCCCGCTGGATGGGCACCCCGCAGTTCCTCATGTGGATGTCGATCTTCGTGTTCGTGTGGCTCGGCTGGAACACGCTGGCGCCCGAAAGCATGCAGTTCGACCCGCGCGCGCTCAACTACACCCTCTTGACACTGATGCTGTCCCTGCAGGCCTCCTACGCCGCGCCCCTGTTGCTGCTCGCGCAGAACCGCCAGGACGACCGCGACCGAGTGGTGGCGGAGGAAGATCGCAAACGCGGGCAGCAGAATCTCGCGGACACCGAGTACCTGACCCGGGAGATCGCCGCCCTGCGCATTGCGCTGCGCGAAGTGGCCACCCGGGACTACGTGCGCTCCGAACTGCGTTCGCTGCTCGAGGAGATCCTGGAGGCGCAGGAGAACACCATGGCCGAATCCGGTGAGCCCGAGAAGGTGCCCAAGAAGGAACCGGGTCAGGGCAAGAAGAAAACGAAGACCCAACCGCCCACCACGGCCGTGCCCGTGGTCGCCCGCGCATCGGAGGCCAAGGATTCATGACCGATTCCCCCATTGATCCCCAACTGCGCAGCGCCCTCGACCAGGTCATCGACCCGGAACTTCGCCGGCCGATCACCGAGCTGGGCATGGTCCAGGCAGCCCGTGTGGACGGCACCACGGCGCACGTGACGATTTTGCTGACCGTCTCCGGCTGCCCCATGCGCACCACCATTGAAACGGACGTCGCCGAGGCGCTGGGCGCCGTCGACGGCGTCACGGACGTGTCCGTGGACGTGGGCGTCATGACCCCGGCCCAGCGCGAAGAACTGCAGGACAAGCTCGGGCACCGCAAGTCCAACCCGTTCGCCGATCCGCACAACCTCACCCGCGTGCACGCCGTGACCAGCGGCAAGGGCGGTGTGGGCAAATCGAGCGTGACCGTGAACATTGCGGCCGCGCTCGCGGCCATGGGCCGTACCGTGGGCATCGTGGACGCGGACATTCACGGGTTCTCGGTACCGGGGCTGCTGGGCATCACCCAACCGCCCACGCGCGTGGGTGACATGATCCTGCCGCCGGTGGTCGAGGTCCCCACCGATCTCGCCACGCCCTATGACGACCCCGCTCCCGGTGCTTCCCCGCGCCGGGCCGAGCGCGGGGTGATCAAGGTGATTTCCATCGGCATGTTCGTGGACCCTTCCCAACCTGTCGCGTGGCGCGGGCCCATGCTCCACCGCGCCGTGGAGCAGTTCCTCACGGACGTCCACTTCGGCGATCTCGATCATTTGTTGTTGGATCTACCCCCGGGCACCGGTGACATTGCCATTTCGGTGGGCCAGTTGCTGCCCAACGCGTCAGTCCTGGTGGTCTCCACACCGCAGCACGCGGCCGTGACCGTGGCCGAACGGTCCGGCGCATTGGCGCAGCAGACCGATCAGAAGGTCACGGGCGTGGTGGAGAACATGTCCGCCATGGTGCTCCCGGACGGAACCCGCATGGAAGTCTTTGGCGCGGGCGGCGGCGCAACCATAGCGGCGTCGTTGACCGAACGCCTGGGCTACGACGTGCCCCTGCTCGGTGAAATCCCGCTGGATGTCACCGTGCGCGAAGCCGCTGATCGCGGCGAACCCGCCGTGTGGGCCAACCCCGAATCCCCGGCCGCCCAGCACCTGTGGGCCGTGGCCAAGGCCTTGGACGAGCAGGGTCGCAATCTGGCCGGCCGCAGCCTGGGCATCACCGTGCGGGGCTGATGCGGCTCAGGTGGCTTCCGTGTCGTACGGGGCTCGTTCCCCCGGCTCGAGCCTGCGAGCCACCGGTGCCGCGGGCGACGCCGCGTGGTACTCGGGTGATTGTGCTTCGTCCTCTTCCATGAGCGCTTCGCGCACGATCACGCGAGGGTCGTACTGGCGAGGGTCGAGTTTGCGCCAGTCCACATCCGTGAACTCGGGGCCTAGGGTTTCCCTGAGATCGTCCTTGGCGCCGGTCGCGTAACGTCTTAGGGCCTTGATGAGGTCCTTGAGTTTCTCCGCGTACTCGGGCAGCCGCTCGGGACCGATGACCACCAGGGCCACCACCAGGATGAGGATGGCTTCTCCGCCAGAAATGCCGAACACTAACCGAACCTACCAACGCCATCTGACGCGCACGTGAACGCCGCGTTCATCCAATAATTTCTCGCAACCCGTCAAGCACCGTGGTGCCGAATCCGTCCGGCTCGGAACCCACCATCGTGACGCGGCCCCGTTCCTCCGCGGCTACAAGGGTAAGGGTACGCGACAGCGTGGACGGGGATGCATCAGTCGTGACCGTGTATACAACGTCATCTCGGGCCATGACGGCCCGCCAGGGTTCCGAGCGGACAATCCACAACTGGGTGCCTTCCACGGCGGACTCGTGCAGGCCCTCCGCGCTCACCGGCAGGCCCGTGGCACCGTCCACGGGGTTGTCCGGATTCACCTCACCGCGTTGCTCAATGACCTTCACGGTGTGATGGTCGTTCACCAGCGTGATCACCACCATGGGCTGACCCGCAATCTCCCCCTGAACCATGGACTCCACTTGGTAACCCTCCGAGGCGAGGGACGGTAAGGTCCAGCCCTCGGCGCGCAGGGACTGCGCGTCCGTTTCCGTGGTGGTCTTGATCATCCCGTGGCTCCCGTTCCAGGCGGCGGCCGCGGGAGGTGTGTTCACACCGCCGGAGGAGTTCAACTTGTTGCCCACCGACCACCCGACCCCCACGAGCAATGCGGTGGTGACGCACAGAGCCACGGTGGTCGCGAAAATCACCGTTCGGCGATGAGGTGCCCGGCGCGTCCGAGTGACGTTTCGATACAGCGAGCTCAGCGTGGTCTCCCCCTCCCGCAACGTGTTGGTGGATCGTGGTGATGGGTCAGTGGATCGTCGCTGTTATTGTGTGCGGTCAAGCTGACAGGGTTCTGAACGGTCACGGGAAATTCTCCGGCCCCGCGCCCGGCCGAGCCGGCGCCCGCGATAAGCTGAACCAGCACTACCGCACGGGCACACATACCGCGGGCCAAGACCACCAGGGAAGCAGCGAAGGGCACACTAACGTCCATGAGTACGGATAAGACCACCAGCTGGGCCTACTGTGAGGCTTACGCCACGGATGACGAAACCGCGTACCGTGCCCGGGAGCGCTCCCTCGCCCTCCGCCTGGACCCGGTGACCCCCGCCACCTCGGCGCTGCTGACGGTGTTGACGGCCTCGGCGCGGCCGGCCACGGTGGTCGAAGTGGGTACCGGCGCGGGGGTTTCCGGTCTGTCCCTGCTGCGGGGGATGCCGACCACCTCCGTGCTCACCACCATCGACACGGACATCCGTGCCCTGCGGGCGGCGCGCGATACATTTCGCGAGGCCGGCATCGAGACCAAAAGGACCCGCACCATCTCCGGCGCCGCGTCCCTGGTCCTGCCTCGGTTGACCGAGAACTCCTACGACATGGTGTTCCTGGACGCAGATCTCGCCAACACCGCCGAGTACGTGATCGAGGGCGCTCGCCTGTTACGCCGCGGCGGCATGCTGATCGTCAATGATGCCCTCCACCAGGACCGCGTGTCCCAGCCGGCCCACCGGGATGAAGAGACCGTGATCATGCGCGATGTCGTGCGCACCCTGCGTGGTGAGGACCGCTTGGCGAGCACCTTGCTTCCCACGGGCACCGGAGTGCTGCTGGCCGTCCGGCGATGACCTTGCCGCCGTCCGGGCGTTGCCGGTAGAAGGCTTCCTCATAATGGCTCTGGTGCTGATGGCCGTGGGTGGCGCCCTCGGGGCCATGCGTTGCGTGGTGGTCGTGACCCTCCGGGAGAGCGTCCGAGAACGACATCGGCCTACGGTTCACGGTGGGGCGGAACTCTGCCATGAACCAGAAATCTCGAGGGGCCACACCGCGGTGTGGCCCCTCGAGATTTCTGACGGTACGGAACCGGCCGTTACCCGGTCACCGTGGCAAGGCATTCGCGAAGCTCGGTGGCCTCGTCAGCCTTGAGTTCCACCACCAGGCGCCCGCCACCTTCCAAGGGGACCCGCATGATGAGGCTGCGCCCCTCCTTGGTGACTTCCATTGGTCCGTCACCGGTTCTAGGCTTCATGGCCGCCATGTATGAACTCCTCTTCGTGTGTACCTACGGCCTCCATCTTATCGAACACTGGCCGGCTACCGTGACCAACCCCACCCTTGACCGACGACACCTGTGTCGCTAGGGGGGATAGTCACCGCCGCCGGGCAGTTCCTTCCAGTGCCACAACCAGCCCACCCACACGAGCTGTAGAACGGCACCGGTCAAGACGAGGAGAGTCCGGTAGGCCCTGGATTCCGACACGTGGACCAGCGGCCCGGCCAACAAGGCCCACGGCAGCAGAAGTCGAAAAGTTGAAGTCTGCGGGTGCAGCACCAGCAACAGGTAGATCCCGTAGGCCGCGATCCACACTCGTGCGAAGAAGGGCAGGGACTCTTTCACCACGTGGCTGCGCAGCACGAGCACCACGCCGGCAACCAGGAGCACGGGTGCCGCGACCCCTACGATCGGCCCGAAGAGGTCCACCCCCTGGTCCACCCACGGCAGGATCGGGATCACACGGTTGTCCGCGCGCCAGGCCGTCTCGGTCTCGGTGTAGGCGCTGAACTCCCCCGTGACGGCCCAGGCGATTGCGGGCCAACTCAGCGCAGCCGCGCACGCGACCAGGGCCACCGCGAGCCAACGGTCCGCGCATTGGTACCACCGGCGTTCCCGACGCCGCACACTCACCACACTGCGCCACAGCCACCACACGCCCAGGGCCGCGGCAAAGGCGACCCCGGTGGGACGGGTCAGCGCCATGAGCACGGTGAAGATCGCTGCCGGCAGCGCCCTGCCCCGCAGCACCGCTAGGATGGCCAGGCTCAGAAACAGCCCGTGCAACCCTTCCGCATACGGTGTCTGCAGCACCGGCGCCACCGGGTTGAAAGCGAAGACCGCCACAGCCCACAGCGGGGCCTTACCCACGTTGTTCGCCCAGCGCGGCTCGCGCAGGGCTGGAACGCCGTCGAAAATTTTGTACAGCACGAGAGCCACCCCGAAACCCGCGAGCAGCGAGACCGCGGCGGCGGTGAAAGCCCACCCGGTTCCCGTCAGGGCATCGATGCCGCGCACCAGCACGGGATGGACGGGGTAGAAGGCCCATTGATTTTGTTCCGCGTGGCCCAGCGCATCGCGCGGGATCTGAGTGGGGTACCCCTCCGCGAAGATCCGCCGGTACCAGTCGGAATCCCAGATGTCCACGAACTGCAGGTATCCCATGGCGCCGTCTCCCCACGGACCCGGCCCTTGCTGACGGCCCACCACGGTGAACACGATCCAGCCCCACATGCGGGACAACCCGTAGACCAGCACCACTGCCAGCCACCACGGGGTGATGCCCCAGGCGCGCCGCGGAAAGGCCGGATGCACGGCGGAGTAGGAGGTACTGCTCATGCGCCGGAACCGTTCGACGCCGCGTGCGCCTCGAGCAGAATGCTCACCGCTTGCTCCACACTGTCCGTGACGTGGAACAGGTCAAGGTCATCGGGAGCAATCTCCACGTCCGCGGCCACCGTCTGCTCGAGCCACGTGATCAACGGGGACCAAAAAGCCGTGCCCACGAGGATCACCGGGAATCGGGTGACCTTGCCCGTCTGCACCAGGGTGAGCGCCTCGAAGAGTTCGTCCAGTGTGCCGAAACCACCGGGGAGCACCACGAACCCCTGCGTGTATTTCACGAACATGGTCTTGCGCGCGAAGAAGTAGCGGAAGTTGATGCCCAGATCCACCCAGTCGTTGAGCCGCTGCTCGTGGGGCAGCTCGATCCCGATACCCACCGATGGGGCACCCGCATCCACCGCGCCGCGGTTGGCGGCCTCCATGACACCGGGACCGCCCCCTGTCACCACGGCGTAACCGGCCCGGCCAAGCGCCCTGCCGATCTCCCGAGCCGTGTGGTACTCGGGATGCTCCGGCGGGGTGCGGGCGGAACCGAAGACGGAAATCGCGGGCCCCAGGGTGGCCAGCGCGTCGAAACCCTCCACGAACTCCGCCTGGATCCGCAGCACGCGCCACGGGTCCGTACGCGTGAAATCATCGGGCGCCTGCGGGCGCTGGTCCAATAACCGCTGGTCAGAGGTGCGCCGTGACATTTCCGAACGGCGAAGTACCACGGGGCCCTTGAACCGTTCGGGGGGCACCTGCTCTGAGAAAGAATCCGGCGGAGTGGTCATGGTCCCAGGCTACGGGTTGCGTAGGACACGCACGGGCGCGCACCACGCGGCCGGAACGAAACCCAATTTTAACATTTGGTCTTGTGTTGTGGACCACATTCGGTCAATCCGTGCATTACTTTTACTTTCATGTCACACTCATCCGCTTCCACCGGCACGGAGCCAGGCTCCGGAACCGGTGCCCCTGCCGGAACCCGCGCCGGAGAGCCCCTGGTCCGTTTGTCACACGTGGACAAGCATTTCGGCGATCTCCACGTGCTCAAGGACATCAACCTGGAGGTCTCCGCCGGCGAGGTGGTCATGGTCATTGGGCCTTCCGGTTCCGGTAAGTCCACCCTGTGCCGAGCCATCAACCGACTGGAAACCATTGACAGCGGTGAAATCACCGTGGACGGAAAGGCCCTCCCGAAAGAGGGCCGCGCGCTCGCGAAACTTCGGGCGGACGTGGGCATGGTGTTCCAGTCCTTCAACTTGTTCGCGCATAAATCCGTCCTGCAGAACGTCACGCTCGGCCCCATGCGTGTTCGCGGGGCCAGCAAGAAAAAGGCCGAGGAGCGGGCCCTGCAGCTGCTGAACCGGGTGGGTGTGGGCAATCAGGCGCACAAACTCCCCGCGCAGCTGTCCGGTGGTCAACAACAACGCGTGGCCATTGCCCGCGCCTTGGCCATGGACCCCAAGGTCATGTTGTTCGACGAACCGACCTCCGCGTTGGATCCCGAGATGATCAACGAGGTCCTGGACACCATGGTCTCCCTCGCCAAGGCGGGCATGACCATGGTCGTGGTCACCCACGAAATGGGCTTTGCCCGCCGTGCGGCGGACCGTGTCGTGTTCATGGCGGACGGCGCGATCGTCGAAGAAAACACCCCGGAAGAATTTTTCACCAATCCGCGCAGTGACCGCGCCAAGGACTTCCTCGGCAAGGTTCTGGGCCATTGAGGTCCCGGCACCATGATCATCGCGCAGTCTCACCCATCACCTAAGGAGCACCCGTGAAGTACGGAAAACCAATGACCCTCGCGGCCCTGGCCGCAACCACCGCCCTGACCCTGACCGCGTGCGGCGGCAATGACGACGGCGGCGAATCCTCCGGCGGCGACGGTGGAGATTCGGTACGCATCGGCATCAAGTACGACCAGCCCGGCCTGGGATTCAAGGACGGCGAGGAATACACCGGTTTCGACGTGGACGTAGCCAAGTACGTCGCCAATGAACTGGGTTACTCCGAGGATCAGATCGAATGGGTCGAGTCCCCGTCCGCCAACCGCGAGAACATGCTCTCCAACGGTCAGGTCGACATGATCTTCGCGACCTACTCCATCACCGATCAACGCAAGGAATCCGTGGGTTTCGCCGGGCCGTACTTCGTGGCCGGTCAGGATCTGCTGGTCAGCAAGGACAACACGGACATCAAGGGCCCGGAGGATCTCGAGGGGAAGAACCTCTGTTCCGTCACCGGTTCCACCTCCGCCCAGAAGATCAAGGACGAGTACGCGGGCACCGTGAACCTCGTGGAGCAGGGTGGCTACGCGGACTGTGTGACCATGTTGGGCTCCGGCGGTGTTGACGCCGTGACCACCGATGACATCATCCTGGCCGGCCTCGCCGCCACGGACGCCAACTCCGGCAAGTTCAAGGTGGTCGGCAACCCGTTCACCGAGGAGAAGTACGGCGTGGGCATCCCCAAGGATTCGGACAGGTGCCAGGCCATCAATGACGCCATCACCAAGATGATCGACGACGGCGCATGGGAAGACGCCGTCACCAAGAACACGGAGGGTGCGGACTACAAGTACAACGAGGACTTGAACCCGCCCACTCCCGACGCCTGCGCCTGATTGATTAGCTAACCCGCACCCGGTGGGATTTCTCGCGAATCCCACCGGGTACAACGGGAGGAAAACGTGTCCGATTACCTCAGTGACTTCGCCTCACTGTTTTCCCAGTACGACGTGCTGGGTGCTTTCTGGGTCAATATCCAACTGACGTTCTGGGCCGCGATCGGTTCCATGGTGCTCGGCAGCGTCCTGGCACTCATGCGCATCAGCCCGGCGGCCTCCATGCGCGCCGTGGGTGCCGGCTACGTGACCTTGATCCGCAACACTCCGCTGACCATCATCCTGGTGTTCCTGGTCCTGGGTGTGTGGTCGCAGCTGACCATCAGTTTCAGCGACGACTTCAACCGCAACTTCTTCGTCTACGCGGTGATCGGGCTGAGCATCTACCACGCGGCGTTCGTGTGCGAGGCCATCCGATCCGGTGTGAACACCGTTCCCGCGGGCCAAGCGGAAGCGGCACGGGCCATTGGCCTGAGCTTCCTCCCGGCGGCCCGCCTGATCATTTTTCCCCAGGCCCTGCGCGGGGCCATCACGCCGCTGGGTAACACGTTGATCGCGTTGACCAAGAACACCACGGTGGCCGCCGCGGCATCCGTCACGGAGATCTCGGCCCTGATGAAGACCATGATCGAGTTCCGCCCTGACGTCATCATTGCGGTGTTCCTGACGGTGGCGCTGGGCTTTGTGATCATCGTGATTCCCGTGGGTCTGTTGACCACGTGGCTGTCCCAGAAGTTGGCGGTGAGGCGATGAGCACCTCGGTACTTTTTGACGTCCAGGGCCCCCGGGCCAAACGGGTCACCATGATCCTCAACGTGGTGGCCGTGCTCCTGGTGGCCGCCCTGGCCTGGGTGGTGCTGCAGAAACTGGGCGAGCAGGGCCAACTGGAGCCGGCCAAGTGGAGCGCATTGTTCACCGAACGCACGTGGGGCAACTTCCTGATCCCCGGCCTGGTGAGCACGCTCCAGGCGGCCGCCCTGGCCGTGGTGGGTTCCGTGCTCTTCGGCCTCCTTTTCGGTCTGGGGCGGCTGTCCGGCCTGTGGATCCTGCGCGCGGTCTGCACAGTGGTGGTGGAATTCTTCCGCGCGGTGCCGGTGCTGGTCATGATGATCTTCTTCTACCTGGGACTGGCACGCACGGGTCTGGTCCAGCCCTCGGAGACTCCGTTCTGGGCGGTGATCATCGCCCTGATCCTGTACAACGGGTCGGTCATTGCCGAGCTCGTCCGCTCCGGTGTGTACCAGCTACCCAAGGGTCAGCGGGAAGCGGGGCTGGCCGTGGGACTCACCCCGTCCCAAACGCTGCGCAGCATCTTGCTGCCTCAAGCCCTGACGGCCATGTTGCCCTCTCTCGTCTCCCAGTTCGTGGTGATCCTCAAGGACACCGCGCTCGGGTACATCATCACCTACCCCGAGCTGCTCGCCTCGGCCCGACGTTTGGGTTCCGGTGACGGCAACATTCTGCAGACCCTGCTGCTGGCGGCCGTGGTGTTCATGGTCATCAATTCGGTGCTCACGTTCAGCGCGGGCAGGCTCTCCCGGCTGCTCAGCTATCGCACCTCCGGCAAGACCAAACCCCTCCATGAGGCCGCGGAGGGTGGCAAGACCGGCTGAGTCAACCCGGCGGCGCTAGGACAGCCACTGCGCGAGCGCGCGGTAGCATTCGCGGACGGCGTCATCGAAGACATGCTCGTCATCGGTGTGGGCGAGCAGGGCGTCTCCGGGACCGAAATTCACGGCGGGCACCCCGGCTTCCGAGAAGCGGGCCACGTCCGTCCAGCCGTACTTGGGCATCGGTTCCTGGCCCACGGCGGCCACGAACTGCGCCGCCGCGGGCCGGTCCAGGCCGGGCCGCGCCGCCGGAGACAGATCCTGGAAGTCCAGATCGTAACCGTCGAAGACCTCGCGCACGTGCTCCTGCGCCTGCTGCAAGGACTTGTCCGGGGCAAAGCGGTAGTTGATGTCCACCCACGCGCTGTCCGGGATCACATTGCCGGCCACTCCCCCGCCGATCCGGATCGCGTTGAGACCCTCCCGGTAGTCCAACCCCTCCACGGTGATGGTCCGGGGCTCGTAGGCCGAAAGCCGCGCGAGGACATCGGCCTGCTTGTGGATCGCGTTCTCGCCGATCCACGCGCGGCCCGAGTGCGCGGCCTTGCCGGTCGCGGTGATGCGGAAACGCATGGTGCCGTTGCAGCCGCCCTCCACCGTGCCGTTGGTCGGTTCCAGCAGCACCGCGAAGTCCGCTTCGAGCAGTTCGGGGCTGTTTCGCATCAGGCGCCCCAGCCCGCTCGCGTCGCTGGCGACTTCTTCGTGGTCGTAAAAGACAAAGGTGATGTCCCGGTTGGGTTCGGCCAACGCGTGGGCCAGGGCCAGCTGCACGGCCACCCCGCCCTTCATATCGGTAGTGCCGCGGCCGTAGATGACATCCCGTCCGGATTCCCGACGTCGCACGGACGGTACCGTGCCCAGGGAACCTTCCACGGTGGGCAGGGGCACGGTGTCCAGGTGCCCGGCCAGCACCACACGCTCGTCGTGACCGAGGTTCGTGCGGGCCACGATGGAATCCCCGTCGCGGTGCACGTCCAGGTGCGGCAACTGACGCAGAGCGGTTTCCACGGCGTCCGCGAGGGGGCCCTCGTGATCGGACACCGATTCCACGTCCACGAGGGTCGCGGTGAGATCCGCCGGGTCCAGAGAGAGGTCGAGTGCAACGGGTGATGTGGTGGAGTCCATGCGGGCCAGCCTAGTCACCTTCGCGTCACACGGTGGCGAACATCCTAGGATGGTGCTCATGACTTCACCGAGCGAGAGCACCGAATCATCCCGCACAGCCTCAGGCGTAGGCCTGGCCACCGTAGTGGATTCCGGCCCCAAGGCCGGCACCGTCCTGGACGTCTTCTACCCGGCTCCCGCGCTGAGCCCCCACGCCGACAGCTCCTTCGAGGCCGACCTGCGCGTGGCCGCGACCACTGATCCCGATCGCAATGTACGTTCCGAGATCGTCACCACCGTGATCGATCTCGACGCGGCCCCGGCCGACACCGCGGACGCTTACCTTCGCCTGCACCTTCTGTCCCACCGGTTAGCCGAACCCAACACCATCAACATGGACGGCGTATTCGGTCAGCTGGCCAACGTGGCCTGGACCGACCGAGGCCCGGTGCTGGCCGAGGAGCTGACCACCGCCCTGGTGCGCCTACGCGCCGGCGGGCATGTAACCGTGTTCGGCGTGGACAAGTTCCCCCGCATGGTGGACTACGTGGTTCCCTCCGGCGTCCGCATCGGCGACGCGGACCGCGTGCGCCTGGGCGCGTATCTCGGGGAGGGCACCACCGTGATGCATGAGGGGTTCGTGAACTTCAACGCGGGCACGCTGGGCTCCGCAATGGTCGAGGGCCGGATTTCCGCCGGTGTCGTGGTTCACGACCACACCGACATCGGTGGCGGCGCCTCCATCATGGGTACCCTGTCCGGTGGCGGCAAGCAGCGCATCACGCTGGGGCAGCGCTGCCTCTTGGGCGCCAACGCCGGTGTGGGCATCTCCCTGGGCGACGACTGTGTAGTCGAGGCAGGCCTGTACGTCACGGCCGGTACTCGCGTGACCCTGCTGGAGGCCCGAGCCGATTCCCGCGTGGTCAAGGCCTCGGAACTGTCGGGGATCTCCAACTTGCTCTTCCGCCGGAACTCGACCAACGGTGCGGTAGAAGCACTGCCCCGTGAGGGTGGGGCCATTGAGCTCAACCCCGCCCTGCACGCCAACTGAGAACACCGCATGAAGCCGCTGAGCCCGCGCACCTCCGAGCGAGGTGCGCGGGCTCAGCGCTAGACTCGACTCTTCAGTTGCCTACTCCGGGGAATCATGTCTTCCACGTCGTCCGGTCGTCGCCGCCATGCCGCGCTTCACTTGTTCTTGATCATTGTGCTGATCTGCGCTGTCATCGCGGCTGCCCTGTACGTGGGTTTCAGCCTGGTCGCCGGTAAACCCACCGTCGGCGACCCACGTTGCACAGTGGTTTCCGCTCAGGGGACCACATACACGTTCACTCCGGAACAAACCCGCAACGCCTCGATCGTGTCCGCGGAGGCCCTGGCGCGCGGCCTGGATCAGCGCGCCTCCGTGATCGCCCTGGCCACCGCCCAACAGGAATCGGAGCTGCGCAACATCGACTACGGTGACCGGGATTCCGTGGGGCTCTTCCAGCAGCGACCCTCACAGGGGTGGGGCACCGCCGAGGAAATCATGGACCCCCACTACGCCACGGTGGCCTTCTACAACCACTTGGAGCACGTGGACTACCACTCGATGTCCGTGACGCAGGCGGCGCAGGCAGTCCAACAGTCCGGAGTTCCGGACGCCTACGCCAAGCACGAGGACAGCTCCGCGGCGCTGACGGACGCGTTCCACGGGGCTCAGCCGGCGATGCTCAACTGCGTGCTGGACCCCGTGGACGCATCGCCCTCGACGTCGGAGGGCTCCGCTTCCCCCGCCGCGCGCGCAGATGAGGCCGTGGTTGGTTTGACACGGGACTACGGCGACACGCTGGGTGGGGTGCGCACGGAGGGTGAGAGCGCCGTCGTCGAGCCCGATGATTCCGAGAGCGGCTGGGCCGCCGCCCACTGGGCCGTGGCCAATGCCGAACGCTTGGGGATCACACGCGTGAGCTACGACGGACGGACCTGGGATCGCGGCCACCAGACATCCACGCGGTTCTCCCCAGTGCCCGGGTGGGAGTCCGCGGAGGAGCTGACCCCGGAGGGCCAGGCGGCACCGCCGTCCCCACAGGTGGTCATCAGCACCGCCACGAGCCAGGATCCAGCGTGAACTGATTAAGCTGGTGCCCATGAAGATTCTCGTGACCGGTGGAACCGGCTATATCGGCTCGCACACAGTTCTGGCATTGCTCGAGGCGGGCCACAGCGTGGTGGTGTTGGACAACCTTTCCAACTCGTCCAAGACCTCCCTGGAACGGGTTCAGGAATTGGCCGGCCGCGAGATCACCGCGTTCGAAGAGGTCGACCTGCTGGACCGCGCGGAGCTCGACGACGTGTTCTCGCGCCACCGCCCAGAGGCCGTGATCCACTTTGCCGGCCTCAAAGCCGTGGGAGAATCCAGTGAGAAGCCCCTGTGGTACTACACGAACAATGTCTCCGGCACCGTGAACCTGCTGTGGGCCATGGAGGGCAACGATTGCCGCACCATCGTGTTCTCGTCCTCGGCCACCGTGTACGGCGCGCCCGACACCATGCCGTTGACCGAGAAACAGACCATGGACGCGCAGAACCCGTACGGGCGCACCAAGGAACACATCGAGGACATGCTCGCGGACCTCGCCGCGTCCGATGACCGCTGGGCCGTTGCGTTGCTGCGTTACTTCAACCCGGTGGGCGCCCACGAATCCGGGCGGATCGGCGAGGATCCCTCCGGCATCCCCAATAATCTGATGCCCTTCGTGGCGCAGGTTGCCGTGGGTCGCCGCGAGAAGCTCATGGTCTTCGGCGACGACTACCCCACCCCGGACGGCACCGGGGTGCGCGACTACATTCACGTGGTGGACCTGGCCGACGGTCACCTCAGGGCTCTGGATCGGATCAGTCAGGACCCCGGTGTCCACGTGTGGAACCTCGGTACCGGCCGCGGTTACTCCGTGCTCGAGGTCCGGGACGCGTTCCACAAGGCATCGGGCCGCGAGATCCCATACGAGATCGCCCCTCGCCGCGCCGGCGACGCCGCCGTGTCCTACGCCGACCCCTCCGCCGCCCTCGCCGAGCTGGGCTGGTCCGGGGACCGCGACATGGACACCATGTGCCGCGACCATTGGAACTGGCAGAAAAACAATCCCCACGGGTACGACGGCTGATCTTTCCGCCGGTCCGCCCCGGGCGTAGCCTGGGGGCATGAGACCGCTCAGGTACTCCATCAACGTCACCCTCGACGGCTGTGTCGATCACCGTGAGGGGATAGCGGACGAGGAACTGCATCGGCGCGCCGCAGAGACCGTTGCGCGTGCCGATGCGCTGATCTTCGGCAGGGTGACCTACGGCATGATGGAGGAGGCCTGGCGCCGGGATCCGGTCACGGGCGCATGGCCCGAGTGGCTGGAGCCGTGGATGGAGCCGTGGGCACGAACAATTGACGCCGCCAAGAAGTACGTGGTTTCGAGCACCCTGAAGAACCTCGACTGGAACGCGGAATTTCTGCGCGGTGATCCGGGTGAGGCCGTCCGAGCCCTCAAGGAAGAACCCGGCGAGGGTCTGTACGTGGGTGGTGTCACGTTGCCGCTGTACTTGGCGGATCTCGGATTAATCGATGAGTACGAGTTCGTGGTGCACCCGCGCGTGGCCGGCCACGGGCCCACGTTGTTCGCGGGCCTGTCGAAACCTCTGGATCTGCGCCTCATTGACCGCGTGGAATACGGTTCCGGTGCGGTCGCATTGCGCTACGTGCCACGGTAAGACCCTCGCGTGCGCCTCATGCGCCGCGAGAACCCTTTTCCATCCCGCCAAGGGTCCTCACGGCACCTCGAGTGTGGCCCACGGTCCTGGTGTCCCCTCCCATGCGGGCCGCCGCCCAAGATGACAGGCGGCGCCGTTGTACCCCGCTAAGAACCTCAATAGAACACCCCGCCACCGACCGGAGTCGATGACGGGGTGTTGTGCTGAGCCGTGAGGCTTACTTCGAGGTCGGGTAGTGACGCTCTCCTTCGCCCACGTACAGCTGGCGCGGGCGACCGATCTTGGTCTCCGGGTCCTCGATCATTTCCCGCCACTGGGCGATCCAACCCGGCAGCCGACCAATGGCGAACAGTACGGTGAACATTTTCTCGGGGAAGCCCATGGCCTTGTAAATCAGCCCGGTGTAGAAGTCCACGTTCGGGTAGAGCTTGCGCTCCACGAAGTAGTCGTCCGCGAGGGCCTTCTCCTCCATGCTCATCGCGAGGTCCAACATCTCGTTGTTACCACCCAGCTTGGCCAGCACATCGTGGGCGTAGCCCTTGATGATCTTCGCGCGCGGGTCGTAGTTCTTGTAGACGCGGTGCCCGAAGCCCATGAGGCGCACGCCGTCTTCTTTGTTCTTGACCTTTTCCATGAACTCGTCCGCGGACAGCCCGCGGTTCTGGATCTGATCGAGCATGTGCAGCACGGATTCGTTGGCGCCGCCGTGCAGTGGGCCGTAGAGGGCGTTGATGCCGGCAGAGACGGAAGCGAACATGTTGGCGTGGGAGGAGCCCACCAGGCGCACGGTGGAGGTGGAGCAGTTCTGCTCATGGTCAGCGTGCAGCATCAGCAGGATGTCCAGGGTCTTGGCGACCACCGGGTCAACCTCGTACTCCTCGGCGGGCACCCCGAAGCACATGCGCAGGAAGTTCTCCGCGTAGTTCAGCTTGTTCTGGGGGTAGAGCTGCGGCTCACCCATGGACTTCTTGAACGCGTACGCGGCCAGCGTGGGGACCTTGGCGAGCAGGCGGATAGTGGAGATCTCCACCTGTTCCTTGTCGAACGGGTCCAGGGAGTCCGAGTAGAACGTGGACAGCGCGGACACGGCCGAGGACAGCACGGGCATGGGGTGCGCGGAGCGTGGGAATCCGTTGAAGAACATCTTGATGTCCTCGTGCACCATGGTGTGCGTGGTGATGCGGTGCGCGAATTCCTCGTACTGCTCGCGCGTGGGCAACTCACCGTAGATCAACAGGTAGGTGGTCTCCACAAAGTTGGAGTGCTCCGCCAATTCCTCGATGGGGTAACCGCGGTAACGGAGAATGCCGTTGTCACCGTCGATATAGGTGATGTGAGACCTGGTGTTGGCAGTATTCATGAAGCCGGGATCGTAGGTCACGTTGCCCGTTTCCTTGAGCAACGAACCCAGGCCGTAGCCCTGGTTGCCTTCGGTGACCTCCAGAACGGGCAGCTCCATGGCCTTGCCGTCCTGATAGTTCAGTTCAACCTTCTGAGCGTTCTTCTTGGCCTCTGCCATGGTGTTGTCCTCCACGGTTTGCTCGGGGTGCCCGGACAGCGGTTCGCGCTCCCGGCCAGGGCAACAACCGCGTTGCCATGACTGTCACGCCCATACTGGGACACAGTTTGATCATCATCTAACCTACCCCGTGGCGTAGCGTAGGTTCCACTCATGTGAAGCGCGGTGAGCGTGGTTACACGGCCTCGCGCAGGCGCGCAACGGCAGCGTCGATTCGCTCGTCACTGGCTGTCATGGCCAGCCGAACGTAACCATTTCCCGCCTCCCCGTAGAACGTCCCGGGGCCCACCACAATGCCCAGTTCGGCAAAGCGCCCCACGGTGTCCCAGGTGTCCTCGCCGGCGGTGGCCCACAGGTACAGGCCCGCCACCGAGTGCTCGATCCGCAGCCCGAAAGCTTCCACGGCGGGCAGCAGCTTGGCGCGGCGTTCCCGGTAGAGTGCCTTCTGAGCGGCCACATGGGCGTCATCGGCGAGGGCCACGCGCATGGCTTCCTGCACGGGGTAGGGCACGATCATGCCCGCGTGTTTGCGCGAGTTGATCAGCAACGGCATCAGGTCCGGGTCACCGGCCAGGAAGGCGGCGCGGTAACCGGCCAGGTTGGACTGCTTGGACATCGAGTACGCGCTCAGCACGAGTGAAAGGTCTCCCCCGGTCACCCGCTCGTCCAGCACGGACGGCACGGGCTCACCACCCTCGGCCACGTCCCAGTCGCCCCAGCCCAGTTCCGCATAGCATTCGTCGGAGACGACCACCGCACCCTGCGCGCGCGCCTGGTCCACGATCTTCTTGAGACCGGCGGCATCACGCACGATGCCCGTGGGGTTGCCCGGCGAGTTGACCCACACCATCCGCACGCGCGAACGCACCTGGGGGTCCAGGTCGTCGAGGTCATCTGCGGGCACCGCCTCGGCACCGGCCAGCTGGGCCCCGATGTCATAGGTCGGGTACGCAACGGTGGGGCGCGCGACGACGTCCCCGGGACCCAGTCCCAGCAGCAGCGGCAGCCACGCGACCAGTTCCTTGGAGCCAACGGTGGGCATCACGGCGGCCGGGTCCAGATGGGTGACGCCGCGGCGTCGCGCGTACCAGTCCGCAATCGCCTCGCGCAGCGCGGGCGTTCCCTGCGTGGTGGGGTAACCGGGAGCATCCGAAGCGGCCGCGAGCGCATCCTGAATCACGAGCGGCGTGGGATCCACGGGCGTGCCGATGGACAGGTCCACCGTGCCGCCCGCGTGCTCAGCCGCGCGCTGGCGATAGGGCGCAAGCGAGTTCCACGGGTAGTCCGGCAGGTCGAGTCCGAAACCGCGCAGCTCAGTCACGATCAATCCTGATTCTGCGGGGGAAGTTCGGCGATGATCGGGTGGTCCTTGTGGGTGTTACCCAGTTTCGCGGCACCGCCCGGGGAACCGAGATCGTCGAAGAACTCCACATTGGCCTTGTAGTACTCGGCCCATTCCTCCGGGGTGTCGTCCTCGTAGTAGATGGCTTCCACGGGGCACACCGGTTCGCACGCACCGCAGTCGACGCACTCGTCCGGGTGGATGTACAGGGAACGTTCGCCCTCGTAGATGCAGTCCACGGGACATTCTTCAACGCATGCCTTGTCCTTGACGTCCACACAAGGCTGGGCGATCACGTATGTCACGGTAAACGTACCTTTCCTGGTTCGAGGGGATCAGCCAACAGTCTAACCGCGCGGTCAGCCACGTGCTTGTCGGCGGAGTTTGGTGATGTAGCGGCCCGTAACAATCACCGCGGCCATCACGGCCACGAAGATGACGGCGAACCACGCGTAGCCGACCATTCCGATGGGCGCCTCCCACGAGGTGACTACCAGGGCCGAGCCGTTCTTGAGGTAGGCGAAGGCCCATGAGAGCACGTAGCTGAGCAGTCCGGGGACCGCGGCGGCCCACACCCGGCGAGTCGCCGTACCGCACCATACGCTGGCGAACCACACGAGCGCCCCGGAGAACAGCAGTCCCCACGGCAGCCACACGGACTCGCTGAGATACCAGATGTTCGCGTGCATCACGGCGGCCACGGAGCCGATCAGCAGCCCGGTGATCACGGTGGTCACCACCGCGGAGAGGGTGCTAGGGGGCGCCGACGCCGCTGTGGTCGAGGTGATCTCGCCCGGCTCGGCGGGTTCGTCGGTCACGCTCTCGGTTTCGGGGCCGTTGTGCCACGGGGCCGGGTTCACGGGTGTCCGTGCGGTGCGGCTCATGCGGGGCCACCGCCGAACAACTCACCACGGAGCAAACGGTAGTGCTCGGTGGCCGTCAGCGCTTGCGGAACGCCGTTGGACAGTTCAAAAGTGCCCGGTTCGTGGCCCGGCAGAACAATCTGCGTGGCGTGGGCGGCCATGGCCGCGCGCTTGGCCCCCGGGTGGCCGTTGATCACGGCCTGCTGTCGCTGATCCGCGGGGTCGGATTCGCCCTCGGTGCCCCACACCAGCGGCACGTCCCAGGCTGGTGCGCCGTGGGCGGGCGTCATGGCCTGGGTGATGCCGAGCAGCGTGGCATGATGGGTTCGCACGTGATCCGGGTGACCGTAACCCCCGTCATCGCAGTAGGTGACCACCGCGTGCGGCCGGACTGCGCGGATGGCCGCGGCCACATGCGCGGCCGTTTCGTCCTCGGTGGCCGAGGTGAGGGCAGCCGGGGACACGTCCTCGGCGGGCTGCGCCCGGCCGTTGTCACCCCAGCTCATCCCCGAATCCAGGTATCGACCCAGCCCGTTGGCGAATCCCACGGACTCATCGACAGCGGGGGCCTCCCCGGCGAAAAAGCGGTCGGTCAGACCGAGTGCCGCGGCGGCGTCGTCGAGCTCGCCCACGCGATACAGGCCCAGAGCGGTGCCGTCGGTGTCCGGGCAGCCGGGCTGACCCACCTCGAGGTGACGCAGCGGCTCAGGAATGACCTCACCGCGTTCGCCGCGGGTCATGGTGAGGAGCACGTTGGCGGCACCGGCGCGAGCGTAGTGCGTGATGGAGCCGCCCGTGGCAATGGACTCGTCATCCGGGTGGGCGTGAACCCACAGGATCCGCGCGTCCCCCGGGGCACGGCCCACGGGCAGTAGCGAGTGCACTGCGCCCTCGGTGACCGTGCCCGCTCCGGGGTATCGCGGTGTGCTCATAATCAGGCGCGAGCCCGCTGACGAGCGGCCTTCACGCGGTCATTGGCTTCCAGGACGACCTTGCGGATACGGATGGCTTCCGGGGTGACCTCCACGCACTCGTCCTCGCGAGCGAACTCAAGGCATTCCTCGAGGGTGAGCTTGCGCGGCGGTGTGAGGTGCTCAAAGCTGTCCGAGGTGGAGGAGCGCATGTTGGTGAGCTTCTTCTCCTTGGTGATGTTCACGTCCATGTCATCCGCGCGGGAGTTCTCACCCACGATCATGCCCTCGTAGACCTCGGAGGTGGGCTCCACGAAGAAGGAACCGCGCTCCTGCAGGTTGATCATGGCGAACGGGGTAACCACACCGGCACGGTCCGCGATGAGCGAGCCGTTGGTGCGGTACTCGATGTCGCCGGCCCACGGCTCGTAGCCGTCGGAGTACGACGCCGCGATGCCGGCACCTCGGGTCTCGGTCAGGAACCGCGTGCGGAACCCGATCAGCCCGCGCGAGGGGACCTTGAACTCCATGCGCACCCAGCCGGTGCCGTGGTTGACCATGCCCTCCATGCGGCCCTTACGTGCGGCCATGAGCTGGGTGATGGCACCGAGGAACTCGTCCGGAGCGTCAATGGTCATGCGCTCGTACGGCTCATGCACCTTGCCGTCGACGGTTTTGGTGACCACCTGGGGCTTACCCGCGGTGATCTCGAAGCCTTCGCGGCGCATCTGCTCCACCAGGATGGCCAGCGCCAGCTCGCCACGGCCCTGCACTTCCCAGGCGTCGGGACGCTGCGTGGGCAGGACCTTGAGGGAGACGTTACCGATGAGCTCCTTGTCCAGGCGATCCTTCACCTGGCGGGCGGTCACCTTGGCACCCTTGACGCGGCCGGCCAACGGGGAGGTGTTGATGCCGATGGTCATGGAGATCGCAGGATCGTCCACGGTGATCAGCGGGAGCGGCTGCGGGTTGTCCGGGTCGGTCAGGGTCTCACCAATGGTGATGTCCTCAATGCCGGCAACGGCCACGATCTCACCGGGACCGGCCTGCTCCGCGGGAACACGGTCCAGGCCCTTGGTGGCCAGCAACTCGGAAATTCGCACGTTCTTGAGCTGCCCGTCCTGACGAGCCCAGGCAACGGTCTGACCCTTCTTGAGGGTGCCGTTGAAAATACGCAGCAGAGCCAACCGACCCAGGAACGGGGAGGCGTCCAGGTTGGTCACGTGGGCCTGCAGCACACCGCCCTCTTCGTAGGAAGGCGCGGGGATGTGCTCGATGATGGTCTTGAACAGCGGCTCGAGGTCCTCGTTGTCCGGAAGCTCGCCGTCGCCGGGTTGTTCGGTGGAGGCGCGACCGGCCTTACCGGAGGCGTACACCACGGGGACGTCCAGAACGGCGTCCAAATCCATTTCGGGGTAGTCCTCGGAAATGTCGGAGGCCAGGCCGAGCAGCAGGTCCATGGTGTCCGAGACCACTTCTTCGATGCGCGCGTCCGGGCGGTCCACCTTGTTGACCACGAGGATCACGGGCAGCTTGGCCTCCAGGGCCTTACGCAGCACGAACCGGGTCTGGGGCAGGGGGCCCTCGGACGCATCGACCAGGAGCACCACGCCGTCCACCATGGACAGGCCGCGCTCCACCTCACCACCGAAGTCCGCGTGGCCCGGGGTGTCGATCACGTTGATGGTGATGGTCTCGCCGTTGGCCGAGGGTCCGTCGTAGAACACGGTGGTGTTCTTCGCAAGGATGGTGATGCCCTTCTCCCGCTCCAGGTCGCCCGAGTCCATGACTCGTTCTTCGACCTCTCCGTGTGAGGAGAAAGCGTGCGTCTGCTGGAGCATGGCATCGACAATGGTGGTCTTGCCGTGGTCAACGTGGGCAACAATTGCCACGTTACGCAGATCGGCGCGCTGGGCGGTGGTTTCAGACATACGCAAGTCTCTCTTCATGAATCGAGGTAGAGGGGAATCTCGTCAATTCTACTCTTCCTCATGCGCCTGCTCGTCCACACGTGACTCATCACTCATTTCCAGCTGGTTCCGCGGCCTGGTGCGCGCGAGTGTCCCGGGTGGTCCCCCGGGGCAATCGCATCGAGCGGTCTCCTATCCCAATAGTTCCGGCCTGTGCCATGGTTTGTCCTGCACGTGCTCGTTCACGAACGCCAGAACGGTCTCGTACCAGGTGCGCGAGTTGGCCGGCTTGAGGATCCAGTGGTTCTCATCCGGGAAGTACAAGAACTTGTGCCCTTTCACCGCGGTGTGCCGTTGCAGATCCGACCACAGTTGCAGCCCCTGGGAAATGGGCACGCGGTAGTCCTTGTCACCGTGAATCACCAGCATGGGCACCTGGATGTCGCCCACGAACCGATGCGGCGAATAGCGAGCAGCCTGCGACGGCGCCATGGCCTCCTCCCACTCGGTGTTGTCCGTGGTGGCGCCCATGGTGTGCAGGTCCCACAACGAAGCGTGGGTCACGATGCACTTGAATCGCTCCCCCGTGTGGCCGGCCACCCAGTTGGCCATGTACCCGCCGTAGGAACCACCCAGCAGGGCCTGCCGCCCGGCGTCGATGTCCTGGCGTTGCGTGGCGGCTTCCACCAGTGACATGACATCCGTGAACGGGGCACCGCCCAGTTCCTGCTGACCGCGGTCGATCATGCGCTGACCGTAGCCGGTGGAAATGGCGGGGTCCGGGAGCAGCACCGCATAGCCGCGGGCCACGAAGGGCCACGGGTTCCAGCGCCAGGACCATGCATTATTGGAACCCCACGGCCCGCCGTGCACGAACACGAGCAGCGGGAGCTCCGCGGCGGCGGGGGTGTCCGGCAGGGCGAGCCACGCGCGGATTTCCGTACCGTCCTGCGCCACGGTGGTGACTTCTTCGAGCCGGCCGGCCGGAACATCGTCGGGAAGGAGACCTTCGATTGATACGGGATCGGCCGAGAATTCCTCGCCCAACCACGACACGAGTTCTTCGGGGCGATCCACTCGTGATCGCACGGCCCAGAGTCGCTGCCCCGTCACATGGACAGATCCGTACGTCCAGCCCTGGCCGTCGCCACCGGCGCACGTCTCGACGCGGGGCTCCTCCCCCGGCGCGCACCTGATACGCAACACAATGCCCCGGCCCCGGTAATCGGAGCTGCACACCACCGTGCTTTCATCAGCCCACTGGGGGTCCTCTCCCCAGTAGTCGTCTCCGGGCAGGATCTCGCGTGTGTCCCCCGAGTCGAAGTCGTGGACCCACAAAGAAATGGAGAGGTTCTGCGTGCTGTTCCAGAGCCGTTCCTTGAACAGAATGACCCGGGTTCCGTCCGGGCTGACGGGGCGCGTTTCCCACCAGGTGTCGTGATCGGCGCCGTGGATGAGCTCGGGTTCTCCGGAAGCATCGTCGGTGGCGGGGACACGCCAGACCTCCGAACGTTCCCACCCGCCCTCGATCCACACGTTCATGGTGATCACCGCAAAACTGCCGTCGGGAGAGGGCTCATAGCCGAGCAAACGCCCCCGCGGAAGCCGCACCCGTCTCGCGTGCTCCTGAACCGGGACGCCGTCGATGGCGTCCTGTGCGTTCACGAACCACAGGGTGGGTTCGTCAGGACCCAGGTCGTGGTCCCAGTCGCGGATGGGTGCCGTCTCATACAGCACCGCACTCACGCCCGTATCCTCGCGCAGTTTGTGCAGCCGCTCGTTCTCTGCCGTGACGTCCTCTGCGTGTCGGGCGGACGGGAGCGTGCCGCCCACGAAAAACAGGCGCTCGCCACCCAGCTTGAGGTCTTGGACGTCGCCGGGGCGTTCCAGAATCATGCGCGCTTCGCCGTGCCGGGGCAGCAGCCACAATCGAGTACGTTCCTTGTCCTCGTCCCCGGATGGCCTAACGGATGTGAAGAACACGGCGCTGTGGTCCGCCGGGCACACTTCCGAGACCCCGTGCTGGTCGTGGGTCAGCTGCGCAACCCGGAACTCGCCCCCGGTGGGCTCCACCGACCACGCCTGAGTCACGTACTTCTTACCGTCCCTGGACAGCTCCTTGCGTAGGGCCACCACGGTGCCGGATTCGTGGGTGCTGAATCCGGACAGTCGAGGCGATGCGGTCAAATGTTCGGGGGTGTCGAAGCAAGATGTCATGTACGTCACACTATCGCCCAGCGCCGGGCCGCGGCGCGCCCCCAGCGGCCGAGCTGTCAGGATGGCCGAATGAACACCCGTCAGATCTTCGCCGCACTCGCGAATCCGGACACCCGCACCATGTACGCCCGAGTCATCCTCGACCAACTTCCCATGGCGCCCACTTCCAAACAATCGCGAGCCCTCGAAAACCTCCAACGCGCCGGTTTGATTGACGACGACGGCGGCGCGTGGTCACCCACCGGGGTCTTCCGCGATCTTCTCGCAAAGGGGGCGACTGGCACCCCCAAAGGTTACGAGCGGTTTCTGGACAAAGGGCGCGTCACGCGGTGGCCTTCTAAGGCCTCAGACAAAGACGGTCTGATCCGCTGGATCGTGGATCAATGTTTGGCGACTGGAGAGCGCATTGACGAGCGGGAGCTCAATGATCGGCTGGAGAAGTTCAGCAATGACCCCGCCCTCATCAGGCGGCACGGAGTGGACACCGGGTACATCACGCGAAACCGGGACGGCAGCGAGTACCGCCGATAGGTTTTGGGCTCGCTCGCACTGAAACCTATTCATTGCAAATGTGTCTGGTGTGATGATTGTGCATTTCACGAGAACATTTCGGGTCTTTTCAACTAATGCAGAACCGAAACAGAAACTTGCGGTTACGAAAGCGCGCTCGCGACCCACGGTGTGACATGAGGCCCGCCACAGCAAGGTAAGGCTCGCCTTGCAAGTTAATTAGAAAAGGCAGGACTTCCTAAATTTAATTACGTCAGATGTGTTTGACCTAAGGTTCAACTTACTTGTAAGGCGGCGTTTCCGCTCGTATCTTTATTAATACGAACTGTCTGAGAGGAACACATCATGGCTACTTTGACTCCAGTCTCCACGTGCGCCGCCACCGCGTGCGCATACAACGACAACGGCTGCACGGCACCCGCCATCACCGTGGGCGGCAGTGGCTCCACCGCTTCCTGCACCACCTTCATCTCCTTGGACGCTCGCGGTGGCCTGCCCACCGCCAACGGTCAGGTCGGCGCGTGCCAGCGCCTTGAGTGCAAGCACAATACCGACCTGCTGTGCACCGCGTCCTCCATTGAGGTGACCGGCGACACCGCCAACTGCGCAACCTACGAGGCCGAGTAATCGATGGCTTCCGAACAGAATGGTGCCCGTGCGTTCTTCGCGAACGCACGGGCACCATTTCTTGAGGTTCCACTGACATGGGTCTGGGGACAACTGCCTCGGGCTCAGCTCGTCTCCCCGGTGCGACTAGTCGGAAGCACCCACTCGCGTACCGAACAAGGATTCCACTCGGGCCATGAGGCCACCGCACTCCGCAACCGACTCGGGCTCGAACGGCACAAAGAACACGTGGGTGCGGTCTGCACCGTTGCGCATCACGGTCAATCCCGTGGCATCGACATCCACCACGAACTCGCGGTTCTTGGTGTGTGAGCAACCACCGACAGAGGGCTTTTCACTTAGAACGCGAGCCTCGATCCAGCCATTGCTGACGGCATCGCACAGCGAGGCCAGGTCAACGGAGTCCAGGCTGGACGCGACATCCAGACCCATCGACTCCACGTCACCCAAGCCTGCCAGGGCCACGTCGGCGTGGCGCTCGATCAAGTGCGCATACGGAATGGCGGTGGCCCCCACGCCGTCGTGCAGCAGGACGCGCGAGACCCGCACGATCCCGAGCATTCCGAACGGAGACTCGGCAACGGCCTTGATCATCTCGGGCACATTCTCGTACTCGAGCACGTCGGCGGCGCGTTCGGAATCCAACCATTCCAACTGACCGAGCATGTGGGCGCTGGCGGTCATAATTTCCACGCGAGGTTCGGGCGACAGTTTGGTGATGTCCATCCGCACGTCCATCCGAGTGTCCGGATTGAGCAGAGTTGCATCCTCGGAACCGGAGAACACCGTGGTCGCCACCATGAGATCTCCGCTGCCGGTCATGCCGTGCGCCAGGGCGTCGAGCGTCGGATGACCCTCGAGTCCATAAGCAACAAGCGTTGCGCGCCCCGCTCCCGCGAGCATTCGATGAGCCAGGGACACGGCTCGATCATGGGTGCTGGAACCTTGAGACTGGCCACCAATCGTCTGCCCGACCATGGCTTCCTCGCTCTCTGTGTGACATTCGAAACTTAGGAAAGCCTAACCTTTGACCACCTCCGTGTGAAGACCATCTCAGGAAATACGTCAGTTCTTAATGACTTAAATCCAGGTGATTGAGTCCGCAGACGTTCTCAATGTGATGCACGCCATGTTGGGACTGTGAAATTATCGACATTATGAGCCTGCCCACATCTCGCCACCTCAAGATCTTGACCTTCGCTGCCGCGGTCGCGCTAATGACCGGAGGTCTTGCCGGATGCGCGGATGAAGCCGGGGAAACTGCATCATCGCCCTCGGAGGGCGACCCGTCCACGACCGGCTCTGATGCCTTCCCCACGCTCCCCGCCGCCGCGTCCGGCCCCGAGTGCCCGGAGGACCAATGCATGACCATGGCGGTGACCGGAGACCTGCTGCTGCACGAAGGCCTGTGGCGCAACTTCGCCACGGACCCCGCCGCGGATAACGACAAGAACTTCGACTTCGAACCCCTGCTCGCGGGACAACGTGCCTACTTGGAGAATTCCGACATCGGCGTGTGCCACGCGGAGACTCCCGTGGCCGAGAAGGGTGGTCCGTATGCCGACTACCCGCAATTCCAAGTGCCTCCTGAGATCCTCTCGGCCGTGAAATCGGTGGGCTACGACGCATGCACGACCGCCAGCAACCACACCCTGGACCAGGGCACCGGGGGGATCAACCGCACTCTTGCCGCGTTGGATGAAGCCGGACTGCAGCACACCGGTTCCTACGCATCCGAAGCCGCGTCCGAAGAACCACTGCTGGTTCACTCGGAAGCCGGAACGGTGGCAATCGTGACGGGTACCAACAGCGTCAACCAAATGGCTGCCGAGCACGAGTGGCAGGTCGACCGGTTCCGGGACGGCAAGGATCCCACCGTGGACCCGGAGGTGGCCCGGGCGGATATCGACCGCGCCGTGGGCCAGGCCGAGAAAGCACGCGAGCAAGGCGCGGATGTCGTGGTCGCGGCCATGCACTCCATCATCGAGTACACGGACACCGCCGACGACTACCAGGTCCGCACCGCGCACGCCCTGGCTGACTCCGGTGCGTTCGACGCGATCTACGGTCATGGATCCCACAGCGTCCAGCCCATTGAAAACCACAACGGCACGTGGATCGTCTACGGCGTGGGCAACACGGTCACGGAAACCGCGCCCATGATGCCCGTCAACAACGACGGGTTGATCGCCCGTTTTCAGTTCGCGAAAACGGAGGACGGAAGCTGGGACGTCAGCGATCTCTCGTGGGCGCCCAGCTCGAACACCCGGGGCGGACAGTACGCGTGGTGTTCGGCGGCGTCGGATGCGCCCAACGGAACCTGCCGCTCACAGGCCCAAGACAAGCAGAACCGGGAGCGCCTTGCCGAAATCGTCAACACTCCCTCCGCCGTGGAACATGGCCTGCGCGAATGGCTCGTGAGTGAGGACGGCCCCGCCGTGCCCTGAGCTCGTCGTGAGACGAGGGCCGTGCGGATTCCCGACTCGGAATCAGCACGACCCTCACCTGGCACGCACGAGCGCAACCGCGCCCGAGACGGGGAGGCTCAGCCCTGCACGCCCAGCCTCTCCAGGATGATCCGACGCACGCGGCCGGCGTCTGCCTGCCCGCGGGTGGCCTTCATGACCGGTCCGATGAGCGCACCCACCGCCTGAACCTTGCCGCCCTTGATCTTTTCGACCACGTCGGGCAACTGGGTCATGGCGTCGTCCACGGCAGCCGTCAGGGCACCGTCGTCGGAAACGACCGCGAGGCCGCGGGCCTCGACGATTTCGGACGGGGAGCCCTCGCTCTCGACCACGAAACCAATGACCTTCTTGGCCAGCTTGTCGTTGATCTTGCCCTCGTCGATCAGGGCGTTGACCTCGACCACGTGGGCCGGGGTCACGGGCAGGTCCACGATTTCGACCTCCGCTTGCTTGGCCAGACGGGCGATCTCACCCATCCACCACTTGCGGGCCACGGCGGCGGACGCGCCGGCAGCAATAGTCTGCTCGATTTCGTCCATGACACCGGCGTTGACGACGTCCCGGAACTCCTCGTCCGAGTAGCCCCAGTCGTTCTTCAGACGCTTGCGGCGCTGGGCCGGCGGTTCGGGCAGCGTGGCACGCAGTTCCTCGATCCAGGCCTGCGTGGTGACCACGGGGACCAGGTCCGGTTCGGGGAAGTAGCGGTAGTCGTCGGCGTCGGACTTGGGGCGCCCGGACGTGGTGGACCGGGTGTCCTCGTGCCAGTGACGGGTTTCCTGAACGATCTTCTCACCGGCCGACAGCACGGCGGCGTGGCGCTGGATTTCGAAACGCACCGCGCGTTCGACGGCGCGCAGCGAGTTGACGTTCTTGGTCTCCGAGCGCGTACCGAACACCGTTGCGCCCTTGGGCATCAGGGAGACGTTCGCGTCGCAACGCACGTTGCCGCGCTCCATGCGGGCGTCGGAGATACCCAAGTTCTTCACGATCTCGCGAATGGCCGCCACGTACACGCGGGCCAGCTCCGGAGCGCGCGAACCGGCACCCACGATGGGCTTGGTCACGATCTCAATGAGCGGCACACCCGAACGGTTGTAGTCCACCAGCGAGTGGGACGCACCCTGGATGCGACCGGTTGCGCCGCCCACGTGGGTCAGCTTGCCGGCGTCCTCCTCCATGTGGGCCCGCTCGATCTCAATGCTGAACGGTGTGCCGTCCTCGAGCTCGAGATCCAGCTGACCGTCGAAGGCAATCGGCTCGTCGTACTGCGAAGTCTGGAAATTTTTGGGCGTATCCGGGTAGAAGTAGTTCTTCCGAGCGAAGTGGCACTTCGGCGCAATGGAACAGTTCAGTGCCAGCCCCAGTTTGATCGCGGATTCCACGGCCTTGCCGTTGATCACGGGCAACACGCCGGGCAGGCCCAGGGACACCGGGGTGATGTTGGTGTTGGGGTCATCGCCAAACGTGTTGGGGGCGGCGTCGAACATCTTGGTGTTGGTGTTCAACTCCACGTGCACCTCGAAACCCAGGACGGGATCGAAGCGCTCCATGGCCTCTTCGAAGGACAGCACGTCCTCGCTCATTATTTGCCTCCCAGCGCGGCACCGGCCGCAAAGTCACGAACGGTAGTGGCGACGTCGTTGCGAGACGCCCACACGGGACCGCCCCACTTCTCCTCGAGCAGTCGTTCAAGACCCGCACCGGCACGGTAGACGCGTGCGTCCTCCCGGGCCGGGGCCATGAACTGGATACCCACCGGCAAATCGTCCTCGGGAGCCAGGCCGCCCGGGAGCGAGATGGCGGGGATGCCCGCCAGGTTGGTGGGGATGGTGGCGATGTCGTTGAGGTACATCTGCATGGGATCCGCCGACTCGTCCACGCCGCCGATGGTGAAGGCGGTGGTGGGAGCGGTGGGCGAGATCAACACGTCCACCTTTTCGAACGCGGCGTTGAAGTCGCGCTGCACCAGGGTGCGCACCTGCTGGGCCGAGCCGTAGTAGGCGTCGTAGTAACCGGCGGACAGCGCGTACGTTCCCAGGATGATGCGGCGCTTGACCTCAGCGCCGAACCCGGCGGCGCGGGATGCTCCCATGACGCGCTCGATCGTGGGATTGCCCTCGGGGACAACGCGCAGACCGAACCGAACGCCGTCGTACTTGGCGAGGTTCGAGGAGACCTCGGAGGACATGATCAGGTAATAGGCACCCAGCGCGTACTCGAAGTTGGGGGTCTCGACCTCCACGACCTCGGCACCGGCCGACTGCAACAGCTCCACTGCCTCATTGAAACGCTGCTGCACGCCGGCCTGGAACCCCTCGCCGGTGAGCTGTTTGACCACGCCCACGCGCAGGCCCTTGAGCCCGCCGTCCTCGGCACCCTGGCGGGCCGCCGCCGCTAAGGAACCCACCGGGTCGGTCAGGGAGGTGGAGTCCTGCGGGTCGTGGCCCGCAATGACCTCGTGCAACAGCGCCGAGTCCAGCACGGTGCGCGAGCACGGGCCCACCTGGTCCAGGGAGGACGCCATGGCGATCACGCCGTATCGGGACACCGAACCGTACGTGGGCTTGACGCCCACGGTGCCGGTGACCGCGGCGGGCTGGCGGATGGAACCACCCGTGTCCGTGCCGAGTGCCAGGGGCGCCTGGAACGCGGACACCGCAGCGGCGGAACCGCCACCGGAACCGCCCGGGATCCGGTTGAGATCCCACGGGTTACGCGTGGGCCCGAACGCCGAGTGCTCCGTTGAGGATCCCATGGCGAACTCGTCCAGGTTGGTCTTGCCCAGAAGGGGCATCTTGGCGGCCCGCAACTTCTTGGTCACGGTGGCGTCGTACGGACTCATCCAGCCCTCGAGCATCCGGGATGCGGCGGTAGTGGGCTGGCCCTTGGTCACGATCAGGTCCTTGACCGCAATGGGTACACCGGCGAGCTCGTGCAGCTGCTCACCGTTGGCGCGTGCCTGGTCCACCTCCCTCGCAACCTGCAGGGCGCCCTCGCGGTTGCGATGCAAGAAAGCATTGAGTCCGTCGGTGCCCTGGTGGCGATCCTCCGGTTCCACGGCGTGGCCCTCGGTGGCGTCGATCTGCTCGAAGTGAGCGTTGACGGCGTCAACGGACGATACGTCCCCCGAGGCCAGCCTGGCCGCCAGATCCGCGGCGGAAAGTTCTACGATGCGTTCGCTCATGCTCACTCCCCATCCAGAATTGCGGGCACACGGAACTTGCCGTCCTGGCTGTCGGGTGCGTTGGAGAGGGCCTCTTCCTGGGTGAGGGTCTCCCCCACCACGTCCTCACGGAAAACGTTCTGCAACGGCAGCGGGTGGCTGGTTGCAGGAACGTCAGGTCCGGCCGCTTCGCTGACAGAGGCCACGGACGAGACAATGAGGTCGAGCTCGCCGGCAACGCGCGCGAGTTCTTCCTCGGTCATCTCGATGTGCGCGAGCTCGGCCAGGTGGGCCACCTGCTCGCGATTAATCGCAGACATGCATGCTCCTGGTATTCGCTAGTGATTCCGATCCAGTCTAGCGAGCGCCTAGGCTTGACTCAGAACGCTCGACTTTCACCTATCTCTCTAAGGGGTCCCAACTCGTGGCTCGATCCTCCGCCCGCCCGCCCAAACGTCACCCCGGTGGCCCCTCCAAGAAGCCCCGCCTGTCCCGCGCCGAGGCGGCCAGGGCCCAGTCCGATCACGACAACGCGTGGCGGCAGTGGGTTTCCGACGGCGCCGTCGAGGCCGTGGACACCGCACTGACCCACGTGCAGACCGTGGTGGAGGATCAGGTGTTGCAGTTCGGCGCCTTCCCCGTGTTCGTGGTCACCGGTTCCAAGGACGGCGAGTTCGAGTTGAATTCCCTGGACCCCGCGGAAACCGCGGACCGGCACCCGGATGACGTTCTGGAGGAACTCCGCGCTATGACCGCGGCCAAAGCTCCCGACCTGTTGGTCGCCGCGTTGGCCTATCCCGCAACCTTGCCCGACCGTTCCGGGGCCAGAGCCGTGATCGTGGAGGTGGAACACCGCGAGCGCTTGAGCCTGGAAGTTGTGCAGGAGTACGAGACCGTGGAGTCCAAGGGCAAGACCTTCGTGAACTTCGGGGATCCGCACACCGACCGCCGCTGGGATCCGTGGCTGTTCAGCGTGCGCCACTAGACAGTTCCGCCTACGCAAAACCGCCGCCGTGCAACGTGCACGGCGGCGGTTTTCGCTGAGTCGGCAGCGACTCAGCGGTTTACCACTTGGGCAGCTCGGGCAATGCGCCCTGGGATTCGACGTTCTCGTCGTCTCCTCGAGCCAACCACGCGAGCATGCCCTCGCGGTCCGAGGTGATCTCCTGGCCGCCGTCGCCGATGACCCATTCGTCGCGCTCCTCGGTGCGCAGGGTCATCCCCGGTGCGTTCTTGGCGCGCATGGTGCGCACCGCGGCTTCGACCGCGTTGAGCAGCGAGTCCGGGTCCGCCTCTTCAATGGTCCAGGTGGTGTCCAGGTCGTGGTGGTGCACCACCACCTCGGCCACGCGCACGGCCGGGATGGACGTGGCGGGAACGGGCTTGCCGTGCAAATCCAGTTCCTCGGTGGTGATTGCGCCCTTGAGACGTTCGCACTGCTCCTCGAAGTAGTCCGCGCTGTCACGGACCTTCTGAATGAGCTCTTCCCTGGGGAGGGCTGCCAGCTCGTCGATCTCGCGGTCACGGGCTTCTTGGGATTCGTAGGGCTGCTGCGGTTCGCCGGTCACGGCCCAGTCGATGAGCTTGACCAGCGCCTTGCCGTTGGATGCGAGGTGAGCAATCACGTGCGCACGATCCCAGCCCTCGCACAGGGTGGGTTCGGTCATCTCGCGATCGGCCAGCGACTCGATGGTCGCCAGGAACATGTCGGTTTCACGACGCAAGCGGGAAAGGTCTGAGGTCAGGCGTGCGGGATTAATCATGTCTCCAGCCTAGTAAATCTCTTGTGACAGCCGGCACAGGTGACCGCCGATGACACATACTGATTTCGTCCAAATACGTTCCCGAGCCATGACCTGCATAACCCTAGGACGCGCCGAGCTTCATTTTCTGCCGCAGCTCACGGCGCGCGCGTTGGGTGTCCGGGTCCGGCACCGGCACGGCGGCCAGCAATCGCTTGGTGTAATCCTGCTCGGGCTTGCGCAGGACCACTTCGCGCTGTCCCTGCTCCACGATCCGGCCGTGCTGCATGACCACGATGCGGTCCGCGAGCCGGTCGATCACGGCGAGATCGTGGGTCACGAACAAGCACGCGAAGCCCATTTCGGCCTGCAGTTCCTCGAACAGGTCCAACACCGTGGCCTGCACGGACACGTCCAAGGCCGAGGTCGGCTCGTCCGCGACGAGTAGCTTGGGCTTCAGCGACAGCGCCCGGGCAATACCCACGCGCTGTTTCTGCCCACCCGAGAGTTCGTGCGGGTAACGGTTGCGATAGTTGCGCGGCAACCGCACCTGGTCCAGCAGCTGTTCGATCCGGTGCTGCAACTGCTGCCCCTTGGCCATTCCGGCCAAAAACATGGGCTCACCAATGGATTCACCGATCGGCAGTCGTGGGTTCAGCGATGACGAGGGGTCCTGGAACACCATGCCCACGTCCTTTCGCACGCGGTTGAGTTCTTTCCGGGACGCACGACTGAGTTCTTGCCCGTCCACAATCAGCGAGCCCTCGACCACGGGTAGCAGCCCCACGGCGGCGCGCCCGATGGTCGTCTTACCCGAGCCGGACTCCCCCACCAAGCCCAGTACCTCTCCCGCGGCCACGGTCAGACTCACGTCCTCGACGGCTCGGAACGCGGGGTTGCGCCCTTGCTTCGGGTATTCGATGGCCACATTTTTCAGCTGCAGCACGGGTTCCGTGACGCGCAGCGCCGCGGTGTCCACGCTGGGTTCCGTGTGTCGCGGGGTGCGTGCCGCATCCGTGGGCAGTGTGGGACGGTCGGTCGCGGTCGCCGCTGTCGATCCTTCGGTTCCCACCGGGGCCTCCTCGCGCGCCGCGGTTTCCTGGTCGATGGACGACGCCGCCGCCTCGCGTTCCTCCGCCTCGACCTCGCGTTCCAGCACGGCCACCATGTCCACGGACTCGCCGGTCTCGCCGCCCTCACCCAGGTGGGGCACCGATTCCAGCAAGGTCTTGGTGTAGGGGTGCTCAGGCTGGGAGAAGATCTGCTCGGCGGGGCCCTGTTCGACGATCCGGCCTTTCTCCATCACGGCGATGCGGTCCGCGAGGTCCGCCACCACGCCCATGTCGTGGGTGATCAAAATGACGGCCGAATGCAATTTGTCCTTGAGGTTCCGGATCAGGTCCAGGATCTCGGCCTGCACGGTGACGTCCAGGGCCGTGGTGGGCTCATCGGCAATCAGCAACTTGGGATCGCAGGACAGTGACTGAGCAATCATGGCGCGCTGACGCTGACCGCCGGACAGCTGGTGCGGATAGGAGCGGAATGCCTTCTCCGGGTCCGGAAGCTCCACCATGGTCAGCATCTCTTTGGCGCGCTCGGCGGCCTGGGAGGGTGACAGGTCCCGGTGCAGACGAATGGTTTCCACGATTTGCTGGCCCACGGTGTACACCGGGTTGAGCGCGGTCATGGGTTCCTGGAAAATCACCGCGATCTCTTCACCGCGTACGCGGCGCAGTGCCGCGCCCTGCAGCCCGATCAATTGCTCACCGGCCAATTTCGCCGAGCCGCTGACCCGGGCGTTGGAGGGCAGTAGTCCCAGGATGGACATGGAGCTCGCGGACTTGCCCGAACCGGACTCGCCCACAATGGCCAGCACCTCACCGGCGGCCACCTGGTAGTTCAAGTCGATCGCGGCCGGGACCCAGTCCTTGTCCACACCGAAGTCCACCGAGAGCCCTTCCACCATCAGGACCGGTTCACCGCGCTCCACACGGCGCGGGCTCCGCGAGCGACGAGACGGACGGTCGGTGACGTCCCGAGAACCGGGGTCCTCGGTTGATCGGTTGCCGCGCTTGCCGATACTGCCGCGCCGCGATCGACGCTCGCGGCGGCTTTCCGGTTCGCTAGCGGCGTCGTTGTTCCAGGGCGCGTCACCGGACGCGGCGTGCTGAGACGATCCGTTGTTCTCGGGGGTGCCCTCGGGCTGGCCGGGGGCGGAATGCGAGGTGCTCATCGTGTGTGCTCCATCGTGTCTGAAACGTGGTGTGCGTGGGCTGCGGGGTGAGGATGCATAGCATGAGGGTCATGCCCCAGGACCAGAAATCCCCCGCTGATTCCCCACGCGTGTATCGGGCCGCGTCCGCCCCGTGGCTCACCGGTTTCCTGGTGCTCCTGGGCATGGTCGTGGCTGCGGCGGGGTGGAGCCAGAACGCGTGGCTCTCCGTGGCGAGCGTGTGCTTCGGTGTCGGCCTGGCAGGTCTGGGGTACGCGCTGTACTGGCGCCCCCGCCTGGAAATCCACGGCCACGGTGTGCGAATCATCAACCCCCTGCGCACCGTGGACATTCCGTGGGCACACATCATCGAAGTGCGGACTCGTTTCACGGTCACCGTGGTCACCGAGGCTGGTTCCCATTCGTGCTTCGCCCTGCCCGCCGCCGGGCCGGGGTCCGCGTTGCGCAGCGGACCCCAGGGCGTGTCGCGGGCGCATCCGCTGGCCCGCACGGAGGGTGCCGTGCGCACCGGCGACCTGGCCGGCACACGCTCCGGCGCTGCCGCCAATGACATCCGCACGCTGTGGCAGCGCAAGATCGACACCGGCGAGTTGGATGTCTTCACCCGGGACGATGCCGCTCTGGAGCCGGTGCGCGTTGCCTACGTTCCCGCCCCGCTCGCGGTGACTCTGGCGGTGGCCGCCGTGGGCGTCACGCTGTTCGTCACAGCCTGACCCCCACGAGGCACCCGCCGATACCCAACTCACCGGGCGGTCCGGTTGTCGGCACCGCGCTCGGTGCGGTGTTCGCGGCCATCGCGAGCCTTCTTGGGATTGAACTTGCGTTGGCGCGGGTCGAACGCGTCGCGCAGACCGTCACCAATGAAGTTGATGGTCAACGCAATGGTCACGATGAACACACCGGGCCACCAGAACAACCAGGGACGGGTGGCAAAGGCCGTCTGATTCTCACTGATGAGGCGCCCCAAGGACCAGTCCGGTGCCTGGATACCGAGACCCAGATAGGACAGCGCGGTTTCCAGCAGGATCGCCGAGGACATCAGCAGCGTGATGTTCACGGTGATCACGCCCACGGTGTTGGGCAGGATGTGCTTGAAAATGATGCGTCCGCTGGAAGCGCCGGCCAATCGAGCGGCGTCGACGAACTCGCGTTCGCGTAATGACAGGAACTCGCCGCGAACGAGTCGCGCGAGCGGCGGCCACGACGCCGCACCGATCAACAGGCCCAGCGCAATGACCGTGGCGGTTGTCGGCAGGCCCGTGGAACGGACGTAGGAGATGGCCAAGCGACCCAGCAGTGCGGCGAGAATGACCAGCGGAATAATGATGATCACGTCGGTCAGGCGCATCAGGATGGCCTCGGTCCAGCCGCGGAAGTAGCCGGACAGGCCACCGATCACGGTGCCCAGGAGGCCTGCCATCACACCCACCACGACCATGACGATCAGGGAGTACTGCGTTCCCTGCATGGTCATGGCGAACAGGTCACGGCCCAGGTTGTCCTGGCCGAAGGGATGGTTTCCCAGCGCCGGAGGCAGCAACGACAACGTGGGGCGGCCACTGTCCACCAGCGTTCCCGTGGCATCCGGGTCCCATTTCCACCAGCCCGGGAGGGGACCCACGCCAATGGAGGTCACCGACAACAGCACGATGAAGATGAGGACGATCAAAGAGATGACCGCTCCGGTGTTGCCGAAGAATCGCTGGCGAACCAGCTGTCCTTGGCTCTTCCCCTGGACGTCCTCAGCCCTGGCGACGGCGGGGTCCACCGGTTCCTTGACGTTGATTGGTTCTTGCTGGCTCATGCTTTCACCCTCACGCGCGGGTCGAGAACGGAGTACACGAGATCGGCAATGAGGTTGAACACCATTGCCACAATGCCCGTGATCAAGAAGACGCCCATCACGGGGTTGGGATCCACGTTGCGCACCGCAGTGACGAACAATTGACCCATACCGGTGAATGCGAAGACTGACTCGGTGATGATGGCCCCGCCAATGAGAGCTCCGATGTCGTAGGCCACCAGCGTGGCCAGTGGGATCAACGCGTTACGGAAAGCGTGCCGCATGACCACCGTGCGTTCGGACAGGCCCTTGGCTCGAGCCGTACGTATGTAATCCTGACCCATGATCTCGAGCATGGATGCTCGCGAGTACCGGGAGTAGGACGCCAACGCCAGCAACGTGAGAGCAATGGTCGGCAGCAAAAGGTGTGTGAAGCGGTCGATGCCCATGATCCAGAAATCACCGGTCAGACCCGGGGTGGATGCACTGGCCGTCGCAATGGGTCGGCCACGGATGCGTCCGGAGTCCAAGTAGTCCGGCCAGGACTGCATGAAGCGGTCCAAGATGATCAGTAGCGCCACGAAGAATCCGGTGATCCCGGCCACTCGCATGCCTTGCCCACGGTCATAGCCGCCGGCAAAGTAACCAATGGCCGCGCCGATGACGATCATGACGAGGCACAGGATGATCACGGTCCACAGGCCGGCTCCTCGGAAGAAGCTCTGTACAGGGAAGTAGACGATCAGGCCCACGAGGACCGTGGCCAAGCCCGAGTACAGCGCCCGCTTATTACGCAGCCCCGAAATCAGGATGGTGGCGATCACGGCCACCAGAACGCCGGTCAGCAGGATGAGCGGGATTCCCAGGAACGGGGCCGTCAACCAGTTGGTTGCCAGAACGAAATACACGATGCCCGAGGTCACCAGGAAGCCCAGGACACCCATGAGGATACGGGTCTTCATGCGCCCGAAGGACACGAGGTACCAGATGAACCCGGCCACCACACCAATGGCCAGAATGGTGCCGACGGACATGACCGGGTCCTGTAGGAAGTCGTTGAACGATATCGCCACAATTTCTTTGAGCAGCACCGCCAACCAGAAGCTGGGAAGTGAGAAGCACAGGAACGTGAAGAAGGTGACGCCGTAGTCCAAACCGGAGTACTGGCGCAGCGCGGACACAATGCCCAGCGTGATGCCGATGACGATAGCCAGGATGGTTCCCGCGGTCACCAGCATGATGGTCTGGCCCATGGCGAACAGCAGAAGCTGGGTGACTTCCAAACCGTCCCGCGTGACGCCCAGACTACACATGTCCGAGAACGGAACCAAGCAGCCCAGCGCACCGCCGAGCCACGTGAAGTACCGCAAAATGGGCGGCTGGTCGAGGTTCAGTGAGTCGATACGGTCCGGAATCAGTTGGGCCGCGTTGGGATGTCCATAGAGGTCCCAGAGTGGGTCCCCCGACGCCGCGGTCATGATGTACACGATGAACGAGGCGCCCAGAAGAATCAGAACGGCTGTGATGAGCCGGCGAAGAATGTAAGAAATCATGTCGCTGCCTTGAGAGTGCGTAGTCACGGCGGCTGTGCGGGCCCGGTTGTCCGAGCCCGCGCAGCGTACCCGTGCGGGCGGATTCAACTCATGCGAGTGAGCGAATCACCACTACTTACGCGACCACTCCCAGAGGTTCCAGAAGGCCCCGTCCTGGTTGGGCTGGTATTCCACGCCTTCGATGTCCTCGGATACGCCGAAGAAGCCCGGGTTCTGGAACAACGGCAGGCCGTAGGCGTCCTCGAAGGTGTGCTTGTCGATCTCGACCATTTGATCCACGCGGGAATCGTTGTCCAGGTTGGAGCGGGCCTCGTCCACGAGCTTGTCCACGTCGGCGTTGGAGTAGTCGTTGTAGTTACCGCCGCCACCGGTCTTGAAGATCTGGGACAGCACCTCGGTGCCCACGCCCGGGGACACCCAGCCGAACAGCGACGCCTCGTAGTCACCGTCGGGCAGCTTCTCGGACCAGCTCGGGTCGCCCAGGTCCTCGACCTTGAAGCCGGCCTTCTCGGCGGACTCCTTGATCAACTGGAACGAGTCGACGCGCGCGGGGTTCTCGTTGTTGTACAGGATGCGAACGGTCGGGGTCTTACCGCCGAGCAGCTGCTTGGCGCCCTCGATATCGACCTCACCGTAAAGGGTCTCCGCTTCGTTGGTCTCCGTGGCCTTCTCGTACGGTTCGCCCTGGCTGGAGACGTACATTTGGGAATTCAAAACGGACGCGTCGTCGGTGACGGGCTTGATCAGCTGATCAACGATTTGCTGGCGCGGGATGGTCTTCAGGAAAGCCTCTCGGACGTTCTTGTCCTTGAAGGTTTCGGTTCCAAAATTAAGATCCACATGGTCGTAGGACAGGTCCTGGCCCTGCAGCACGTTGACGGAGTCAATTTCCTTCACCTGGTCAATGGTGTCCTTGTTGACGCTCACCGGTGCCATGATGTCGACCTCACCGTTGCGCAAGGCCTGGATCTGTGCGGTGGAGTCACCAATGAAGCGCACGGTGATCTCATCCAACTTGCCTTCGTGCTCACCGTTGTACTGGTCGTTCTTGACCATCGTCAAGGAGCTGTTCTCCACAATGTCCTGAATCTTGTAGGGGCCATTGGACAGGAGCAGCTTGTCGTTCTCGGGAGTCGCGGTGAAGTTGAAGGCGGTGTCCCACGCCTTGCCGATCTTGGCAAGGTCGGCATTCTCCTTGGGGCTTTCCGGATCTCCCTCGGGCGAGTCCTCCAGCACTGTGAGCAGCTCGTCCTCGGTCATACCGGCCTCTTCGGCAACCACGTGAGCGGGGTGCAGATAGTCCTGATCCAGGGCGATCTCCCAGTCGGCCTGGGGTTCGTCGTACGTGAGGGTGAAGGACTTGCCGTCCTCGGAGAACTCCGGAATGTCGGTGTGGCCCAGAATGTCCGTGGACCCCGCGATGGTGAAGTAGTCTTTGCCGGTCTTGGCTTCCGCATCGCCGTCGTCGTAGTAGCCGGAACTGGTGGCCCACCAGAGCATCACGTCGGCCTTGTCGATCTTGTTGCCGTCGGACCATTGGGGATCGTTCAGGGTGTATTCCACGGTGAGAGGATCATCAGAGGTCTTCTCGAAAGTGCCGAAGCCTTCATTGCGCTGGATTTCCTGGGACGGATTCACGTAGATGAAACCCTCGCGGGTACCCGTGGCCACCTTGCCGTTGATGTCCAGATTGGCCTTGGTGTACGCCGGGTTGGCACCGGTGAACGCATTGGTCTCTGCAATGGTGAGCACGCCGCCCTCTTGCCCGCCGCCGTTGTCACCCCCGCCGGTTTCTTCTCCGCCGCCACCGCCGCCGACGTTCGCGCAGCCGGTCAGTGCCAAAGCGGCAATGGCGGCAACTGAGACGGCTGCCTTGCCTTTAAAGGTGTACTTTCCCATGACGTATCTCTCCTGATGTGGTGTTCACGATCGGTGGCGCACCACGGTGTGCTTCCACCCGCGAGTTGATAAGGGCGAGCGCGAGGTGTGTTTCACCTCACAATGATTGATAGGTTACCGCTCGTTCACCGCGAACACGTGGCATCCGCGACCGTGTTCAACGAATAAGCGGCATTCGTTACCCAAAGGTCACAAACCGGAAACTTCTGGCCGCCGATACAGACGATCCCGGTTCCGGCCACGGCAGCTATCCCGCTCAACTGTCGGTGTGACTACGCTGTTCACAAGAGGTAATACCGACCCGGAGGAATCGTCATGACTCAGCACCCGCAGGAACCCGTACAACCTCGCCCTGAACCAGCGGACTCCGGTGCCTCCTATGAAACCGGAGCCGGGTACCCCGGCGACCGCCATGATGCGCGCGACCGCGCGGCGTCGTCGGTGGCAGCAACGCGGAACGAACGACAGAACACGCGGACGGCGCGGGCCACAGACCCCACGCTGGACGGGCCCACGAAGCGCGGTGTGTCCGGCATTGTGTGGGCGGCACTGATCCTGGGCGTGATCATCTTGATCCTGCTCCTGATCTTCATCATTCAGAACAACGTGTCCACGAGATTCGAGTACATGGCGTGGCAGTTCAGCCTGCCGCTGGGTGTGGCGATGCTGCTCTCAGCCGTGGCCGGCGCTTTGGTCATGGCGCTCGTGGGATCGGTGCGCATGCTCACGCTGAGTCATCGCGTCCGCAAACTTGAAAAGGAACGCGCGCGAATTCAAGACACGCTCAACCGGTAACGAGTCATGACGCCCCCGCTGCGCGCCACCGTTGAAACAGGCTGAGCCATGACCACCGTGGCCGTCTACTTGGTGGTGGTCATGGGGCTGGGCGCGTTCGCGCATGTGATTCGGCTGCCCCCGCTGCTGGGCTTTCTGGCAGCGGGGTTCTTGCTCAACGGACTGGGCGTGGAGCGCCTGGACGAGTTGGAACTGCTGTCCGAGTTGGGCGTGACGCTCCTGCTGTTCGGAATCGGGTTGAAGCTGGATCTGCGGACCCTGCTCGGCAAAGAGGTGTGGGCGGCGGGCACCATTCACATGGCCGTCAGCGCCGTGGGCGGTGCGTTGATGCTGTGGCTCATGATGCTGGTGGGCCTCGAATTGGCCGGTGAATCACCGGGAACCGTCTTCCTGGTGGCCTTTGCACTGTCCTTCTCGTCCACCGTGTTGGTCGTGAAGATCTTGGATGAGCGCGGCGAGTCCAACTCCTTGTACGGGCGAGTGGCCGTGGGCATCCTTGTCCTTCAGGACATTGCCGCGGTGCTGTACCTGACCATCTCCGGCGGTCATCTCCCCTCCCCCTGGGCGATTCTCGTGCTCGCATTGCTGTGGCCCGTCACCAGGCTCGCGCGAGTGTTGTGGTCCCGGCTGGGGCACGGCGAGCTGCTGGCCCTGTTCGGGGTGGTCATGGCGTTGGTCCCCGGATGGTGGGCCTTCACGGCCACGGGGCTCAAGGGTGACTTGGGTGCCCTGCTGGTCGGTGTGCTCCTGGCTTCACACCCCCTGGCACGTGACCTCGCCAAATCCATTCTCACGGTTAAGGACCTCTTACTCGTGGGCTTCTTCGTGAGCATCGGTTTCTACGGGTTACCCAGCGTGGAAATGCTCGTCATGGCCGTGATCCTGTGCCTGTTGATCCCCATGCAATCGGCGGCCATGGCCGCCGCGCTCACCCTGTGCGGATTACGACGCCGCACGGCCGTGCGCGGGGCCCTGGCCCTGGCCAACTATTCGGAGTTCGCGCTCATCGTGGGCTCCACCGCCGTGGTCTCCGGGCAACTTGACGATGACTGGCTGGTCATGCTCGCCTGCGCCGTGGCGCTCAGCTTCGTGGTGTCCACCGTGCTCAACCGCCGCGGCAGCATCGTCACCACCGCGCTGCTGCGCGCCGTTCCCGAGGCACCCCAGGACAAACTCCACCCGGAAGACAGGCCGCTGGATCTCACCCGCGCGGATGTCCTGGTCATGGGGATGGGCCGGGTGGGCACCGCCACCTATGACGAGTTCACCGCCGCGACCTCGCACAAAGTGGTCGGCCTGGAGATCGACCCCTTGCGGGCGCATCACCTGTGGGGGCGGGGCTACGACGTCGAAAACGCGGACGCCACGGACGCGGACGTGTGGGACCGGATCTCGGCCACGGGGCACGTGAAAATCGCCGTGCTCGCGATGCCATTCCATGACGCAAATCTTTCCGCACTCAAGGAACTGCACCACTCCGATTTCGCGGGACGCGTGGCCGCCGTGGCCCAGTACGAGGATCAGGTCTCGGAGCTGGAGAAGCTCGGCGTGAACACCGTGATCAACCTGTATTCCGGTGCGGGACTGGCCCTGGCCGTGGAGGCCCAGGAGGACTTGGAGTACCCGGAGAGCTGAACTGCGGCCCACGTGATCAATGGACCCGATGGACCGGCTCCGGGGAACCGGGATGCGTGAAACCGTCCGGGTGTGGTGACGGCCACGGGGTAGGCTGGAAGGCAGTCCAGTGACCGTCAAACCAAGGAGTCATTGCCCCATGCCCAAGATCATTTACACCAAGACGGATGAAGCACCCCTGCTGGCCACCTACTCGTTCAAGCCCGTGGTCGAGGCCTTTGCCTCCACCGCCGGCGTCGAGGTGGAAACCCGGGATATTTCCCTGGCCGGCCGCATTGCCGCCCAGTTCCCGGACCGCCTGACCGAGGAACAGCGCGTGGCCGATGCCCTCACCGAATTGGGCGAACTGGCCAAGACCCCGGAAGCCAACATCGTGAAGCTTCCCAATATCTCCGCTTCCATCCCGCAGCTCAAGGCCGCCATTGCGGAGCTACAGGCCGCCGGCTACGACATCCCGGATTACCCGGAAGAGGCCGTGACGGACGAAGACAAGGACATCCGCGCCCGCTACGACAAGGTCAAGGGTTCCGCCGTGAACCCCGTGCTGCGCGAGGGCAACTCGGACCGCCGTGCTCCCAAGGCCGTGAAGAACTACGCCAAGAAGCACCCGCATTCAATGGGCGACTGGTCCGCGGATTCCAAGACCAACGTGGCCACCATGGGCGAGAACGACTTCCGTTCCAATGAACAGTCCGTGGTCATGCCCGCCGATGACACCCTGAAGATTCAGCTGGTCACCGATCAGGGCACCGACGTGCTCAAGGAATCCGTGCCGGTCCTCAAGGGTGAAGTGGTGGACGGGACCTTCATGAGCGCCTCGGCCCTCGACGAGTTCCTCAAGGCCCAGGTGGCCCGCGCCAAGGAAGAGGACGTTCTGTTCTCGACCCACCTCAAGGCCACCATGATGAAGGTCTCCGACCCCATCATTTTCGGCCACGTGGTCAAGGCGTTCTTCCCCGAGGTCTTCGCCCAGTACGGCGATCAGCTGGCCGCCGCCGGCCTGTCCCCCAACGACGGCCTGGGTGGCATCCTCTCCGGACTGTCCAACGTGGCCGACGGTGACAAGATCAAGGCCGCGATCGAAGCGGGCATCGACAACGGCCCCGAACTCGCGTACGTGAACTCGGACAAGGGCATCACCAACCTGCACGTGCCCTCCGACGTGATCGTGGATGCTTCCATGCCCGCCATGATTCGCACCTCCGGCAAGATGTGGGGTCGCGAGGGCCAGCAGGAGGACACCCTGGCCGTGCTGCCGGACTCTTCCTACGCCGGTGTGTACCAGGCCGTGATCGAGGACTGCCGCGCCAACGGCGCCTATGACCCCACCACCATGGGCACCGTTCCCAACGTGGGTCTCATGGCACAGAAGGCCGAGGAATACGGTTCGCACGACAAGACCTTCGAGATCGAGAAGGCCGGCACCGTGCAGGTCGTCAACCAGGCCGGCGGTGTCCTGCTGTCCCACGAGGTTCAGCCCGGTGACATCTGGCGCGCGTGCCAGGCCAAGGACGCCCCCATCAAGGACTGGGTCCAGTTGGCCGTTCGTCGTTCGCGCGATTCCGGCATGCCTGCCGTGTTCTGGTTGGACGAGTCCCGCGCCCACGACCGTAACCTCATGGAGAAGGTCAACCAGTACCTGGCGGACGAGGACACCGACGGTCTGGACATCCGGATCCTCTCCCCCGTGGACGCCACCGCGTTCACGATCGAGCGCATCCGACGCGGCGAGGACACCATCTCCGTGACCGGCAACGTGCTGCGTGATTACCTCACCGACCTGTTCCCCATTCTGGAACTGGGTACCTCCGCCAAAATGCTGTCCATTGTTCCGCTGATGAACGGCGGCGGCCTGTTCGAGACCGGTGCCGGTGGTTCCGCTCCCAAGCACGTGCAGCAGCTCGTGGCGGAAAACCACTTGCGGTGGGATTCGCTGGGTGAGTTCCTGGCCCTGGCGGCTTCCTTCGAGCACCTGGCCACTCGGTACGACAACCCCAAGGCCCAGGTGCTGGCGGACACGCTGGACCGCGCCACGGGCACGTTCCTCAACGAGAACAAGTCCCCGTCCCGCAAGGCCGGCGAGATCGACAACCGCGGATCGCACTTCTACCTGGCGCTGTTCTGGGCCGAGGAGCTGGCCAAGCAGACCGAAGACCCGGAGTTGGCCAAGGCCTTCGAGAAAGTTGCATCGGAATTGCGCACCAACGAGGACACGATCCTCAAGGAGCTGCTCGAGGTCCAGGGTTCGCCCGCCGACATCGGCGGCTACTACTGGCCCAGCAACGAGAAGGCCTCTCACGTGATGCGCCCCTCGGCCACGTTGAACAAGATCGTGGATTCGCTCAGCGCCTGATCGCGTAGCGCGTTCTTGGATCGCCGACGCCGCCGCGTCGCCTCTTCGGGGGCCGCGCGGCGGCGTCATTCTTTGCTCGTTCTGCCGCGGCCCTGACCCGCGAGAGGCCGGGCATGACAAAGGGCGGGACCCCAAAGCCCCGCCCTTTTCAGCGTGAGAGCTTAGGACAAGACGCCGGCAACGGCGTCGTAATCGGGCTCGTTGGTGATCTCGTCCACGAGCTGGGTGTAGACCACCTTGCCGCCCTCGTCGAGAACGACCACGGCACGAGCCAGCAGACCCTCGAGCGGGCCATCGCTCTGCACCAGGCCGTAGTCCTCGCCGAAGTTCGAGCGGAAGGCCGAGCCGGTGCTGACGTTGTCAATACCCTCGGCGCTGCAGAAGCGAGCGTGGGCGAACGGCAGGTCCTTGGATACGCAGACCACTGCGGTGTTGTCGAAGGACGCCGCGCGTTCGTTGAACTCACGCACGGACTGGGCGCACACGCCGGTGTCCAGCGAGGGGAAAATGTTGAGGACCACGCGCTTGCCGGAGAAATCCTGGGAAGTCACGGGGCTGAGATCGGAGCCCACCAGGTCAAAGGTGGGCGCGGTGGTGCCGGTGTCCGGCAGTTCGCCGGAAATGCGGACGGTGTTTCCCTGAAATGCGGTAGTTGCCATGTCTTCATTGTGCTGTGCGCCACGCGTCATGTCAGCATCTCGGGCCATCTTTAGCCGTGCGCTGAACTTCCCGCTGCTAGTCTCGACACCATTGCACGTCCGCGTAACCGGCGTCACGCCGCGCCTCAGGAGGATCCATGAGTCCAGCACCCGTCAACGTTGCCGTCACCGGAGCCGCAGGCCAGATCTGCTACAGCCTGCTGTTCCGCATCTCGCAGGGCGAGCTGTTCGGTCCGGGCCAGCCGGTGCGCCTGCAGTTGCTGGAGATTCCGCCGGCCCTGGGCGCGCTGGACGGTGTGGTCATGGAACTCATGGACTGCGCTTTCCCCCTGCTGGCTGATGTGCGGACGGGTGATGATCCGGAGAAGGTCTTCGACGGCGCCAACCTGGCATTTCTTGTGGGCGCCCGTCCCCGCACCAAGGGCATGGAGCGAGGCGACTTGTTGGAAGCCAACGGTGCAATCTTCACTGCCCAGGGCGCGGCGTTGAACAAGGCAGCCGCGGACGATGTGCGCGTGGTGGTGACCGGTAACCCCGCGAACACCAACGCGTTGATCGCGCAGCAGAATGCCCCGGACATCCCCGCCGATCGGTTCAGTGCGCTGACGCGCCTGGACCACAACCGGGCCATCTCACTGCTGTCCCAGCAGACCGGTGCACCCGTGACCGACATCAAGCGGATGAGCATTTGGGGCAATCACTCCGCCACGCAGTACCCGGATCTGAGTCACACCACGGTGGCGGGCCAACCGGCCCTGGAGCTGGTGGATCACTCGTGGGTGGAGGAGGAGTACATCCCCCGGGTCGCCAAGCGCGGAGCGGAAATTCTTGCGGCACGGGGTACCTCGTCCGCAGCGTCCGCGGCCGGTGCGACCATTGACCACGCCCGGGACCTGTTCCGCGGCACGGACGAGGGCAATTGGACCTCCATGGCCGTGGTCTCCGACGGTTCTTACGGCGTTCCCGAGGGCCTGGTCAGCTCGTTCCCGGTGACCACGTCCAACGGCGATTGGTCGATCGTGGAAGACCTGGATGTTTCGGCCTTCTCCCGCTCGCGCATTGATGCGTCCGTGGCCGAGCTCGAGTCGGAGCGCTCGGCCGTTCGTGAATTGGGTCTGATTTAGTCTCAGCGGCCGAGGGCCTCGTGGAACATCTCTTCCGCGTCATCGGAGAACGGCACGAAAATGACGGTCTCCACGGACGTGTCTGCTTCCCGCACGGTGCGCACAGCGATTTCCGTGGCGTTGTCCATGGGCCACCTGTAGATCCCGGCGGAAATGGCCGGGAAGGCCACGGATTTCGCGCCGATCTCGTCCGCCACCCGCAGCGACTCCCGGTAGCACGAGGCCAGGATGTCGCTGCGATCGGTTTTCTTGGCGAACACGGGGCCCACGGTGTGGATCACCCATCGCGCGGGAAGGTTGTACCCGTCCGTGGCCACGGCCTGACCCGCCGGAAGCCCGTCCTTGAGGGTGGTTTCGCGCAGGTGTCTGCACTCTTCCACGAGTTGCTTGCCCGCCGCTCGGTGGATGGCGCCGTCCACTCCCCCGCCTCCGAGCAGTTTGGAGTTGGCGGCGTTGACGATGGCGTCTGCGTGCACCTTGGTGATGTCACCTTTGACAATCTGAACGTCCATGACTTCACCCTACGCCGCCGCACGGCGAACGCCACGGGCTGAATCCCTGGCCGCCGGCGTTGCGGCTGCCTACGCTGAAGTCATGGCCGATCTTCCTCTTTTTGACGATTCTGGGGTGCAGACCGTTTTGTGCGTGGTGGCCCACCCGGACGACATGGAGTACGGCGGTTCTGCGGCCGTGGCCCGATGGGTGGAACACGGTGCACACGTGTCCTATCTGCTGCTGACCGCGGGCGAGGCCGGCATCCGGGACAAGGATCCGAGCGAGGTCCGCCCGCTGCGGTCCCAGGAACAGCGCGACGCCTGCGCGGCCGTGGGAGTCGAGAACCTCACGATCCTGGACCTGCCGGACGGCATGCTCGAATACGGGATGGACCTGCGCAAACGTATTGCCCGGGAAATCCGGAAGACCAAGCCGGACACCGTGGTCACCTTGAACTGGGGTGAGAAGGCTACGTGGGGTCTGAATCAGGCCGATCACCGGGCTGCGGGGCTCGCCACTTTGGACGCGATTCGGGATGCCGACAACCCCTGGGTGTTCCGTGAGCTCATGGCTTGTGAGGGCCTGGAGCCGTGGGGCGTGACCCGATTGATCGTCAACGGAGTGGCACCCGATTACGCCGTGGAGCTCACCGAGGCCAATATCGACGCCGCGGTCGAATCATTGCGCTGCCACAAGCAGTACCTCTCGGCCCTGGACAGCCACCCCGACCCCAAGGACATGATCACCGAAATGACCGCGGACACCGGCCGTGCCGCCGGTGTGGATCACGCTCTGGGGATCAAACTGTACGAACTGCGCTGAACAACAGCCCTATGAGCCCACGGTCATTCCGGTGACGCGGCGCAGACCCAGGGCCGTTCGTGCCCCGCTGATCAGCATCGCCACCAGCGTGATCGCCCACGCGGCAGCTCCCACCCAGTAAAACCACTGACCGATGCCGGTGAGTAGGGGCAAATGGTTGGCCCGCCCCAAATACATCCCCGCCACTGCGTACATGCCCAGTGGGAACACCATGGACCACCAGGACGCGTGGTACGTCAGCGGAATTTTCCGGGCCACGTGCCGCCAGATTCCCAGGGCAACGAGCACCGGGATCAGCCACGTGGCGAAACACCATAGCACCACGGCCAGACCGGCCACCAGCCCGCGGGTCACATCCACCATGGGAGCGCTGTCCATTTCCACGATCAACGCGCCCGCCACCACCGAGATGGCCAGGGAACCCATGGCCACCCAGTACGGCGGGTCGATGGTCTCCGGCGTGATCGGGTACACCAGCAAGCGCAGGGACAGGAACACGGCGCACGCGGCGTAGAGGATGAGTCCGATGGACCAGCACATCACCGCGATCACGGACAGTAACTGCCGCCCATCCGGGTAGAGCGGTTCCAGGGTTGCACTGACCACCGCCATGGATTGAACGGCAACCACCCAAATGAACCACGAACCGTTGGCCAACTTCAGGACCGGCCGCTCAGCACGCCCCAGGACGGCGAACCACGGTACCAGATATCCCAGGATCACCCACCCCACAGCCGACGCAGCAAGTAAGATCAGACCTCCGGCGTGCACCCCGATCGCAATCAGACAAATGGCCACCACGTTGGTTGCCGCGACACCGGTGAAGAACCCGAAGGCCCTGGACGGGTCATGAAGGTCGTCCATGAGCGAGTTCCGGAAGGCCACGGCCCGCCACAATGACAGCCCCACCAGGATCACGAACGCCACCACGGCAATGGCCATGATTGCGCGAGAAAGTCCCGACAATCCCAATTGGTAGGCCCCTACGGACACTATGCCGCTGCCCATCACCATCGCAAAACACGACGGCGGCAATCCGGCCACGCTGGCACGCAGCGCACTCCGAGCGCGCTCGCCCCGCACCCTCGAGGGACGAGGAATCGGAACCGTCACTGCTCATCGCCGGTCATGGCAGCCACGTACATCCAGCGGTCGGCGCGTTTGCGGAACAGGGACACCTCGCGTTGACTATCGCCTCGCCCCGCAGTGAGATATCGCGCGGTGAATTCGACCACGCCGCTCTCGTCCTGTTCTCCGCCCGCTTCCGTGCTGTGGATGGTCAGTCCCAGCCACTCGGTCCCTGGGTCTGCCGAGACCTCCGGCGGACGGGTCGAGGGGTGCCACGTGCGGAACACATGATCTTCGTGGCCGAGTTCGAAGGCCGTGTACCGCGAGCGCATCAGGGCCTCGGCCGTCTTGGGCCATTGCTGGTTGGTCAGTGCCGGTTCACAGCATTGTTCGTAGGACGCACCGGCCGGAATTCCACCACACGGACACACACTCATTTTTGGGAGTGTACCGAATGATCGGGATCCCGCCCGGCCGCCAGCGCGATTGCCCGGTCCAGCATGGGCTCGGTCAGCCGCCCCGTGAACGTGTTTTGCTGGCTCACGTGGTAGCAGCCCACCAGCCGAACGGGCCGCCCGTCCGGCCGCTGCAACACGACAACGGCGCCGTGTCCGAACTTCGGGCGGGGTTTGGGCACGCCCCACCCCATTCGCACCGCGGCGGCCAAGGTTGTCTGCCACGCAATGCCGCCCAGCGCCATGATCCCCTCGACCTCGGGGAGCAGTGTTATTTCGCGGTCGAACCAGCCACTGCACGCAGCTTTTTCCGCGGGCAGCGGTTTATTGGCCGGTGGGGCGCACCGCACGGGCGCGATCATCCGCACATCCCGCAGCCGTTGCCCGTCTCCGGCGGTGCTCACCGTCTCGTGGGCCGAGAACCCCGCGCGGTAGAGCGCCGCGTACAACCAGTCGCCCGCGCGGTCGCCGGTGAACATGCGCCCCGTCCGGTTTCCCCCGTTGGCGGCGGGTGCCAGTCCTACGATCACGAGCCGAGCGCGCGGGTCACCGTAGGACGGCACGGGCCTACCCCAATAGGGCTGATCCGCGAACGAGGCCCGTTTCTGCTCGGCCACGCTTTCGCGCCAGTGCACCAAGCGATCGCAGGCCCGACACACGCTGCACAGGGCGTTCAGGTCGGCGACGCCGCTCGCGCCGTTCGCAAGCGCCCGCACCCCGGCGGCGTCGTGGGCCACGGGCGTGTCCGACGCGGCCGGGTCCTCCGGCCAGCCAGAACCGGGAGGCACGGGCGAGGGGAAGAGTTGCTCGGTGAGCGGGTGCGGTAAAAGCGTGGGTTGGGGGTCCGTTGGTGTCATTGCTGGGGTGCTCCCTGCGATGTGACGTGGGTGAGCAATTGCGGAGACTCACCGGGGAATCTAGCGTGGTGTCCACCCCACCCCGCTCACCCAGGAGATCTTGTGAACCCCATCGTAGAACTGTCCGACGGCACCCAACTGAGCGCGATCGGACAGGGAGCGTGGAACATGGGCGACTCTACCGCTACCCGCGAGGCCGAAATCAACACGCTCCGCCGAGGTGTGGAACTGGGCCTCACACTCATCGACACCGCGGAGATGTACGGCAACGGGCGCTCCGAAGAACTCGTGGGCGAGGCAATCGCCCCGATTCGCGACGACGTGTACCTGGTGGACAAGGTACTGCCGTCTAACGCGTCGGCCAAGGGAACCCAACAAGCCTGCGAGCGCAGCCTGCGTCACCTGGGGCTCGATCACATTGACCTGTACCTGCTGCACTGGCCCGGGTCGTATCCGGTGGAGGAAACCCTCATGGCTTTCGAACGGCTCGTGGACCGCGGGTTGATCGGCGACTGGGGTGTGTCCAACGTGGACCTGGTGGAGTTGGAGACCTACCCGGAGAATCCGCTGGTCAATCAGGTGCTCTACAACCCCGCGAGCCGGGGAGCGGAACTGGAGTTGTTCCCCGCCATGAAACAACGTGAGATCGTGGCCATGGCCTACTCCCCCGTCGGTCAGGGTGAGTTGCTGGGGGAAAAGGCCCTCCAGGACATTGCCGAAAACCACAATGCGACCGTCGCACAGGTGCTGCTGGCGTGGGCCATCCGGGACGGCAACACGATTGCCATTCCCAAAGCCTCCACGCTCGAGCATGTGGCGGACAATGCCCGTGCCCTTGGTCTGCGGCTGAGCGCGGAGGATCTGCGGGCCATTGACGCGGCCTTCCCCGCGCCGGACCAGCCGGGGCCGCTGGAGATGATCTGATCCGGACCGCGCGGGCTGAGGTTCAATCAGTGCCGAGCGCGACTCGCGCGCGAGCTCAGGCGCTTTTGCCCAGGCGACGCAGCAGTTGCTTGCGCCAGCGTTCGGGAAATTCGGGGGCTTCGAGCAGCTCGCGCATGGCCGCTAGGTCTCCTCGCTCCACGTTCATGATCCGACTCACGAAGGCGCAGGACACCGCATCCGGCAGGCGGGACACGAACTCGAAGCGGTCTCCGACCTCGACGTCACCCTCGTCGAGCACCCGCAGGTAGTACCCGCAGCGATTGGTGCTCATCATGAGCTTGGGGAGGTCTGGGTTGGACCACTTCTTGGAAATGGTCGCGCAGGGCGTGCGCGGCTGGGTCACCTGGACGACAGCGCCGCCCACTCGGTAGACATCACCCAGGAACACCCTGTCCTCGGTGGCACCCCGAATGGTGAGGTTCTCGAAGAACGCGCCGTCCGGCAGCTGAAGTCCCTCGGCACGCCACTCGTCATAGTGTTCGGCCGGGTAACAGCACACGGCCTTCTCGGTCCCACCGTGATATTTCGGGTTCCCTTGCTCGTCCCCCACGAAACCCGTGACCGTCAGGCGAACCGGATCGGTGTGCGGCGTCTTCACGGCGGCCGTTCGGAACCTGCGCGAGGACCCCCAGTGCTGGGTCTTCACCTCGCCGGTCCGCAGCAGGGTGATCGAGGCGTCCGTGATCGTCGGTCCACTCACCGTTACTTGTGTCTGACTCATGCCTGCGCGCCGTCCCATACCGGGTCTCTGCGATCGTCCAGGCGCAGTCCCTCGCTGGGTTCGTGCACCGTGAATTTTCCGTTGTGCATCAGATGTACCACGCGCACACCGTACTCCGCAGTGGCCACATCTGAAATGATGCGCCTGTGACAGCGCCACCACACGGATTCCGAACACATCACGGCCGTGCGTTTGTCGTCCAGACCGGCTAGCAAATCGGCCATGCCGGCACGAAATTCCTCGGTGCGGGTCCACGCGGCATAGGCACGGAAGGCCTTGACGCGCCACCATTGATCCGGTGATACCTCGTCCTCGGCCTTGGTGAGCGAGCGGCGACCGCCCAAGCGTCCATCCCACACGTATTCGATACCCAGCTCGTGGGCGAGCTCCTCGATCTGGCCGCGTGCGGCGGCGTCGTTGCGTCGACTACCCGGGAACCTGCGCACGTCCACGATTCGTTCGACGCGGGCACCGCGGAGCAACCGGGCCAGCTCGCCGCGATCCGCGGTGCCGTGGCCGAAGGTCATGAGGGTCGCGGGTTGAGTCATAGTTCAAGGTTACGAGGTTTTGCAGTACGTGGCGCGGGGCACGAAGACCCCGGTGAAAACGATGCGTGTCAGGCGGGCACCGGAACGCAGTCCGGGCAGTGATCGCGCGCGCCCGATGCGCTGCAGCCCTCGCAGCACAGGAATAATTGCCGACAGCTGCGCTCAGCGCAGTTGATGTACCGGGGCGTGGCCTTGCCGCACTCGACACACATCCCGAGTGACTGGGCACCAGGCTCGAACTCCATGTGCATCCGGTTGTCGAACACGTACAGCGAACCGTCCCACAGCCCCTTATTGCCGTACGCCTCGCCGTAGCGGACGATCCCGCCGTCCAGTTGATAGACATCCTGGAAACCGCGGTTCTTCATCAGTACGGACAGGACTTCACAGCGGATGCCGCCCGTGCAATAGGTGACCACGGGCTTGTCCTTGAACGCGTCGTACTTTCCCGACTCGATCTCGTCAATGAAATCGCGGGTCGTGTCCGTTTCCGGAACCAGCGCGTCCTTGAACTTCCCGATCCGCGCTTCCATGGCATTGCGGCCGTCGAAGAACACCACCTCTTCCCCGCGCTGTTCCATGAGCTCGTGCAGCTGGTGTGGCTTCAGGTGCGTGCCACCACCGCGCACGCCATCCTCGGTCACGGTGATGGGATCCGGGGCGTGAAAGGTCACCAACTCCGGACGCACCTTGACACTCAACCGCGGAAAGTCGTTTCCCGCTCCGTCCGACCATTTGATGTCCGCGTCCTTGAACGGCGCGTACTCCTTGAGGCCCTTCAGGTACCGCTTGACGTCGTGGATGTCCCCGCCCACGGTCGCGTTGATGCCCTGCTCGGAGACGATGATGCGCCCCTTCACGTCGGTGCGCGCGGCAAGGTTCTGCTGCCACAGCTTGATGGCCTCGGGATCGGCCAGTGGCGTGAAGACATAGAACAGCACAATTTTCGGCAGGGACATACCCACCAGTTTAAGCGAGTGCGGGGCCGCCCACGCGTGGTGAGCAGCCCCGGGAGGGTGAGCTTGGCGACGTCGTCGTTGCCGACCACGGGACGACGCCGCCAGCTCGGCTCAGGACATCTCGTACCCCGTCACGGGGCCTTCGGTGTTCGGTTGCCACCCGAGCTCGGGCGCCACGTACTTGGCGAAGTTCTCGAGGATGCGCAGGTTCAGTTCGGGCCCCAGCTGGCTGGGAATTGTGAGCATCAGGGTGTCCGATTCCATCACGGCCCGATCCTGTTTCAACTGCTCCACCAGGGTGTCCGGCGGGCCGGCGTAGGTGCGCCCGAAAATCGAGGTGAACCCGTCGATCACGCCCACCTGGTCACGGGATTCGCGCGCCCCCATGTAGGAGAAGATCTCGTCCTCGGGCCCCACAATGGGGAACACGCTGCGACTGACCGAGGTGCGCGGTGTGCGGGCGTGGCCGGCGGCGCGGAACGCCTCGCGGAACCGACGCACCTGCTCGGCCTGCTGCTGCGCGAAGGAACCCTCGTTGGCTTCGGTCAGCAGCGTGGAACTCATGAGGTTCACGCCCTGTTCGCCAGCCCATTCAGCGGTCTTGGCTGACCCGGCACCCCACCAGATACGCTCGGCCAGACCGGGCGACTGCGGCTCAATGGCCAACTTGGCCCCGGCGCCGTACTGGGCGGGATCCGCGTAGGTCATGGCGTCGCCCTTGATAGCTCGCATGAACTTCTGGAAGTGCTCGCGCGCAATATCCGCGCCGCGCGGGTCCTCGGACCCCGTGTAGCCGAAGGACTCCCAACCGCGCAGTGCCGGCTCCGGAGATCCCCGGCTCACGCCGAGAGCCACCCGGCCATCCGCCAGAAGATCCAGCTGCGCAGCTTCTTCCGCGAAGTACAGGGGGTTCTCGTATCGCATGTCGATCACGCCGGTACCCACTTCGATGTTGCGGGTGCGCGCCGCGATGGCACTCAACAACGGCATGGGGGACGCCGACTGACGCGCATAGTGGTGGACACGGAAGTACGCGCCGTTGACGCCCAGTTCATCGGCACCTTCCGCGATCTCGACGGCATCCCGCAACGACTGGCGCGCGTCGGGATCACCGGGCCCGCGACCGGAACCGTAATGGCCGAAACTCAGAAAACCAAAACCCTTCATAACAACCGCAACATACTTGATCCGAATAATATTTCTAAATCAAGGACTACCCCCTGTTCAGGCTTGTTCAGGCGGGCCCTGGGAGGGCCGGTCGAAGATGGGTGCGTTCTCCGTGATTCCCCCGTTCTTGACGGTGAACCCGCACCAATGACTACTTGAGAATCCGTTCGACGAACTCATTGACGGCCGCATCGATCGTGAGACCGGTGTCGAGTGGCACGGTGAGGTGATCAAGCATGAGGCCGTCGATCGCGTAGTGCAGTAACGCGATCTCGGTTCGCCCCCCGGGGAGCCCGGTGGCGGCGTTGAACACCACATCGTCGCGGAATGCGCGCTGCCGCCATGCTCCGAGCGCCGTGGCCACGGTAGGTTTGCGGGTCGCTTCGAGCCGCAGTTCGAACAGCGCAAGAGAGACGTGGGGGTCGATGCTGAGCCGTCGCACCACATCGCGCAGATAGTCGGCGAACAGTGCTTTGTTGGGCGGGCGTGACTCCCGTGCCGGGATGGTACCGGGGTCGGGAGTAAGCCGTTCTTCGATGCGATCGACCAGCGCCGAGATGAGGTCGTCCCGCGTGGGGAAGTAGTTCGAGGCCGTACCGCGCGGCGTGCCGGCAATGGTGTCGACCGCGCGATGAGTAAGACCGCGTGCACCTTCCTCTGCAAGCACACGGATCCCCGCATCAGCGAGGGCAGAGCGGCGTTCGTCATTCCGGGCCATGTACCTCATGCTATCCAAACCACGACAGCTGTTGTACTTTAACTACGACATCTGTCGTGATTGGAGCGCAAATGCGAGAACTCGTCTACTACGTCGCCGTCAGCATCGACGGTTACATCGCCGACCCGACGGGCGGGTTCGATGCGTTCCTCGTCGAAGGCGACTATACGTCCGTTGTTTTCGGTGAGTACGCGGATGCGCTGCCCGTGCATGCACACACAGCGTTGGGCATCGAGCCCCCAAAAACCCGGTTCGACACCGTGATCATGGGATGGAACACCCTTGGACCCGCCCTGGATGTCGGCATCGCCAGCCCCTATCCACACCTGCGGCAGGTCGTCGCGAGCCGCCAAGCCCGCGACGTCGACCCGGCGATCACCCTCACTGATGATCCACTCGCAACCGTCCGTACTCTGAAGCAGGAAGACGGCCTGGACATCTGGCTCTGCGGCGGCGGTGAACTCGCGGGCACCCTCGTCTCGGAGATCGATCGCCTCGTCCTGAAACGCAGCCCCATGGTCTTCGGCAGCGGGGTCCCTCTATTCGGCACGGCACCCTATGACCCACGCAGATTCGATCTGATCGATTCTCGCACTTTCAAGTCCGGTGTCCTCATTGAGGAGTACGTCTCGCGCGGCGGGGCACAGTGATCCTCCGCAGACTCGGATCGAGTGCGAACTTCCCCTCAACGGGGCGTCAGGGCTGCTCGCTCGTGAGCTTCCAGCCATGGGTCTCGCACTGTCCATCGCGATTGGTTCCGGTGGCCAGTACGGTGCCGTCGGCGCGGAGCCCCAACGTGTGTGCAGAACCCGCGGCAACGGCAATGACGTCTTGCCAAGTGTTGACCTCACATTGCCTGTTGTCGTTGTTCCCAACAGCAAATACCCGGCCGTGAACATCGACTGCCACCGTGTGGTAGCTACCAGCAGAGACGCCGACCAGGTCGCACCACTGCGACACGCCGCAGGCGCCGGAGCTCGGATCACCCGTGCTCAGTGCGCGGCCGCCCGCGGTGATACCTACGGTGTGCAGGTAACCCGCTGTGATCGCAGCCAGCTCGTGCCAACCCGCGATCTCGCACTGGCGTAGACGATTGCTTCCGGTTGCTACCGCGGTTCCGTCGGCGCGGAGTCCCACTGAATGCCAGTCACCGCAGGCAACGGCGATGACCTCCTGCCACCCGCCGACATCACAGGCGCCTTCAGTCTCACGGCCGGTCGCGAGAACGGAGCCGTCTGCCAGAATTCCTAACGTGCGCCGCCACCCCGCGGCGATGCTCACGATGCCTGACCACTCCCCGACGTCACACTGACCGTCGGAGTTCCACCCCGTCGCGATCACACGGCCGTCGTCGAGCAGTCCCACGGTGTGAGAACGGCCTGTGTTCCTGGCGGTGTGCACGTTTCCAGCGGCGACGGATGCGACACCCCGCCAGGTGCCGACGTCGCATTCGCCCGATGCGTTGTCGCCGACCGCCACGGTTGTACCGTCTGCAACCAGACCAACCGAGTGCCGTCGTCCGGCAGCCAGCTGATGTAGTTGGCCAGTGTGCTTGTGGATGTTCGGCGACATCATCGTGCTGATTTTCCATTCAGAAGGCGGGGGGGTCATTCCAGTCGCAGGGTTGTTGCAAGGTGTGTGCCTCGCTTGCCCGTGCTCAGAACGCACATACACCCGCAGGTGCGCAGGTGATGCCTGGCCGCTACTTACCCAGCCACGCGGATGCGGCCACCACGATAGCCGCCGTGGCGTTCGTCAGCGTGGGTTGGATGACGGGGGCGAACATGGGCGAGTGGTTGCCCGGGATGTCCTGCGTTACGGTTCCCTTGGCCTTCGCTTGCGCATAGGCCTCGGGATCGGCGCCTCCCACGGCCCAGTAGGTGTACGGCACACCCAGCGCGGTGGGAACGTCACTGAAGTCCTCGCTGGCGGTTTGCCGGCCGTAGTGGGCGATGGCCTCTGCCGGGAAGTACCCGTTGAAAGCCTCGGCAACCGTGGCAGTGGCCCCAGCTTCGTTGTCGGTGAGCGGGTAGTTGTTGATCACTTCGATCTCGGGTTCCTTGGCCGAGCCGGAGGCTTGTGATTCCGCGAGTGAAATACGCTCAATGGCCCCGACCAGCTGATCCTTCACCGCGGGGTCGTACGCACGGATGTTCAGTTCGAGCACGGCGTGATCGTCAATGATGTTGCTCTTGGTCCCGGCCGCGATCTTGCCCACGGTCAACACGGCGAATTCACCCGGTTCGATTTCCCGGGCTACCACCGCCTGAAGTCGCACGACCACCATGGCCGCCAACACCACAGGATCAATGGACAGATGCGGCATGGAGCCGTGACTCCCCCGCCCGAACAGGGTTACGCGAAGGCTCGCCGCCATCGACAGGAACGGGCCCTCGTGCGTGCAGACAGTTCCCGCGGGTTGGGCCATCACGTGCTGACCCAACGCCACGGTCGGCTGCGGGATCACATTTGCCAGGCCGCCATCCACCATGGCCTGGGCTCCCGTGCCGAGTTCTTCGGCGGGTTGGAACAGCGCTATGAAGGTACCCTGCCAGGCGTCCTTGGATTCGGACATGAGGCGAGCGGCACCTAGCAGGGAGGACACGTGCACGTCGTGGCCGCACGCGTGCATCACCGGCGTGGTGGTTCCGTTCTCATCGGTGAACGTCTCGGTACTCGCGTAGTCCAGGCCGGTGGCCTCCTTCACGGGCAAGGCATCCATGTCAGCGCGCATCAGTACCACGGGTCCGTCACCGTTGCGCAACACGCCGACGACGCCGGTGGGCCCCACCTTTTCGTGAACCTCAAACCCGAATTCGTTGAGTTTTTTGGCCACGATTGCGGACGTGCGTTCCTCGTGGAAACCCAGTTCCGGATGGGAATGGAAGTCCTTGTACAACTCCTCCTGCCAGTCCTTGAGGCTCGACTGACCCCTCAAAATCTGCTCTGCCACGTGGGTGGATGCCATGCTGTGCCCTCCTAGTTGCTGCCTTCCTGGCCGATGCTACTCCCACCCTTTGGGTCCGTCCTCCCGCGAACGGGTTCGTGTTTCTTGCGGTAACGCTTTCCGGGGCGAGGCAATCGGGCCAGTCGTTTGAAGGCTTTCGGGTTGAGGTTCGCCGGGCCTGGCAACCGCCAGCCAAACCGCCGAGCCGCCAAGCTGAGCACGGCACTGAGGGCAATAGCACCGCCCATGCCGATGTTGGGCTGTCCCAGCTCGGCCAGAACAAACATTTCCGCACTGGCGATCAAGGCGCTGGTCGCGTACAACGTGTTGCCGCCAAAGATTGCGGGCACCCGCCCCACGGCAATGTCGCGAATCATTCCACCGCCCACGGCGGTGACCACGCCCAACAAAATGGAAGGCATCCAGCCCAGCCCGGCGGCCATACCCTTGATGGTTCCGGTGGCGGCCCAACAACCGACCGAGAGCGTGTCGGCGAAGAACAACCCGCGCTGCGTCCACCGCTGTTCCAACGGCAGCAGGTAGGCGATCAGCGCGCCGGCCAGAGCGGTGGTCAGGTAGGCGGGATTGGTCAGAGCCACCGGGAAACCCTGTTGCAGCAGGGTGTCACGCAGCATGCCCCCGCCAAGGCCGGACACAATGGCCAGGATCACGAACCCCACCAGGTCCATTTTCAGGTGCCGGGCCACCACGCCACCCAGAATCCCATTGGTGATCACGCCCAGCAGATCCACCACGTCGAATACTGCCCTGGGGTCGATCTCCACCGACTGCACCCTACTTTCCGCATTGAACTCTTACCCCGTACAGCCTAGAACTACTCCCGCAACGAGGACGAAGCCAGCGCGATTGCTGTTCAGATACCCGCAAGTTGCATGTCACTCGGGGCCGCCACCATGAGCCCATGACTACCAACAATGCGCCCATCAACCGTCGTCAACTCATCTCCGGTGGCCTGGCCGGCGCGGCCCTCATCGCCGTTCCCGGTACCGCGGTCGCACACCGCGGTGACCGCCACACCCCGGGGCTGGTCAGCAAGCGCCTGACTTTGCCCAGCGGCGTCGCCTCCGGTGACGTCTCGTCCAACTCTGCGGTGCTGTGGGCCCGTTCCTCCGGCACGGGCCGCTTGCATGCCACGCTCCAGGCGGTCTCCGCCGACGGCGCCCCATTGCGCGGGCGCTTCGCCCGTGGTCTTCGTCTGACCTCGGGGTGGGCCACCCCCGAGTCCGATCACACGGCCAAGATCTTCGCGGGCAAGCTACCCTCCGGAACCCGGTTCAAGGTCACCTACGCGTTCGAGGACGAACGGGGCCGGATGGGTGAGCGCGCCACGGGCAGTTTCACCACTGCTCCGGGTCAGCGTTTCGGGCCGAAGACCTCCGCGCCACAGTCCTTCGTATGGACCGCAGACACCGCGGGACAGGGCTACGGCATCAACGAGGACATCGGCGGGATGCGTGGCTACGCCGCCATGCACGCGACCAAACCGGACTTCTTCCTGCACTCCGGCGACACCGTCTACGCGGACAATCCCATCGAGAAGACCCTAGAGGTTGCGAACGAACCCCTGTGGCGCAACCTGGTCACCGAAGAGGTTTCCAAGGTCGCCGAGACGCTCCATGAGTTCCGCGGCCGGCACCGGTACAACATGTTGGACAAGAACCTGCGGGCCATGTACGCGGAGGTCCCCGTGATTGCGCAGTGGGACGATCACGAGACCACCAACAACTGGTGGCCCGGCGAGATCCTCGAGGACGAGCGCTACACCCAGGTGCGCGACGTCGACACCCTGGCCGCTCGTGGCCGCCAGGCGTGGCAGGAGTACATGCCCATCGCTGATTCCCGTGCGCTGTCCCACGGCACGGGATTCGAGCCGGCCCGCATCTACCGCAAGGTCGAACGCGGCGACCACCTCGATGTGTTCGCCCTGGACATGCGCACATTCAAGGGCGAGAACACCCCGGGTCAGGAAACCCACGAGACCGACATCCTGGGCGAGGAACAGACCCGCTGGCTGATCCGCGAACTGCGGCATTCGCGTGCCACGTGGAAGGTCATCGGCAATGACCTACCGCTGGGCCTGATCGTGCCGGACGGTAAGGGCCAGGAGTCCATTTCCAACGCCGATCACGGGGCACCGCTGGGCCGCGAACTGCAGCTGGCCCGGATCTTAAAGGCCATCAAGGACCACGACATCAAGAACGTGGTCTTCCTGACCGGCGACGTCCATTATTGCGCCGCCCACCACTACTCCCCCGAGCGCGCGGCGTTCAAGGACTTCAAACCGTTCTGGGAGTTCGTGGCGGGCCCCATCAACGCGGGTGCCTTCGGCCCCAACAAACTCGATGGCACGTTCGGACCTCGCGTGGACTTCGAACAGGCCGGCCCCGCCCTGGCCTCGCCCCGCAACGGTGACCACCAATACTTCGGGCACGTATCCATCGCTGAGGACGGCGGGGAGTTCACCGTGCAGCTCATCAATGCCAACGGGCGCGCGGTCTACCAGCGCACCCTCACACCGGAGCACTGAACCCGCACGGTACGACGTCGCATCAGTGACCTGAGCCGGCCAAGGTCACCGAGGCGACGTCGTACCGTGTGCACATCCCCGGGTGGCCGGTTCACAATGGTGTCCATGGTGAGTTTGCCGAACGGCTATGTGCTGAGAGTGGGCCCGCCCAGTGTGGCGTCGTATGTGCACCTGCGCGAGGCCTCGGGCATGAGTCCCAAGACGCACCAGCAGGCAATGGCCGGAATCAACGGCGCCTGGGCTGCGGCGCACATCCTTCACGGGCCGACCGGAGAAACCGTTGCCATGGGGCGAGTCATCGGTGACGGCGGTTGGTATTTCCACATCATCGACATGGCGGTCTTACCGGACCACCAGCGCCGAGGACTCGGTGACACGATCCTCACGTGGCTGCTGGATAGGATTCGCCAGGACGCTCCGCCCAATGCATTCGTCCGCCTCATGGCCGACCCACCCGGGCGCAGCCTGTACCAACGTCACGGATTCAAGGACAGATCGCCTCGCAACGTGGGGATGAGTCGATTGCTCGAACGACAGGTGGATGATGACTGAGGCCGCAATGCACGACCAGCCGATCTGGCACGCCCCCGCAGGCACGGTGGTCGGCTGGCACGACGGCCCCGTGGATCGCGCCACCGGCATCCGCTACGCGCGTGCCGCCCGGTTGGAAACGCCAAGGCCAGTGAGTGATGCGCATGAACCGATCCGGGCGACGTCCTGGTCCCCGGCCTGCCCCCAGGCGCCCGTGCCCCTGCTCGATAACGCGGTGGGCAGCAGTATCGGCAAGCTCCCCGTGGACGAGGACTGCATGCGCGTGTCGGTCACCGTGCCCGCGGGCACCGCACCGGACGCCGAATTGCCCGTCATGGTGTGGATTCACGGGGGTTCGTACGTGTCCGGCGCCGGTGACGCACCGTTCTACGACCCGAGCACGCTGGTCGCCGAGCAGAACGTGGTGGTGGTCAACGTGACCTACCGCCTGGGCTTGTTCGGCTACCTGGGTGACGGCCGGACCAGTCCCGCCAATCTGGGACTGCTCGATCAGATCGAGGCGCTGCGGTGGGTGCACCGCAATATTTCGGCCTTCGGTGGCGACGCCGCCAACGTCACCATTTTCGGCCAGTCCGCGGGTGGCGACGCCGCCGCCCACCTCATGATTTCCGAGGGCACCCGCGGCCTGTTCCGACGCGCCATCGTGCAAAGTGCGCCGTTCGGACTCATGAAAAGCCGCAGCAAGATGAACGCGGTCATGTCACGCACCGTGAGCGGTTTGGCACCCGATGCCCATTGGGAGGAAGTGACCTCCGCCCAGTCAACGGCGGAGAAGGCAGCATCGCGCTTCGGGTTGAAGGGCCAAATGCCCTTCGGCGTGCAGTACGGACATCCGCCGCTGCCCGCCGAAAAGGAACTGGACGCGGCGTGGCGCGAGGTCGCCCCGAAGGTCGAGGTGCTGGTGGGCTACACGACCCGCGAGGTCGCATTGTTCGCCGCCGCCGTTCCCGTGCTGCTCAAACGGCTGGAAAAGCCCAAGCGGGACCCTGCCCTGGAACAGCTGGTGGTCCGGCCCCTGACCAAGCGGATTTACGGAACGGGAGCCAAAGCCTTCGCCGCCCGACACGCGGCGGCCGGTGGCCACGTCACGGGGTACGTCTTGTCCTACGGCAATGAGGAGCACCCGTTGAATGCGGCCCACATTGCGGAACTCCCGTTGCTCTTCCCGTCGAGCGCGTGGGAAGGTGCGCCCAGTGCACTGGGTCTGAGTCTCAACGACATGCAGGAACGGGGCCGGTTGCTGCGAGCCCAGTGGACGGAGTTCGCCCGCGGCGGGACGGTGAGCAGCCTGTCGGAGATCGGTTTTCGGGTTCTTGCCTGACAGGTGCTGCACGAGTGCCTACTGGGCCCAGCGATCGGGAGCGGACGAGTCACCCGACCCTGCCGGAATGGCTCAGGTCAGCTCTTGTCGGAATCGGACACCGGCGTTTCCTGCGGTGTGAACAAATCCTCGATGCGGCACTCGAAGACCTCCGCAATTCGAAAGGCCAAGGGAAGGCTGGGGTCGAACCTGCCTCGCTCAATGGAGATCACCGTTTGCCGAGACACCCCCAACAATTTCGCCAGATGCGCCTGCGACCATGAACGTTCCCCGCGCCGCTCTGCCATGGCGTTCTCCACTAGGAGTCTCGCCTTCTGGCCGCCCAGAAGCGCACGGCACAACTGATCATCGCCAGAATCAGGAGGAGTAGCAATACGCTCACGCCGCTGACTTCGATCCTGGTGATTGTCACGACGACGAGCGCAATACCTGCCGTGGTGAGTATGTCGTGGAACGCACCGGACGTGGCTCTGTCATACCAACGGTGCTCAATGTTGTCCTCCGCGTGCGGGTCCTCCGCCACGGTGTACGTGGAAACGAACAGGACCCAACCCAGGACAAAAAATGTGCCCACGCTGCAGGCCGCAAAGATCACGAACCCGAGCACTCTGTTCTCGTCGTAGAACACCGAGGCAATGGCTCCCACGAGGGACGCGAGCACGAGTGCCATGAGGACGCTCAGCACGTATGCCGAAAGCGGAGCTTTTCCACCGGTCCGAGACCGGGTTGCTGTTGCCATGATGACTCCCTTGATCCGGGCCCCTACGACCCTGGCGGACATGTAAAGCGCACTTGACCAAGTCAAGCAAACTTTACTGCTGGGTGTCAAGGTTGTTTGACAACCATTCCCGCTGCTTCCGCGATCTCTCGATACGCGGCCGCCAGATCGTCGACACTCGCGTGGGCATTGAGACCGCTGGGATTCGGCGCCACCCAGAGGTGCACTCCGGGCCACGGGGATTTCTGCTGACCGAGCTGGGCTTTCGGAATCTTGAAGGCGGCCCGATACGCCGTGATCCCCAGGACGGCCACCACTGTCGGTTGCCGTTGGGTCACCAGCCGATTCAGCCGATCCGCCCCGGCCAATAATTCCTCGCGCGACAGCTCCTCCGCGCGAGCTGTCGCGCGTGGGCAGATGTTGCTGTTACCAATACCTTTGCTCGTCAGCTCTGCCAGGTCTGATTCCGAGTATCCGTCTCGCGCGTCAATGAGAATGTCCGTGATGCCAGCTCGATGCAGGGCGGGGTAAAACCGGTTTCCGGGCCGCGCGAAGTGCGCGCCCGTGGCCGCGGTCCACAAGCTGGGGTTGATGCCCACGAACAGGAGATTCAACGGATCGGGCAGCAGGTCCGGCACGGTGCGATCGCGAAAAGCATCGAGTTCTGCGCGAGAAAATCCCATGGGGCCAGATTATCTCCGAGTCTCATCGACTACCGTCTGCCGGAGCCTCTCTGAGCCGACCTCACCGCGGCAGCGCTGGCAAGAATTACCAGTCCGATGCCCACTATTTTTGGAACATCAAGGGCCTGCCCCAGGATGACCCACCCCACGAGTGCCGCTATCGCGGGAGCGAGACTGACCAGAATGGCGAACGTCTCCGCGGCGAGTAATCGCAACGACGCGAGCTCCAGCGCATAAGGCACCGCCGAGGACATCACGGCGATCAGTGCGCCGATCAGCAGGACCCACGGGTCCAGGAGGTCCACGCCGCCGCTGGCCACGCCGAAGGGCGCGGCCAGTAAGGCTCCCACCACCATGGCGAGCGCGAGACCTTGGGTCCCAGGAAACTCCCGCCCAGCTTGTCGAGACATCAAGATGTACAGCGTCCACATGCTCGCGGCCGCCAGCGCGAATGCCACCCCTACCGGGTCCAGACCGTCGGTGCTGGGTCCGACCCCGCTGAGCAGAAGAACCCCTGCGAGGGCGAGACCGGCCCACAGCAAACCACTCAGCTTCCGTGACAACACGACCGACAGGACCAGCGGCCCGAGCAGTTCGATGGTCACCGCGACGCCCAGCGGCAACCGGGCAATGGCCTGATAGATGCACATGTTCATGGCGCCGAGACTCAGCCCGAACCCCAGGATGACCGGCAGGTTCTTGCTGGTGATCGACCGAATCGAGGGGCGGAACACAACCCACAGGAGCAGGGATGAGATGAGCAATCGCAGGAAGACTGCGCCCTGAGCACCCACTCGGTCAAAGATTTGATAGGCAATGGCCGCACCGGTTTGGGTCACGAGCGCGGCCGCAACAACTAGGGTGACTCCGGCTGCGGGGGACCCCGGCGCCGTCGGCGGGTGGGAATGAGACGAGCGGTTGGTCACCCCACCGAATGTACGCGGTCCCCAGCGTTGACCGCACCCGGATCGTGCGCCCCCGTGCCTTCGATCCTCAGGATTATGTGGGCTGGCGTTGCGCGCTGCGATCGCCGCGGGCCGCACGACTGGACCGCACTCGTCCCACCGCCCAGATGATCAGCACAGCCGCGGCCAGGACGGCTGCTGCGATACCGACGGGTTGCGAAGCCGGTTCGTCGGTGAGCCGACCCACGCTGATCCATGCCAGGGCCCACGCGATACCGGCGGCCACCGCGAACCGGGGTCCGAATGCGGCCACGTAGACGGCGGACAGCCCAACCGCTACGGCCAGCACGGCAATGGCGATCCATTCGTCGGTGGATCCGCCGGAGCCCCAGCCCATTGCGGATCCCGCGGCGGCGATATTGGCGCACGTGGCCGCGGTGACCCAACCGAGGTACAGGCCAAAGGTGCCGTCCACGACAAGCTTGCCGAGCGGCGTCGTGCCCGGATTCTCACGCAACCGCTTGACCAGGAGGCCAAGCGTGACGGCGAGCGCCACGATGACCAGGACGCTGACCCAGATCCAGTCAACCTGGGTGACCAGCAACCACGCGGCGTTGAGGATCATGGTGATACCCGCGAGCCAGCCGATCCGGCGTTCGCGTGCGGTGGTGGCAGCCCGAGGCAGCCACTGCCACACGGTGTACGCGAAGAGTCCGAGGTAGATCACAGACCAGATCGAGAATGCCGTTCCGAGCGGGGCGATGAGGGTGGCGTCCGCGGAGAGCGCGCCACCGGAGGACTCCGCAACCCGTGTGCCGATCACCCCCGTTCCCACGAGCGTGCCGACAATGCAGAAGATTTCGGCGGCGGTAACGACTAACCGGCGGGCCAGGTCGGTCCCCATGACTCTCCTTCGGATAGCGTCCGATCACGGTAACGAAGAAACCATCGGACAACTGATTAACAGGCCTCGGTGACGTGGGTTCATACCCTCAGCCGAAAACCACGCGCGGGCGGGACGCACTCGCGAGGCGAGCCCGGGCTACCCCCGTTCGGACAGCAAGAACGTCCGCAGCGCGTTGATGACTTCCTGCGGGCGGTCCGAATGCACCCAGTGACTGGCCCCGCGCACCTTCAGACGAATGGTGCTGGGGAACAACGAGCGCATCACGGGCTCGTCCTCGTCCTTGACGTAGTTGGAGTTCTCACCCGCGATCCACAGCACCCGGCCGGGGAACTGCGCCTTGTGGAGCTCGGTTTCGATGTCGGGGAAACTCATGATGGTTTCCAGCTCCGAGCGCAGCAGGCCCAGGTTGGGCTGCCAGCGCAGGGTACCGCCGTGGTTCTTCAGATTCTGCAGCAGGAACCCGCGCACACCGGCCTCGGGGATGGGGTCCTTGAGGGCAACATCCACGTCCGAGCGGCGTTGAGCGGCCTCGATGTCCACCGCGGCGAGTGCGTCCAGGAGATGGTGGAATTCGCTGCGGCCGGACCCTGATCCCACGGGTGAGATGTCGATGACCACGAGCTTGCGCACCAGTTCCGGGTGGCGCAGGGCGAGCACCATGGCCACCTTGCCGCCCATTGAGTGCCCGACCACGTCCACGGGGCCGTTCGCGGCGAATCCCCTCGCGAGATGCTCCGCCACACGATCGGCAAGTTCCAGGTAGTTGAGTTCCTCGGTCCACTGGGACTGCCCGTGATTCGGCAGGTCCACCAGCAGGCTTCGGAATTCCGGCTGCAGACCCTTGGCGATCATGCTGAAATTTTTGCCCCTGCCGAAGAGGCCATGGAGGAACACGACGCGGTGGTCGCCGTGGCCGGTTTCAACGGAATGAACGGAGGTTGGGTGCGTGTCAGTCACCTGCCCAATCTACTGGTCACGCCACCCCACCGCCCAAGTCCGTTGCAATGCAACGGGTCAGGATCCGGAACCGCGCAGCCGGTCGATGTGCTCCGAAGCTTCCGCTTTGGTCAGGTTCGCGGGCAGTTCCTCGCCGGCGCGCCTGGCCAGGGTGTCCAGATAAGACTTCTGGGATTCGGTCATGGGGTCGTTGCCACTCACCCAGTCCTCCGGATCCTTCTCCAGATCGGGGTTCTGGGCGTCGCCTGTTGCACCAATGGTCTCGCCCGTTTCCTCACGGGAGTCAATGGGCTCGTTGCCGAGGTTCTCGTCCGCGTTCTGCGACATGATTTCTCCTTGTTCGGTGTTTTGCAGTCGACTGGGAGTCCAACACAGCACGCTATCGATCGCCCAGCTTGCTCTCCAGATTAATCTGGCGCTCCGACACGCACTAGACCTTCTGCCCAGAGCGTGGTCCTGCCGGACGGCGCACCGGTGCCCTAATGCACGACGGTCCTCGCGGTTCCGTCCAGTCGCCGGGTCCAGCCGCGTGCATCCAGATGCTCGAGCAGTGGGATGGCCACGCGCCGGGTGGTCCCCCACGCTTGCCGTGCCTGACTCGTGGTGAACGGTTGCTCCAGCCGCGCCAGCTCGCGCATGGCCAGTGCCGGAGCGTTCGGCAGCACCACGACGCCGTCCGCCAACCGCACCAGCCGCCCCGCTCGTTCCGCGGCCGCCAGTTCACGGGGTCCCAGCCCGAGGTCAGTGAGTTCCTGGGCCTCGGGCACCGCAAAGGGATTCTTGACCAGCTGGGCTTCGACCCGGGCCACAGCGTTTTCGGCCGCGCCCAGTTCCCCGGAACGGCCGGAAACGGTGATGAGACCGCCCCGCTCCTCGAGTTGGGCCTCCCTGATGACCGTTGCCAGCAATTCCGGCCCGGGCAGAGCAAGTGCATCGATGGCCGCGCCCCGGGTCATGCCGGGGCTCAATGGATCCCGCTCGTGCAGCCGCTTCACGGCGCTGCGCAGTTTCTCCGCCCAGCCTGTGAGCACCGGGCGATGGATCCACCAGCGCCCCACCTTGGTGATGTCTTCACCGGGCGAAGGCTCTGCGCCCCCCGAGTCCACAAGTCCCAACCTGTGCAACCACGCGATGCGCACCGCTCCGCGGTGTTTTGTCTCAGCCACGGGATCCCCGGTCTCGGGAAGGGTGGCCAGCCATTGGGTGTGCCGTGCGCTGTCGCCGCGCCGGTTGAGTTCGGGCGGGTCCACATCGAGCACACGTGCCCCGCCCAACAGCACGCGGGCCTCGGGATAGCGCATTACCAACCGGTCCCCCGGGATCAGCGCCAGCTCGTGGGACAGCTGCACACGCGCGTGATCGTCGTCAAAGGGTCGTAAGCGCGCCGGGACCGAGGCGGACCCCGCGTGGACCATGATTTCCGCCGGTGCGTCCTCGAACGAGATCCCGGACATCCGGCGCACATCCAGTTCACCCGTGGTCGGCCACGCGTCCGGTGTCAGGAGCGCATCACCGCGATGAACGTCCTCCGCAGAAATGCCCCGCATATTAATGGCCACCCGGTTGGTCGCCCCAATGGCCTGCACCGAGCGATTATGACTCTGCACTGAACGTACCGTGACCGGGCGAACACGATCCTGACCGAGCAAGCTCAGCTTGTCCCCCACGCGAACCGTTCCGGCGGTCAGGGTTCCCGTGACCACGGTGCCCGCCCCGGACACCGAGAACGCCCGATCCACCCAGAGCCGCAACCGCTCCGCGGGGTCCGGCAGGGGAACGTCCTGCAGAACGCCGTCCAGCGCCGCGCGAAATTCATTCAAACCCGTCCCGTTCTGGGCGGACACGGCCACTACCGGGGCATTGCGAAGGCCGGTTCCGGACAACTCGCCCCTGACCTGTTCCGTCACGGCCTCCACCCGCTCGGGCGCCCGATCCGCTTTCGTCAGGACGATCAGCCCGCGCTCAATACCCAACGCCGCCAATGCGTCACGGTGATCGCTGGACTGGGCCTGCCAGCCTTCGTCGACGGCGACCACGAAACAGACCACGGGTGCCGGCCCGAGCCCCGCGAGCATGTTGCCGAGGAATCGTTCGTGGCCGGGGACATCCACGAAGGCCACGTTGTTCCCGGACGGCAGATCCGTCCAGGCGAATCCCAGATCAATGGTGAGCCCGCGTTGTTTTTCCTCGGCCCAGCGATCCGGTTCCATTCCGGTCAGGGCTCGCACCAGGGTTGACTTACCGTGATCCACGTGGCCCGCGGTCGCGACAACGTACATCAGTCCAGCGCTCCCAACGCGACGCGTGCGGCGGCGACGACGCGTTCGTCGTCGGCCTCGGGAATGCAGCGCAGGTCGATCAGGCACGCGCCGTCGTGGACGCGCGGCAACACGGCGGGTTGGCCGAGTCGCAGCAACCGCGCCGCTTGCTCCGGCAGGCGGACCGCCCACCCCGACAGTGGCACCCCTGGCGCTCCCCCGCCGCCCACGCGGCCGTCGTGGGGCACCACGGGCATTGCCAGGTCGTCACCGAGTTTCTCGGCTCGCGCGCGCAATTGCTCAGGATCTGCGTGGAGCGCCCGCTGTACCGGAGTCTCCCCGGACACCAACGTTGCCTCGAGTGCGGCGAGGGTCAGCTTGTCGGCACGAACCGCCCGTGCCAGCGGGTGTGTGGCCAGGCGCTGTATGACGCGCGCGCGGCCCAGCAGAATTCCCGCCTGGGTACCGCCGAGCAGTTTGTCACCGCTGGCGATGACGACGTCCGCGCCGGCCTCGAGCGCTTCGCTCAGGCTGGGTTCTTCCGGCAGGGTTGGATCGGGGGCCAGCAGACCGCTGCCGACATCCATGATGAGGGGCAGGTCATGCTCGTCCGCGAGCGCGCGCAAGTCCCGCAGGGGGACGTCCGACGTGAATCCAGTGACCCTGAAGTTGCTCGGGTGGACCTTGAGCAGAGCGGCGATGTGCGGCCCGACCGCGTCCGCGTAATCGGCGACATGGGTGCGGTTGGTGGTGCCGACTTCCCGCAAACGAGTTCCCGTGGATTCCATCAGATCCGGCAACCGGAAGCCGGCGCCGATTTCCACGAGTTCTCCGCGGCTCACAATGATTTCGCGGTCGCGCGCCAACGCCGTGGTGGCCAGCACGAGGGCGGCCGCACCGTTGTTGACGACCAGGGCGTCTTCGGCCGCGGGGCAAGCGGCCAGGAGCGCTTCACGCGTGGCCACCCCGCGTTTGGAGCGTTGCCCCGTGATCAGATCCAGTTCGACATCCACATACCCGCTCGCATCCAACAACGCCTCACGTGCCGCGACCGACAACGGCGCCCTGCCGAGGTTCGTGTGGATGACCACGCCGGTCGCGTTCAGCACGGGGGTCAGGGAGGTGGCCCGCCGTCCGGCCAGAGTTGCGATCACCGCGTCCCGCACGTCTTCCGGTGCGATCTCCGTCAGGCGGGCCCGTTCCTGAGCTCGCGTTATGGCGGAGCGAATCACGTGTTCGCTCAGCCTGGCTCGAGCGGCGTGAACTTCCGGCAGCGCCAGGAGCTGATCCGTGCTGGGAATCTGTGAACGGGGGTCTGCTCCGGTCACTGTGACTCCTTGAACGTCTCGGGTGCCTGGGGTGAGCAGCCGCCGCCTTCGGAGCGATCCGAGGGGCGCGGCGACATGTGGCGGAAGCGGACGGGAATCGAACCCGCCAAACCGAGATGCTCGGTTTCACCGGTTTTGAAGACCGGGGAGCCCACCAGGACTCAGACGCCTCCGTATCGAACCTATCACCGCCCGCACGACTGGTCTCCCTAGACTGGAGACATGGCTCCTTCACAGTTCCCGTCCACTGATCTTCGCCTCACCGGCTACGCCCACGGCGGCGGCTGCGCCTGCAAGATCCCGCCGGGAGAGCTTGAGCAGGCCGTCCGCGGCCTCACGGGGCAGACGGCGCCCAACGTTCTGGTCGGCCTGGACGACGGCGACGACGCCGCTGCGGTCCTGGTCCGCGAGGACCTCGCCGTGTTGTCCACCGCAGACTTCTTCACCCCCGTGGTCGACAGCGCCTACGACTGGGGTCGGATTGCCGCGGCCAACGCCCTCTCCGATGTCTACGCCATGGGTGGCCACCCGATCGTCGCGATCAACCTGGTCGGTTGGCCCCGCGACGTACTGCCGATGGAGCTGATGTCCGAGGTCCTGCAGGGCGGCCTGGACATTGCATCCGAGGCAGGGTGCCCGGTGATTGGAGGTCACTCCATCGATGACCCCGAACCCAAGTACGGCATGGCCGTGACCGGCACGGCGGACCCCACCAAATTACTCCGCAACGACGCAGCCCAGGCAGGGCTGCCCATCACGCTCACCAAACCATTGGGCGTGGGATTACTCAACAACCGCCACAAACAGACCGGCGAGGTCTTCGAGGAAGCCATCGCCACCATGACCCAGCTCAACCGGGACGCGTCCCACGCCGCCGTAGCCGCGGGACTGAAGGCGGCCACGGACGTCACCGGTTTCGGGCTGCTCGGCCACCTCTACAAAATGGCCCGTGCCTCCGGGGTGGGTGCGGTCATCGACCGCAGCGCGGTACCCATGGTCTCCGGCGCGGCGGAAGCGCTGCGGGACGGATTCGTCTCCGGCGGCACCCGTCGCAACTTGGACTGGGTGCGCCCCCACCTGACGGCTGACTCCGGACTCTCGGAGGAGGACCTCCTGTTCCTCGCTGATGCCCAGACGTCCGGCGGGCTCCTCGTGGTGGGCGAGCTGCCCGGGTGCCCCGTGATCGGTGAGACCGTGGCCCTGCCCGAACACGACGAAGAGCTGGTTCGGGTCCGCTAATCAGCCGGCTGTGGTGATCGAATCGTCCACGATGCCCGCGGCCCGGCGTTTTGCCAACCGATTGCGCTGCGGTTCCACCGTGTACTTGGGGTCCTTCACGGAGTCCTTGCCCGCCTGGAACACTCCGAAACGGGTGAGCGCGGAGGAAGCCATTAACGCGGCGCCCGAGAGCGCGGCGGCCCAGCGGCGTCGTCCGCCGAGGATCGTACCCGCGGCACCGGCCAGGCTCAGCCGTTCGCTCCACGTGAGCCACGTACCCGGGCGGCCCTGCTCAAGAGGTTCGACGACCACGGGGTCCATGCGCTGCTTCATCAGGTGCATGGCCGCGAATTCACCCGCCACACCGACGAGGGCAAAGGTCCGCGCGGGCGCGGTCTCCGTGACCGGCGTGGTCAACATGGCGAGGCCGCCGGCGGCCAACGACGCCGAACTCACGAACACGAACGGAAGGTCCTTGTGCATCGCGTTCCACGTGGGCACCGCGGTATCACTGAGCAGCACGGCGGTGTAGGCAGCCAACGGTGCGCCCGTGACCGCGGCGCCGGCCGCGGCGGGCCGTTCGATAAGGCGCAGGACGCGACGCAGCGGCCCCAAGGGCAATTTCGCGTGGGTCACCCGATCCACTTCGGCGGCCGCGGCAAAACCCGCGTGAGTGGCGTAGTAGGCAAGCAGCCATGAACCCAGACTCATGGGAGAAGTGGGCTTGATGGTGCGCATCATGTTCAGGAACCGCTCGGGACGGCCCAGGTCACTCACCAGGGCGAGCGTGCCCAGGCTCGCCGCGGCGAGGGCGGACAGTCGCATGTTGCGCCTCAGCAGTGGCCGGCCGGTTAGTTCCGCGCCGAAGGCCAGGATCGAGGAGCCGCCCGCCAGCCCGCCCAGGAACAGGTACGCGCCGATTTGCGCCTCCCACGGCGGTGCCTTGACGATGGGACGCCCGTAATAGGACGTGAACTCCGGTTCGGGCACCATGGGCATTTCGCGGGACCCGTCGCCGCCTCTGCGGAAAGCGGATCCGGATGCCCTGCGGCGCCCTTTCCCCTTACGCTTACGGCGCGGCTCTTCGGGTGGGCGGTAGTTGTCGTATTCGGAGACGCTCATCGGCGGCCACCCGAGGCGAAAGCGACGGCGCCCACGGCCAACATGCCGGCAACGGCCATGCCCGCGCGCTTGAACATGTACGGGAGATCGGCGGTGGGAACGCGCGGGTCCGGTGGCAAACCGTAGGTCTCCGGTTCGTCCAGGAGCAGGAACACGGAACCGGTACCGCCCACTCCGTCATTGGGGTTGGCTCCGTAGAGGCGAGCCTCGGTCTTGCCCTGCTCGTGCAGCTGGGCCACTCGTTCCCGCGCCGTAGCGGCCATGGAGTCATGGTCGCCGTACTTTATGGACGTGGTGGGGCAGGCCTGAGCACACGCGGGCGTCTGATCGTTCTTCATGCGGTCGTAGCACAGCGTGCACTTCTGGGCGACGCCGTGCTGCGGAACCTTGACGGAGTCCGGCACGGGCGGGGAATCACGCTGATTCTTGGGTTCGAACACACCATCGCTGCGACGCTCGATCACTCCGAACGGGCAGCCTGCCACGCAGGTGCCGCAGCCGTTGCAGACGTCGTCCTGGACCACCACGGTGCCGTACTCGGTGCGGAACAGCGCGCCCGTGGGGCACACGTCCAAGCAACCGGCGTGGGTGCAGTGCTTGCACACGTCCGATGACATGAGCCAGCGGAAATCCGGGGTGTCCGGATGCACGGACGCGGCCACGGGTGACTCAGGTCCCTGGCCATCGGAAGAGTCTGCGGAGTCTTCCGGCGAGGGCGAACTGCCGCAACCGCACCCGCCGCCACCGGAACCGCACCCGGCCGGAGCGGCTTGCGTCACGGGGATGGTGCCCTGCGACGTCGTCTTCGATGATGCTGCACCCTCGGGCGGGCCGACCCGAGGCATGCCCAGATCCACCAGCGCGCGGCCGGACTCACGGGCACGATCGATTTGCTCCGCGCCCTGTTCGATGAACGCCACGTGCCGCCACGTATTGGCACCCAGGGCACCGGTGTTGTCGTAGGAGGAACCCAGCAGCTCATAGTCCGAGTCCACCGGATTACGGTTCCACTCCTTGCACGCGACCTCGCACGCCTTGCATCCGATGCAGATGGAGGTGTCCGTGAAGAATCCCTTGCGGGGGTGCGGGTGGTCGTAGTGGGCGTCCGCGGTCGGATTGGCGGCTGGATCTGCGGTCATTGAGAACCATCCTCTGTCTGCTCGGCGGTAAGTTCCCGCTGGGGATCGGTGACCTTCGTGTTACTGGTGGACGGTGTCAGCCCCGCGCGTTCTTGGTATTCCGAAACCAGTTCAAGTACCTCGGGTCCGCGGGGCCTGCGGCCGGGGCGGATATCGCACGTGCCGACCTTGGACTCCTGGATGTGCACGTTGGGATCCAGGGTGATTCCCAGCAGGTCGTTAGCGGCGTCTCCGGTCACCACGGCATCCCCGCCCTGCCCCCAGTGGTACGGCAGCCCGATCTGGTGGACGGTGCGCCCCCCGATGTCCAGGGGTGTCATGCGGTCCGTGACCAACACCTTGGCCTCGATCGCGGAACGCGGGGAGACGATGGTGGCCCAGCCGTACGGTTCCAGCCCACATTCGGCCGCCAGTTCCGGGGAAACCTCGCAGAACATCTCCGGTTGCAGTTCGGAGAGGTAGGGCAACCAGCGGCTCATGCCACCGGCCGTGTGCTGCTCGGTCAGCCGGTACGTGGTGAACATGTAGGGGTAGACCTCGGCCTGCGGGGTTCCCGGCTCCGGCGCGGAGAGGTTGCCCGGGTGAGGGAACAGCTCCCGGGCGGGATTTTGCTGCTGCGCGTACAACGGGTTGACCACGGGGGACTCCTGCGGTTCGTAATGGGTGGGTAGGGGCCCATCCACCATCCCGCGCGGCGCGAACAACCAACCTTTGCCATCGGCCTGCATGATGAAGGGGTCATCGCCGCTCAGTGCCGCCGCCCCGCCGAGATCCGGGTCCGGCCGGGCGGCCGGGTCCTTGTCCACGGGGAAGTCCGGGACGTCCGGACCGGTCCAGCGTTCACGCTGCGCGTCCCACCAAATCAGTTTCTTCCGCTCGCTCCACGGCTTGCCCTCGGGGTCCGCGGAAGCACGGTTGTAGAGGATCCGGCGGTTGGCCGGCCATGCCCAGCCCCACTCCGAGGCGATCTCGTCCTGCTCCCGCCCCGGCTTCCGGTCCGCGGCGTGGTTCTGCCCATCCGCGTAGACCCCGGTGTAGATCCAGCACCCGCCGTCCGTGGAGCCATCAGCCTTCATCTGGGTGTAGCTGGACAGCGGCTTACCCTTGTCCGGGCCGGTCAGATGTCTGCCGTTGATCTCGGCAAGCACTGCCCGCGGATCCGGTTCGCCTTCCGGCAGCAGGGGGTAATCCCACGTGAGCTCCTGGAGGGGCCGGTCCCGTTCGTCCTGGGAGTCGGCCAGCTTGGCCCGCAGCCGCTTGCCCAGCTCGAAGAAGAACTGCAGCTCGCTCTGGCAGTCTCCCGGCGGGGTGACGGCCTGGTGCCGCCATTGCAGCAACCGTTGGGTCTGGGTGAAGGTCCCGGCCTTCTCCACGTGGTTGGCCGCGGGGAAGAAGAACACCTCGGTGTCGATATCCTCGGTCCGCAACTCGCCGGTGGCGATCTCCGGGCCATCCTTCCACCACGTGGCGGATTCAATGAGGTTGAAGTCCCGCACCACCAGCCACTTCAGGTGGGACATCCCCAGCCGCTGCAACCGCCCGTTGGCCGAGCCGATCGCCGGGTTCTGGCCCAGGACGAAGTAACCCTCGACCTCGTCCTTGAGCATTGCCATCACGGTCTGGTACGTACCGTGGGGGCCGTTGAGCCGTGGCATGTAGTCATAGGCCCAGCCGTTGTCCTCCCGGGCGGCGTCCCCCCACCAGGCCTTGAGCAGGCTCACGGTGTAGGCGTCCGCCTCGGCCCAGAAGCCCTTCTGCTTCTTGACCGCGATGGCATCCACGTACTCGTCGAAGGACTCCTTGTCCACCGAGGGCATGGGCAGGTAGCCCGGCAAGAGGTTGAACAGTGTGGGAATGTCCGTGGAGCCCTGGATGCTCGCGTGACCGCGCAGTGCCATGATCCCGCCGCCCGGCCGTCCCACGTTGCCCAGCAGCAACTGCAGCACCGCCGCGGTGCGGATGAACTGCGCACCCAGGGTGTGGTGGGTCCAGCCCACCGCGTAAGCGAAGCACGTGGTGCGTTCCCGCCCCGAGTTCTCCGTGACCGCTCTGGCCAGGTAGTCGAAGTCCTCCAGAGAGATCCCGCACGTGTCCCGCACCATCTCCGGGGTGTAGCGGGCGTAATGGCGTTTGAGGATCTGCAGAACCGTGTTGGGGTCCTGCAGTGACTCGTCCCGGTCGGGATGATTGGTGTTCAGCGGCGGGCCGCCGCTGCCGTGCTCGTCGCCGCCGGCGCGTCCGCTCTTCTGATCGCCGTGCTCGTCTTCGCCGGAATCCTGGGCGCCCTCGTCCTCGTACCCGGGAGCGGTGCGGTAGCTCCAGGAGGTGTGCTCATAGGTCCCGCTGTCCGGGTCATAACCGGAGAACAGTCCCTCCAGGTCTTCGGGATCCCGGTAGTCGTCGTTGATGATCGTGGCCGCGTTGGTGTACGCCAGCACGTACTCGTGGAACCACAGGTCATGGGTGAGCACATAATTGATCAACCCGCCCAGCAGCGCGATGTCGGAGCCCACCCGGATGGGGAGATGCTTGTCGGACACCGCTGTGGTGCGCGTGAACCGCGGGTCGACGTGGATGATCTTGGCGCCGCGCGCCTTGGCCTCAGTGACCCATTGGAATCCCACGGGGTGGCATTCGGCCATGTTGGAGCCCTGAATGACGATGCAATCCGCGTTGGCCATGTCCTGCAGGGACTGGGTGGCGCCGCCGCGCCCGAACGAGGTTCCCAAACTGGGAACCGTGGCGGAGTGTCAAATGCGGGCCTGATTTTCGATCTGAACCGCACCCGCCGCCGTGAACAGTTTCTTGATCAGGTAGTTCTCTTCATTGTCCAGGGTCGCCCCGCCCAGTGCCGCGATGCCCATGGTGCGGCGCAGGAGCCTGCCCTGCTCATCCGTGTCCTGCCACGTACGGCGGCGGGACTCCAGGAAGCGGTCCACCACCATATCCACTGCGGCATTAAGGTCCAGCTGCTGCCACTCGGTGGCCCGCGGTGCCCGGTACAGCACACGGGTCTGCCGACCCGGCGAGTTGACCAGTTGCTCGCTCGCCGAGCCCTTGGGGCACAAGCGGCCGCGCGAAATGGGTGAATCCGGATCGCCCTCGATCTGGATGACCTTCTCGTCCTTGACGTACACCTTTTGTCCGCAGCCCACGGCGCAGTACGGGCACACGCTCTGCACCACACGGTCCGCCGTTTCGGTGCGCGAGGTGATGTCCCGGGTGTGTTGAGACACCGCAGCCGAGCTGCGGCCCGTGGAGTCCGCGGTGCGGAACTGCCGGAAGACTGGCCATTCCAGTGGGCTGAATCGCGACATGGGTCCAGGCTAGTCCACGTCGGGATCGGTGGGCAGCTCTTGATCTGCCGTGTCGATCCGGTTGTTCAGCTCCAGTTCGTCCACGTCATTGAGCGGGTCCTCATCGGCGCCCCACTGAGCGTCGTCCTCTTCCCACGCGGAATCCTCGTCACCGGTGGTGCCGATGAATTCGTCCTCGCGCAGGGGTTCCCGGGCGGCGTCCGGGTTGTCGATGGGGTTGGGGTCGGGAATGGGCTCAGTCATGAGGGGTTCCTTTCTCGCTGCGAGCTCGGTCACGTCGACCGGCCCGTAGGGCGATCATAGTACTTACTATTGGTCGTCAGCTGGTGCCGAGAAGGACCACATCACGCCAAAACGGTCGAACACCGTTCCGCCGACGGCGCCACGGTGTGCGTGCCCGTTCAGATCAACGGCCACGGGAACCTCCTCCCGGTGGGATCCGCAGGCAGCCGTCCCACGAGCCCCAGGACCCTCACGCGTTCCCGGATGGCCTGGACCTCCCCGGCGGTCAGCAGGTCCGCCACATCGGACGGGACCTGGTGTTCAAGGGGGCCGATGTCCTTCAGCAAGGACTCCGCAATGGGTTCCCGGGCGAAATCCCAGATGACCGTTCGCAGTTTGAACGGCTCGGCAAAACATAACCCGTGGTCGATGCCCCAGATGCGCCCGTCGAGACCCCGCAGGACGTGGCCGGCCTTACGGTCGGTGTTGTTGGCCAGCACATCGAAGACCGCCATGCGTTTGAGGTCCTCGTGGGAGTCCGGGGAATCCGTGTAGAGGGTGAAATAGTGCTGCGCCAAGTCCGTTTCAATGAACCGCTGTAACGAGCCGATACCGTACGGTCCATCCTCACGAATGATGGTGAGTGGCACGATCCCCCAGCCCAGCGACTCACTCAACAGATACGCCGCACGTTCACGCCGGTAGAGGCCCGGTTCGAAGTCGTACAGCGGCCGCTCCCCCAACTCGGGCTTGTAAATGGCCCAGCATTGATCATCCCCGTGGGTCAATTCGACCAGAAAGGTTTCGTTGCTGCTCGCCACGAGCTGCCCGAGGATTTCGATATCACCGAGCTCCAGGAGTTCACGCGTGCGCTGATCATCCATGATGACCCCTTACTGCGCCGTCAACGTGGCCAGGGAATCCTGCGTGGAATTGACGGTCAGCACCACGGGGTCCTGGCCCTGCGGGTAGGCGATCGCGGACACCGAGCATGGTCCCACGCTGAGGCGCTGGAACTTGTCCAGTGGTGTTCCCATGGCGTGTGCCAGCACGGCCCGGATGGGGTCCGCGTGAGAAAAACACACCATGGTGCCACCGGGATGAGCGGCGCGGATGCGAGCGAGCGCATCGACCATCCGCTCCAGCATGTCCTGGAAACCTTCTCCCCCCGGAAAGGTGAAGCTCGCGGGCTCGTGTTGCACGGTCTGCCATTCGGGCATGCGTGCCAGGTCGGCCAGGTTCTCACCTGCCCAGTCCCCGACGTCCAGTTCCAGCAGCCCATGCTCCTCCAGCACCGGCAGACCGGTCGCGTCCGCAGTTGCCTGCGCGGTCTCCCGTGTGCGTTCCAACGGGGATGAGTACAGCGCGGTCAACGCCAGGTCGGTCAGTCGCGTCGCCACGCGCGTCGCCTGCTCGCGTCCGGTGTCGGACAGGTGCAACCCCGGAGTGCGGCCGGGCAGGACGTGCCCGGTGGTGGGTGTCTGGCCATGTCGGACCAGGAGCAGTGTGGTGGTTTCGGGACTCACATCGCCCAGCCTAGGTGGCCGAAACCTTCCCGTCACGGCCCGCCGGTTCCACGACCGTCACGCGACGTCATCACCCTTTTCAGGGGTCGACGCCGTCCGCCCCCGGGCGTAGCGTGGCTTGCGTGAGCGTTCAGCCTGAGATCCGCACCGTAGGTGACTTGCGCGCCGCAGGTCACGTCCTGAAAACCCTGCGCGAAGAAATTCGCGACAACCTCCTGGCCGCGCTGGCGGCCGGGGAGAATCCGTGGTCGGGCCTGCACGGCTTTGACCGCACGGTCATCCCGCAGCTCGAGCGAGCCCTGATTGCCGGTCATGACATCGTGCTGTTGGGTGAGCGAGGCCAGGGTAAGACCCGTCTACTGCGCACCCTGCCCGGATTGCTCGATGAGTGGAGCCCGGTGATCGAGGGGTCAGAGCTCAACGAGCATCCGTACGATCCCATCACCGCTGAATCCGTGACCCGCGCAGCCCTTGAGGGTGATGCCCTTCCCGTCGTCTGGCGGCACCGCACCGATCGGTACGTGGAGAAGCTGTCCACCCCGGACACCTCCGTGGCCGACCTGATCGGCGACGTGGACCCCATGCGCGTGGCCGAGGGTCGCCGACTGGGTGACCCCGAAACCATCCACTTCGGCCTGGTCCCCCGCGCCAATCGGGGCATCGTGGCGCTGAATGAACTTCCTGACCTGGCTGAACGCATCCAGGTCGCACTGCTCAACGTCATGGAGGAGCGTGACATCCAGATCCGCGGCTACGTGCTGCGCCTGCCCCTGGACGTCCTGGTCGTCGCCTCCGCCAACCCGGAGGACTACACGAACCGCGGTCGGATCATCACCCCGCTCAAGGACCGTTTCGGGGCCGAGATCCGCACCCACTATCCCCTGGAACTTGCGGACGAGATGGCCGTGATTCGCCAGGAGGCCCATCTGACGGCCGAGGTCCCGGAGGTGATCCTGGAAATCCTGGCTCGCTTCACGCGCGCGCTACGCGAGTCGAATGCGGTCAACCAGGCCTCGGGCGTCTCAGCGCGTTTCGCGATCGCCGGCGCGGAAACCATTGCCGCCGCGGCAAGACATCGCGCCACGGTGCGCTCCGGTGAGGACGCCGTGGCGCGCCTCGTGGACGTGGACAGTGCCGTGGACGTGCTGGGCGGCAAGATCGAGTTCGAGTCCGGAGAAGAAGGTCGCGAGGACGAGATCCTGGGGCACCTGCTGCGCACCGCGACCGCAGACGCCGTTCGGGACCATTTCCGAGGGTTGGATTTCGGTCCGCTCGTGGAGGCTTTCGACGGCCAGCGCACCATTACCACAGGTGAACAGGTCACCGCCCAGGAGTTCCTGGACGCCCTGCCCGAACTGGAGGACAGCGACCTGTACGACCAGGTCGCATCCCAGGTGGGCGGGGACACCCCCGGTCACCGTGCCACCGCCATCGAGTTGGCCCTCGAAGGGTTGTTCCTGGTCCGGCAGCTCTCCAAGGAAACCGGTGACGGGGAAACCGTCTACGGATAGAGGCCATCATGCGTAACCGCCACAGGTCCTCCCGGTACGGCCGCTACGCCGGGGGCCCCGATCCCTTGGCACCACCCGTCGATCTCGCCGAAGCGCTCGACGCCGTGGCCGAGGACGTCATGTCCGGGTACTCCCCGGAACAAGCAATGCGAGAGTTCCTGCGCCGGGGCGGACGCAACCAGCGCGGACTGGACGACCTGGCGCGCAAGGTGCACCAGCGACGTCGTGATCTGCTGAGCAAGCATCGCTTGGACGGCACGATCCAGGAGGTCAAGGAGCTGCTGGAGAAGGCGCTGCGCGAGGAACGCAACCAGTTCCTGCGAGACGCTCGCATGGATCCCCTGGACCGGCAGTTCCGCGAAATGCAATTGGACAGCCTGCCCACCTCACCCGCCGCTGCCGTGACCGAACTCGCCGACTACGACTGGCAGTCCGACACCGCCCGGCAGCACTACGAGCAAATCAAGGATCTACTGGGCCGCGAAATGCTCGACCAGCGTTTTGCGGGCATGAAGCAGGCCTTGGAGAACGCGACCGACGAGGACCGACAGGCCGTGGCGGAGATGTTGAGCGACCTCAACGATCTGCTGGACAAGCACGCGCGCGGCGAGGACACGCCGGAAGACTTCGAAGAGTTCATGGCCAAGCACGGGGACCAGTTCCCCGAGAACCCACAGGACGTGGACGAGCTGATCGACGCGCTCGCCCAACGCTCGGCCGCCGCCCAGCGCATGATGCGCTCCATGACCCAGGAGCAACGCGACGAGTTGATGGCGCTGTCCGCGCAGGCCTTCGGCTCGCCCGAGTTGATGTCCCAGCTGGATCGCCTGGACGCGTCCCTGCAGGCCCTGCGCCCCGGAGAGGACTGGACGGGTTCCGAGCAGTTCGACGGCGATCAGGGTCTGGGGCTGGGCGACGGCACCGGGGTGCTCCAAGACCTGGCGGATCTCGATTCCCTGGCCGAACAGCTCTCGCAGTCCTATTCGGGGTCCACGCTGTCGGACCTGGACATCGAGGCGCTCTCGCGCCAGCTCGGCGACGACGCCGCGGTCTCGGCGCGCACCCTGGCCGAACTGGAGAAGGCGATGCAGGACAGCGGCTACCTTCGCCGCGGCACGGACGGGGACCTGAAGTTGTCCCCGCGCGCCATGCGCAAACTCGGTCAGTCCCTGTTGCGCGACGCCGCCGGGCGGATTTCCGGTCGCCAGGGTCGCCGGGACACCCGTCTGGCCGGAGCGGCGGGTGAACAGACCGGGTCCAGCCGAGCCTGGGAATTCGGGGACGTGGAACCGTGGGATGTCACGCGCACCGTCACCAACGCAATCGGCCGCACCGCGGCGGCCGGGCAGGACCCGATGGAGGGGCTGCGCATCCACGTGCAGGACATCGAGGTGCGTGAGACCGAGGCGCGCACGCAGGCGGCCGTGGTGCTGCTCGTGGACACCTCGTTCTCCATGGCACTCAACAACCGCTGGGTGCCCATGAAACGCACCGCACTGGCACTGCATCATTTGCTCTCCACCCGGTTCCGGGGTGATCGGCTGGAGCTGATCACCTTCGGTCGGTACGCCCAGCGGATGGACATCGGTGAGTTGACCTCGCTGCCCGCATGGCACGAACAAGGCACCAATCTGCACCACGGTCTCCTGCTCGCCGGCCGATTCTTTCGTCAGCACCCCAACATGCAACCGGTGCTACTGGTGGTGACCGACGGAGAACCCACCGCCCACTTGATGACCCATGGCGAGGCGTGGTTCTCGTATCCTCCGGATCGCCAAACCCTCATGACCACGGTGACCGAACTGGACAAGGTTACCCGGCAGGGTGCTGAGATCACGTTCTTCAGGCTCGGTGATGACCCGGGCCTGGTGCGCTTCGTGCAGGCCATGGCCCAACGTGCCGGAGGCCGGGTGGTTGCCCCGGATCCGGAGGATCTGGGCGCCGCGGTGGTCGGCGAATTCCTGCGGAACCGGTACGCGGATCCCGTGTGGGACATGAACTGGGACTGACAGTGTCGCAGCCCGCATTCTCATGGAACCTCCAAATTTTCGGTACTCAACCGTCAGGGGTAGTCCCTTGTCCCCGGTCGATTTGCATGGAACAGTGAGCTGCACCACGGCGCCACACTGTGGCGTCCTGTCGCCCGACAAGTAACCAGGAGGTCACCGTGAACCTGTCTTGGCTCATGCCCGTGCTCGAGACCGATGGACCGTTCCTGTCGATCTACATCGACTCCACTCGAACCGATCCCAGCTCCGCTTCGGGGCTGTCCACCCGATGGGGACATTTCCGTTCGAAACTTGCAGAGGACGGTGCCCCGGACGAGATCCTCGAGGAGATCGAGACCACGCTTTTGGAGCCCTCACCCGTGGGCGGGCGGCATGGCCGCGCCATTCTGGCGACCGGATCAGCCATTCTGGTCGACCGAGTGTTACCGGCGCCCCCGCGCGAGGATTCTGCCCACTGGGGCGCTGAGCCGGTCCTGGTACCTCTGCTGCAGCTGATTCCGCAGGCTGTTCGGCAATTGCTCGTGGAGGTAGACCGTTCCGGCGCGGATCTGCATCTCCGCGCTCCCGAAAATCCCAAGATTACTAAGAATGACAACGGTTTGGGTGAGGACGCCTCCGTGGACGGGGGCCACGATGAACTGCACAAAACCAGCGTGGGCGGTGGTTCCCAACATGGTTGGCGCTCCAGTAACCAGGAAGCTCGCGTGGAAGATTCTTGGGAACGCAATGCGGAGGCGGTGGCCGCAAAGGTCGACTCAATTGTCCGGGAGCGCCAACTGGACATGCTGTTGTTGACCGGTGACGTCCGGGCGCAGTCGTTGTTGAAGGACGAACTCGGCAAGGAGGCGCTGGCCATCTTGAAGGAGGTCCCGGGAGGCACGCGCGGGCAGAGCCTTGATCGTGCATCGTTCCGCGAAGAATTGGCCCGCGTGACCGAAGGGTTCATCGCGGAGCGGCAACGGCAACTGGCGGATACGTTCACCGAGAACCAGAGTCGCGGTGGCGAATCCGTGGCCGGCGCGGCCGAGGTCGCCGGGGCCTTGCAGCGCGGTCAGGTGTCAGAGCTCATCCTGACGATCGGTGGCGAGCCGGACAACGCTGAAGAACTCGCCCGGCAGGCTCTTGCAACCGATGCCGAGATCTCCACCCTGGGTGAGGAGTACGTGAGTCTGCCGGAGGGTGTGGGTGCGCTGTTGCGATGGCGGGACGAGGCAACGCCGTCGAACAGTCTCTCGAGCATGTCCGGGGACCACGGCCGCGAGACCGCGGCAGATCCGGACCGTGATCAATCACCCCACGAGCGCGAGGAAGAGTCGATCCACCAATGACCGCGACCGGTTCCCGGGCTCCAGCGCCCGGGAACCGGTCAAGACCGTAAGCCCCGAAGACGACGGGGCATGGACCGGCGGGGTTGCCGTGTTCACCCCTGCCGCGCGGGTTCCCGGGTGACCTTGCGGGTTGCGGGGTGACAGGGGAAGCTCAGCTGCGTTGCCGTCCTGCGTGGCTACTGTTGATCCTCCGGGTACCGATCCTATGCACGAGGGCTCACTCCCGCCCGCTGCCGCCGTTTGGGGCCGTGTCCAGTACTGCTTCGATCTGACATGTCGCTGCTCCCCCGTTTGGTTGGAGGGAACACCATGTCGGTGCGGCCTCCTACAATTGGGACCATGACCCGCATCACCACTGGTCTGACGGTGGAGCAGTGGACATCGGTCTTCGACCTCGCGGCCGCTCAGGCGCCCACCCTCAACGTCGGCGATCTCGCGGCTCACGCCGGGTACAGTCCCTTCCACTTCTCCCGGGTGTTCAGCGCACACGTGGGTATCGGGCCCGGCCAGTACCTCACCGCGCTGCGGATCGATGCTGCGAAGCGTCTGCTGCTGTCGGATCGGGATCCCGTAATCGACATCGCCACCGCGGTGGGCTTCGACTCCCTGTCGAGCTTCAGCCGGCGCTTCCGTAGTGCCGTGGGGATCACACCGGGACAGTTGCGGCACCTGGCGGACGTGATAGGTGACCGGCAACCCCGTCCGTTCATGGTGCCGGCTCCGGGCCCTGGCACGGCGACCGTGCGGCTCGAGATCCCCATACCTTTCGCCCCACGAGGGGAAGCGTTGATATGGGTGGGCTGGTTCCCACTTCCCGTGCCCATCGGGCTACCCCATGCCGGGGCGTTGGTTTCCGGGGCCACCCGGGTGCGGCTGCCGCTGTGCGAGGGGGCGCCGTACCTGTTGGGGTTCGCGGTGGCAGCGCAGGCCGATCCGCTGGAACAGTTGGTGCCCGCGGCCCCCGTGGTCGCGGCGCACCCGCATCCCATCACCGGCGCGTGCGAGGTCACGCTGCGTTTCGGACCGCAGGGAGCAGCGCGCCGGGTTCCGTTACTGGCGGCGCTCCCCAGCTTGTGTCCGCCCTGACCGTGCCTCGCGGGCACTGCCGCGCGATCTCCCGCGGGCACAGCTGCGCAGGATCGGACAAAGTTCTCCTGGCCCACATCCGTAGGGTGAAGTTACCGATCGGCCACGAGGCCCACGGACCCCAGGAGGAATCATGACCCGGACCACCGGTACCAGCACCTGGCTCGACCTCGGCATCCACGACCTCGACGCCGCAAAGACTTTCTACGCCGGCCTGTTCGGCTGGACGTTCGAGGACCTCGGCGAGGACTTCCACCATTACAATCTGATCCGCAACAACGGCGCCCTGGTGGGAGGCGTTATGGATGTCTCCGGTATGACGTGCCCGCAGGGCGAAGACATCCCCTCCGAGTGGGGAGTCTTCCTCGCCGTCGACAACGCCGACGCCCGCCTGGCAAAGGTCACGGCCGCCGGCGGCACCGTGGTGACATCCGCGTACGACGTCGGCGACTCCGGTCGGATGGCCGTGGTTCTCGACCCAACGGGCGCCGTTATCGGGCTATGGCAGGCCTTGGAGCTCGAGGGCTACGAGTTCACCGGATCCCCCGGATCCCCCGTGTGGTTCGAGTTGATGACGCAACGCTTTGACGACGCCGCTGCCTTCTACACCGCCGTGTTCGACGCCGACCTCATCCCGCTGAGCGAGCCCATGGAAAATGACGACTTCCGCTACGTGACCAACGGCCAAGGTGAGGATGCAAGCTGGGGAATAGGGGATGCGAGGGGGGTAATGCCGGAGACGGCCACCGGGTGGCGCATTTACCTGGGTGTGGCGGAATGCGATGCCGCCGTCGACAGGGTCCGGGAATTGGGCGGGAGCCTGCTGGACGGCCCCGTGAATTCACCGTTCGGGCGCATTGCCACTGTTGCCGACCCGGAGGGCGCGAGTTTCCAGATCTGCGCAATGAGCGAGGCCGCCCCTGAGGGATGAGGCAGGATGGTCAGGGCAACGAGGGGCTTCATCAGCCTCGACCGGACCATACGGATAACGGATTTCACTTTGAGCGCTGGGCCGGCCTCGAAGTAGTGCAGAACCTTACCATGGCCCCAAGACCCACCTATCCCCGGTAAGGGTGGTGGGCTGGCTGATCAGTACGCCTTTGCAGGCCCACCGGTACGCAAGTCCGCCAGCGCAATGGTCGCCGCGTTGTACCCGCACATGCCGTGCACGCCCCCGCCGGGGGGCGTTGCCGCAGAGCACAGATACACTCCCGCGATGCCGGTGGCGTAGGGGTTCAGGGCAGGCCGAGGCCGGGCGAGTAACTGACGCGGCGAATTCGCGCCCGTGATGATGTCACCGCCGACGAAGTTTGGATTGTAGCTCTCCCACTGCGTCGGCGTGGTCGCCACGGTGGCCACAATGCGTTCCCGGGCGCCCGGGGCGAAACGTTCGAGCTGGGCGAGCATTGCCTCCGTCACGTCACCCGCGTAACCGAAGGGTACGTGGGCGTAGGCCCAGACCGGGTGCACGTTGCCCCTCGATCGGGTCGGATCCGCCAGGTACTGCTGCCCGACGAGCATGAAAGGCTGCTCCGGCATCCGACCGGCATACACCTCACGTTCGGCGGCAACCACCTGGGCTGCGGCACCACCGACGTGCACCGTGCCGGCGCGATTGCAGTCCGTGTTGGCCCAGGGCAGGCCGCCCTCCACGGCGAGGTCGAGCTTGAAGGCGCCGGGGGCGCGTCGGAAACGCTGGTAAGCGCGGTGCACCCGTGTCGGCAATGCATCGCCGGCCAGCGCGATGGCGACGTCGGGCGCCACGTCGAGCAGTATCAGATCCGTGGGCGGCAGCTCAGACAGTGAACGCACGCGCACTCCGGTCTCGATCCGGCCGCCGTGCTCGACGAGGATCTGCGCGAGGGCCGCTGTGATGACGGCCGAGCCGCCCTCCGGGACCGGCCAGCCGACCCGGTGTCCGGCGGCCAACAGCATGAGCCCAATAGCAGAGGTCGCGGGCCGGGTGAGCGGATGAATGGCATGCGCGGCTGCCCCGGTGAACAGTGCCCGAGCCTCAGGCGTGCGGAAAGCACGCCCGAGTGCGGTGGCCGACAACCCGGCACGGGCCCCGAAGCGCGCCAGAGACACCGGATGCGCGGGTACATGCAGTATCGGACGCATGAGGTCCTCGAACAACTCGTCCAGGTGCTCGACAAGGGGCTCGAACACACGCCGCCACGCGGACCCGTCCGCACCCAGCCCGGCGCAGGTCGCCTCAAGTGAACGGTGCAGCACACCCGCGCTACCGTCGTCGAGGGGGTGCGCCGCCTCAACCGGCGCCCAGCGCCACTGCACCCCGTGCGCCCCCAGGTCGAGGCTGGTGAAAAATGGGGCTGCCAGGCCCATCGGGTGGAACGCGGAGCAGTGATCGTGCAGCAGCCCGGGAACGGTGAGCTCGCTCGTGCGGGTGCCGCCGCCAATGGTCCCGGCGGCCTCCAGGACGGTCACCTCCATGCCGGCCCGGGCGAGTGTGATCGCGCCCGCCAGGCCGTTGGGTCCGCTGCCGACGACGATGGCCGTAGTCATACTCCCATCCCATCACAGCGGGGCCATTTGGAACACCGCCCGGGGGTAGGCTGGCCACGTGGAGTGGTTCTTTGCGGACGACTACTGGTTTGCGCGGTTGCTTTTCATGCGGGCACTGGCAGCCGTATACCTCACTGCGTTCCTGGTGGCCCTCAATCAATTCCGTCCATTGCTCGGCACCAACGGCATGCTGCCGATCCCCCGCTTCACCGCCCGCGTACCGTTCCGACGCTCCCCGAGCATTTTCCACTGGTATTACTCGGACCGTTTCTTCGCCTTGATCGCAGGCTTTGGCGCCCTGCTGGCCGCTCTATCGCTGGTCGGCGTCACTGACGTGCTCCCCCTGCCGGGCGCCATGGCCGTGTGGCTCGTGCTGTGGCTGCTGTATCAGTCAATCGTCAACGTGGGTCAGACCTGGTATGCCTTCGGGTGGGAATCGCTGCTGCTGGAGGTGGGGTTCCTGGCCATTTTCCTGGGGAACGCGGCTACCGCTGCCCCGCTCCTCGTGTTGATCCTGCTGCGCTGGGTGCTCTTCCGGCTCGAGTTCGGGGCCGGGCTCATCAAAATGCGCGGCGACATGTGCTGGCGAGACCTGACCTGCCTGAACTATCACCACGAAACACAACCCATGCCGGGGCCATTGAGCTGGTACTTTCACCGGCTGCCCGCCCCGCTGCACAAGGTGGAGGTCGCTGGTAACCACTTCACCCAATTGATCGTCCCGTTCGGGTTGTTCTTGCCCCAGCCGGTGGCTGGGATCGCTGCGGGGATCATGATCGTCACCCAGCTGTGGCTCGTGATCAGCGGAAACTTCTCGTGGTTGAACTGGATGGCCATCGTCCTGGGGCTCTCCGTGCTCCCCGATACCTTCTGGCAGTGGTTGTTGCCGCTGCCCGCGGCATCGGACGCCACCGGGCCAGCGTGGTGGGTCGCGCTCGTGGCCGCCGTGACCGTCCTGGTGGTCATTCTGTCCTGGTGGCCGGCCAAGAACCTGCTCTCCCGCGGTCAGGCAATGAACGCCTCTTTCGACCGGCTGCACCTGGTCAATGCCTACGGGGCCTTCGGCTCGGTGACCCGGGTCCGGTGGGAGGTCGTGGTCGAAGGGACCCACGACCCACAACCCGGCCCCGGCACGATGTGGCAGGAGTACGAGTTCAAAGGTAAGCCCGGGAACGTACACCGCCGCCCGGCGCAGTTCGCGCCCTACCATCTACGACTGGACTGGTTGATGTGGTTCGCCGCGCTTTCCCCCGCCTATGCACGCTCCTGGTTCCCCGGTCTCGTCAACCGGCTGCTGAGAGGTGATCGAGCCACGCTGAAACTGCTGCGCCGCAATCCGTTCCCCGACGCCCCGCCCCGATACATACGCGCTCGGCTGTTCCGGTACCGGTTCACCACCCGTACCGAACGGAACGAAACCGGTGACTGGTGGGTACGCACGCCCGATGCCACCTTCCTGCCGCCCGTCACGCTGGCCGGCGAGGATCAGAATGTGGACCCTCGCCCAGGAAACTGACACGATGAGCCCTGGGCACGAACACCGTCAACGTGGAGGGACATGAATCTACCCCGCACTCTGATCACCGCTGCCGCGGGAGCCTATGCCGCGAATTGTTCCTTGGGGATTTCGGTGGCCAAGCAGTGGGTCGACACGTCCAACTTTCGGTGGGTTCATCACGGCCTGTACATCCTGACCGCGACCACCACGGCTGCCGCATTCTTCGCGTGCGCTACCCGGCGCTCGCCCGCGGCGCTTGCGTTGGCTCCGGCTGCGGCTCCCCTGTTCCTGCTGCAACATCACGGGGCGCGCCCGCTCCGGCGTCATACCCGTGACGCGCTGTTGGCGGCCCCCTGCTATGCGGCCGGTCTTGTACTGGCCCGGAGGTGATCCATGGAGTTTCTCGATGCCGTGTTCAACCGGCGCACCACCAATGGCCCCTTTCGGCCGGATCCGGTCAGCCCCGAGCATCAGCAGACCCTGATTCGCGCCGCGGCGGCCGCGCCCTCCCAGTTCAACAGCCAACCCTGGCGGTTCGTGCTCATTGAGGACCGGGACACCATCGAGACGGTGGCGACCATCAGCGGCGAAAGCATGGCCGAAGTGATGAGCTCCGGCACCTTCTTCAACAGGTACAAGAAGTACTTCAGGTTCAGCCAGAAGGAAATGGACACCCTGCGCAGCGGCATGCTCTTCGACAAGTTGCCGGCTCTGCTGCGGCCCTTCACCTCCCGGGCCTTCACCCCGTCCGGGCAGAACCTGATGAACAAGCTGCGCGTGCCGCAGACCCTGGGCCAGGAGAATCGCAAGCTGGTGGCGGGCTCACCCCTGCTGTTGGGCGTCATGCTCGAGCGAGGCGAGTATCGCCCGGATGAGCTCTCCGGTTTCTACTCGGTTTTCAGCATGGGCGCGGCAATGGAGAACTTGTGGTTGACCACGGTGGAGTTGGGCATGGGCATCCAGTTCGTCTCATTCCCCATGGAGGCCCCGCATCAGTGGCAGCGCATCGTGGATATGCTGCATGTTCCGGATGAGCTGGAACTCATGGCCGTGTACCGGCTGGGTTACCTCCCCGAGCGAACCCACCGCCCGGCCATCGACTGGTCCAGCAGGGAACGCAAGCGCCCCTCCCAGTTCGTTTTTCGCGAGACGTGCAATGTTCCGCAGGAGGGCTGGGACGACGACGTGCGGCCGGGTTCTGCGTGAGCTGGGAACACCGCAAGTAATCGGAAGAACCGCTGCCGACGCACGCTCCACCCCGGGGGTACGACAGCGGCCAGTTCACCCCGGCGATAGCTGCGACGAATCGACAAGAGACCGTCGAACCGGGCGAGCGTCCGCGTGCGAAGCAAAGGGAGCGTACCCACCCAGTACAGCAACCAGGCCAGTCGGCTGCGCCGCAGGTCGTTGTGGACCGCCACGCAGCGGGTCAGTGCGGAGGTGTCGGTGAGCAGTTCCGTCAGTTCGCGCTGCGATAAGTGGTGGAGGACATGGTTGGAGACCACGGCGTCGAACCGTTCCCCCGCAGCCACCAACGCATTGCTGTACTCCGCTCGGTAATCCACCCCGGCGCCGTTGTCGTGGGCTACCGCCCACGCATGGGCCCTCAGATCCGGATCGATCGCGGTCACGGCCAGAGGGAGCCCGTCACGGCGGGCCCACCGGGACAGGCTCCGAGCCACGTCACCGCCCCCGCTACCCACGTCCAGCAGGGTGGCCGTCCGGCCTTCTCGCGCGGCAGCCCGCAGGACCGGGCGGATCCACTGGCGGTACAGAGGCCGCCACGACGTGACCAACGGGTTGATCACCCCGAACAGGCGATACGTCGCATTCAACGCGACCGGATCGCAGTTCGGATCGTCCATCAACTCCGGCTCATGGGTACTTCGACGGCGCAGGAGCGGGTCTTTCATTGACCCGTCGCCTCGGCGCCCGCGGCGCGCAGCAAGGCGCTCTCGATGCTGAGTCCGGGTCCGAAGGCCATTGCGCCCAGCAAACCGCGGGCGTTCGAGTGTCGGATCCTGTCCAGGACGAAGAGGATGGTCACGCTGCTCATGTTCCCGGCGTCGGCCAGCACCGCACGGGACGGCTCCATTTGCTCCTCCGTGAGCGCCAGACGGGATTGCACCTTGTCCAGAATGCCCCGCCCGCCGGGGTGCACAGCCCACAGCGGGATGTCCGCGGGGTTCAGCTGTGCCCGGGTCAGTAATGGAGTCAGGGCGTCCGTGACGTGATCGTCAATGATGCGAGGGACATAGGTTCCCAAGATCAGTTCGAACCCTTGGTCCCCCACGCTCCACGCGAGTTCATCTTCACCCACCGGTGCCAGGGTCGTTTCGAAGTCCAGCAACTCCAGTGCTGGTTCTGCCGACGAGCCGGTGGTCTCTCGAGCGGTGATTACGGTGGCTGCGGCGCCGTCCCCGAACAAGGCATTACCCATGATGGTGTCCGGGTCGTTGCGCACGTGCAGGTGCAGGGTGCACAGTTCCACGCACACGACCAACACCACGGCGTTCGGATCCGCGAGGCACGCAGTGTAGGCGGCACGCAGGGCGGGGAACGCGGCATTGCACCCCATGAAACCCAGATGCATCCGGGACACGTCCGCCGGCAGCCCCAGATCCTTGACCACGCGCACGTCGGGGCCCGGCGCGAAGAACCCGGTGCAGGACACGGTGATCACGTGCGTGATGTCCTCAGGGGCCACGGTGGGCGCGGCCTGGGCGATGGCCGTGCGCGCAGCGCGCACGAACAAACGCTGCGCGTGCTCGGTGTAGAGCTGGTTGCGGGTCTGGGTTCCCGGTGAGAGCAGGTGCCCCGACTCGGGATCCACGAAGGGCCCCGATGCGGCATCGACATTGGCTTCGTCGCGGTCCAACGAGGCGGCCACACCGAGTTCCGGCAGGACCGTGCGGCGAGTGGCCACCCCGGAACCCGCGAAAGCCGAGCGGACCAGCCGTGATCCCAGCCGGGTCATGGCCGGTTGTTCAGCGAACATCTGTGCGGCGCCCGGTTGATGCATTTGGGTATCCGGAACGGCGGTCGCAATCGTATGCATTCGTACGGTCATACCCCATGGTAGGCACGACAGAGGCCACGGTGGCCGCACATTTTGCCGCTGGTGTGGCCTTCGTGGCGAGGTCTCGGCGTCGGACGCACTCAGTGCGGCCCCATGACCGGCGACCGGGGTGCTCGATCACCGACGAAGTGGCGATCAATACGTAACGATCCTGGTCAGTCCCGGGGGCGGCGCATCTCCTCGGGAAGACTTTCGAGCAACCGCAACCAGAGTTCGGACACCGTGGGGTAGCTGGGAACCGCGTGGCGCAGCACAGGCACGGGGATTCGGCCGGTGATGGCCACCGTAGCGGCATGCAGTTGTTCACCGGCCTCCGGACCTACGAACGTGGCGCCCACCAGACAACGGCTCTCGCGGTCCACCACGATCTTGGCCTGTCCGGGAACGTCATTGCGCAGCAGTGCGGACCCCGCCACGGCGTTGTAGGCAACCTGGGCCGTGACCACGTCGATGCCCTGCTCATCCGCCGCCACCTGGGTGAGACCCACCTGTGCCACCTGCGGTTCGGTGAAAATGACCTGGGGAACGGGCGGACTCTGAACCTCGAAGGGTTCCGGGTCACCCGTGGCCACCGCCCGGATTCGGGCACCCAGCACGCGTGCCCGGTATTTGCCCCAGTGGGTCAGGGGCACATCGCCGCTCGCATCACCCACGGCGTGCAGCCAGGACGGGAGGTCGCGGTCAATAATGTTCTCCGGGGTGAGGCCTACGGCATCCAGGCCCAGGTCGTCCAAGCGTGGAGCGCGCCCGGTCGCTGCCAGCACCTCGTCCACGTCCAGCTCGCCCGACGTGGTTTCCAGGTGCACGGCTCCGCCGTGGATCTTCCCCAGGCCGGTGTGCTCCGGGTTGTCCCGGCGGCATGCGGTCACGGAGGTGTTGAACATCACGTCCACGCCGTGGGTCTTCATGCCGTCCAGGACACTGTGTCCCGCGAACGGTTCGTTGCCGGTCAACAGAGCGGAACCACGTACCAGCAGCGTGACGTGTGCTCCGAGACCGGCCAGCCACGTGGCCGCCTCGCAGGCAACTACCCCTCCGCCCACGATCACCAACCGTTCGGGAACTTCAACCACCCCGGTCGCATCGGCGGAGGTCCATACGTGCGCACCCTCGAACTCCGCCGGCACCGAGGGTTCGCTGCCGGTCGCCAGGATCACGGCGTGCCGCGCGGTGATGGTGCGCGAAGCGGCGTCGTCATCGACCCTGACGGTACGCTCCCCCGTGAGGTGAGCGTGGCCGCGGAGCACTTGGATCCCGGTGGATTCCGCCCACTCGACCTGTGAGGAGTCGTCGTAGTGCGACACGAACGCGTCGCGGCGCTGAAGCATCCCGCCGTGGTCCAGACGCGCGGGTGACACGCCGTCGACGTCCGCGGAGGTCCCGGCCACGTCCAGGGGGCGCAGCAGGGCTTTGCTGGGCATGCACGCGTAGTACGAACATTCACCACCCAGCAGGTGGCCCTCCACGATCACGGCGGTGAGGTCGCTGCCTTCGATCGCGTATTGGGCCGCGTTCTCGCCCACCGCTCCGCCACCGATGACCACGACGTCCACGGTGAGATCTTGTCGATCCGCTTGCTGGGTATCAGGCATGAATGCCCCTTTTATCGGTCGATGTGGTGAGGCTGAAAACCGGCCTCACCACATCGAGTAAGCAGCCCACTGATTGTTGGTGACATCGTAAGCGTGCACCGCCCTCCTGAACAGTGGCCCTAGTGATGGCCACCACCATGCACATCGTGGAAGGCCATGACGCCCTTGGGCAGGACCGTGAAGGGCCGCATCATGGTGTGGTCCTCATGGTCCAGGATGTGGCAGTGGTACATGAAACTGCCCGTGGCCCCGGTGAAGTCTCCCAGGACCTGCACCCACTCTCCCGGCTGCACAACCCACGTGTCCTTCATGCCCGCGGTCTGCGGCGTTATCGGCCGCCCTGACCCCGGCACCGGCAACGGGTCGGGTGTGGAAGCCGTCACCGGATCGAAGCCCGGCAGCGCCCCGCCCGGTCCGAGCGGCCACTGCCACCGGTTGATCATCTGAAACTCGGTCATGTGGATGTGCATCGGGTGCGCAGGACCGCCCAGGTGCACGATGTTCCACACGACCCAGTCGCCCTCCGAGAACCTGATGGTCAACGTATCGTCGAACAACTTGGCCGCGGGTTTGAACGTCAGCACTTGACCGTCCGCGCGAGTCAACCGGATCACATCCGTGGCGCCGGGGTCCTCACCCTCCTCGAGTTGTCTCAGCTCCCACATTTCCGGGTGCACGGAACCCCTGATGCCGGGAGGTACCACCGCAACCCACGCGTGCCCGTGATGGTCGATCACCTCGGCTCCGATGATTAACTTGCCGTCATCCGTGTGGCGATACCGTACATAGTCGCCGTTGAGCACGGCCGGGAGCGTGAAGCGGTCGAACACCCGGCGGTCGTCCACCCGGAACTGCATGACGCTGGCCTCCACTTGGCCCGGCTGGGCATTGAGGGCCGTACCGTTCTCATTGCGCAGCTCAAGAGTGCGGCCCCGGAACGCCGAGAAATCCACGAGCACATCCACTCGTTCACCCGGGCCCATCTCGATGATCCCGTCCTCCGGTGTGAACGGGGCCGGCAACAAACCGCCATCCGTCCCGATCACCACCAGGGCGTTGCTCTTGCGGCGAGCGCCGAAGGCCGGGTCCGTACTGGGAACAGCCGTTCCCGGGGTGAATTTCTCATCAGTGGTGTCGTGGAGCGAAAACCGGTGGATCCTGGAGCTCGAGCCGTTGAGCAACCGCAGCCGGTACCAGCACGCGTCCACGTCCTTGGTGGGCCAGATTCTGCCGTTGACCATGGTGAACGGTGCCGTCACGGGAATCTCGCCCTTGATTCCGGTGGATCCGGTGAACCCGGCCTGTTTGTACAGGGCTCGGCCGGTGAACTTCATGGTCCCGGCCGGGGCATTCGGTGCTGATTCCAGGTTGCGATCGGCGACGCCCAGGAATAGTTCCCGATCGCCAGACGGCAACCGCAGCCTCGCTTCCTGGCCGTCACGAATGATGTAGAAACCGGAGAGGCCCGCAAAGACGTTGAACCGCGTCACGGCCATCGCGTGATCGTGGTACCAGAGCGTGGTGGACTCTTGCCGGTTCGGGTAAGTGCAGCGTGTGACGCCACCGGGCAACGCAACATTGTGCGCCCAACCGTCATTGTGCCCGTTGGTCAAGGCCCCGTGCAGGTGCACCACCGTGGCAGCGGTGAGTTCGGCGGTGTGGCCCAACCGCGGGTACGAGTCCTCGCCGGGCCCCTTGTCCGTGGCCCGCCCACCCGGAAGCACAGCCGCGCGGAAGTCCGCGTTCACCCCGGGCTGCCCGGGAGGCAACGGGGGCAATTCGGGCACGCGAACGACGTCGTACGGCAGGGGCAACGCGTGGCCGTCCCGTTCCAGCCCGTTCTCCCAATCGATGCGCACGGAACGGCCCCGCTGCACCTCGATCGTAGGCCCGGGCAAGCCACCCTCGTACGTCCATGCTTGGGCGGGCGGGATATCAGCGTGGAATCTCACGGGCGCGAGTTCGGCACGAACGCGAATGGGACTGTCCTCCGGCCGGCGCCACGCTCGGATGATGGCGGGTTGCGGTAGCCGATCACGGAACTTTTTCAGCCCCAGACCCGAGTCGATGCCCGGCAACGGCACCGGTCGCGGCGGCCACCACGGGAATCCGGCGGGAGGACTTGCAAGCGGATGGCTCGGTTTCTTCGCCGACGACGCCCGCTCCCGCGTGGGTTCGCGCGGCGGATCCGCCAATGCGTCGGGTTCTTCGGCGGTGTCCGGTTCGACGGGAGCCAGCCTCGCACCGGGCTCTGAGGGAAGTGGCGGAGCACTGCCTGTTTGGGCCAGGTCGGCGTACTCGACCGAGCCTGGCTCGGGAAGATTCTGGGGGGTGGGGGTGGGTGTAGCCATGATGAGCCCTCGCTTGGCGAGTAGTCCTGTGGCACGTGGTCCACCGCAGCCAACGGCGGCCCTCTACTGCCCTGGTACGAATTAGCATATGCAAATAACGGCCCGTTGGCGGTCACGATTCGGTTAAGGATCTTGCTGAGGCTAACGCTTTCCCTGCGTGCGGAAAAGTGCCTTTAACTAGGCGTAATACACCGTGACGTACCGCCTCTGCGTTCACATGTGAGCCACGTCATGTGTACCGTGGAAATGCCACACCGTAGAACGGTCGGCATCAACTTTCGGACGCGCCGGCCCAGCGGACCCACGATGAGGAGATGCCATGAACGAGCGTGACCTGACTTCCCCGACCCCTGCCACTGACCTGGCGACCACCCCCGCTAAGAAAACTTCTCTAACCCGCACGGGCTTGGCCTTTCTCGGCATCGCGGGACTCTTGACCCTGGCCGCCTGCGGCAATGACGGGGGCGGTGGGGCCTCGGAAGAAACTGGTGGGCAGGAAACGAGCGCGGCGGCGTCGGAATCCGAACCCCTGGCAACCGCGAATGTTCAAAATACCGAGGGCGAGGACTTCGGCACCGTCGAGTTCTCGCCCGCGGAAAACGATGATCAGGCCATGGTCGTGTCCGCAGAGCTGTCCGGTCTGGAACCCGGCTATTACGGATTCCACGTTCACACGAACGGTGTTTGTGAAGCGGAGAGTTCCGCTACCGACGACCCGTCCGAGACGGGGGCCTTCCTGTCCGCGGGTGGCCACCTGGGTGGCGATGACGCGCGGCACCCCGAGCACGACGGTGACCTGCCCGCCCTGTTGGTCATGGAGTCCGGAGAGGCCAAGCTGACGTTCCAGACGGATCGGCTCACCACCGAGACCCTGATGGACGACAACGGTTCCGCCCTCATGATCCACTCGGACCCGGACAATTACGCCAACATTCCTGAGCGGTATGCCGCGGCTGGTCCCGACGAGGATACTCAGTCCACCGGCGACGCGGGAAGCCGTTTGGCGTGCGGCGTGATCGAGTAAGCAGTTGCCCGCAGTCGTTCGCCGGCGGGGTTCAGTCCTCGCGTAGCGGTACGAATTTGAATTTCCCGTGGCGGGTGATCTTGGGGCCCCGATGACCCTGGCGCACACGCAGCATCTCACCGGCCACGGGGATGACCATGACGCCGCCCTCCCCCAGTTGCTCCACCAGTTGCTCGGGGAGGGCGTTGGCCATGGCGGAGACGAGGATGCGGTCAAAGGGTGCTTCACCCGGGGCTCCGAGTTCGCCGTCGGTGGCTTGCCGGATGTGCACCCACGGCTGATTCTGCTGGGCGTTGGCGGCGCGCGCCGTGCTGACGAGTTCGGGGATGCGTTCCACGCCGATTACCTCGCCCTGGTCACCCACCAGGGACCCCAGCAGCGCCGAGCTCCACCCGGATCCAGCACCCACATCCAGCACACGATGACCGGGGTGCACGGCCAATAGTTTGAGCATGGCTTTCACCGTGCTGGGTTGTGAATTGGTTTGCTGGTACCCGATGCTCAGCGGAGCGTCCTCGGACGCGAACCGACGAGTTTCTACGGGCAGGAAGTCGGTTCGGTTGATCCGGGTGAAGGCTTGTGCGATCGGGTCCATGACTGTCCCTAACGGGTTGAACTATGCGTCAATTCTCCCTCAGCGGGCCGCCGCCGGGGAGCCCTCCAGGCCAGGATGACGGCAACGATCAGAGCGGACAGGGTCCCGGTGATCATGTCGACCATGGTGTCGTAATTGTTGATCTGCGCCCGCGACCCCGTTGTCTGATCCGCCGCGAACTCTCCGACTTCCCACAGCATGGCGACCAAGGCGCTGACCGAGGTAATCACCGTCGCGCGTAGCCAGCGGGGCAGGACGAAACCATGCTTCCGCTCGACGGAGCGAAGAATGTAGTCCGCCCAGACAGCGATCATGATGCCCGAATAAAAGTGGACCACGGTGTCCCACGGTTCCCACACATCGTAGAACCGGCGATAACTGCCCATGTATCCGCCGGTGAACAGCAGGATGGCGTAAAGCAGCTGGAGGTACATGGGGATACGTGTCCGCCCAATGGCTTCAACGACCAGGGGTGTTAGCGACACCTGGAACAAGCCCATGGCCAGGAACGCGTTCTCAGCATCTCCCCGTGACCTGTCCCCGAGGAACGACACCACGAACACCGCCTCCACGATGATGAGCGGCGTATGCCTCAGCAACATCCCTCTGAGCGAAACACGTTTCGTCATGCTCCTGACCCTACGTGGCTACCTATGGATATTCTTGTGCTCCAGCCAGGGAAGAAGGTCTGACCCATGAGCCAGCGGGACATCGTCGATGAACTACTGGATGAGCATGGGCGCACGTACGCGCGGGAAGCGGGCATCAACCTCGAGGACACCCCCGCATCCCTGTTCCAGCTGCTGGTACTGGCCAACCTGCTGTCCACCAGAATTAACGCGGGGATTGCCGTGGCCACCGCCCGTGAGCTGACGAACAGCGGATTCAGCACTCCCGAGAAAATGCGTGACGCCACGTGGCAACAGCGCGTGGATGCACTCGGCCGCGGCGGGTACCGCCGATACGACGAACGCACTGCCACCATGCTCGGCGACTGCGCGGTCCTCCTCCTCGACCGTTACACCGGGGATCTGAGGCGGTTGCGTGACGAATCGCAGGACTCCCAGGAGAGCCTGAAACGGCTCCAGGAGTTCCCCGGAATCGGCCTCACGGGCGCAGCAATTTTCGCCCGCGAGGTTCAGGGATTGTGGCCGGTCATGGCACCGTTCTTCGACAAGAAAGCCCTGGACGGCGCACGGAAACTGAACCTGCCGGACAATCCCGATGCCTTGGCCGGTCTCGTGTCGCGCGAGGATCTGCCGCGCCTGGCTTCCGCACTGGTGCGCGTGACCCTGGACCGGTCCGCGAGGTAGAACGGAAAACTTACAAGGACGCCAATGTCATGGTGGTGGGCGCGCCCCCGGAATCTCCACTCGGTGTACTTCTTCATGTCCCGGCCACCCCAAGGCTTCCTGGCCGTCAGCTTCTTCCAGCACCGTTGGTCCTGCTGACATCCTCGGGACCTGGGGAAACACTCCGCCAGTCCGGTCTCGAGTTGCCCGACGTTCTTGACCGAAAGGTTCACCGTGAACACTCGAAGCCACCACAAGTTCGACCGCATCTCACAGGCCACTGCTGCCGCGGCCCTGTCCGTCGCGGTCCTCGCGCCGTTCGCTGCTCCCGCCCATGCACAGCCCGATACCCGCCCGACCGCGGAGGCTGCGGCGAAGAACGAAACGCGGGCGGCGTCGTCCGCGAACGAGCCTTTGCTCATCGGCCACCGAGGTGCGGCAGGTACCGCACCGGAGAACACGGTCTCGGCGTTCAAGGACGCGCGATCCTCGCACGCGGATTACTTCGAGATCGACGTGCAGCTCTCCGCGGACGGCGTGCCCTTCCTCTTCCACGATGACACCCCCGCGCGCACCACCAACGTGGAAGACGTGTTCCCCGGCCGCGAGAACGACCCGATCACCTCGTTCACCTGGGCCGAGCTGCAGCAACTGGACGCGGGTTCGTACTTCTCGGACCAGTTCGTGGGCGAGAAGATTCCGCACTTCAACGATGCCGCCAAGATCGCCAACAATAAGATCGGCGTGTTCATCGAGATCAAGTCGCCGGTCAACTCCCCCGGCATTGAACGGGTCGTGGCGGACGCGCTGCAGAACAACCGCGACTGGAACCGCCTGCTTAAGAACGACCAGATCGAGGTCCTGGGTTTCGACGCCGCATCCAACCAGCGGTTCGCCGCTCTCGCCCCGGATGTTCCCCTCCAGCAGCTCATCGGCACCGTACCCGACTCCGCAACCCTCGCGCAGATCGCAACCTACGCCGACCACTTCGGCACGAGCTACCGGACCTTGGACGCCGCCGGCGTGGCTCGCGTCAAGGCCGCGGGCATGGGCATTGGCGTGTACACCGTGAACTCCACCGAGGCTTATGACCAGATGGTGGCGCTGGGCGTGGACCGCGTGACCGGGGACTTCCCCGTCCAGTTCTCCCGCCACGAGCGCGGCCAGAAGCCGTTCCCACAGAACACCGGAGTCCGGATCGCCGGATCGATCAACGATGTGCCGGGAAACGATCTTCAGCCCGAGACCGGTGAGCACGTGATTCTGGAAAACACCACGAATCGGCCGATCGATGTCTCCGGCTACATCATCCGCGACGCCGCCAACACCCAACTCACCGTGGGCAACGGCTACATCCTGGCGCCCGGCGCGCAGTTGCGCGTCTACACGGGCCCGGGTACCAACCGCTCGGACGCCTACTACAACAATGGCACCACCAACGTGCTCAACAACGGCGGCGACTCCGTTGCCCTGTGGAGCGCCAACGGGAACCTGCAGGATACCTTCGCGAACTAGCGTCCTTCCGCACACGACGACGGCGGGCGGTCACCTTCGCACTGAAGGGGACCGCCCGCCGCAATGGGGTCAAGTGGCTTATCAGCCGCCGAGTCCGAGATCCAGCGACACGACGCCAACGCCAATCACCATGGCCAAGGCCAAGAAGAACCCGAGCATGATCACAATGAGCCCCCACGGGGTGCCCTTCTGCGGGTTGGTGGGCTGAGTCTTCGGTGAATCTTCCATGATCTTCCCTTCATTCGGCTGTGCGTCAAGTCTTACAGATTCCGCGTGCGCTCGGCGCGCATGACATGTTCGGTTTGTCAGGGCCACGTGGTGTGCTGGTGGATTTCTTCGGACTCCTCCTAGGAGCTCATGGAACGCTGGGTACTCACATCCAACCTATTGGGGGAAGAGGACACCATGAAGGTCACGATTATCGGGGGCTCCAGGGGCACCGGAGCGTACGTGGGCGCAGCGGCGCTCAAGGCCGGCGACGAGGTCACTGTCTTATCCCGCAGCGGCAACGTACCCGGGGACGTGCGCAGCGTCGTCGGCAGCGCGACCGACCCTGCCGTGGTGCGCGAGGCAATCGCGGGCGCCGACGCCGTGGTGGTCACCGTGGGCGGGGCCAAGGGCGTGAAGCGTCAGCGCGCCGCGGCCACGAGAACCGTGATTGCCGCGATGAAGGACGCCGGCGTGCGGCGGCTGATCGTGCAGTCGTCGTTGGGCGCCGGAGACTCCGCCTCTCAACTCCCGGCTCCATTAAACCTGATCACACCGATCATGCTGGCCAAGGCTCTGGCGGACCACAACGAGCAAGAGGCCGCGGCCGAGAACTCCGATGTGGACTGGACCATCGTGAGGCCTGCGGGGCTGACGGACAAGCCGGCGACCGGTCAGGTGAAAGCACTGTTGGTCGGCCAGGACGGCACACTTGACGGCTCGATTCCGCGGGCGGATCTGGCCCAGTTCATACTCGCCGCCGTGACCGACGAGTCCACATTCGGCCAGGCCATCGGAGTGAGCGGGCGATAGTAAGGAGGGTCTTGGGGCCCTTTATTGAGGCGGGACATTCAGGTAGAAGTCTGCTGCGTTGCCCCAGAACACGGCTGCCACCTGGTCGGGTGCGAAACCTTCGGCCTCGAGGGTCTGCTGGATCAATTGGAAATCCTCGTTCCGGAAGGGACGCTCAGCCCGTGTGGAGGGGAGGTCCGTTCCGACCATGAGCGCCGTAGGGTCCACCTTCATAATGGCGCGAATGGCGGTGGCCGGATCCATCTTTATCCGTCCGAACCCTGTCGCTTTCACCTTCACTCCCCGTTCGACCAGACGCAGCAGAGTCGGGAGACCGCCCGCCGTCATACCCAGGTGATCAATACTGACTGCTGGCAATGCAGTGATGATGCGCGCCAGGTCATTGTCGATTTTCTGCGCGTCGATGTAGAGCTCCGTGTGCCAACCCGCAAGGTCATGGGCGCGTCGAGCCAACCGGTCCAACTCGCCGAGGGAGGCCGAGCCGCCGCGGAACACGTTGAATCGAACCGCACGCACTCCGGCCTCATGGAGCTCAAGAATCTGTCGGTCGCTGGTGTCCACCGGGATCTGCGTGACGCCCACAAAAGTGGGCCCCAGCTTCTTGAGCGCCGCAATCAAGTAGCCCTGATCGAAGGCCTGAAACGACCCTGACACCACCGCGCCCCCGGCAACGTGCAGTTCGTCTGTTCGTTTCCGATAGTCGGCCACCGTGAACTGACCCGGCAGGTATCCCTCGTTCTCCACGAGCGGGAACGCGGAGTCCACAATGTGCAGGTGAGCATCGAATACCGGCTGTGCCATGGAGCGTCCGCCTTGTCTCGGTGAGTGGGTGATGCTCAACATACGCCCTGGCAGAGGCAGCTCACTTCAGACTTCTTACGCCGGCGCGAGTCGGGCATGAACCTCTATGCGCCGTGGACTACGGAACCGTAGCCTGCTCGTGTACCTGATGTGAACCCGGACACGAGGTTTAGGGAGACACTGAGTGTCGTTCGACTTGCAGGGCTGCGGTTGCCCGTCTCGCGATGAGAGGAAAGCTCATGATCGCTCAACCGACTCCATTTGTGGTGTTTCGGGAAGGTACTTACCTCCACGGGACCAAGGCCCAGCTCGCCCCGGGAGACCTATTGACTCCTGGATACTCCTCCAATTTTGAAGCCGGGCGAACTTCCCGTCACGTCTACATCACGGAAACGCTGGACGCGGCCGCATGGGGAGCCGAGCTCTCCATGGGCAGTGAGCCAGGGCGGATCTATGTCGTAGAACCAGCCGGGCCCATAGAGGACGATCCCAACGTCACTGACAAACGGTTCCCCGGCAACCCCACCCGTTCCTACCGAACGCGCGAGCCCGTCCGCGTGCTGTACGAGCTCGAGGATTGGACCGGGCACACGCCGGAACAGATTCAAACGATGCTGGAAGGGTTGGCCGACCTTCGCGCCCGGGGCGAGAACACAATCATCGACTGACCCTCGCACCGCCCTGCGTCGCGCACCCGATGTGATGTGACGGATAAGCATCTGGCACGCCACAATTCTGCAGTTTCCTCCCGTCAGACTCCGCTGTCCATCCCGTGACAGCCCAAGCCGGTCCGGTAGTGTGGCCTGCATCACATTCCCGACCACCCGTGTGTCCGCGACAGCGGCATCCACCTTCGGAGGAACCTTGGCCAACAACGTGTACAACATCACCGAAATCGTCGGCACCTCGCCGGACGGCAGCGACGCCGCCATCACGAACGCATTGGCGGAGGCTTCGAAATCACTGCGGAATCTGGATTGGTTCGAGGTTCAGTCCGTCCGGGGGCACATCAAGGACGGCAAGGTTGCCGATTGGCAAGTCACCATCAAGATTGGTTTCCGTCACGAGGGTTGACTTCGGATCCCTCCGGGTGACCGACCGCCGCTCACACGCTGAAGCCTATTTGAGCAGTCGGTCCATTCTGCGATCACTGAGCTTCTTCCCACCTGTTTGGCACGAGGGGGAGTACTGCATGGAGCGGTCCACGTAGGACACTTCGGCCACCGTGGCACCGCAGACCGGGCAGACCTGGCCGGCACGGTCGTGGACACTGAACAGCGGCTTTTTCGTTGCCTTGATGCCTTCCAACGGCACGTTGGCCAGAGCCTCACGAACCTCGGCCAGTACCTCCTGGACTGCCTGGTAAAGCGCCCCCACCTGGATGGTGTCCACTTTGTTGGCAGCTACGAACAGGGTGAGTTTGGCGCGGTGCAGGATTTCATCCGACCACGCATTGCCGTTCCCCGCCATGGTCGTTTGGTCCGTGAGGACCGTCGTCGAAATCCAACCGGACGGCCAACGGGCCGGGGCTGACCGGGGGTCTATCGCCGACGCCGCCTTCCCCGAGTTTGAGCCAACCTGCCAGGGCGAGGTTGATGACCGCGTAACGCTCTTCCGCTTCCAGCAACAAGAATTTTTCCCGGCGGAACACACCGGTCAGCTGTCGCCCCACCAAAGAACTGTGGGGTGGGTCCGCGGTTTTCAAAACGCTGAAAGCTGCAACGTGGACCACCCGGAGGCGACGCCCCACCAGGCGTTCCCGCAATTGATCGACAGCTGCATCCAGCTCAGGCAGTTCAGGCATGACTTCATTCCGCCTCTAGTGCGCACCCGGCTGAGGATGGGCGACACGGTCGAGCCCCAACCACCGCGCTAACGTCTGCAGGTGATTCTGGAGGGCGGGAAAGGCCTCAGGTGGGGCGTCGGGCTCCCACGTGCACCGCTGCACCAGCAGACGACCGGAGGTTCGGTCAGCCTTCAAGTCCACCCGGGCAACCAAGGTGTCCCCGAAGAGGAACGGCAACACGTAATAGCCATGGATGCGCTGGTGCGCCGGGGTGTAGATCTCCAGGCGATAGCGAATACCGAACAACGCTTCGGTGCGTTCCCGTTGCCAGATCAGCGAATCGAAGGGACTGAGGAGGGCTTCTACGTGAGCTTTCCGGGGAACCCGAGCCGAGGTGTCCAGGTACACGCGGTCCGACCAGCCGGGGACCGCCACGATCTCCAAGTCTCCGGAGGCCACCAACGACGCCAGGGCCTGGTTGGTGTCGGCCGCCTTCAGACGGAAGTAGTCACGGAGGCACCGCGCGGTCCCGATGCCGTGAGCGCGTGCAGCGATGCGCACCAACTCCAGATGCGCGGCTTTCGAATCCACCGGTTCCCGGGGCAGGTGCAGGTACTCCGGTAGAACGTAGGTGCGTTCGAACTGTGCATTTCGTCCTGCGCTCGTGATGTCGCCGGACCAGAAAAGGTACTCAAGGGCGCTCTTGACGGCGGACCAGTTCCAGCCCCAGGCGCCTTCGCGTCGGGGAATGTCCACCGTCATGGCGGCGTCGCATTCTCGGGCGGTTACGGGGCCACGCCTGCCGACCTCCGCCAGAACCGCATCCACCAGGTCCGGGTAGTCCTGTTGGATGCGGCGCATGCCTCCCCAGGCTTCATGTTTGGCCCGTTCTCTCCGGAACCCCAGCAAGGGCCAAGTGCTAGGTGGAATCAGACTGGCCTCGTGAGCCCAATACTCAATGAGCCGCCGCGGGTTGCGATCCCGAAAGTGATCCAGTTGAGCTCTGTCATAGCTACCCAGACGCGAAAAGAACGGCAGGTAATGACTGCGAGCAAGAACGTTGACCGAGTCGATCTGGACCACGCCCACCCTGTTGATCACTCGTTGCAGGTGACGGGTGGTGACCTTCCCCGGCTCCGGCCGCGGGTCCAGGAATCCCTGCGCCGCCAGGGCGATGCGCCGGGCGGTCGGCAGACTGATCCTGCGCGAGGTGCCAGTTTCGGGCGCAAGCATTACCTGCTCGAAACGGTCTGGGCCAGATCGGCTTGATTCATGAGTTCTACGGTAGAGCGCACCTCCGACATCAACCGCCCGCACGGGCCGGTTTCGGGCCCCCCATGCCCCGCCCGGTGAATGAGGTTCCAGGTGCGCCCAATGGATTCCGAGGTCGCCCCCACCGTGGCAACACGTGGGAGTGCGTAGTGTTGACTGCATGAACTCATTTTTCGATTCCATGCGCAATCTTGGCTTCCGGCGCGGCCCTCAGCGACTCGTCGCTGGTATTGGCGGAGGTATCGCCCGCCAATTCGGGGTCAATGTGTGGGTGGTCCGCCTGCTGCTTCTGCTGTCCTTTTTGTTGCCGGTCGTCGGGATTGCGGCGTACTTGCTGGCCTGGGCTGTTCTGCCCTGGCAGGACGGCAGCATTCCGTTGGAGAAGTCACTGCGGAAGTAGGCCGCACGCTTTGCGGAATTCTTTAAACCCTTGTAACCGCGGTGCGGCAATCCCCAGACCTTCAAAGCGGCCGCCGGGTAAACCTCGCACACCACACCTGCGCCATCTCGAGCAACCTCCGTACCCATGTCGCGGAGGCGGGCCTCGATCCCCGCCCATCGCAACGCGGGATAGGCGATCCGATCAGTGGAAACACTCAGCGGCGTCAGTCCCGTGCGTTGGTGCACGGCCTGATCCGTGGCTCGAAGAGCCAGATTACGCCGCCATTCCGACCCCGTACTGGCTGGGGCCTCAAGGGTCCCACTTGCGTGCGCGTAAATTGTTTCTACGAAATCCTTGGGCCAGCCGAACGGAACGTCCACGCCGGCGCGCGCCGCCACCTGAGTGGCGTCAATGAGATCCTCATCGGTCGCGCCCACTAGGACACCGTCCACGACGACGTTCCCCGCGCCTTCCCGAAGCACCGCGAGCCCCGTGCGTTTCACGTCGGCGGCCAGGTCGATTCCAACGAACGTCATGGTGCCACGGTAGCCGCCGCTCGGTTGCGTCTATGGACAGCGGGATCCCAACGGACCGTGACGGCACAGCCGAATGACTCCCCAACGCCTGGTCCTCAAGGTCTTTCATATCGCGATGGCTGCAGACAGAGTCTCGGAAACAACGGAACCGGTTGTGAAGCAGTGTCCCTCGAAGCGTGGGAATCCGCCGGTGAACGACGTTCCAAACAAACTCCGTAGCTAGCGGCCTACAATTTGTTGATGGTCAACTACCTTGCGATTCTCTGGATCCGGGCGGGCCTGACTACCGGAAGTAGTGAGTCACCGTCGCCGGAACGCAGATGTCTGGGTTCATGACATGAACGCACTGACCATTGCACCCGGCCCCGGGATCCCTGAGAGCCTGACGATCCCCGCTGCGGATCTCACGGAACATTTCGCTCGCTCATCCGGCCCGGGAGGGCAGGGAGTCAATACGACCGACAGCAAAGTGCAGTTGTCCGTGGACCTCGCGCGTGTAAGCGCGTTCAGCGCCTCGCAGCAGCGACGGGTGCTACAGAATCTCGGGCACCGGCTCTCCGGTACCGTCCTCACGGTCGAGGCGTCCGAGCACCGTGCCCAGATCCGGAATCGGGCCCTCGCCCGGCAGCGGCTCGCCGAGCTGCTGCGGGACGCATTGGCACCTCCCCCTCCCGCACGCCGGGCGACACGGCGCACCCGCGGATCCGAGCGCCGTCGGCTCGCGGGAAAACACCGGCGATCCGAGATCAAGGCGAACCGGCAGCGTCCCGCGGGAGAATGACCAGTTCGGCTTCGCAGTACACCGGGAGTCTGCACGGCCCAACACGCTGTTGCTAGATTGGGCCCGTGCTTACCAACTCCCTGCGCGACCTGGTCACAGCGGCCACGACTCATGCTGCCGGCCATAACGACAATGGTGACCACACGGTTGCTGCGGCCCTCCTGACCCGCTCGGGGCGGACGATTCTCGGGCTCAAGACCTCCCACGTCCCCGGCGGACCATGCGGTGAAACTTCCGCGCTGTCCCACCACGCGGCAACTTGCCCTGACGACCCGATCAGCGCAATGGCAACTGTTCATGGAGCCAGCGAGCAGGTGGTCGCCCCCTGCGGGTCATGCCGACAAGAGTTGTTCGACCTCGACCCATCAATCCAGTGCGTCGTGCGAGACAGCAGTGGCCTCAAAGCCGTGCCGGTCTCGGAGCTGTTGCCCTTCGCCCATGACTGGAATGCCGTTGAGCAGCCGCAGAAGATATCCATGTGGGAGGGCTATGAGGCGAGCATCCGCGACGGTTCCAAACGCCAGACCATCCGCATTGACGACCCTTTTCGCCGCGGACCGGCTCAGATTGTGATCGAGAAGGGCACCGGAGAAGTGGTCACGATCGATGCGTTTGTCACGTCCGTTATTGAGACGAGTTACCGCGAACTCACGGAGGAACAGGCCCGGCGTGACGGTTTCGCGTCCTTGGCGGAGCTGCATCAGGCGCTGAACACCCACTACCCCGACCTCGCTGAGAACGATCTGACCGACGTCGTGAGCTTCGAAATCGGCTCGAACGATGGGAACGGATCGGTTCGTAGCCGCCCGTAAATGTCCACGTCGATGCGCTCACCGTCAATAAGAAACTTCCCGCGTTCAGTCCCCTCCTTGCGGAAACCCGCACATCGGGCGACGGCGCCGGATCTCGGGTTGTTGAGGCGGTGCCCGAGCTAGAGGTGATCATCGAGGAGGCGACCGAGGTAGCGCTCGGCCTCAGCGCCGTCGGTCACCGGGCCCTGGCGGGCCATGTCCGGGTTCGAACGAAACGCGTCGAGTACGTCAGACGCATCCGCTCGGTGCGGCCGTGCGAAACACTAAACCTCAATCCAACCGCGTGCTCGAATATAGAGTGAGCCTGCTCAGTAGTGGTAGCGGGCCTGCAGGATCACGAGGTCCTCGTTATCCACGAGGTAGACCAACCTGTGCTCATCGGTGATGCGCCGCGACCACGATCCTTGCGCACCATATTTCAATTGCTCAGGTTTTCCGATCCCGGAGAACGGTTCACGGAGGCAGGCGTCGATGAGCGCGTTGACGCGCTTGAGGATCTTTCGGTCGGCCGTCTGCCAGTGATTGTAGTCCTCCCAGGCGAGCTGGTCCCAGACCAGACGCACTAGGCGTCCTCATCCGCCCGATCGAGCTTGTGGACCTCAGTCTCTCCGGCCCGGGCGCGCTCGTAGGCATCGAGCAATCGGCGGGCATTGGCCGGCGAACGGAATAGGTACGCGGTCTCCTGCCATGCGGCGTACTCGTCGGCCGGCATCAGGACGGCGTTGCCCTTGCGGGAGACGATCTCGACGGCATCGCGGTCCTCGTTCACCCGCTGGATCAGCGGGAACAGGGTCTTACGCGCCTCGCTTGCACTGATGGACATGATGAACTCTCTTCATGGAGCCGAGTGGTACCAATTAATGGTACCACCCGGCGTTGGTAGCTCAGCTGGTGGGGCGCACCCAAATTCTCGCCGTGGACGACACTGCTCCGGATTCATACGGAACTGCTTCACCAGTGGCTGAGTAACCCATCTTTTCCCAGAAGGGCTCCACCACCGCAGCATTCGTGTCCACGATCGACAACCGCAGCGTGTCGACTGAGCACCGGCCAAAGAGCTCCTCCACTACGGCCGTGTGCAGCGCACGCCCGAGGCCCTGCCCCTCTCGCGCCCCGTCCGTCAACAACAGACCGATGTGCGCGATTGAGGGCTCGGGCCAGCCGACAATCACATCCGCGAACGCCAGCAGTAGATCACCTTCCCACACCCCGCGGTCCCACTTCTGGTCGCGTTTGGTCCCGGGCGGCAGCGAAGCAAGCACTTCTCGTGCCGCATCCGCGCCAACCGCGCCACCTTGCACGCGACGGGTGTACCCGGGGTTCGACAGCATGAGCCGCTGCAGAGCTGATTCATCGGCCGGCCTGACCTCCCGGACGTTCCGGTACGGAAATCTATTCACCAAGGGACTGCCTCACTACGCACCCATGCAGACACATTCCCCCGGACGACCGGAGAATCCGAGCTCGAGCCCCGTCGTCGAGAACTCGCAGGAACACGTTCACCATGATGATCACCCTCGACCCGCTGATATCTCGCTGCCATTGTCCTCTTCGACCATGCTCACATGCCCCGCTGGCCCGGCGGCTTCTTAGTCCTCGCCGTCATGTCGATGCACGGCGTGCCCCTCCTGGTCGAAGATCATGATCACTTCGGCGGGTCCGCCTTCGGCCACGAAGGCATGCGGAGTCATCGTGCCGAATTCGGCGGCCTCCCCCGCCTCGACGATGACCGCGCGCTCCCCCAGCAGCAGACGGACCCTTCCCTCCATCACGAAGAACCAGTCGTGACCGGGATGCACCCGCTGCTCCGGAACCTCGGAGGCGGCCTCGAGCCGGACTTTGAGGGCCTTCATGGTGCCGGTCGCTTTGGAGAGCATCCAGGTGGTGCGCGAGCCCTCCCGGCTCGGCTCGGGACGGATGACGACGTCGTCGTCGGCCTCGTCCTTGAGCAGAGTCTCGACGTCGGTGCGCAGGGCGCGGGCCAGCGGAAGGAGCACGTCCAGACTGATCGCGCGCTTGCCGGTCTCGATGCGACTGATCGTAGAGGGGCTGAGATGGGAGCGCTCGGCCAGGTCCTCAAGGGAGAGGGACTGAGCGTGACGCAGGCTGCGCAGCCGGGTGCGTACAAGCTGTTCGATCTCGGACATGAGGGGTCTCCCAACGGTTTTCGAGCGTTCTTGCGAATGTTGCAAGACACTATGCACTATATGCGAGATTCACTATTCTGGCCCTATGACCTCCCATGAGCAGCACACCGAAACCCAGCCCGGCACCGACCGGGCCGACGACCACGGCGGTGACTCGAGCGCCGAGGCACACCCCGTCCTTCCCGCCATCACCCGCCACGCCGATGTCGCGATCATCGGCGGCTCCGCCGCGGGCCTGGCAGCGGCCCTGCAGCTCTCCCGCCAGCGACGCTCGGTGATCGTGGTCGACGCCGGGGAGCCGCGCAATGCGCCGGCCGCCGCGATGCACAGCTACCTCGGCCACGAAGGGCGCTCCCCCGCCGATTTCCTGCGGATCGCCCGCGCCGAAGTGCGCTCCTACGGCGCGGAAATCCTCACCGGACGAGCCGTCGACGTCGCCCGCGAGACCGAGGGGTTCCGCGTCGAGCTGACCGGTGGTCCCGTGATCCGCGCCCGGCGCGTGATCGCGGCGACCGGCCTGACCGACGAGCTCCCGGAGATCCCCGGCCTCGCCGAGCACTGGGGCACCTCGGTCATCCACTGCCCTTTCTGTCACGGCTATGAATCGCGGGACCGACGCATCGTCGCCCTGGTGAGCACGCCCGCCGGTCTGCACGCCCTGCCTCTGCTGCGCCAGCTCACCGAGCAGTTCACCGTTGTGATTCACGAGGGCCTCCCCACCGAGGATCCGCAGCTGGCGACCCTCAGGTCCGCGGGGGTGCCGGTGATCTCCACCCCCGTCCAACGGATCCTCGAGGACCGCGCGGGGCGGCTGCGCGCCTTGCGGCTGGCCGACGGCACCGAGGTCCCCGCCGATACCGTCCTCGTCAGCACCCGCCTGCACGCTCGAGTGGCACCCTTCGCCGGTCTTGGCCTGACCGCCGTCGAGCACCCCAGCGGCGTGGCCAGCTACGTCGAGACAGATTCACTCACCGGGGCGACGGCCGTGCCGGGCCTCTACGCGGCCGGCACCCTCGCCGAACCCACGCTGCAAGTGCTGCCCACCGCGGCCGCCGGTGGGCGGGTCGGCGCAATGGTCAGCTTCGACCTGGCCCAGGAGGACCTCGCCGCGGCGGCTCGCCCGGTCGCCCACGCCGCCGACTGGGACGGGCGCTACAGCGGCGAACCGCAGTGGAGCGGCAACCCCAACGGCTCCCTCGTCGCCGAGGTCGCGGGCCTGACTCCGGGCACCGCCTTGGACATCGGGGCAGGAGAGGGCGGCGACGCTCTCTGGCTCGCGGAGCAGGGCTGGCGGGTCACGGCCGCCGACATCTCGGCGTTGGCCCTCGACCGTGTCCGCGCGCAGGCGCAGCGGCGCTCGGTGCCGGTGGCAACACTGCAAGCAGACGCCAACGCGGCCGCCCCCTTCGACGGAGCCCGGTACGACCTGGTCACTGCCGCGTCCGCCTCGATCCCGCGAACCCCGGATGCGCGCGGAGTGACGAACTATCTGGACGCGGTGGCGCCCGGTGGGCAGCTGCTGATCATAAACCACGACGTGAGCGATATCCGGGAGGCCATGTCACACGCGGGTTCGGAGTCCACCCGGCCCTTCGATCACGAGGCCTTCATTGGCACCGAGGACTTCGTGGAGGCGCTGTCGGCCTCTTCGGAGTGGGAGATCGAGGTCAATGAGCGCCGGGAACGCCCCGCCGGAGCGGCCTCCGCCCATCACGTCCACGACATGGTCCTGCGCGCCCTCCGGATGGGCTGAGGTTCAGGCGTTCGTCATTGCGCAGCGTCACCCACGCGGGAGTCCTCGCCGAAGCGGCATGTCCTCTCCTCAGCCGATTCTGGTGTACCTAATGAGCGACGGGTCACATCGCACAGTGCTGGGACGGGCCAGACATTGAGACAGGATTCCGCTACGTCCCTAATCAATTATCAATTCCAACTATGGATTCCCGCACTCCTGCACGGGACAACCGAAACCGACCTCGCGCCAAAGTTGCTCTCGGACTGCGACCGGAGGCCGCCGGTTCAACTCAGCCATCGATTACTTCGCTCCGCCAGAGGTTAATCGGCGACGCATTGAACCGGAACTCCCCCACGTTGCCGCAGAAAGAAACCTCTCGTGCGTTTACATGAACGGAAAGGAACTATTCCAGGGCTTCAATATCATCGGCGAGGTCCACGACGGACCGAAGGCCGTCCAGCTCAACAGTCGCACCCCTGCGAAGAAGCGGCTCGACCTCCCACACATATCGCCGGACGTCTCGCTGCTGCTCCGTTGTGCGTCCTTACGGGTTGTTGATTCGCGTCGCGATGCGTTCGATCAGCACGTCGATGGGTGCACTGAGGAGGACGACGTGCTCGAAGCGATCGTAGAACCGCCCCTGATTCTCGGCCGTACCCGACACCACGACATCGGCATGGTGTGAAAGCAGATCATTCATTCGTGGTTCGTCCCACACGCCGCCGGTCAACTCCCAGCCGTCAAAGTCGGTATCGACGGTAACCCGCCCGCGGCACGCCAGCTCAGCAAGCAACGTCGACTTCCCGGCTCCCGACATTCCCGTGATCAGGATACGAGACATGACACCAAGCCTAGTGACGAAGCGCCTCCGCCTCAACAGCGGAATCCAGGCCCGAAATCAGACATTGAACCGGAACTCCACCACGTTCCGTAGCCGAACAACCTCTGCCGGAGCTACGTCCGCTCGGCGATGTAAGAGGCACAGGCGGTAATAATCGAGCTCGACGCATCGATGGCCTGCGCGGTAGCCGTCGGGCGATCTAGATCCGGATACTCCGTCGCGTTTCGCACCTGACGCATCCAGTCAAACTCGCCGAGGGCCGGATCCGTCACGTACGCGGCGGCAGCGATTCCTGTATTGCGGTGAGCTCCTCCTACGGGGCGCACGCGCAGCCCCTCGATCGCGATCACGGCGGCCAGAGCCTTCCGCGCGCCATCGTATGCAGCAGTGAAAGCCATCCCCTGATCGTCGGTCCCGGCTAGCACCCGAGCGGTAATGATGTGACGTTCTGCGGTCTGTACGACCGCGAGCGCATGCGCTGGATTCGGTTCGACGCGTTCGAGGCGGCGACTCGCCACCGTCTGCTCGATTACCTCAGGCATGAACCTCGCCCGTCAGCACGTCGACAATCGGCCTCGACCGGAGTGTCGCGACGAACGGCGACGGATCGCCCGCATCCCACTCTTCGGCAGCCAGTCGTGTCGCATTCACGGGAACATCCAGTTGCTCACCTGCGGCAGTAGCGATCGCGGCGAGTGCTCGGCGCGGCACGGATCCGATCACGAGCAGGTCGATATCGTTCGGGAAAGCACCACTTTGACCGGCGCGGCGCGCGGCCCAGGACCCATAAATCAGTACTTGGTCCGCACCATCGACGCCGTTAAAAAGATCACGGAGCACGGGAACGGGTCCGTACGTCGCCGCGATCAGATCGCGCATGAGGCCGAAAAGCGGATGCTCGCTGTTCGCCCGAATGAGCCGATTGCGCCCCTCCTGGCGATCGCGCAGGATTGCGCTCTCGACGAGCCGCCCTACCTCTCGATGGACGACCGGCCCGCTCACCCCGGTACGCCGCCCGAGCTCGGACAGCGACAGTTCACTGTCGGGGTGCCCGAGCAGCTCAGCCAGGATCGCCCCGACCGCATCCGAACGCACGAACGGAGTCAACTGTGACGCGGGAGTCTTCACAAAACAGGAACATATCTTCCATTTATAGGAAGAGTCAAGCTGGCAGTCACACGTTGAACAAGAATTCCACCACGTCACCACGGTTAGGAACGCACCTCGTGATCAATCTGCGTGCCGCCACTCGCCGCCTTGGTGCTCCTCAGGGGGAATCGCTCTAGGGAACTGCATCCGAGCACAGGGCGCACGTTTTGGAAGGCGCTCATGAGTAATGCCTCCGGGCTCATCACCGACGACGGCGCACTACTCCAACGTGGCTCGTTCGGACGAGCCCGATCACTCACAGTCCTCGCCCAGGAAGAGCTCGGCAAGGCGCTGTGGATCTACGAGACGTTCGAGCAGGCTTGAAGCACGGGAACCGATGAGAGGGGCGAAGTATCCCGGCTCACGTCAGACGGGCGTCGTCATGCGGTGAAGTACGTGGAGTCTTTCGTCTTCGGCCAGGAACTCGCCGCATTCTGGGGCGACGGGACTGCTGCACGGTTAGGTGACATCTTGACCTAACCGTGCAGCAGTCCCCTCGTGTTCGTAAGACCCGCCCGGAGAACTGCCCGCTCGCGGCCCCATATCCGAGACAGGAGACGGTCATGCATATCGGCTATGCCCGTTGCTCGACCCAACATCAGGATCAGGACCTCTCCGCGCAACGAGAAGGACTCGCAACACTCGGAGTCGAGAAGTCGCGCGTCTACACAGACACCGGACTGTCTGGCACGAACCGCGACCGGCCAGGGCTAAGCGAGGCTCCCGCAGCGTTGCGTGACGGCGACACCCTCGTGGTGACGAAGCTGGATCGCCTCGCACGCTCTGTGAGAGATGCGGCCGACATCGCTGCCGAGGTTGAGGAGCGGGGGGCAGGACTTTCCATCGGAGGTTCAGTTCACGACCCCACCGAACCGATGGGCAAGCTGCTGTTCAACGTGCTGAGCATGGTCGCCGAGTTTGAAGCAGACCTTATCCGCCAGCGGACGCGCGAAGGCTCGGGGGCGACTCCGGGGCAAGCAGCCGAAGCTCTCCCCCGCATAGGAACGGCACCTCGTCGGACTCATGGGGACCGGGGAATGCACCACTTTTGAGGTAGCTGCGCTAATGGGAGTGTCGCGCGCGACTGTCTATCGTGCGATACAACGCGCAAACGCCCGGTGACGCCACGGCGCAAACACCCAAGACGCTCACGTGGATTGGTACTTCTTCACCTTCTTCAGCCAAGACGCAAGCACACCAATTTCAGCATTCAACTGATCGATGGTCGGAGCGGTGTAATTCAACTCCGGGTGTGGATCATGACGTGACGCCCACCCCGAGATTCGACTGTAGGAGTCGTCATAGGTCTTCACGTCTTCATCTGTGACCCGACCAACGACTCGCAACTTTCCGACTCGGACCTCCAGAGACTTGTAGTCCACCAAAGGCTCCGCGAGAACCTGGCTGATAATACGCTCCCAGGTCTGAGACAAGTGACCTGCGATGTGCTCAGTCGCTCGAAGGTAGTCAGCTTCACTCATCCCCTCCTCGCTGCGGCGCCCAACCGCCACCTCCTGCCGCAACGAATCAATGCGTTGAGCAGCATCTTGCGCCGTCCACGGGTGATCCAGAGTTGCGAACCCCGGTCCAATCTTTCGCCGCTTCTCCATGCCTCGCGTCGCGAACTGAACCTTCAACTCCCCCGCGGCCTTACGCAGCATCATGGTGAACGCTACATCGTGGGTGAAGACCACAACCTGACGCTCTTCAGCCAATGCGACGATCCGCCTAGCGACAGACTCGCGCTTCATATGGTCCAGGGAAGAAACGGGATCGTCGAACACAAGAGCCGACCTGCTTGCATCGAAGTTTGCCTCAACGAGGAAACCAGCGAATCCGAGAGCTGTCTGCTCCCCCTCCGAGAGTACTTGTTCAAGTCTTGCTCCAGGGCGTGCGTTTAGAAAGTCCGCCTTGTGCAGTAGTGCACCCTGTCGCGCTTTGGTCGCCTTGAACGTGACGCGCTCCAAGCCAAGTAGGTCCGTCTCGTGGGCGAAGCGATCGCGCGCCTCCTCGGTCACGTATGTCCGAGTTAGTTCGCCCACCTTTTCAGTAACCGAGCGGGTATTAGCTTCCGAGAACTTCACGTCGAGAGCAGCGACTTCAATAAGCCTGGATCGTTCCGCCTCGATTAGGTTGCGGCCGTCACGCATCGCAATTTTGTCGCGAAGTCGCTGTTCTTCAGCCTGAGCCCCCGTTAGTTGTTCTGCGAACCCTTCTGCGTCTACATTCGCGGCTTGGTCACGGTGGTGAGTGGCCGCTGCTTGCAGTCGCATCAGTTGGGCACTGACATCGATTGGGTTTGATTGCTCGCCAGTCGACATCGCTTCCTTGCGAACTCGAAATTTCTCGAGGAGTGGATCGAGCGACTCCGCGAAGTTCTCTTCCCTCTGCTGAACAGTTGCGATGGCCGTCGACACAACGCGAGGCGGGATCTCCAATTGTCTGAGGTCATTTCGAAAGCGTTCAAGTGCGCGCTGGGCGGCCTCAGCGTCCCGCGAGGTAGTGTCTGTGACGAATCGGTGGAACCTGGCGAGCCGGTCTGATGCATCGTCGCTAAGTGTCTGCTGACACAGGACGCAGACTGCACCCTCTTCAGTATGAGGGAAGGCATGTTCCGGATACACGTCCTTGGAGTACGCCTCCGCGGCACGCCACAACTCTTGCCACACGCTTGATCCAACACCGGAAAGGGGCTCATCGGCGAAGGTATTGCGCGACGCGAAATCAGCTGCGCCTTGCGTAGCGGTGACCCTCTCGGACAGTTCGTCGAGCCGCTTCTGTCCGTCGGCACCCAAAGCCTTGTCAAGGTCTACGATGTGCTGAGAAACCGTCTCTAGCGCAGTCGCGTTTGCGTTAAGTTGACGCTTCTCCTGCGCCGGGTCGCTTGTCCTGAGCCGAGCAATCGCGTTCGCCTGATTCTCTAGTCGCTCGTCAACGTCAGTAGGACAAGCCACCGCGGCACTTATGGCGTCGTCCGTGGTAGAGGCGCTCAAACTTCGGAGGAAAACTCCGCCGGGACCAAGGTCGTCCACATCGGGTAAAGGTCCAGGTTGACTTACTGCTTGCTTCCAGCCATCGATCACCTGTCGTACGCCCGTACAAACTGCCGCCAGATCGTCCAGGAGTTGAACTGCGGCCGGCCGGTAAGAGATTACAGCCTCGGCGGTGAGATAGGTGTCACCACAGCGCTCATCATAAAAGGCGACGCGACTGAGATCAGGATCGGCTGGCTGCCCAAGTTGGACTGCACGCTCGTTCGCGCCGACAGTAAATAGGACCTCTCCTGACTGCTGACCTGGCGTTTCAGCGAAAACGTCCGGCAAGATGTCAGCATGATGCCGCGTTCGCACCATTGAGCGAATCACCCTGGCGTACCCGGACTTGCCACTGCCGTTGTTCCCGAATACGACGGTGAGCCCGTCTGGCTCGAATGTAAGTTCTTGACCAGGTGCAAGGCTGTTGACGTTCGAGAGTCCTTTCACCGCGACGACACGAACCGGCTCCTCCTTCGTGGCCTGCGTAGGTGCCAGTTGAGCAAACCAGCCTCCGCTAGGCGGCAATTCGGGCTCTTCGAGAAGGCTCAGCGCGATCGCTTCGTGGTCTTGCTGTCCAAGAGCCTCCCCAGCTGCGATCCGTGCCAGAGCCTTTTGCTGCCACCATGGCCTCGACTTGGCCCAGTCCAACACGTCTTCGAAGGCAGTCATCAGCGCACTCCTTCACGCACCAGGACGAACAGGGGAAGGAGTTGGGTGGGTAGGTCAGTAATCACTGGCGAACTCCGACTCGTACAGTGCCTTAGCACTCTGGGCATCTCGGATGGCATCGCGCACGCGTGGCCTAGTGATGTCGAGGACGCGCAGCACACCGCCTGTCTCGGCCACGGACTCGATTCGGCGGAAGTCGTTCGCGAAGCGCTCTGCGAAGTCGGCCAGTCCTCGCAGTTTTGGCACGGCGTCAGAGAGGTGGTGGCCGTGTGGGTCCACGAGGTCAACAGCAACGCTGCCGTCATGGTTGGTGCCGAAGAACAGGAAGTCCGGCCGCAGCGCCTTCCAGTCGCCCACCTCGTCTTTGTAGACCACGGCGAGGGATTCCTTCGCAGCGCGGTCGGGATTGCGGTACCACCCTTGGAAGCCCGGCTGCGCGGTTTCGGAGTCGAGGACCTTGTGCTCCCACTCGTTCAAGGTGGTCGGGATCGTCCCGTCCGCGGATGCGAGCAGGTGCATCACACAAGTGGGCAGGTCCTCCTCGGAGCCGTCCGGGTGGCGCACCTTGGTGTCGGCCTGGCCGTTCTTCGGCGTAGTTAGGCTGATCGGTTCTGGCGTCGTGGACATCGACTCCAGACCGTCGTACTCGGCCTGGCGCTCGTCGCTCAACCCCTTCCGAGCCACGCGGGTCTGCGTGAGCCAGTCACGGGCCAGCACATCTGCCTCGGCCTCGACCGCCTGCGCGATTTCGGGCACACGGCCGAGCGAGGCGACGGTGATGTGCGCTTCGAGGAGTTCGTCCTCATCACCGTCTGGCCCGACCAGGTGATCTACGTAGGAAGCGCACAACGCCGGGCTCAACACCCGGGCGGCAGTTCGGTAGTAATCCTCGATGGCGCGTGGGTCGGCGCTGACGGTGAAAGCGCGGTATGAAAATCCGCCGCCGACTCTGCCGCGGACCTCCTCACCCTCCATCGTGAGGACATCCTCGCGTGCCTTTTCAAGCTTATCCAGGTACTGGACGGCACGACCGTCGAGCACGGCATGGAGATGCTTGTGCGCCTTCGCCACGGCCTCATCCACGAGGTTGTCCTTCGACAGCGCCGTCGCCAGGGCGGTGAGTCGGCGGATGGGCTTCACGTTCTTCTTCGGGATCGTCACTGACGGGATGTCTGCGAAGCGCACCCACACGGCCTGGGCGATCGCCGGGTTCGGGTACAGCGGGATCGGATCGAACAGCACACGGCGTCCGAGCCCACCGCCGCCGTCCTCGCCCTCGTCGGAGTCCTTGCTCGTTGCGCCCGTCATCAGCAGTTCCGCGACGCCCGTGGCGGTCTTGCGATCGAAGAGCGGCAGCAGGCAGTCCACCGAGTTGAGCAGCTCGTTGCCGGGGATGCGCCTGGCGAGCGGTGTGCGCATCATCCGCCCGAGCAGCTGTGTGATGTGGGTGCGATCCTTGGCCGGGCGGAACGAGACAAGCACCTCGGCGCGCGGGCAGTCCCAGCCCGTGGAGATCGCGCTCTTGGCCAGTAATACTCGCACGTGCTTTGCGTCTTGCACCCGTTGCGGCTCGATGTACGGCACGACCTGCTGTCCGATGGTCAGATCAGTGTGCTCTCCGAAGACGTTCGCCACGGCGTCGTAGGGCAGCCCCGGCCAGGCCTCGTAGATGGTGTCCAGCGTCCGGGTGAGCGTCTCCTGCGAGGGTTTGTCCCCGACCTGGACCACCAGCAATGGGCGAACGGCTTCGGACTCACCCTGCTCGCGCGCATAGTCCTGCCACGCGTCCTCGGAGGCCTTAATCTTCTCGACGGCGCTGGTCAAGAGCACGGTCTCAAACGCGCCGTCCTCGGCGGGGATCGAGAGGGCGATGTCGTCTTTAAGGAGCCCCGAGGCCTGCACCAGCGCGGAGTCCACCTGCACCGACGGGAGTGCGTCACGGCCCTTCGCATCCTTCATCGCGGCCTCGAATCGCTCGACCGTGGCCGAGATGCCAAAGACGACCGGCATCCCGGGCACACTGCCCTGGCCGTTGATGAGTCGCTGGACGATGGTGGACCGTTCGCGTGCGCGAGTCCCCATCCCGCGGTGCGCCTCGTCCAGCACGAGGTAGAGCGTCAGATCCTCGTTGGCGATGGTGTTTGTGATGGTGTCGTAGATGGACGACTGGACCTCGTCGGGACGCGGTTCGAGCCCGGGCAGCGCGTCATCGCCGTTGACCTCCGGCGCACCCTTGACCAGGCGGGAGTTCTTGCTCAATTTCTGCGTGTTGAGGAAGTACACGTTGCCTGGCCGGAAGGTCGGCTCGGAGAACGTCGTCGGCACAACCCGTAGTCGGTGGTCGAGCTCGCTGGCCGCGGCCTGGATCCGCGCACGCGACTGCTCGTTCAGCGCCGGGTCGTCCGAAAACCACAGCACGGCGGCGCCCGGGTCACCGGCCACGTCGAACTCGTCGTTGCCGAAGAAGAGCGATTCGATCACGGCGGCGGCCATGACGGTCTTTCCAGCACCAGTCGTGGCACTCAGCGAGAATTGCGAGAGCGCCTTGTAGCGCCGGTAGGAGTCGCGGGCACGGTCCAGGTTCCGCAGAACGTCGCGGACGGCCTCTGCCTGGTAGTCCTTCAGCGTGTATCGCATCTACAGGCTCCGTCCCGTGTTGATCTCGAAGTTCTGGAGGTACGACTCGTAAAGACGCACCGGCACGACCTCGCTCGGTAGTTCCCGGCACACCATCTGGAACGCGCTGTCGTCGTCCGTGACGACGAACGCGATGTCGATGCCTTCACGAGCACTCACAGCCGCGACGAACTCGTCCGCCTGGTCGAGGTTTTCCAGCACTCCATAAGAATCGGCCACGTCCCAGCCGTCTTCGCCGAGGTCGTAGATGACGCGACCACGGGACCCGGCGCGCAGCCACAGCATCGGAGTGACGCGCTCGAAGGCACGGTTGTGCCGAACCGACAGCGGCGCCTCGTAGGTGAGGGTGAAGAACGCGGCGTTCTCCTCGAAGCCCTCCGACATCGGGAATTCATCGGTGAACTTGTAGTCGCCCTTGAGCGGCTCGCCCTGCGGGGTTCTGCCAGTGACTGCGGCGGTCAGGCGCGGCTTCGTGATGTAATCGCAGATGCCCCATTGCTCCCATTCGGGATCACCAGGGCGGAGACCTTCGAGGCGGAGCCGCTTTTGCTCGTCTGCGCTGACCTCGTTGTTGGTGATGCTTATAGAGCGACGACGACCTCCGTCCTGTCGGTTCAAGCGCATCACGGCGTGTGCCGTGGTGCCGGACCCGGAAAAGAAGTCGACGATCATGGCGTCGGGCTTGTCGGCAACGAAGAACCGGAGGGCATCTTCGACCGCATAGAGAGACTTCGGGAACGGGAACGGACGCGGATGCAGCAACGCCCTGATGAGCATTTTGCCACCCGACCCACCAGCATCATGTGAAGCGATCCGCCATTGACTACCTGGGACGAACTCGGGTTTGTACCCGGAGTCGTCCACGATGATCGACCCGTCACTCCGGTGGCCGATGATGGGGAATGAGCCTCGCTCGACTTTTCCCTGTTCCCCCCGAGGCACATATTCGATGGTTGTCCTGTCACCCCGCCACCGACTGATCCTGGCGTAACCGGCAGCGATAAGCTCCCGGAACATCTCCGCGGAGACACGCCAGCGGCCTTCACTTCCGTCAGACCGAAGCGGCCAGACAGCGACAGAGCCCTCACCCCCCGAAACGGCACGCCAATCCGACCCGAAATAGGCGTCTCCTACTCCGACGAACACAGGCCCTTCTGGCATTTGCTTGATGAAGATTGGATAAAAGCCGTTAGGCCTATCCGCACGAGCAGCATTCGTTCCTCGCCTCAGCAACTGCTCCCAGCTCAGCGACAGCGCGCGCTTGTCCTCGGCGACCTTCCATTCCAGGGAGAGCGGCACGGCCTTCGGCGATGAGGATCCGATCTGCACGAAGAAGAGATACTCGTCCGTACGGGAGAACGCACCCTTTCGTGACGATCCGGCTTTATTCACGACAGTCGAGATCATCGAGATACGCACCTCAGGGAAGGTCTGCTCTAGTAACAGCCCCAGTCGCAGGTACTCCTTCTCATCGATCGTGACGATCAGCACTGAGTCTTCGGGGTTGAGCAACTCTTGGGCAATCTTTAGCCGTCGCTCCATGAACGCCAGCCACTTCGAGTGCCGATAGTCGTCATCACCGGCGACGTAGTCGTTGTTGTACTTCCAGTCCCGCGCTCCGGTGTTGTACGGCGGGTCGATGTAGATGGCGTCGATGGAATGCCGGTGCGTATACGTCAGCATCTCTAGAGCGTGATAGTTCTCGGCGTCGATGACAGTGTGGAACGGCTTGTCGCCGCCCCGCTCAACCCTGCCCGTCTCCACCAGCCCGGGGTAAATGCGATCCCGGAATTCTGCGACAACGACCAAGTCATCAGCAAGCACAGCCTGCGTCTCGGGCTCCTCAGCGTCCATTTCCGCCAGGTGAGCGACCCGCCGCCCATCGACACGCTCGATCCGCGTGACGCGCCACAGCAGCTGGCCTCCAGCCTTCGTCTCCCCTCGGGGGGGCAGCACACGCACCTTGTCGCCGCGACGGACGGCCCTGCCGGGTAAATCGACGGCCTCGGGCTGATGTTGCTCGAAGACGAGCCCGAAGGTGCGACGTTTGGTCAGCGCAGTGATCTCAGCTTCCAGATCAGCACCAAGTTGCGCGTTCGCCTTGCGCGCCTGCCGCAGCAGTTCCGTCAATCTCGACACGGATTGGTCTCCTTCATTGTCATCCGCCGTTCACACCGCTCACTTCTTGCCTCCAGACGCTATGTCCGGGACTATCAGTCGACTGAGCGCCCTTAGGTGATCGGTGCAATCTTCGCGGATCAGCACCCCATCATGTTTACAGACTGCGGTTGCAACGGCCGTCTTCGCGCGATCTACGAGCTCCTCTCCAGTATCGACCACACCCAACTCTTTAGCCGCTGCAGCCAAGTTCGTGGACCACTTGCGACTCCGATTCACGAAGTGCTTCGCCTCGAATACACGACCAAACTCAATACCAAGTACGCCGACGTAGACCTCGGGGCGCAGAAGATCTTCGAGCTCTGACTGCGTCATACGCCCGCCCAGCAAAAAGACATTGCTATCGCGCAACATTTTCGCATCCCTGATTCGCCCTGCCTCGCCCCGCCCGGCATCATCATCATCCAAGACGACAAGAATTCGGCAAACCGTCGCCTTCTCTCTCTGGATCTGCGAGCGCATTTTCCCAGCACCGCGAGTGGCTCTAAAGAGAATCCGACCAGCTTTCACCTCTTGCCCAATTCGCGGGTCAACGTCGGCAAGTAGCACCGGGAGCGTGCCCTCGTCACTGACACCCTCGACTAGAACAATAGTCTCGGCCGACTGAAGATTGTCGCCAAGTTCAACTCCCAGGGCGTTTCGAATGGCCGAGACGTTCTTGGCTGGGCGGGCAGCGTTCGCTCTGACAAGGATGTTCGACCCTACGCGCTCACGATTGACAAATATCGGGTTGTGCGTGGCAAGGATGACTTGCTGGGATGTTGACAGACCTTGAAATAGACTCTGTAGCTCATGAACAGACGCCGGGTGCAGATGCGCCTCTGGCTCGTCGATGGCTAGGATGACGCTGTGCCCGCTCGACTGCTCTTGAGCGAGCTCTTGAATCAATGCCATTGTCACAAGACTCTTGATCCCGTCACCTTTGCTCTCAATCGAAGTCAGCGTGCCATCATTTATGACAAGATCCTCAATCGAGTTCGTCCGCTCGATGTCGGCATTCTGCAATTCGATGGACTCCATTGAGGGGATGTAGCGCTTCACGGAGTTCATCAGATCGCTCGATACTTCCCCAACTGCCTCGTATCGCAACTCGTTCAGTCTCGAGGTCAGAGCCTGGTATTCATCGCTGTCGAGGAGTGAACGCGTTCGAATACGTGCAAGTTCGTTCACCAGCCCAATCGCTTGGTCGCTTGTACGAATTGCTGGAACTGACACCAAAGAGATGCGTGATGCGATGAACTCGGCAATTTCTCGAGCCTTAGCACGATGAGTTGCCGCTCCTCGACCAGGCTTTACGACGCCGAAAGTAACAGACATTCGTCCAAGGGTTATCTCTATCGGGAGCTCACCATTGTTCGCGATTCCGGTATGCTCGCGAAACGCCCGCACTTCGTCGCGTGTAAGCCTAAAACGCAGCCGGAGTAGAGTGGGATGTGCACCTCGGCTGGTCTGTTTCGCCAGGGGGTAATCATCGCCCCATCTATAGCCGCTCACCAGCTGCGCACCCCGAGCAAGACGACGCGGCCGCAAAAAGACCATCGCTTCACGCCCCGAGATCTCACCGTTGCGCACATGCTCAGGGCGTGCAGTGCTCCAGCGCTGAATCACTTCCATGCCAAGAGCCAGAGCCTTCAGCAGATTCGATTTACCCTCGTTGTTCGGCCCCACGAGCGTCGTCAAATTATCAACACTGAATTTCGTCTGCGTCGTGATCGAGCGGTAGTTCTGTACGGTGACCTCAGCTAGCTGCAAAGTTGTTCTCCTTCAACTCAGTCAGACTGCCTCCGCGTCGCCGGCCATTTGGTTCTATTGCGATGTCAACTCCATACAAGGTATCCAGCTGGGTCACTTCTTACATCCAGAGGTGAATCCGCTACACGTTAAACCGGAACTCCACCACATCCCCATCCGCCATCACGTAATCCTTGCCCTCCATGCGGACCTTGCCCGCAGCCTTGGCGTCGGCCATGGATCCGGCGGCTACCAGGTCGTCGAAGGACACGACTTCGGCCTTGATGAAGCCCCGCTCGAAGTCCGTGTGGATCACACCGGCGGCCCTGGGCGCGGTGTCGCCCTTGTTGATGGTCCAGGCCCGAGATTCCTTGGGGCCGGCGGTGAGATAGGTCTGCAGGCCGAGGGTCTGGAAACCGGTGCGGGCCAGCTTGTCCAAGCCGGATTCGTCCTGGCCGGACATTTCCAACATCTCGCGGGCCTCCTCATCGGACAGCTCCACGAGGTCGGACTCGAGCTTCGCGTCCAGGAACACGGCCTGCGCGGGCGCCACCAAATCGGAAAGTTCCTTCTGACGATCCGGCGAATCCAGCACGCCTTCATCAGCGTTGAACACGTAAATGAACGGCTTGGCTGTCAGCAGGTTCAGCTCACGCAACTGATCGAGTTCGAGCTTCTCGGGACCCGCAGCCTCGAAAATCGTGCGGCCTTCCTCAAGCACCTTCTGCGCGGCCTGGTACGCGGCCAGCTGCTCGGGAGAGCCCTTCTTGATCTTGACCTGCTTCTCCAGGCGCGGAATCGCGTTCTCCATGGTCTGCAGGTCGGCCAACACCAGCTCGGTGTTGATGGTCTCCATGTCGGAGGCGGGGTCGATCTTGCCGTCCACGTGGATCACGTCCGGGTCGTCGAACGCGCGCACCACCTGGGCGATCGCGTGCGCCTCCCGGATGTTGGCCAGGAACTGGTTGCCCAACCCTTCACCCTCGGACGCGCCCTTCACAATGCCTGCAATGTCCACGAAGGACACGGTCGCGGGCAGAATGCGCTCCGAGCCGAAGATCCCGGCCAGCGTGTGCAAGCGCGGGTCCGGCAGGTTCACCACACCAATGTTCGGTTCGATGGTCGCGAACGGATAGTTCGCGGCGAGCACCGTGTTGCGCGTGAGCGCGTTGAACAGCGTTGATTTACCGACGTTGGGAAGACCGACAATTCCAATAGTAAGAGCCACGGTAGGACAGTCTACCGCCGCAGGCTCGGACTATTTCGAATACAGCGCGTGCCCCACCACGTCTGCGATGCGTTGATACACCGGCAGCACCACATCGCGTGGGGCGCCGAGCATGTTGAAGCCGTGTCCAACATCCGGCAGCTCCATGTGTTCGACGAGTGACCCGGCGGTCCTGAGACGCGTCGCATACCGCTCGGCTTCTTCCTGGAGGATGTCTCGCTCGCACGAGATCACCAAGGCAGGAGCGATCCCTGCCAGCGACACCGTGTCCTGTTCTCCCGCCGGAGAGATGAGGCGGCCAACGCGTAGCTTCTCGTCGGGACAGTAGACCGTGTCGAAGATGGGGCCCATCCGTGCGAGCAAGGACTCTTTGCCGGGTTCCTTCTTCGCTTTGGCAGGGATGGTGAGGTCCAGTGCCGGGTACATGAGCACCTGTGCCGCTATCCGTGGAGCCTCGTTCTCGAACGCGAGCCTGGCCGCGCCCGCGGCCAGGGCGCCACCGGCAGACTGCCCGCCGATGGCCAGCAGATCGCCGTTCCATGCACGATCGGGCGCTGCCGCCCATACGGCGACGTCATAGGCTTGCTCGACCGGTCCGGGGAACCGTAGCTGCGGTGCGGTGGTGTAGTCGATGTTGAGCACGTTCACGTTCGCGTTCGCGGCAATGAAGCGGCATATCGGGTCGTCCTGCTCGGGATGGCCCATGACGAACCCGCCTCCGTGCAGATTCACGTACACGCCGGCCTCGGCCGCGCCATCCGGGGGAGAGTAGTGGGTGGCCGGGATGTCACCGTGCCTGGTGGGAATGATGATCTCGGTAATGATCGCCGGCACCTCGGAGAACCTGAGCTCCGGAGCCATCCGAGGCGTCCCCGGGCCCTTCTGCATCAGCTTGGCGATCATGTCGGCAAACCATAACGGAACGGTCATCAATGTTCCTTTCGGGACGAATTTTCAGGCGCTACAGCCTCCTGGTGGACACCGTCAGCAGCTGTGCCGTGGGCATCGGCCACCTCCCCGGAGATGGGGGCCTCCCCGGAGGTTGGGGCTTCGGCGTTTCTCGAGGAGAGGTGGTCGGCAAGCCAGGTCTGAGCGGTGCGCAGTAGCCGCCGGGCGAGGTCCGTATCCTTGGCCCAGTTCTCGAAGCCGTGAGCGCCGCCCTCCACGATTTCGAGCTGAGTCTCCACACCTGCTGCGCGCAATCTATCGGCATAATCGACGATTTCGCCGTGAAACAACTCGATATCGCCGGCGTAGAGCCAAGCGGGCGGCAGACCGGCGAGGTCGCGGCGTCGTGCGGGGACCGCGTATTCGGGAGGCTGGGCCGCGCCCGGCTCACGACCGAGGTAACTTGCCCAGGCAAAACGATTGACCGTGTTGTTCCACACCGGATGGTTCTTCGCGTCGAATTCGCGCCGGGCTGCCGTGCGGTCATCGAGCATGGGGGCGAAGAGCCATTGTGCACAGGGCTGAATGCCACCGCGATCTCGGATGCGGTGGGCGGCCGCTGCGGCCAGACCGGCCCCCGCGCTTTCCCCGCCAATTGCGATGCGCGAGGGATCGACGCCCAGACCGTTGGCGTGGGTGAGCAGCCACTCCCAGGCACGGACAACGTCGTCGAACGCCGCGGGAAAAGGATGCTCGGGCGCGTGTCGGTACGTCACGGAAACGATGGTGACACCCAGTTGCGCGGCCGTTTCAGCACACAGCGGATCGTCCTGTTTCGGCGCGCCGATCACCAGGCCCCCGCCGTGCACCCAGAGCAGTGCGGGTCGGGGTGCCGCGCTGTCGGGGCGATACAGCCGTGCTCTAAACACCCCGTCGCGCACATTCGTGACGGTGACGCCGGGAGTCTTCCGCGAGCGCAGTAGTTTTGGCCCGTGTCGTCCGACGAACCTGCCGACACGGGAGGTGGGGGCGATCTTCGGCAGGCGCTCGAGCGGCCCTTGAAGTTCGGGATGCACACCGTTCATCAGCCGACGTCCTTCATTTTCTGCGCAATCAGACGGATGGCCCGCTCGGGGATGAGCCGGCTGAGTTTGTCGAACAGTTTCGCGTCACGACCGATGTGCACACGGAAGCACTCTTTCTCCATCGCATCGACGATCTGCCGCGCAGCTTCTGGGGCAGTCGTGGTGTTCGGTGCGGTATTCCCCTTGTTTTCATTGGCTCGTTCGACACCGGAGTTCTTCATGATGTCCGTGGCGATCCCACCGGGAAAGACCTCGGTCACCACAACGGGGGTGTCTTGCAACTCCGCGAACAATCCCTCGGTGAACAAGGACACCGCGGCCTTGGACGCGCCGTAAGCCGTCTGCCCGGGCACGGGCAGGATCGCCCCCATGCTGGAGACGTTGACCAGACTTGCCGCCGGACGTTGCAGCAGCACGGGCAAGAAAGCCTTGGTCATGTTCACCGTGCCCCAGAAGTTGACGTCCATCACCCGCTCCATGAGCTCGAAATCCAGCTCTCTGACATGCACGAAGGGCTGAATGATGCCCGCGATGTTGACCAGACCGTCAATGTTCCCGTGCACCTCGGCGATGTGCGCCGGCAGCGCAAGCACTGCCTCGCGGTCAACGATATTCGCCACATGGATGCTCAACCGGCTGGTTCCGCCCGCCACGGCCTGCGTTTCCACAAGACCGGACTCATTGAGGTCCACGGCGGCAACGGTGGCACCGCGCGCCAGCAGCGCAAGGACGGTGGCCCGACCAATGCCCGCACCCCCACCTGTCACCACGACAACCTTGTTCTTGAGTTCCATCCGCGACCGCCTTTCTGCGCGAGCACCCATCGTACCGGACAATACTGTCCGGTAGTAGAGTTGACGTATGACTGATGCGTTGACTACCGAGGAAAACGCAGGCGCACGCGCGATCCCGGCGCGGAAACGAAACTTGGGCCCTTCTGCAGGGCCGGCAAACCGTCAGGCACTGATTGAGGCAGCGCGGATCGAGTTCGCCACCGGCGGCGGGAACGTTCCACTGAGCCGGATCGCCCAGCGGGCAAACGTCGGGCAGGGAAGCCTGTACCGGCACTTCCCCGATCGCCTTGCCCTTGCCACCGGAGTGTTCGAGACGAACCTCGCCGAGATTGAAAAACATGCGACGCAGGCGGAGCGCCCCTTCTCCGCACTGCTCGACGCCATTGAGGAACAGGCAGCAGAAGCCTCCGCGCTCATAGAGATCGTGTCCACCAGCGGGACGGACGCTTCGGGTAAGGCAAGAAATTCGCGTTCGGGCGGCGCGGGCGAATCGGCACTGCTCACCGAACTACATGCGGTCCTTGCGCGTGTTCGCGCCGCGGCCGTCGAAGTGGGCGAGATCACCTCGCACACGACGGTCAAGGATCTGCTCGTGGCGGTGTCGATGCTGGCGCTTCCCATCGCGAAAACGCCCAAGGAACAACAGGCCGAGACCGGACGCCGCGCACGACGCATTCTCGAAGCATGGTTCCTGGCCGAAGACCGCGACCTCAATGTCGCCCCTGGTGAAGCACCCAACAGGTGACGGTACGTCGCGCCCTCCCGCGAATCACATCGAGGGCGCACCCATGACGTTTGTCACCCCTGAGTCGTGACGTTCGGCAGTTCTGAACCGTACCGATTCCCGCGAATATTGGGGTATGAACACATCGGCCACTTCTTCGCCTTCTCTCTCCGCCCCCACGACGACGCCGCTCGCCCCGGCCATCGAGTGCTCTCAGGTTCACCAGGTGTTCCGCACCCGCAAAGAAACCGTGCACGCCGTGAACAATGTGAGTCTGCGCATCGACCGCGGCGAGATCGTCGCCCTGCTGGGACCCAACGGCGCCGGTAAGACCACGCTTCTGGACATCGTTCTGGGCATGTCCGATGCGGAGGAGGGCACCGTCTCGGTCTTCGGGCGCAGCCCCCGCGAGGCCGTGTCCTGTGGCCTGGTGGGCGCCGTCCAACAGACCGGCGGACTGCTCGATGACCTGTCGGTACGCGAGACAGTGGTGATGATCGCGGCCCTCTACCGACAACACATGCCCGTGGACGAGGCACTCGAACGAGCCGGAGCAACGTCCTTCGCAAGACGCAAGGTGTCCAAATGTTCGGGTGGCCAGCAGCAGCGCGTGCGGTTCGCCTTGGCACTTCTCCCCGAACCCGACCTCCTCGTGTTGGATGAGCCCACGGCCGGCATGGATGTCCAATCCCGGCACGATTTCTGGGACACGATGCACGCCGAGGCCCGCGAGGGTCGCACGGTGGTCTTCGCGACCCATTACCTGCAGGAGGCCGAGGACTTCGCTCAGCGCGTGGTGCTCCTGGACCGCGGGGCCGTACATCACGACGGGACGGTGGACAGCTTCCGTTCCGCTTCGACCCACCAGGCGGTGTCATTCGTTTGGCCGGAGCCGACGCCGCTGCCGAACCTCCCCGGTGTCACGCGCCTGGATCGGACGGGTTCCCGCGTCATCGCGCACACCCACGAATCGGACCGGCTGGCCCGAGTTCTGCTGACCCAAACACCGGCCGCCGAGCTGGAAATCTCCCGCGGCGGCCTGGAAGAAGCGTTCACCGCCCTCATCAGCCGCTCCACCGACACCTGAGCCACGCGGTTGCCCTACCGGCATCTTCAGACCACCACAACAGACAAGGATTCCGTCATGAATCTCACCTACACGCTCCACGATTTCTGGCGACAGGTCAGGGCCTTCGAGAGCATGTTCTTCATTGCCGTGTTGCCCGCGGCACTGTTCGTCATGTTCGGTGTCACCCAGGGCTGGTCCAACGAGTCCTCGGGCAACGGCAACGTCTCCGCGTACCTCATGGTGTCCATGGCCGCCTACGGGGCTGTCACTGCAACCACGTCGATCGCGGGCAGCGCTGCGGTGGAACGGATGAAGGGATGGGGCCGGCAACTGGCCGTGACTCCCATGGGTACGGGCGGTTATGCCGCGACCAAGGTGGTGGTGGCCGTAGCCGTCGCGGTAGTGCCCGTCATCATCGTGTACCTGGTCGGTGTCTTCACCAATTCCGCCATGGACGATCCGTGGCGCTGGTTCGCGACCGCCGGCATTGTGGTGGCCTGTTCCGTGGTCTTCGCGCTCTACGGTTTGGCTGCGGGGTTGTTGTTCCGCTCGGACGGGGCCGTCAGCGCCGCCTCCGGTCTGCTGGTGGTGCTCGCTTTCCTGGGTAACGTGTTCATGCCGTTGTCCGGTTCGTTGCTGGACTTCGCTCGCTTCACGCCCTTGTATGGAATTGTTGGACTTGCCCGCTACCCCATTACCGAAGGATGGGTGGTTGCCGTGGATGGCACGGCCGAACAAGACAGCGTCTGGATGCTGCTCGCCAATGTGGGCGTGTGGGCCGTGATCTTCGCGGCCGTAGCCCTGTTCGCCGCCCGAAGAGCGACGGCCCGCAATTGACTACGGTGACGACCGACCCCCAGGCTGTTCAAGACGCCTCGAACGAGAATCCCTCCGGCTGGAGCGAAGTTGTCTACGCCTCGGTGTGGCTGGTCTTCCTGCTCTTTCCGATTTCGAATGTGCTGTCCGCGCCGGTATCGGACGGGCTCAAGGGACTCGGGTTGACGGGTATTGGTCTGTTCGCCGTGCTGTACGTGATCTCCTGGATCTACGAGGTGCCGTTCCCACGCCGCAGTGAATTGGTCAACGCGCTCTTCTGGTGCTTGGTCCTCTCGGTGCCCGTGGCCCTGGTGGTCCCGGCGGCAGGATTGACCGGAACCTACGTGGCGCCGTTCTTCGTGGCCGTGTGCGCGTTCCGGTTGTCCATGAAGGGCGCAATCATTGCGGCCGCGGTCATCGCGCTCATCACCATCACCCCGTGGTTGATCGTGTACTCGCCGCGGGAATGGTTCTGGCCGCTCGTGGGCATCTCCCCCGCATTCATGCTCCTGCTGGTGTCCCGGTGGGTCATGGAACGGTCGATGATCAGGGAAGAATTGCAGCGTGAACTCACACTGGCACAGCAGCGCGAATCGGTGGGCCGCGACGTCCACGACATCCTGGGTCATTCCCTGACCGTGGTGTCCATGAAGGTTCAGCTGGCCAAGCGTCTCATGGCCACGGACCCGCAACGAGCGGCCCAGGAGCTCGACGACGTTCTGGTCCTCACCCGCGATTCCCTCACCGATGTGCGCTCCACCGTGGGCAAACTACGCGAACCGGAATTGAGTGTGCAATTGATGCAGGCCCGGGCGGCCCTGCGTTCGGCGGGCATCACCCCGCACCTGCCCAGCACCGTTCCGACCATCGCCTCGCCCTGGCGCGCCACGTTCGCGTGGATCCTGCGTGAGGCCGTGACCAATGCGGTGCGCCATTCTGCCGCCTCGTCGTGCTGGGTCACGCTCACCTCGACCACCCTGACCATCACCGACGACGGCGCAGGGCTGGATTGCGAGCGCCGCGACGCGCACGCGGCGACGTCGTCCGTTCCCGGCAACGGCCTGCGCGGTATGCGGGAACGGGCGGAGCGAGCGGGGCTGCAATTGACCGTGACCTCGCCCGTGGAAGGTAAGGACCGAGGGACGAGAATCGTGGTGGAACCGGCATGAACACCATTTCGGTAGTGATCGCGGACGACCAAGCGTTGGTGCGGGCCGGTCTGGCCGCGCTGCTCGAGCTGGAACCGGACATCCGCGTGGTGGCCCAGGTAGGCAACGGCCGCGAGGCCGTGGCCGCGGTCGCAGCCCAGAACGTGGATGTGGCCTTACTGGACATAGAAATGCCCGTGCTCAACGGGTTGGACGCTACGCAGGAAATTGCGCGCGGCGGTAGTGAGACCAAGTGTCTGATCGTCACCACGTTCGACCGGCCCGGGTACTTGCGGCGCGCCCTGGACGCCGGAGCGAGCGGGTTTGTCGTCAAAGACACTCCCGCCGACCAATTGGCCGAGGCCATCCGGCGCGTGCACGCGGGACTGCGGGTGATCGATCCCGTTCTCGCGGAGGAATCCTTGGTGGCCGGGTCCAACCCCCTGACCCAACGGGAACAGGACGTGCTGCGGGAATCCGTGCAGGGTGGCTCCGCCAAACACATTGCGGCCGCCCTGCATCTGTCCCCCGGTACGGTGCGCAATCATTTGTCGTCGGCAATCGGGAAGACGGGTGTGCACAACCGTTCGGAGGCTGCGGCGAGAGCGCTGCGCAACGGGTGGATCTAGCGCGGGGTGCTTCAAGGGCTCCCTGAGACATGAACTTATGCGTGTCGGAGGGGTCTGAGACAGTTCCCACATGGACGCTTCCGTGATGTCTCAGGTGTGGTGGTTGTGGGCGTTGCTCGCCCTGGTGGTGGGTCTAGGGCTCGGTGGCGCCGCGGGTCTGTCGGTGGCGGGTCGCCGGACGCGGCGGGTGGAAGCCGAGGTCGATGAGCTGCAGGCGGAGCGTCTGAGCGCGTTACAGGAGAGCGCCGCGGCACGGGAAGCCAAGGAACAGCTCGAGAAACACGTGGCCACCCTTGAAGCGCGGTCCTTCCAGGATCAGAACGTGCTGCAGGCACTGGCCCCGCTCAATGATCAGCTGCGCACCGTGGGGCGTCATGTCACCCAATTGGAACGTGACCGTGCGGAGCAGTTCGGTGCGGTGAGCCAAGCGCTGGATGCCGCTCGCAGCACCGACGCCCAGTTGTTGGAGGCCACCGGTTCGTTGTCGTCGTCCCTGCGGTCCACCACGGTGCGTGGAGCGTGGGGCGAGATGCAGTTGCGTCGCGTGGTGGAGGCCGCGGGCATGGTGCGCCACGTGGATTTCACGGAACAGGACTCCCGCGTCACCGACCGCGGAGTGCAACGACCGGACATGATCATCAAACTGCCCGGTGGGCAGTCGATGGTGGTGGATGCCAAAGCACCCATGAACTCCTACCTGGACTCGCAGGCCGTTCCCGCTGACGGCTCTCCCGAGAACGAGCAGCGCCGCGCGCAGACGTTGAAGGCGCACGCCAAAGCACTGCGATCGCACGTGGACACACTGGCCACCAAGCAGTACTGGACGGGCAGTGACGGCTCCCCGGAGCTCGTGATGTGCTTCGTGCCGGTGGAATCCGCGCTGGCCGCCGCCTTGGAAACGGATGCGACACTGCTGGAACATGCCGCTCGGAACAACGTGGCATTGGTGTCTCCGGTGTCACTGATGGCCTCGTTGAAGGCCGTGGCGTTCAGCTGGCGGCATGCCACCCTCACGGACAACGCCCGTGAGCTCTACCGGCTGTCGCGGGAGCTGTATGACCGCATGGGATCCGTGGGCAAACATCTCACGGACATGGGGGGATCCCTGCGCCGTTCGGTGGACGGCTACAACAAGCTCGTGGGATCACTGGAAACCCGGGTTCTGCCCTCTGCACGCAAGATCGCCGCGCTGGATCCCACCGACAACGACTCCACCGGGCTTGAAACCAAACCCGTGGAAACCATGCCCCGGGCCGTCACAGCCACGGAGTTCGTGCTGGACCAAGACACTGAGCGAGAAGACCGAGCAAGCTAGGAGTCAGCGAGTGGGGCGCGCTCCACGGCCTCCGAGCTGACGGGAGTTGTCGCCGCCCTGGGCCAGCTTGGCGCGCAGTTCCTTCGGCAGGGAGAACAGGATGTCCTCCTCCGCGGTCACCACTTCTTCGACCTCGCCGTAGCCGTACTCGGCCAGCAGATCCAGCACCTGCCTCACGAGTACCTCGGGCACCGAAGCACCGGAGGTCACACCGACGGTGGCTACACCCTCGAACCAGGACTCGTCGACCTGATGGGCAAAGTCCACGCGCTCGGCCCGCTTGGCACCGTATTCCTCAGCCACTTCCTTCAGACGCACCGAGTTGGACGAGTTGGCCGATCCCACCACGATCACCAGATCCGTCTGAGGCGCGATCTCCTTGATGGCCGTTTGACGGTTGGAGGTCGCATAACAAATGTCATCGCTGGGCGGGTCCTGCAGATTCGGGAACTTCTCGCGGAGCCGGTTGACGGTCTCCATGGTCTCGTCCACGCTCAACGTGGTCTGGGACAGCCACACGACCTTGTCCGGGTCCTTGACCTCCAGAGTGTCCACGTCCTCCGGGGAGTTCACAATGTGAATGTGCTCGGGGGCCTCACCGAAGGTACCCTCGACCTCTTCGTGGCCCACGTGACCGATCAGCAGGATTTCGAAATCCCCTCGGGCGAAGCGCACGGCCTCGCGGTGCACCTTGGTGACCAGCGGACACGTGGCGTCAATGGTCTGCAAGTTGCGGTCAGCGGCGGACTGCACGACCGCCGGGGAGACACCGTGGGCGGAGAACACGAGCAGCGATCCCTCGGGCACCTCGTCGGTCTCATCCACGAAAATAGCGCCGCGCTCTTCCAGCGTGCTGACCACGTACTTGTTGTGCACGATCTCCTTGCGCACGTAGACCGGCGCACCGTAGTGCTCGAGTGCCTTCTCCACCGCGATCACCGCGCGGTCCACGCCGGCGCAGTATCCCCGCGGTGCGGCCAACAAAACCTTGCGAGCACCGACGACCGGAGCGGCGTCGGCGATCTCTTGAGGGGTGCGCCGGACGCGGGGAACGGTGGGCATGGCAAGATCAACGGTGGTGGACATGCCCTTAATGGTAGGCGACCGCGTAGCGTCTCACCACGGCGCCCGTCACACCCACCAGCGCAACCACCGCAACCCACGTCATGCCCGTGACGCAGCGCGCCACAAATGATTCACGCAGCAACCCCACGATTTCCGTGACCATCAGATGCGCCACCGGCTCAACCGAGGACGCCGATGTCACCGCCTGGGCCGCCACCATCGCTGTGATCAACAATGCTCCGGTCATGACCAGCCCTGCCAGCCCCAGCCCCACCAGGGCGAGCCAGCGGTGGGGAGCTACCAGCAGCGTGGCGATACCCAACACCGCGGCCAGCCACGGAAGCACGAACCGCCACTGCGCGATCCACACGAGCGCATCGATCGCGGGTCCGGTGCGCGCCCCGGGAACCGTCACCGTCAGCCCCTGCGAATTCAGTGCCGGGTCAATACCAATGGTGTCCCGGATGCGCTGGTCGAGGGTGGCGCCCACGGGGCTGACGTCCACCACCAGGTTCTCGGGGGCGTTGCCCAGTTCTGGCGAGAGGGGAACGTTGGCGGCGTGGGTCCGCACGAGAACCTCGGTCCACATGCCTTGCTGTTCGGGAGCGGTTGCGAAGGATTCGGCGGCGTCGACGGCGCGTTCACGGACATCTTCGAGGGCCTGGTCCACGGGGTCGAGACCGGTGCGGTAATCATCGAGCAGCCCGAAGGTCGCACGGTCCAACACCGTGCCCACCAATTCCGTTTGGAACGAGGTGTCGGTGACGATCGAGCGAGCGGTGTCCTCAAATCCCGAGGGCGACAACACGTGGTCCTGCACCCAGGTGAGCCCAAGCCACGCCGCGAAGGCAACGCCGGTGAGGAGCCCGCACAGCACGGCACCCGCGGTTCGCAGCGCGCGGGCTGTGGATGAGGATGCTTGAGCCGTCACTGCTCCACTCTAAGGAAAACTCGCCTGTGCGTGTCGGCCGGTGATGGTAAGCATGAGTCATGAGCACATCGTCTTCGCCGCAGCCCTTGGATGCTGTAGACGTTCCGGACCCGCACCGGGAACTCGCTCAGTTCGCGCGGGACACTTCCCCGGAGAACCCCTGGCCGCTCAGCCGGCTGTCCTCCAATCTCAATGTCTGGATCAAGAAGGCCCCGGATGCCTGGGTCGAGGGCCAAGTCATTGAGGTCAACCACCGCGCGCGCGTGTCGTACGTGACGCTGCGGGACATGAACGAGGAAATGTCCGTGTCCGTCACACTGTTCGGCCAGGAGCTGGCCGCCCTGCAACGGCCCTTGGAGCAGGGCATGCGCGTGGTCCTCAACCTCAAAGCGGACTTCTACGCCAAGACCGGCCGACTCTCCATGATCGGCCGTGGCATTCGCCCCGTGGGGTTGGGCGACCTGCTGGAGCGCCTCGAACGTCTGCGCCGCGCGTTGGCGGATGAAGGACTGTTCGATCCGCGCCACAAGAAACCATTGCCCGTGCTGCCCTCGTGCGTGGGGCTGATCACGGGTCGCAATTCGGATGCCGAGAAGGACGTGGTGCGAAACGCCTCTTTGCGGTGGCCGGGTGTGCAGTTCGAGATCCGCGAAGTCCCGGTTCAGGGCAATGGGGCAGCACACGCCGTGAGCGGTGCGCTGGCGGAACTGGACCAGTTGGAGCACGTGGACGTGATCGTGATTGCCCGCGGTGGCGGCGCCTTCGAGGACCTGTTGGCGTTCAGTGATGAGTCCCTGATCCGTAAGGTCTTTGCGGCAACCACGCCCGTGGTCAGCGCTATCGGTCACGAGAACGACCAACCGCTGCTGGATTACGTGGCGGACGTTCGTGCGTCCACTCCCACGGATGCCGGTAAGCGCGTGGTTCCGGACGTTCAGGAGGAACGCCTGCGCCTTGGCCAGGCCCGCGCGGCACTGGACCGCGCCGTGAGCTCCCTGATCGACCGGGAAGTCCAGGGGCTGGCCTCCGTGCGATCCCGCCCCGTGCTGTCCCAACCGGACAGCATGATCCTGGTGCGGGAAGAAGACCTGGATCGCTGGCGCTCCCGCGCGTGGTCCGCGGTCAACACCGCCACGCTGCGCGCTCAGGACACCGTGGCCCAGATGCGAGCCCGCGTCCGCGCATTGTCACCCCAGCAGACACTGGACCGCGGATATGCCGTGGTCCAGACCAAGGACGGGCACGTGGTCACGGACGCGCACACCGTGGAAACCGAACAGCCACTGGCCGTGCGCCTGGCCTCCGGCGAACTGGGTGTCACCGTGAACACCGTGAGCCAGCGCCGACCCGGCGAGCACTAACCCCACCGCTCAAGAAGTACTTCAGAAAGGACCGTCATGACCAAGCAGAACCCGTCCCCCGACACCTCCGCACCGGACCTGTCGGACGTTGATCAGCTCGGCTACGAGCAGGCTCGCGAACAGCTCGTGGAGATCGTGTCCAGACTCGAAACCGGTGGCACCACGCTCGAGGAGTCCTTGCAGTTGTGGGAGCGCGGCGAAGCCCTGGCCACCCGCTGCGAGAACTGGCTGGACGGTGCCCGGCAACGGCTCGACGCCGCCCGCGCCCGGCGCGAGGAAACCCGGGAGCAAGCGGCGTCGGAGTGAGCCGGACGTGGGCGAACCCTACTGGCGATAGCCCGACAGGAATTCGCCCAAACGGTCGAGAGCGGTGTCCAGCATCTCCACCGCGGGCAGGGTCACGAGTCGGAAGTGATCCGGTTCGCCCCAGTTGAATGCGGTGCCGTGGCTGAGCAAAATCTTTTGTTCCTTGAGTAGGTCCAGGGCAAAACGCTCGTCATCCACAATACCGAACTTCTCCACGTCCAGCTTGGGGAACAGGTAGAGCGCACCGGCCGCCTGTTGGCAGGAAACACCGTCGATCTCGTTGAGTTTCTTGTACGCCAGGTCACGCTGAGCCTTGAGCCGGCCGCCGGGCAGGATCAAATCGTTGATGGACTGATACCCGCCCAGCGCCGTCTGAATAGCGTGCTGCGCGGGAACATTGGCGCACATGCGCATATTGGCCAGCAGCTTGATGCCCTCGATGTAGGACTCCGCTTTCCAATTGGGGCCGGTGATCGCCAACCAGCCGGAACGGTAACCGGCCACCCGGTATGCCTTGGACAGCCCCGAATACGTCAGACACAGCACGTCCTCACCGGTGAGTGAAGCCAGGTTGATCATCTCGGCATTGTCGTAGGTGATCTTTTCGTAGATCTCGTCCGCGAAGAGGATGAGCTCATGCTTCTTGGCAATCTCCACGATCTTCGTGAGGGTCTCACGCGAGTAGACGGCACCGGTGGGGTTGTTGGGGTTGATCACCACGATGCCCTTGGTGCGGGAGGTGATCTTGGACTCCAGGTCCTCGAGGTCCGGGTTCCAGCCGTTGTCTTCATCGCACAGGTAGTGCACGGGGGTGCCGCCGGACAGTGCAACCGATGCGGTCCACAACGGGTAGTCCGGTGAGGGCACCAGGATTTCGTCACCGGTGTTGCACAGTGCCTGCAGCGACATGGTGATCATTTCGGACACACCATTGCCCAGGTACACGTCGTCGGTGTCCAGGTTCATGATACCGCGTGTCTGGTAGTACTGCACCACGGCCGTGCGGGCGGAGTAGATGCCGCGCGAATCCGAATAGCCCTGCGCATTGGGCAGGTTCTTGATCATGTCCACCAGGACCGCGTCCGGTGCTTCGAAACCGAAGGGCGCGGGGTTGCCGATGTTCAGCCGCAGAATGCGATGACCAGACGCCTCCATTTTTTCCGCTTGTTCCAGTACGGGACCGCGGATGTCGTAGAGCACATTCTTGAGTTTGTCGGATTGCCTCACCATTGCCATGAGGGCAACACTACTCGTACGTCACGATGCGACCCGAAAGATTTATCAGGGCTGTTCCCGCAGGAACGTAGCGGCTTCCTCCGGTGACATGGCCGGATCCTGACCGGTGACCAGTCGGGTCATCATGGTCAGATCCTGAGTGCGGATCCCGTCCGTGACGCCGTTGATCACGGAGATCGCATCGTCCGTTAGATCACCGGTGGTCACCGGCACGAGTTTCTCGGGCCGGTAGAGGTTGTTCGGGTCCGCAAGCACGGTGAGGCCATCGTCTTCAATCGCGGGCGCCGAAGCGGGCAGCACCGCCGCTTGCACATCATTATTGAGTAGCGCATCCACCCGCGCGGCGTAGTCCGAGAATTCCGGGGCGGATTTGGGGACGCAGTCGTAGTAACTCGTGAGCCCCTTGACGCCCTGTGCCGTGTCAGCGTAATTGCCGGGCATTCCCACGTTGATGTCCGGGCAGTGTTTCTCCATGGTGGTGAGGTCGCCGAGTTCGAATTCGACGGCGGTGGCCGGAGCCACCACGAACCGGTCTGTGTTCTCCGCCGGGGATTCGTGGAGAATCTTCAGCCCCTGGGGCATGGCGTCCGGCAGAGCGCCGTACACGTCATCCGCGGATGGTCCCGCCTCACTGGAAAAGCCCAGTAGCTGCCCGATCGATCCCACCAGGCCCGGATCCTTCGACGCGGACGGGTCCGGCGAGGGCGTGGCCGACGGTGTTGCGCGGGTCTCGTTCTCGGCCATGTGCACGTACAGGTCACCGGTGAAATCGGGCACCACATCCACCGTGCCGGATTCCAGGGCGTCGATCAGTGCACCCCGTTCCGTCCCCGCGTCCACGACAGTGGCGGCGATCCCCTGCTCCTGCAGGCTCTGGGCGTACAGGTGCGCAGCCACCCGGGTCTGGTCGTTGACACCTGTGGCGATGGCTACCGGGGTGCCTTCCCGGGTACCCGCCGACGACGCCGCTGCGGTCGCCTCTTGCTCCGCTCCCTCCGTTGCGAGCTCCTCGGCCTCGGTAGCGCACCCTCCGAGGGCGAGGACGCACATGAAAGCGGCACCGGTCAGAGCGATGCGGCGACCGATCCGGAATCGTGCGCTCGTGTTCCCGGCATGCGGGGACATCGTCACTGTTCGATGTCCTGTTCAACCACGGGGCTCGGCTGTTCTTCGGGTTGCTCGACCCACGTGCCCAGGCCGGCCATGCGTAGCGCCTGATCCACCAGGTCCAGGCGCTCGAGTTCGTCCAGTTCCACCAGGGGGAACCAACGGGTGTCGTCCGAGGATCCGTCTTCTTCCACGCTCAGCTCACCGCTCACCACGTGTGCCGTGTACAGCACCCGGCACGCATGGTATTCGCGGGGGTTGCCGTCCAGCCGCTGGTCGGGCGTCATCCATCGGCTGTGCACACCGAGCATCGACTCCGTCTCCACCGTGTACCCGGTTTCCTCGAACACTTCGCGCAGCATGGTGGTTTCCGGCTGCTCCCCGGGTTCCATGCCGCCGCCCGGAAGAGTCCAGGCACCGTTGAAATCGGGGCGGTGCGGATTCCAATGGGTCAACAGCACCTGCTGGTCACGGACGATGAGCGCATAGGCGCCCACCCTGGAATCGAATGCCGAACTCATGGTGACGAGTCTACTGACCGGGCCGAGCGGCGTCGTACCCGCCGGACCGCGCGCGCCCACCGTTGCCGTGCGGGGAAGGTGAACGGCGATAATGGGCCGGTGAGCATCGTGGACAACGCCATTTACCGCAACGGGCAGCGGGTCGAAACGCCGTCGAATCTGCAGGAAACCTACCGGCTCCTCCGTCAGTTGGAGGAGGAATGCGCGACCGCGGAGGACGGCCGGAAGGAACCGGTGCTGGCGTGGATCGGGTTGTACCGGCCGAGCGTATCGGAGGTGAAGTCGCTGGCCGAGCACTTCAAGCTGCATGAGCTGGCGGTGGAGGACACGATCCAGGCGCATCAGCGGCCCAAGATCGAGCGCTACGGGGACATTTTGTTCACGGTGCTGCGGCCGGCGGTTTACAACGACCATGATGAGACCGTGGACATCGGCGAGATCCACATCTTCACCGGCCCCAATTTTGTAATCACCATCCGGCATTCGGAATCCACTGGCGTCTCGCGGGTACGCGAGCGCGTAGAAGGTGAGGACGGGCTGATCAAGTTGGGCGGGGACGGTGTGCTGTATGCCCTGTTCGACCAGATCGTGGACGACTATTTTCCGGTGCTCGACGGCCTCGAGAACGACATCGACGAGATCGAGGATGCGTTGTTCGCCGGCGAGCAGCACGTGTCGCAGCGCATTTACGAGCTCGCCCGTGAGGTCAATGATTTCCACCGCGGGGTGTCACCGCTGACCACGGTCATGAACCAGTACTTCGCGGGATTCGGCAAGTACGGCACGAATGTGGAACTGCAACATCGACTGCGCGACGTGCTGGACCACGTGATCGTGGTGAACAACAAACTCGAGTCCATGCGGTCCTCGCTCGCGGACGCGATGACCCTGGACTCCACCCTGACCACCGCCCGGCAGAACGAGGCCGCCATGGCACAAAACGAGCAAATGAAGCGCATCTCGTCCTGGGCGGCCATCCTGTTCGCCCCATCCATTGTGGGTTCCGTCTACGGCATGAACTTCGCGCACATGCCCGAGCTGGAATGGCAGTACGGCTACCCCATGGCCCTGGGCCTGATGTTGGGGGTCGGTGTGGTGCTGTACGTGATCTTCAAGGCCAAGAAGTGGCTCTGATACGCACTTAGGCCACGCTCATCCTCGGCGGTTAATGTAGTTCGCGATGGAAGAGAACTTGCTTGATGTGCATTTTTGGTTGGGTGCCCCGCTCCGCGTACTCCTCATATTCTTGGGCGCGCTGGCCCTGACCGCCGTGTTGCGGTTGGTGATTCGCAACGTCACCCGGGGTATCGCCCGCGGGTCGCGCTCGCGCATCGTCCGCAAGATCGACAACGGGAAGCCCCGCTGGGTTGTCGATGCCGGGTTGGCCTCGGACCGCCAGTCCCAACGTGCATCCACCGTGGGGTCCGTGCTGTCCTCGGTGGCCACGATCGTCATTTGGGCCGTGGCCATCCTGATGATCATTTCGGAGATGGGGTTCAACATCGCTCCGGTGCTGGCCTCGGCCGGTATTGCCGGTGTGGCCCTGTCCTTCGGCGCGCAATCCCTGGTCAAGGACTACCTCTCCGGAATCTTCATGGTGGCCGAGGACCAGCTCGGTATCGGCGACTCCGTGGACCTGGGCGAGGCCATCGGCACCGTGGAGAGCGTGGGATTGCGGGTGACCCAGGTGCGCGACGTCAAGGGCACCCTGTGGCACGTGCGCAACGGCGAGATCCTCCGGGTGGGCAATCAATCCCAGGGGTGGGCTCGCTGTGTGCTGGACATCCCGGTCCCCTACGACACCAATATCGACCTGCTCACGGACCTCATCGAGCACGAGGCGCAATTGCTGCGCGATGACCCGGACATGGGCCCCAACATCATTGACGACCCCGAGGTCTGGGGCGTGGAGAACATTACCGGCGAGTCCATCACCGTGCGTTTGGCGGTGAAGACCGCGCCGCTGCAGCAATGGGACGTGGCCCGCGTGTTGCGCGTGCGTATCAAGAAGATGCTGGACCGCGAAGGCCTGCGCCTACCGCTGGTCTATCAGATGGTCGTGCGCAACGACGGCGCCCCGACCGGTTCCTCCGCCGACGACGACACCCGCACCACGTCCTTCCCGCAGCCTCGCGTTCCCCTGACGGGTCAGTTGCGCACCGCGGTGCGCCGGCCCGAACCCGCCCCTGACACTTCCACGACCGATGGCCGCACCCCCAGCAAGGACGGCACCACCACCGATTCGTCGGAGCGCCGCGGGGACGGCTAGCCTCCCGCGGCTCTAGCGCGGGCGGCGTCGGCGGGCATTCTTGCTCACCGACGCCGCTTTTGCTCCCTTGGGTCCCCTGCCACCTCGGCGCTGTGCAGCCTTGGGGTGTTGTTTGGGGGGTTGCTTCTTGTTCTTGCGCTCTTCTTCCGCGCGGGCCGGGGTGTCCCGACCACTGTTGGCGCTGCGGCCGCGCACAATGCCGACCAATTGCTGGACCGCGGCCTCGTCCGCTTCGGTGAGGTCCCGGGGCCACACGAGCATTACGGGGACGGTGGGTGCATCCGTGAGTTCGCGGTAGGTGACGTCCTTGCGGTGGTGCAGACGGGCGACCGACATGGGCAGGATGACCGGGCCCACGCCGGCGGCGGTGAGTTCCACGGCCATGTCGGCGTCATCAGTGCGAGGCCTGGCTTGGGGCTCGGACTCGGCCGTGAGCTCGCCCGTGGTGAGCGTTTCCGCAACGGTGAGGATGTGATCCCGGTCGAGCACGGCGACCTGGAGTTCTTCGTAGAGAGCAACCGCGCGGAATTCCTCTCTGAGCTCTTCCACGCTGGGGTCCTGGTCTTCCCAGTTGAGACGGACGAAGCACGCTTTGATCTCGCCACTAGTCAGTGCCTCTCGCCAGCCATCGGCCCGGACCAGGTACTGATGCAACACCGGCGTGTGACGGCGATCCTCCCACCTCCGGAACCACTTTCCCGGCATCACACCGGGCACGTAGCCGATTGCGAACCGATCCCTCACGGGCTGGTGCTCGGATGGCTGCGCTGTTTCGGGGAGTTGCGGTTCGGTCATGGGTCAACCCTAAGTGGCGCCAGCACGCAGACCAGCTCAACGTGCGAAAACCAGGTGGGAGGACTACAGTAATCTCTGGTGTGAGGGGCTTTAGCTCAGTTGGTAGAGCGTTTCGTTCGCAATGAAAAGGTCAGGGGTTCGATTCCCCTAAGCTCCACGTTTGTCCTGAGTCGGGTCATCGTTGACAGATGAGTCGGCAGATGGATGACAGAAGGGTTCTGGAACTTTATGGTTCCGGGGCCCTTTTGTCGTGTGTGGGGGCCGGGGTTCATTGGCGATGGTGGGGGCGTTTTGCTGTCTCAGGATGTAGCGAAGACCTTGAACCCTTGGGCGGCATGGTCGGCGCCCCGTGATGACGTGGGACGTGCACTGTGCCGTCACCGCTGCCCTCTCTGACGAGAGCGGTCAGCGCCTCCAGAGCACGGTCGAGGACGACCTGTTCGTCCTCGACCCCCGGAGCGCCGTTCACGCTACCCCACTCGCGGATCACGTTGTCCTTGATTTGCCCGGTCCACGGGCCGTAGTCGCGGTCGTTGAACGCCGCATCGATGCCGTGCGGCACCCCGCTGGCCACGGCATTGAGCGCCGTACGCCCAGGCCGGACCAGGATGATTCGAACGGGTACGTCCTCAGGAATGGGTGGCTGCGGTGGCCGGTCGTCGATCGCGCCGGCGGGCGTGCCGCAGGACTCTGTATCGCTCACGCGAAGCTCCCGATCCAGAGCCCGAGGCCCGCGAGCGCCGATGCCGCAACTGTCACGCCCAGCCCGTTGAGCACGCCGATGGCCCATCTGCGCTCCTGCAGCAGGCGGATGGTCTCGAAGCTGGCGGTGGAGAAGGTGGTGTAGCCGCCGAGGAAGCCCGCGCCCACAATTAGGTGAACGGCCTCGGGAAGCAGTTGGTTCGTGGTGAAGCCGGTGACCAGCCCAAGCAGGAACGAGCCAGTGAGGTTGATGGTGATGGTCCCCCACGGCACCGAGCCACGAGTGTGGGCGCGAATCACGCCGTCCAAAAAGAGCCTGCATGCCGAACCGAGGCCGCCGGCCAGTGCGATGCAGACAAACACGAGCGGGGTCACGACGCGGCTCCCTTCCTGTGACGGTGCGCGAGGGTGGCGATGACGATCCCTGCCCAGGTGGCGAGCCCGCCACACAGGAGGGTGCCGAGCCCGTATCCAATGCCGGCCGTCGCCTCGCCCGCGCCGAGAAGACCAGCGGTGTCGACCGCGAAGGCGCTGTACGTGGTGAATCCGCCCATGAAGCCTGTGCCGACCAACAGCCGCAGCAGACGCCGCCGCCCCCGGTCCGGCCCCCGCCGCGCGAGCGCGTCGAGGAGGACGCCCAGCAAGAAAGCCCCGCAGAGGTTGACGGCGAAGATCGTCCACGGAATGCCGCCCGACGCCGGGAACGCGAGCGTGAGTGCCTCGCGAGTCCCGGTTCCGACGCTGCCGCCCGCGAACACCGCCACGAGCGACGTCCAGCGCAGGTGCACCGGCCGGGGCTCACCGGTCTTGGTCTGCCCGGCGTCGGTATCCGGGTCGGTGGGAAGCTGGGCGGTCGGGTTTGTGTCTGTCATGCGAGTCCGTAGGTTAGGTCGGGGTGGTTGAGGGCGATGTTTTTGAGCCGGTTGTACTTCGCAACGCGTTCCCCGCGGGCGGGCGCGCCGGACTTGATCTGCCCGACGCCGGTGCCCACCACGAGGTCGGCAATGAACGTATCCGCCGTCTCCCCAGATCGGTGCGAGACCATGCACGTCATTCCGAGCTCGCGCGCCGTGGTGATTGCGTCGAAGGTCTCGGTGACGGTGCCAATCTGGTTGGGCTTGATGAGCATTGCATCGGAGTAGCCGTGCTCGGCACCGTCGCGGATGCGCGCGGGGTCGGTCACGTACAGGTCGTAGCAGACTAGCTGAACGTGCCCGCCGGCGACGGCAGTCTGCACGCCCCGGCCGGAGTAGGACCCACCGTGGTCGCGAGGGCCGCGGTCGTTTGGTCCACACAGCTGCCGCCGGGGATCAGCGACCGTTCGGCGCTCGCCCGTCTCTGCCCGTTCTGCACCAGCACCAGTGTTGCGGACACGGCTTACTCCTCCACCTGCCAGGGCAGCTCACCGCCGGCACTCACCGCGTGGAGCGGCACGACCACGACGGGGCGATGCTGGCGGTGAGCGAGCTGAACGGCCACCGAACCGTTGAAGAACTCGTGCAGCGAACCGCGGATCCCCGGATCTCGCGTGCCCACGACGATCATGGCCGCATCGAGTTCGTCGGCGAGCCGTGCGATCTCCTGTGCGGGGCCGCCTGCCAACGCCCGCACCGACCAGGAGACGGATTGCCTGTCCAGTGCCCGCGCGATGGCCGCGCGTAGTTCCGGGTTGAACTCTTCGACGCCCTCATCTGCGAGGTCGGAATCAATGGGCATCGACACGACCCTCCCATCGGGCTCGTGGCGGACCGTGTAGCGCGAGGCGTCGACGCTGACGCAGACCAGCTCCGCACCGAAGTGCTCGGCGAACCCCGCCGCGGTCGTGAGGACCCCTGCGAGCCCCCTGGGGGCGACGCCGACGACGACGAATGCGTTCCCTTGTTTCATGAGCTGCTCCTTATCAGTGCTGACCGATGCCGAGAATTGCCATCGCGAGACTGAACCCGATCGTGCCGACGACGATGCAGGCCGCAACGTGGCCTGCCGCGCACTGCCATCGAGAGCCGGCGCCTGGTTCGTGGGCCCGAAACAGGCGCGAACGCCTGAGTCCCGCCGCATACGGTGTGAGGACTGCGCCGAACGATGGGGCTGGCAGGGCCAGGGATGAAGAGACCCGTGAGGATCGCGGGGAACAAGTCGATGACGAGCAGCTCGCTCGTCCGGAGCAACGCATTGCGAGGATCCGCCCCTGCCCAGAGAGTGCCAAGTTCGTGGAGTGCGATGCCAAGGAGGATGGAGCAGACTTTGCTCTCGTGGGGGTGTCCATCAAGATCTCCTACCGTCAGGGCACAGATGTGCCATGGGGTAGGGACTGTTGTCGGGAATCCGAGGTTGGGTGCGGCGAGCCCCACCGCCGCGACGCCGGAGCGTCCGTCCCATGATCTCATGGCCGCCGGCACTCTACGAGGATCCGGCTTGATCTTCTACCTCAGCAGGGAGCACCCACATCATTGACATGGGCCCGCCATATTGTCACTGTCTATTTATGACACGTACTGCGCACGTGGTGCTCATCGATCAGGTTGCCGATTGGGAAGCCGGTCACCTGCTGGCCGAACTCAACACGGGCCGATTCATTGGCGAACCGTGGAACGTGGTCAGTGTCGCGTCAACCGATCAGCCAGTGGTCACGATGGGCGGGGTACGTTGGCTTCCCGACATCCCGGTCGCGGACCTGGACCCGACCGCCAGTGACCTCCTGATCATGCCCGGGGGTATCGGGTGGCAGCCGGGGCGAGAGGAAGTATTCGTCGCCGTTGCCGAGCAATTCCTCGATGCCGGAGTGCCCGTTGCCGCGATCTGCGGAGCAACGGAAGCATTGGCCCGCGCAGGTTTGCTCGATAACCGCCCCCACACGTCAGCTGCGAAAGTGGCCCTTGAAGCAACGGGATACAAGGGCGGCGCGCACTATCGCGATCAACGAGCCGTCGCGGAAGATGGGCTCGTCACGGCCGGCCCACAATCTCCGGTCCAGTTCGCCAGCGCGACATTGGGCATGCTGGGGCTGATGTCGGCGGAGCTGCTCGAAGCGTATGACGCCGTGTTCGACCGGGGTGATCCGTCAGCATTCCCGGTATTGATGTCCGGCTGAATTTGGAACACGCCTCTGCCCCGGAAGGACCGCAGCATGGTTCCCACGTCACGCCCCGTACCAACCGCAGTCCTCGTGAGCGGCGCCCTGCTCCTGACCTCATGCGGCGGCAACAGCGACCAACCGAGCGAGCCCGCCACGAGCGAAACGCGCGCGGCGGCGTCGTCGTGGGAAGAGTCCCGGATCGTGGCCGAGAATCTCGACGCGCCGTGGTCGATCGCTTTCTACGACGGCGCTGCCTTAGTCAGCGAGCGCGACTCGGCCAGGATCCTCGAGCTCGACGACGCCGGTCGGGCGCGCGAGGTCGCCATCGTCGACGGCGTGGCGCCCCGAGGTGAAGGCGGCCTGCTGGGCCTGGCCGTCCACGAGAACTACCTGTACGCGTACTTCACCGCCGAGGACGAAAACCGTATGGAGCGCTTCCCCATGTCCGGCACGCCGGGGAACTTGTCGCTCGGAAGCCCAGAGATCTTACTGGACGGAATCCCCGCGGGTGGTACGCACAACGGCGGTCGGATTGCTTTCGGACCGGACGGATTGCTGTATGCGACCGTGGGTGACGCCGGGAATCGCGAGGCCGCGCAGGACAAGGATTCACCGTCCGGCAAGATTCTCCGCATGACACCGGAGGGAGATGTTCCGGAGGGCAATCCGTTCCCCGATTCCCTGGTTTACAGCTACGGGCACCGCAATCCCCAGGGCCTGGCGTGGGCGCAGGACGGCACGCTCTACGCGAGCGAGTTCGGACAGAACACGTGGGACGAGCTGAACGTGATTGAATCCGGCGGCAATTACGGGTGGCCCGAGGTGGAAGGCTTAGGCGACAGCGACGAATTCATCAATCCCGTTCAGCAGTGGGAACCTTCCGAAGCGAGTCCCAGTGGTATCGCGATCCGGGACGACACGCTGTTCATGGCCAATTTGCGCGGCGCACGCATGCGCGAGATACCACTGGCCGATACTTCCCAGTCGGTGGAGCACTTCCCGGACGAGTTCGGGCGGCTGCGCGACGTCACCGTGGCGCCGGACGACTCCCTGTGGGTCATGACCAACAATACGGACGGCCGCGGCAGCCCATCGCCGGAGGATGACAGGATTTTGCGGTTCGGGCGCTGAAATATCTGTGCGCCGTCCAGGCAGTTGTTGAGGGCGGCTTCCACCGGATTCACATCGGCACGTTTCACACCAGCGAGGTGCAGTTCCGAAAGATCCGCAGGCGGGCTCAAGGCAATGCCGATGCACCGATGAACTTAGCAACAAACGGCCTCTGACCTGCATAAACACCAAGTTGTGCGCCCTGTGAACTTTATCCGAATTCGCTGCGTTCAAACTCACACAGTCATTAATCGGAATCTCGCGTTTTGCGTCGATTTCGTGCTGGGCTGCGGATACGTTGAGAGGAGAGAACCACCTCGTCAAAGCTAAATTTCAGCCTGTTCCCGGATTTTTTTCAGGTGCGTAACCTAGTGGACTGCTGGCACAGGCGGAGTGGCCCAATGGGGTTGGCTCGCTTGTTCGCCGCGCAGGTTGAACGAACTTTGCGCTCACGAAAGGAATGGACGATGAGGGAGGACCAGAACTCTCCGGCCCTGCGCCAGGGAGTCGACTTCCGGGACACCCCGAACGCAACCGCACGAGTGACGGAGCACGTTCGGCCCGGGAAGAAACGCGCGCCGCTGCTGAGGTACATCAGGATCAATCTCCCGCGGACCACACGCCTGCTGCTTCTGCTGGTCATAGCGGTGATCGGCATTGCCTCGGCGACAACGGCACTGAGCGGTCACGAGCCCTTCCCTTCCGCGATGCCTCTCTTGTGGCTCGTGTGCGCCGCGTCCGCCGTGTTCGTTGCTGGTGGGTTACTGACCAAGAAACGAATCTGGACCATTGGGCTGGGGATCGCTCTCGCCTCGCTGCTGATTTATATCGGGGGTCTCCTCGGCGACGCACCGTACGTGTGGAACGGGGCGACCGTCATACTCGCTGCCGTGTGGAACACCACGCTCTTCGCATCCCTGGGGTACGCGGTCCTCTACTGGGCCCTGAACTACGGAATGCTCGTGGCCTCGCCCGACGATCAAAACTTCATGGATTGACAAAGGAGTACTGACATGGAATTCGGATTTCCCTGGTGGCTCCGCGTCGAGCACTTCCTCAACATTATTTTTCTCTCGTTCCTCATCCGATCCGGCATTGAAATTCTGGGAACGTACCCCAAGCTTTACCGTTCGCAACACACGGTTCCCGGTACCGCGTGGGCCCAGTTCACCATCCAGCGAGCTGCAAAACACAAGTACTACACGGTTGGCGGCGAGTACGACGACTACTCACCACGTCTGTCCCTGCCCGGCAGGGGGTTGCTGGGCCTAGGACGCTACTGGCACTTCATCGCCGTAACGGGGTTTGTCACCAGCTGGGTCATCTACATAGTGCTGCTGTTCGGCACCGGGCAATGGCGACGGTACATCCCCACCAGCCTCGACACCTTTGTCCAAGCCGGCCGGGGCATGCTCTCCTACATGGCCTTTGTCGTTCCGGACCCCGTGGGCGGAATGCCGTTCAACGCCATTCAACAACTTTCCTATGGGTTCGTCTTTCTCATCCTGACCCCGCTCGTCATTGTCACGGGAGCATTCCAGTCGCCTGCGATTGCCAACCACTTCTCACGAATCACCCGGATGATGGGTGGCCGCCAAGTCATCCGCACCATTCATTTCCTGTGCATGATCGGCTACATCGTCTTCGTTGTGATTCACGTTGCCATGGTGGTCCTTCACGGCTACGGCCACGAAACCTCAAAGATTGTTTTCGGCCACGCCGACCTGCCGATAGCCGGCGGCGTCGTCTTCACGATCGGCCTGGCTCTGGTTCTCGTCCTGCATCTGATCGCCACACGGTGGACGCTCACGGACGGCCGCGCCGTCGAAAAACTGCACAACCTTGTGGTGCGGCCCTGGTCCAACCTGCTGTACCGGCTTCCGGCCCGCATGCATTACGACCGCGATAACGTGTCGGGCAAGGACGTGCAGCTGAAGAACACAACGCACAACTTCCGTGGTAGCGGCCGGCCACCTGAGACCCCGGAGTATCTAGCCCTCATGGCCAACTGTTACGAGGACGATTACGTACTCGAAATTGGTGGGTAGGTGGAGCGCCCCATGTCACTCACCATTGCCCAGCTCAGGGAATTGGCCAGTGACCATTCCCAGACCACGTTGCACCACTGTGTGCAGGGGTTCACGTCGATCGGCAAGTGGCACGGTATTACCGTGTCCGATCTGCTGGATCTCGTGAAGCCCCTCCCGGGGGCCACAGACGTGGTGTACCTCAGCTTCCAGAACATGGGGCGGGATGATGCCCTGTACGAGGGCGGAACCTACTACGAATCCAATCCGATGATCGAAGCAAGGATGCCGCAAACCCTCATCGCGTTCGATCTCAACGACGAGGGGGGAGATCCCGGCCAAGAATGGCGCCCCCGTGCGGTTGCGCACCGAAACGTCCACGGGCTTCCGCAACCTCAAGTGGCTGGAACGCATTGAGGTGGTCAATCGCTACGACATCATCTTGGAAGGCCGCGGTGGCGATTTCGAGGATGCCGATTTCTACGACCGAAACCAGCTGATCTGATGGGCGCCCGCCACGAGAAGAGGACGAACATGGCACATGAACACCGCCAGCCACGCACGCAGGCCGAACTCGATGCACACATCAACGCCATCAAGCGGCCCCTGCGGAACACGTTCGACGGCATGTTCCCCCTGCATGCAGATATGGAGCTGACCGACGACCAAATCCGGATAGTTCACAAGTACCTGAAAGAGGTGAACTTCCACCTACCCGGTGCCACACCCGAGGAGTTTCTAGTGGTGCGCTGGGCGCGCTACACCGGGTTCCAGTTCATTCAGGAACTTCTCGAGGCATACGCCGTGGGTTTGCGCTGCACCCATCCGGGCATGGAGGACCACCACACGTTCATTCGCATGTCGTGGGCCCAACTGATGGGCGAGCCCGATGCCCAGCGGGTTCCGGTCAATGAGCCGGTGCTCGCCAATGACATGATGACGCTTGCTCGCTACCGCGACACAAGGACCGGCCCATCGCGGACCGGGATCGACTCCTACACCGGCGACGGTGACACGGATGTGCCGGGAGTGGACTTCGACCTCAAGCTCCTCAACGGGGCCCTGGACAACGTCATTTCACACCAGGCCACGGGCAAGGGCCGCGAGATCAACAGCTGGTGGACCCCGGCGCTGAACTGGGGCGCGGCCATGGCTGGGCGATATCCCAGGCTGAAGTACTTCGAGTCCAAGGGCCGACTGGACCGGGCTCGCCTCTCGCAACTTCACGACTTCGAGGAGCGGGCCGCCCGAGTTGAACCCGTGCTCAGGGAACTCGGTTTGGCGTCCCCGGCACCCGTTGCCCGGGATGCGCTCGCACAAGCAGCCAAAGCCGAGAAGGGATCATTCGTGCGTCGGCTCAGGATCCGCAATCCACGGCCACTCACCGAATCCCGGCCGGACATTGATGTCCGAACCGCTGAACAACGACCGCTCATCGAGCCGCAGTCCGACCTGGATTTCCCGACCGCTGATGATCCCCGTGACAGCCAATCGGTGGAACGCCAGCGGTAGGGACTGGATCGAACCGGCCGACAATATTTGCTCACCCACATTCAGCATCTGATCAGAAAGGATGTCCCTCCATGTCTCCCATGGTGGTATTCGGACTCATCGCGTCCGTAGCCCTCCTGGCAGCTTTCGCCTTGCTCAACCTCGGCAAGCTGACCCCGGATCACTACACTTATCAACTTCTCAATTTCGTAGGAGCCGGGTTTTTGGCGGCCTCCGCCGCCAGTCCCTTCAATGCGGGAGTTTTCTGGACCGAGCTGATCTGGTCGCTACTGGGGCTCTACGGCGTCATCAAAATCTGGATGAAACGCCGCAATCGTACGGGCCCCGATGTTCCCCAGACCGCCCACTGATCGAGCCGCTACAGGAAAGAGAGATATAGACCATGGCTTTCTCGTATGAGATCGGCATTGCAGCCGGTATCTGCTTCGTTATCGGTTTCGGTTTGTTGAACTTCGGAGTGCTGACCTCCAAGTCCCCCATGTACCAGACGTTGAACTTGTTGGGCGCACTCGGCTTCACCTACACCGCCATCTCACCGTTCAACCCGGGACTGTTCATCACCGAGGCCGTCTGGGCCATCGTGGCGCTTTTCGGTCTGTACAAGATCTGGTTCAAGCGCCCGGTATCGCCGGAGGAAGTTCCCGTTCAGCGAGAAGTGAGCTGACAAGAACTCCGCGCTCAGGACAATCCGCAACGAGCCACTCTGCTTCATCTGATGCAGGGTGACTCGAGCACTTTAATCCTTCGTGGATCCCCATCTTGCGAACGGCCGGAACCACACTGGTGGACCGAACAACGGACCCGGCCGCGGCTGGATCGCCCCCCCGGCGCAATGAGCAACCAACGTGGCCAGCAGCAGGTTCAACCCCGGAGAACGTCGCGTCAAGACGGGTATGAGAAGACTCACATCCACGTGAGTGCCGATTCTACTCACGAGTAATTTCTCAGCTGACCTGCAGGATTGTGCGATAAGATACACTCGTCACCTTTGTCGTGACCAAATCGTTAGGTATCCCGATTGCAAATCATCGATTGGCCCCGTTACGTTTAACACGCAATTGAACCAGCAGGGGGATGCTGGAGATCCACATCGCGAGAACATGACGCGCTGCCCGTACAGTCGGGGGACTTGACCGGGCATTTTCATGACACTAAGTACTGCCGCCTCGTCCCGTGTGCAGTTTGGCTCCCCCTGCGTTACAGGTTCTTACTTGGGGGAGTATATTAATGGACCGTCTTCTTACTAAAGATTCGTCTCAAAAACCTACTGAAGCATTCGAAGCACCGTCTGACCGGGCTGTTTACCCCGTAGAGACACCTCCGGAACCACGCACACTCGTGGACATAGTCCTGGACACCGTTGCCCAGTTCCCGGACGCCATTGCCCTGGAGGACGAGCACGAAAGAGTGCCCTACGGCGAGTTGGAAGCCCGCATTGAAACGCACGTCCAGCGCCTGTGGGACATCGGCGTGGGACGCGGCGATCGCGTCGGGATTCGAGTTCCCTCCGGCGGTGTGGACCTCTACGTTGCCATCCTCGCGACCTTGTTCGCGGGTGCCGCCTACGTGCCGGTCGATTGGGACGATCCCGACGATCGTGCCCGCACGGTCTGGGAAGAAGCCGGCGTGGCCGCGATCTTCGGCCGAGACCTCGAACTGACACGCAGGGAAAGCGTCGCCACCACCGGTGACACCGAGCAACCGCGCACCCAGGACGACGCCTGGATCATCTTTACATCCGGTTCCACCGGCAAACCCAAGGGCGTGGCGATCACCCATCGCTCCGCGGCCGCTCTCGTGGACGCTGAAGCGAAAATGTATCTGCAGAGGCGCCCCATGGGCCCGGGCGACCGCGTCATGGCCGGCTTGTCGGTCGCCTTCGACGCCTCGTGCGAGGAAATGTGGCTGGCCTGGCGTTACGGTGCCACGCTGGTACCGGCCCCGCGCGACGTCGTTCGCTCCGGCCCCGATCTCGGCCACTGGATCATTGATCACCGCATTACTGCGGTCTCCACCGTGCCCACCCTGGCGTCATTGTGGCCCAGCGAAGCCCTGGACACCGTGCGCTTGCTGATCTTCGGCGGCGAAGCATGCCCGCTTGAACTCACCCAGCGCCTGGTCCGCCCCGGACGCGAGGTCTGGAACACCTACGGCCCCACGGAGGCCACGGTGATCGGCTCGGGCGCCATCCTGACCGGAGACGCCCCCATTCGGATCGGGTTACCCGTCCCCGGGTGGGAGCTGGCCGTGGTCGATACCCAGGGCCAGCCCGTGGCCTGGGGCGAAACCGGCGAACTCATCATCGGAGGCGTTGGCCTGGGTCGCTACCTGGACCCGGAGAAGGACGCCGAGAAGTACGCCCCGCTGCCCTCCCTGGGCTGGGAGCGCGCCTACCGCACCGGTGACATGGTCAAGGCGGACCAGGAAGGCCTCGTCTTCGCGGGCCGTGTGGATGACCAGGTGAAGGTCTCCGGCCGTCGCATGGAACTGGGCGAGATCGACGATTACATGAGCTCCGTCCCCGGCGTCCGAGCCGGCGCCTGCGCGGTTCACCCCACCCCCGGTGGCGACAACATCATTGCCGGTTATCTGGTCCCCGAGTTCGAGGGGGCCGTGGACCTCGTGGCCGTGCGTGGGTGGCTCTCGGAGCGTTTGCCGGGCCAAATGGTTCCGGCGTTGTGCCTCATGGACGAGCTTCCCTTGAAAACGTCGGGCAAGGTGGACCGCAAGGCCCTGCCCTGGCCGATGCCCACCGACGGAAACGATGACGCACCCTCGCTGGACGCCGACCTCGAATGGCTCGCGGAGCTTTGGGCCGATCAACTCGGTCCGCTCCCCTTTGCCGAGGACAGCGATTTCTTTGCCATGGGTGGTAGTTCGGTGGGCGTGGCCCGGCTGGTTTCGGCTCTGCGACAGAGCCACCCGGACACCGAGATTGCCCGCATTTACGCCGACCCCACGCTGCGGGGTATGGCCGACTACTTGCAGACCCTGGAGGCGTCCCAGGATTCCAAGCGCGAACCCGCGCCGCTGCCCTCCTGGAGCGGCTGGGTGCAGGGAGCTTTCCTTGTAGGTCTGAACATTGTCAACGGTTTGCGTTACGTGGTGGGTTCGCTCATCGTCGTGTGGATCCTGGCGGTGATTGTCGGTGCCGGCTGGGTCCCCACTCCCCCGCTGCTGCCGCTGGTCATCGGCTGGCTCGTGATGTTCTCCCTGCCCGGTCGTGTACTGGTGGGCGCCGCCGCCGTGAGGCTGTTGACCGCAGGACTGAAACCCGGTCATTATCCGCGGGGTAAGTGGACCCACTTGCGGGTCTGGGCCGCGGAACGTCTCGTGGTGTTCAACAAGTACGAGGTTCTGCTGGGCACACCCATGGCCCGAACTCTCCACCGTCTCTTCGGCAACAAGGTGGGCACCGGTGCACACCTGCACCACATGCCGACCGTCACCGGTCTCGTCACCATCGGAGACCACGCCACCGTGGAGTTCGAGGCGGACCTCGCAGGCTACTGGCTCGACGGGGACACCCTGCACGTGGGCGCCATTGAGATCGGCGCCAATTCGCGGGTGGGTACCCGTACGCTCGTGGACCCCGGGTCCCGCGTGGGTGAGGGGGCAGAGGTCCTACCGGGCTCGCACGTGACCGGAACTGTTCCGAACGACGAGTTGTGGGGCGGCTCCCCCATGTACCACCGCGGTCCCGCCGCGCAGGCCTGGCCCGAGGTCACTCCGGACGCTGTGCCTGGCCTGCCCACCTGGGGCAAGGTCAAGTCCCACCTGGCCTATTCCGGGGGCGCGGCCATCATTGGTCTGTTGCCGTTCCTGGCGATCATCCCGGGCGCGCTCCTGATCCTGCCGCAGGTGATCGGGATCGAGCTCTACGAACTGGTTTTCCCCATCCTCGCGTTGTGGGTCCCGGTCTTCGTCATCGTCACGGCTGCGGTGTGGCTACTGCTCGTGGTGGGTTGTGTGCGCCTGGTGGCGGGCATGATCACCCCCGGTTACTTCCCGCAGAACGGTCCCGTGGGTTGGGCCACCTGGTTCACCGAAACCCTCTTGCAGCGCACGTTGATCTCGACCTACCCGATTTACGCGTCCTGCATCACGCCCTTGTTCCTGCGTCTGCTGGGCGCACGCGTGGGACGCTCGGTCGAAATTTCCACGGCGGAAACCATTCCGCACCTCACGTCCCTCAAGGACGGTTCCTTCCTGGCAGACCACTCGCTCATTGCCTCGCACCGCGCAGGGTTTGGCTGGGTGCACCTGGGAACCTCCGTGATAGGCGAACGCACCTTCGTGGGCAACTCCGCAATCGTGGGTCCGGACCGTGACCTCCCCGAGGACGCCCTCGTGGCCGTGCTCAGCTCCGCGCCCCACAAGGCCCCGGTCGGTTCGTCGTGGCTCGGTCGCCGCGCTCAGCCCATTGCCCGGGCCCACACGGACGCGGATGAAGCGGCGACCTTCCGCCCGCCCCGCCGCCTTCAGGCAGCCCGCGCGTTCGTGGAGGCCTTCCGTTTGGTCCCGGCCATGGTGTCCGCGTGGATCGATCTGATGATCGTGTACGCACTGACCACCATCTACATGGCTCACGGCATGGGCCTTCAGGGTCTGCTGTACACGGCCCTGTGGTCCGGTGTGGTGCTTCTGGGCGCCAGTACGTTGGCGTGCCTGGTCCCCGTGATCGTGAAATGGGCCCTGATGGGTCGTTTCCGCACCGGCGAGCGCCCGCTGTTCAGCTCGTTCGTGTGGCGCAACGAGTTGGCGGACGTCTTTGCCGAGTCCCTGGCCGTGCCCTCGTTGGTCCGACTCAGTGTGGGATCTCCGTTGTTCAACGCGTGGGTCCGCCTCATGGGTGCGCGCGTACAACGGGGCGTGTGGTGCGAGACCTGGTGGCTGCCCGAGTTCGACCTGGTCAGCCTCGAAGAAGGTGTATCCGTGAACCGCGGAACGGTTCTGCAGACCCACCTGTTCCACGATCGCATCATGCGTTTGGAACCCGTCACGATGCGCCGGGGCTCCACGTTGGGACCCAACAGCTTTGTGCTGCCCGGTGCCACGATCGAAGAACGCTCAACCGTGGGTCCCGGCTCCCTGGTCATGCGCCAGGAAACCGTGCCCGCCAACGGCAACTGGGGTGGTAACCCCATCCGACACCTTGAGGCCGGGGACCAGGCGGTCAGCGCCCAGGTCATTCCCGGACCGCCGGTTGCGGGACATGGTCTTCCCATCGTGTCCACTGCACCCACCACCACATCGCAGGCCGTCTCGGCGGCAGCACACGAGGAGGCCACCCGATGAACGAACAAGCAGTGGAGGAAATACCCGAAGGGTGCCTCGCTCCCGGTGAGCGACCCCGCCCCGGTCAGCGCCCCCAGCGTGAGGTCTGGACCGGCGGCTCCGACAACGGCCGCCGGTCCACGACCGAGGCCCAGCACTGGAGCGAAAATGCTCCGGTGATCACTGCTCCGCCGCGTGCCACCGCGCCGTCGCCTCGCCAAGGTGCTGCAACACGCAACGTGGCCAGCGCGGACGGGCGGCGCACCAAGCGGCGCATCATGGGGGTCGACGTCGCTCGCGGCTTTGCGTTGCTCGGCATGATCGCGGTCCACACCCTGCCCGCCTCTGTGGGCACCACCGACCAGCCTTCCTTGGCGTGGGTGTTGTTCGGCGGTCATTCCGCCGCATTGTTCGCCGTCTTGGCGGGTGTCAGCCTGGCCTTCCTCACGGGCGGCAGGAACCCCCGTAAGGGCCTCGAAGCACGCCGCGCTCGGGTGGGCATGGCTGTGCGCGCGCTGTTGTTGTTCACCCTGGGGTTGCTCCTCAACACGTTGGACTTCCCCGCGTACAACATCCTGATCTACTACGGCCTGATGTTCCTGCTGGCGATTCCCTTCACCGTCATGCCCGTGCGGTGGCTGCTGACGAGCGCAGTGCTCTTCATGGTCTTTGCCCCGATGCTCATGCAGGCCTCACTGGGTGTCCTGCCCGCTCACGTGCACGCCAACGCCGACCTCGTGAACTTGGTCACGGAGCCCGGGGCGGTTCTGTCAGAACTGTTCTTGACCGGGACCTATCCCGCGCTGCCGTGGATGGCGTTCATCTGCCTGGGCATGGCCCTGGGGCGGTTGCCGCTGACCCGTGATCGGATCCAGATTCTGCTGGTGATCTTTGGTGCGGTGATCGCGGCCGTGGCCAAGGGCCTGTCCATGATGATGCTGCTGCGCTTCGGTGTGCGTGACGCATTGGTCACTGCCACCCCGTGGTTGACCAGCAAAGAGGTCATGACCATCCAGAACTACGGTCCGGACCCGCAACTTCCGACCACCACCATGAGCTGGCTGCTGATTTCTGGCCCGCACACCAACACGCCCTTCGCCATTGCCCTGAGCGCGGGACTGGCCATGGTGGCGCTGGGAGCCTTCTTGTTGATCTGCCGGTGGATCGGCCGTTTCCTGGCACCGCTGGGCGCCATGGGCTCCATGACTCTGACCCTCTACAGTGCGCACCTGGTGTTCCTGGCATTCGTGCCCATCAGCGAAACCCCGGTGTTCTGGTTCATCGTCCAGATCGCGGTGGCCGCGCTGGTGGCCACGGCGTGGCAGCACGCCATGGGTTCCGGTCCCCTGGAACGGTTGGTCACCAGGGCGTCCCGAGCTGCGGGTCGCAAACTGGTGCCCACCGATCGAGTGGGACCTCGCCACTGAATCGATAGCCGCTTTCACAGGTAGGGTCTGCTCCCACCACAATGATGGAAGACCCGAGCGAATCATTCGCTCGGGTCTTCGCTCATGTGAGGGGCGGTGCTTGCTCTCACCACGCGGGGCGTGAGTCTCACATGGTGGTCAGTCGCCCGGCGTGGGCCCGTTCAGTTGCGGACCCGGCGCCAATCGAATGGGGCCGCGAGCGGCGGCAATGTCAACCTCCTCTCCCTTCTGCTGGACAATCGCCTCTCCCTGGTTCACGAGCCTTGCTGCGACATCTCGCACCAACGGCATCAGATCCCGCCAGTCATCACCCCCGATCGTACGCGCGGTCTCGGAGGGGCACATGGTCTTGCCGTTGCGTTGACGCAGCAGATCCCGGATGGAGGCGGCCGCGCGATCTCGGAGATCGGGGGCCTCGGGAGCGTCGGTGGTCGCGGCAGTTTCGGGTGCCTCTGGCGTCGAAAGGCCCTGATCGGTGCCGTTCTCGCTTGTCATGGTGGGGTACCGCCTCACTGGTCGATCAGTTTCATGGCGCGAATGAGTCGCTCGTGGCGTTTCATGCCCGCGGCGACCACCTGCGGGTAGTGCGCGTACCATCGCAGGTGCTCCGCGGCGACGTCGTCCTCCGTCACCTTCTCGCCACCGATGATCCAGTGATCGCGCGGGCCGCCCGCAAGATCCTCGGGGCGATAGCCCAACGCATCCAGCGTGGATTCGTAAATGGGCGCTCGAATGCCACCGAGCAATGCCCGCCCTGGATCTGCGACCTCGCCCGGTTCTCCCAGTTCCGCAAGAATTGCCCGGGCCACACCCATAAGCACCTCGTTACTCGGATGGTTAATCACGTGCGCGGCGTTAGGCCCCGCCGCTTCGAACAACGACGCCGCATCCACCGTTCCATGCGCGTCCTGCCGGGTCCGCAATTGATGCAGCGACTCGTCCCGGGAACCGCGAACGGCGGCCGGGGAAACCGGCTCCAGCAGCACGGCATGTTTGCCCTGGGCGGCGGCCACGAGCACCCGGAGGTCATGGTACGGCGCAACGGGCGGATCCGTGACCCTGGGTGCGCGCACGATCGCGAGCGTGGGCATGAGTGCCGTCCACCGCATCACGGGATACTTCACGGCGCGAGAATCGCGCGAAGTCATTGCGAGAATTTCGTCCGAACCCAGCGGCAATCCGCGATACCCGGAGGCCACCGGCTGGGTCGCCACAAAACTGCAGCGGTTCAGTAGCCGGGTGAGGTGCGGCAAGTCCTCGCCCAGCAGCTCATGGACCGGGGGAACCCGCACACCGTGCCAGCGGCCCTCCCCCGCCCCGTGCAGAAGCACGCGCAAGGACTCCGCCTGGCAATTGCCGTGCACCATGAACAGCGGCGCGTCCGGCAAATCGGTGAGCCCGTAGAACTCACCGTAATGCGCGCGGCGGCCGGGGTCGTGCGGATCGAATCCCAGTACCTCACTCATGTGCCACCCGTCCTTCGATCCGTTGATCCGTGGCTGCCGGACGAACCGCGGTACACACGGTTCTCATGTCCGATTCACCACGGTTCACACTACGTGTCTCGCGCAGTTCCAGCAGCCCGGGAGCGGTTTGTTCACCTCGTTCGCACAACGCACCCAGCGGCGCGGCCAGGGTGAGCGGCGCCAGCACGTCCACCAGGTAACGGCACCTGGCCCGGTAGCGCGGTTCCGGTTCCCCCGCGCGAACGCGGGGATCCTGGGCGAGAGCGGCCGGTTTCGACGTGCGGTCCACGAACCACACACCGGAGTCCGTGTCCCGGAGCAGCTGCGACGCCGTCAGGAACGCCTCACCGTCATTGGCGTGGCCGCGCACCCGCACCACAACGTGCGGTTGCTCGAAGACGATCCCCCGCCCCCGGGTGCTCGGCAGAGGAATGCGCTGGGCCAGCGCCATCGTTTCGGCGTCCTTGACGTCGCGAGTATCGGGCCGTCCGCCCAGATCCGGACCGTCATGCCAGGCCACAGCACCGGCAACGTGGGCGAAACGCGCGCCCGCCTGCCAACACCGGTACGCGAGCTCCCAGTCCTCTCCCCCGTAACCGGTCAGGGTTTCATCAAACCCGCCCACGGTTTCGAAGAGCTGCCGGTCCACGCCCATGAGCGCGCTGATGATGAGGCGGAAGTCCTCGACTCCGGCGTCCGCCAGGTTGTTGGTGCGGGCATAGCCGTCGGAAAGCCAGGCCGGGTCCGCGAGCCTGCGAGCGCCGTGGGCGCGCCCGGACGTGAGCCACTGCTCGATCCGGGCCGGCGTGCATGCCGAGACGTCCACGTGCCGGCGCGCGCCCACGGCCAGCACGCCGTGTTCGTCGCCGTGGACTTCGAGGCCCGCCAGCATCGCGGTGAGAAACCTCGGTTCGGGCATCATGTCGCCGTCGAGAAAAACGAGCCGGGCAGCGCGCGCAAGGGCTGCACCCTTGTTGCGAGCGGCCGCCGCGCGGAACCCCAGGTTGTCCTGCCGAGTCACGCGTACGGGGTACGACGTCGCGGGGATCGTCGGTGCCGCGGCCGAACCATCATCGCTGACGATGACCTCGAACTCGTGGTGCGCAAATTCTTGCCGTTCCAGAGCGCGAAGCAACCGATCCAGGCCGAGTTGATTCTCGTAGTAGGGCACGATCACGCTCACGCGGGGCGCATCGGGCGGACCCGCGGTCTCGACGGCCCGGTCGGTCACGCTCACGGCGAGGCCCGCTCGCCCGAAGACACCCGAGGCTGCGGCCCGCCCGCGTTCTTCGCTGCGTCGGGCTGGGAGTCCGGGGCTGCGGACGACAGCCTGGACCACTGAATCCGGGCGGCACGGACGGTGGACGGGACGCCGGAATCGTCCCAGTCCTCCTCGTCGATCCACGTGCTCGAAGGGTTGTCGAGCGCCGCGTTCAAGGCGGCGGGGAGGTCGTCGGTGAGGGTCAGCGCCCAGGGTGCGCGGTCGTGGAGTTCTTCGAAGAACGGGTGACGCACCACCACGGGACGGCGACCGCTGGCGATCCACCTCCCCACCGATCCCGATGCGGACACGTGCTCCGGCGCAACCACCGGAACGGTCACCGCGCGCGCCGCAGCGGTGAGTTCGTCCTCGGAGAGGAACCCCGTGACGTGAAATGACCGCCCCCGAGCGCGAGCGAGACGCTCGAGATCGGCCACGAGGTCCTGGTGACCTTCCGAGGGCCGGCCCAGCGCCACGACGTCGGCGCGGTGCGGGCCGGCCGCCAGGGACGCCAGGACGTGGTCATGGCCCTTGCCCGGGTAAATGAAACCGAGCAGGCCCACCGTGGCGGTGCTCGCGGGGAACCCGGGGGGCGCCGCGGTCGATCCCAGCGAGGGGGCACGGTCGATGGGCAGCGGATCCACGTGGATGTGGGTATCCGCCGGGATGCCCGTGTGGCGCGCCAGGAGACTCCGTTCAACGTGGCTGCTCACGATCACCGTGCGCGCCGCGTCAACCACGCGAGCGTAGCCGGCGCAGCGGACCGCGAAGGCGTGGCCGTCGGACGGCTGGGGAATGTCGTGGAGCGTGACGGACACCGGGCGGCGTGCGGCAATGCGTTCGACGGTCTGGGCGGCGGCCGCGGCGTCGCGGCCGAAAATCCGATCGGTGAAGTGAAAGTGCACCGGCCCGTCGCCGGCCAGGATCACCGGCAGGACGTCGGTGATCTCACCCTCGATCCGTTCCGCCTGCGGGCTGTGATCGGCCAGGGCGCTGCCGTGCATTCTGACCCCGTGCTGGACAGGGCCGACGATCGCCAGGGTGGGAACTTTCACCCCCGACACTGTACCGGATCGCCCGTGGGACGGGCCCGACGGCGCCGCCCCTCCGATCACGGGAGCGCGAGCCGGAAGACCTTACGCCACGCCTCGAGAACCTGCTTGGGCAGCGGACCGGAGGTGTAGGGAATCCCGTACTCTTCGCAGATCGCTTTGACCCGCGGTGCGATCTCCGCCATGCGGTTGGACGGCAGGTCCGGGAACAGGTGGTGTTCGATCTGGAAGGACAGGTTGCCGCTCATGAAGTGCATGGCCTTGGACCCGTCGATATTGGCCGACCCCATGGCCTGCCGCAGGTACCAGTGCCCGCGGGACTCGTTTTCAATGTCCTCTTCCGTGAACGTCTCCGCGCCGTCGGGGAAGTGACCGCAAAAAATCACGGCGTGGGCCCACAGGTTACGAATGACGTTGGCGGCCACGTAGCCCTTGATCGAGGACTTGGCCGAACCGGTCAGGGACGCCAACAACGGTGACAGGATGAAATCCTTGGCACTCTGGCGGCCGAACTTCTTCATGACGCGTTTGAAGTCCCTGAGCGTTGCTTTTCTGGACTTGGCCCCGGCCAGGTACTGGTCGAACTCGATGTCGTAAATGGCAATGCCCCACTCGAACATGGGTGCCAGACCGGCATTGATCACGGGGTTGAGCAGATTGGCCGGGCGCCACGGTTGTGACGGGTCCATGCGTAGGACGTTGTACCCGACATCGCGGTCCTTGCCGACCACGTTGGTCCAGGTGTGGTGGGTTTCGTTGTGGGTGCGCTTCCATCCGGAAGAGGGCGCCACGAAATCCCACTCCCACGTGGTGGAGTGGATTTCCATGTCGTTCATCCAGTCCCACTGACCGTGCATCACGTTGTGCCCGATCTCCATGTTTTCCAGGATTTTGCCGCCGGCCAGGCAGCCGACCCCCAGGAGCCACAACGGCTTGTGTTTGGAGAACAACATGGCCGCGCGCCCCGCCATTTCCAGACTCCGCTGGGCTTTGATGACCCGGTTGATGTAGCGGGCATCGGAGGCCCCCCGCTTGGCGGTGATGTCATCCCGGATGGCGTCGAATTTGACCTCGAGCTCAATGAGTTGTTCTTCGGTGAGGTTCCAGGGGTTGGGTGTTCGACGAGCCCGCTCTATCTCGACGGTGGGCGTGCGCTCTTCCAATGTTGCTGCCATACGGTGCTCCTTCTTGGGGATCTGTGTGCCTGCCGGCGAAACCTGTGAGGTGGTCTGTGGGAGTGCGGCGGCTCAGCTAAATGTCCAACGCGACCCAGGGCGCGGGGCGGGTGATACAGGTCTGGACCAGTCCGGGATCCTGCGTGAGGTCACCGGTGCGAATGTCGGACACCTGCCCGTCCGTCATGGGTACAAGACAACTGCGGCAGATGCCGATTCGGCAGCCGTGGGGCAGCTGCCGGCCCGAATTCTCCGCCGCCTCCAAAATGGAATCCGCGCCGGTCACCTCGAGGGTTTCATCCGACCGGGAGAAATACACTTCACCGTTACCGTTGGCGCTGGTACGCCGGGTGACGTCAAACCTTTCAACCCGACTCTCACCACCGTGCAGAACCGCGAGTTCTTGAACCCGGCTCACGAACGCGTCGGGACCGGACGAGTACATTTCGCGGTCCTGATAATCCGGGCACAGGCGCGGGACGTCACCGGTTTCGGAGAAATCAATTCGGCCATCCTCCCGGCTGAACCAGAACTTAGGTTTCAGGCCCGGGAATTGATCGGCAAGCTCCAGGATTTCATCGTGGAAGATGCAATCCTGCGGCGATCTGGACGAGTAAATCAGGACCACATCATGGTCGGGGCGCCGCGGCATGAGGGTGCGCAGCATGGACATCACTGGCGTGATGCCGGAACCCGCAACAATGAACAGGATGCTCGCCGGTGTCTCGTCCAACACGAACTGCCCGGACGGTTCCTCCAGGTACAGGAGCGTTCCGGGGGTCGCCTCGTGGACCAGGTTCTGGGACACCTCGCCGTTGGCTTTCACGGTGATGGAGGGATCGTGACCCTCGGCCGCGCTGATTGAAAATGGTCGCCACACACGTTTGCCGTTCAGGGACACACCAATGCGTGCCCACTGACCTGCCACATGTGGAGTCCAGCCGTCACCGGCCCTGAAGTAGATCGTGGCCGTATCCGACGTTTCACGCACCACACGGGACACGACACCTCGGGTGTAACGGGCGCTCGCCAGGTTGTGGAACACCTGGAGAAAATCTTTGGGATCGCGCGGGTAGGTCAATTGCGAAACGGCAAATTTCAGGACTTTGCGAGCGCGGTTCTTCTTCACTCTAGGCACCCACTTCTTGGCTGTTGCCGATCGTTGACATCTGAATGTCAGGTTGCTCTTTCTGCGTACGGAACCGGTTGTGCAACCGGTCTCCGATGCCGGAACCTGGTAACGATCCGTGCGGGTCCTCGGTCTCGATACTGTTTGACCACGCGTGGCCACAACTTCTTCACCGTAACAACCGGGCATGCGTGCCAACACCAAGCATCCTGTTGGTTACCTGGACGGAAACTTGGCCGCGTCGCCCATGAGCTCTGTCATATTTTGCACTTGTGCAAATATGCACTAGTGCATAGTATGTACCAGTGCCAGAAAATCAAATGTCATTACGTGAACGGCATCGAGCCCGGACTTCCCGCGAAATCCACGAGGCGGCATGGGAGCTGACTCAACGTAGTGGGTACGGTGCCACCACCGTCGAAGCCATTGCCGAACGCGCAGGGGTTTCCAGGCGGACGTTTTTCAACTACTTCCCTTCCAAGGAAGACGCGGTCCTGGGCCTGACGCCGGTTCATATGCCGCAAGCCGATGTGGAGCGTTACCAGGACCCCGCCAACGGTGATGAGTTCTCGCGTACCGTACGACTTTTCTTGGCGGTCCTGCGGCATTCCTCGAGCTTCAGCGCGACCGGCAAGGAACGCAAGGAGTTGCTCGCGGCCAACCCCGAACTGTCCCGAAAGACCAGCCAGCACATCACGGCCGCCGAATCCTTGGTGGCCACCACCATCGGGGAGCATTCCAGTGCGACAACCAGCACCCGGTCGTGCGAGAGATCCCAGGCGTACGTCCTGATGGCCGGAGCGGTCCTGAAGTACGTCTACCGAAACCACGAAGACCTGACCATCAATTGCGACCCGGACTTCCTGGACCGCGCAGTGGAACAGGCACTGTCCGTCTTCCGATCTGCATTCAAGGAGATTTCATGAGCCACAGTACGGCAGCTGCAACGACCAGACGGTCGGGCAGACACTTGGCGGAACCTGCGCCCCAGCTGGCGCTACTGTTTGCCGCCCTGATGATGGTCATGCTGCTGGCCGCCCTGTCCCAAACGATCCTCTCCACGGCGTTACCCACCATGGTGGGTGAACTGGGCGGGGTGGATCACATGAGTTGGGTCATCACGGCCTACATCCTCGCGTCGACCATCATGATGCCCGTGTACGGGCGGATTTCCGATCTCCTGGGACGCAAACCCATTCTGCTCGCCGCGGTCGTGTTGTTCATCGTCGGTTCATTGATCGGTGCCGCTGCACAGACCATGGGCCTGCTCATCGCAGCCCGCGTGGTTCAGGGTCTGGGTGGCGGCGGGCTGATGATTCTTTCCCAGGCAGCCATCGCCGACGTCGTTCCCGCCCGCGAGCGCGGCAAGTACATGGGCGTCATGGGTGCCGTCTTTGCGGTGTCTTCCGTGGCCGGTCCGCTGCTGGGCGGCTGGTTGACCGAAGGGCCCGGCTGGCGCTGGGCCTTCATCATCAACATTCCGTTGGGCGTCCTAGCCTTCGTCGCCGTGGTCGTGTTCCTCAAGATTCCCCGCTCAGAACGCGCCGAATCCCTGCACATCGACTACCTGGGCATGGTGCTTCTCGCGTTGTCCACCACCACCCTCATTCTGGTGTGCACGTGGGGCGGCCAACAGTACGACTGGCTTTCCCCGCAGATCATCGGCCTTGCCCTGGCCACGGTTGTCGCCGCCATCGCGTTCATCGTGACCGAGTCGAAAGTGGAGGACCCGGTGATCCCCCTGTCGTTGTTCTCGGACCGCAACTTCACGTTGACCACGGTGGCCGGGTTGATGGTGGGCATTGTCATGTTCGGTGCCCTGGGGTACATGCCCACCTACATTCAAATGGCCAAGGGCGTGGACGCAACCACTGCGGGGTTGCTGATGACGCCCATGATGGGCAGCCTCCTGGTCACCTCCATCGTGTCCGGGCAGATCGTGTCCAGGACGGGCAGGTACAAATTCTTCCCCCTGATCGGCATGGTCATCACCGGGTTGGGGTTGTGGCTGATGTCCACGATGACCGCGTCCGATCCCATGTGGAAATTGTGCGTGTTCATCGCCGTCTTCGGCGCGGGCATCGGTTTGAGCATGCAGATCCTGGTACTCATCGTGCAGAACTCGTTCCCCAATCGCATGGTCGGTACCGCAACCGCGTCCAGCAACTTCTTCCGCCAAGTGGGCGCCACCGTCGGATCGGCCGTGGTGGGTTCGGTGTTCGTGACGCGACTGCACGATTTGCTGGCCGAGCGCATGCCGCAGGCCGCCGCGAACGCGCCGGTCAGCGCCAACTCCCTGACACCGGGCGCGGTACAGGGTTTGCCGGACGCTCTACGATTGCCCGTGATCGACTCCTACAATGATGCGCTGCTGCCCATCTTCTTGTTCATGGCGCCTCTCACGCTCATCGCCCTGGTGCTGCTGTTCTTCGTGGTGGAAAAGCCGTTGGCCACCAAGATCGACCGCGGCGCCGTCGCATCGGACTCCGACGAGCCCGGCGAGTCAGCCGGTGCGGACCCCGCGCTTCACGGCACGGATCCGGCCGTCACCGACCCCTCGCCCGCCACGCTGGAGGAGAGGTCGGAACAGTATTCCGTCTCATCCCGCTCGTGAGCAGTATCTGACCTTCGTCCTGCGCGTCGGTCACAGCATCGACGGTGCGACCGGAAACCAGCGTTTCCAGGGTCGCACCGTCGATGCTCTTGCAGGACCCGTCAGGATCGGGGCGCCGGCGTCGCTCGGGCGGATTAGGACGCGCGAACGGTTACTCCGCGCTCGGTAGTTCCCGGCGAATGTCCGCCACCAGGTCACTGATCAACTCGGGAGCGTCATCCAAGCGGGCCCGCAACGAGGCCATCTCGAGGCCGTGCAGTAGTCCCACCGCGTAGCGGTCCTTCCCGGTGCGCTGGAAGCTTCGAGCCACGCGGGCCAGCCAGTGTTCAATGACCGCGCAATCCGTGAGGGAACCGAGTTCGTTCTGGTAGTCCTTGGCGTACGACGCCGCTCTGGAGCGTTTCTTGCCCGGCTCGACGTCTGCACGGTCCAGGGCATCGCTGACGTAACGCACGGACTTGATAGCCTTGCGGGCATCATGCAGGTGATCGAAGTAAATCGCCAGACCCACAGGATCCTCATCCGCTGAGGCCAGCCGTTCACTGAGCTCGGCACCCAGCTCGCTGACCTCTGCCCTGCCGGTCTGCGAATCGACGGTCGGCTCGGCCGTGGCCTTGTGAATCACGTCGGTCAAGGCGGTGCTCATCACGGCCTTGGCGAACTTCTTGGCGGACATGTGCGCCGCCTGCTCGCCGAATGAACTGTCCCGGGACAGGGCCCGCAGGTCCTTCAACAACTGAAGATGCGCGGGACTCTCCAGCATGCGACGGACGGCGCGAGCGGCGTGGGCGATGCCCGTCTCCGACGCGCCGAACAGGTCCTGCCGGGCGGAGGCCGTGATCTGGCCCTGGAATTCGCCATCCAGGCGCTCGTGCAATTGTTCCGCCGCGACTTCCTCATCGCGGGCATCGCTGAGCGCACGTGCCAAAGTCTTGAGACGATCCTCGAGATCGGTCCCCACATGCTCGGGAATGAAGTTCCGTGCGGCGTGCAACACGCTGCGAAGGGCCCGGCTGCGCACTCGCATTTGATGCACGGAATCCTTCGCGTCGATACGCACGGCGAAATCCCAATGCTGTAGTTGGCGCGTCAAGGTTTCGCACATGGCGTTCAGAACATCCTGGCCGGTGGCCGGTGCGTCCTCGCCCGAATCTTCCGCTCGCTTCGGCTTGGCCGGCACCTCGTCCTGGCCCAGAGCACGGGCGATCTTGGCCCGCGACGAGGACTGAACCGCTCCCGCTTTGAACAACACGTCCTCCACTGCGGCGAACACCGCCTTGGACTCCTTCTTGCTCAGCGTGTCGGAGCTCAACTCTGTCTCGCACTCGCTCCATTCCCGGTCGGCCTCGGCCCGCTCGTCCCGGGCGGTCACGAAATCCACGCACAGCACAGCGTGCTGTCGACCGTCCTCGGCTCTGATGGGGTACTCGGTGCGGTGGGTTTTGATGGTCGCCACGGGGCTCAGATGTTCGTCCAGCGTGATCCCGACGAGCGTCTTACGCAGCGCCGCGGGTATCCGGTTGGAACTCTTGAGGGGCTCGTAATGCAACTCTCCACGGGCCTTGCCGGCCTTGTACTTCACGTGCCAGCCGTCGTCACCACCACCCGCACGACGCCGCACGGCCACGTTGGCGGCACCGAGCGCGAGATCCTCGGTGTCGTAATACACCGCTGTCATGTCATAGATAGTGGGTTCCCCCACCGTGAATCCCTTGATCTTGTGCGGTTTGATCTTGCCAGCCTGCTCGGGCGGCAGGTCGTACTTGCGTTCAATTTCCCATTGGTGCTGTGCCATGACACTCCCTAGATATGAAACGCGCCGCGACCTGCCCTCATGGGAACGGTCGCGGCGCGGTGTCTAGATACTTCTTGAAAGGTTTTCGGTGGTGCGCGCTAGGCCCGGCGACGTTTCAGAACATCGTCCAGGTTGAGTGCGGCGGACTCGCGGGAACCGGCCTCGGCGGCGTCCTTCAACGTGCTGGATTTGGCGGCCGGTCGCTGCGGCACCTGCAGGGGCTCGGGTTCGCGCGGGGGAACCACCGGAGCCTGCGTGTACAGCGGTTTGGGAACCGGAACCGGCTTCCAGGTGGTTTTGTTCTCGAACGTGGGTGCGGTGGAACGAGCGACCTTGAGAGCTTCGGCACGCAGTTCGTCCACCGTGTAGGCGGGCTCGTGGCTCGTGCCGGTCGCCTCGTGCTGCGGGTGTTCCACGTGCTCGGGCAGATCCAGCGCGGCCATGGCACGGCGTTCACGGTCCTGCTCGTCCTGACGATTCTCGTCCTCATTGTCAAAGAGCTGCTGCTCGGGCTGCTGCACCGGCGCGCTCACGGAGCCGCGGGCGCGGCGCGCGTTCTGCTCTTCGACGGCGAGATACCGCAGACCCGCCACGCAGCCGGCACCCAAGAGTGTGAGAACGGTGGGCACTGCCCAGGTCACGGCGGTGAAGGGAGCCATGACACCGGTGAGCAATGCGGTGAACAGCAACATGGCCCCGGCCAGGAAAATCAGGGTCCGATCCCATCGGATGCGCATGCCGGCCATGGGGCGGCGCGCGGTTGCCGCGGTGGACGGTTCCGTTACCGGCGTCTCCATGGTGCTCTCCCGTTCATAGGTTGACGTCTTGGGCGTAAGACTCACTGCTGTGCGCTGGAGGCCGTTGCGGGGCGTATCGAACCGAAGGTCGCTCGCATCCACTTGGGCCAGCACGGGGGTGTCTTCACGACGCAGGATTCGCGGCGCCAGCCATACCGCGCACAATACGCACACGATGGCCAGAACGGCCGAGCTGCTCACCCACGTCAATCCCACGAACCCACCCTAAGGGAGCGCGGGACGAATTCTGAGCCGCACAGCACCGTGTTGCTTACAGTGGTGTCATTATCTGCTTTACTACGCGGTGCTTTCTTCAGAGTACCCGTGCCGAGCTCGTCAGGACCGACCCCTGTGCACGGTCATAGGTACGTTGGAACCGGTGAAGCGGTGCACCAGCCCGTGGGGAACCTCCGGTGACGTCAACGCAAAGCTTCGGTGATCACGCCAGTGCCCCGAAATGTGCAGAAAGTCTTTGCGTAATCCTTCGTCCCGAAATCCGAGTTTCTCCACGACCCGCAATGATTTGGTGTTCTCCGGCCGAATATTGATTTCCATCCGGTGCAGATGCAAGTGCTTGAAACAGTAATCCGTGGCCATTGCGACCGCCATGGGTGCTATCCCCCGACCCGCCTGGGCGGCGTCCACCCAGTACCCCAGGCTCGCCGACCGGAATGACCCCCCGATGATGCTGGACACGCTCAGCTGGCCCACCAGCTCGTGGCGGTCCGTGTCCGGGTTCAGCTCCGTGATCAACCAGGGCAGGGACGCGCCCTGTCTTGCCTGAGTGCGCATGAGCCTGACGAACTGACGGAAGGTGGGCGGATCTCCCCCGGGCAACGGGTTGCTGGCTTCCCACGGTTCCAACCATCCGCGGTTCCGGTAGCGGACGGAGTCCCATTCGGTGCGGTCGCGCATGGACAATGGGCGCAGCGTGAGCTGCGCCCATTGCACGCTCACCGGCCACACGACATCAGTGCTCACGGTCGTCCGGATATCAGTCCTGCAGATCCTTGGCGAATTCCTTGACCCATTCGCGCAGGTCCGGGCCCAGGTCGCCGCGCTCGCAGGCGAGCACAATATTGGCCTTGAGGTAGGACAATTTATCGCCGGTATCAAAGCGTCTGCCCTTGAAGATCACGCCGTACATGCCGTGCGCCTGATCGCCCTTGTCGGAGATGGTCTGCATGGCGTCCGTCAGTTGGATTTCACCGCCGCGCCCCGGAGGGGTGTTCTCCAGGATCTCGAAGATCTCGGGATGCAGCACGTAGCGGCCGATGATGGCAAGGTTGGACGGTGCCTCATCCGGTGAGGGCTTTTCCACCAAGCCGTTGACCTGGACGTACTCTTCACCGTCCACCGCGGTGATGTCCGCGCAGCCGTAGGCGCTGATCTGGTCCTTCGGCACCTCCATGAGGGCCACGACCGACCCGCCGGTGGCCTGCTGGACGTCGATCATGCGTTCCAGCAGATCTTCGCTCTCGTCGATCAGGTCGTCACCGAGCAGTACGGCAAAGGGGTCCTCACCCACGTGGGTCTTGGCACGCAGCACTGCGTGGCCCAGCCCCTTGGGATCCTGCTGGCGGAGATAGTGAATTTCACCGAGGTCGGAGGCGTGCTCTACTTCCTTGAGCAGCTTGTCCTTCCCGGATTCGTTGAGGGACGCCTCGAGCGCGGGCACGCGGTCGAAGTGGTCCTCCAGGGCGCGCTTGGAACGTCCCGTGATCATCAGGACATCGTCCAAGCCGGCATCAACAGCCTCTTGGACCACGTATTGAATGGCCGGCCGGTCAACCACCGGCAACATTTCCTTGGGCATGGCCTTGGTGGCGGGCAGGAAACGGGTTCCCAGACCCGCCGCGGGAATGACCGCCTTGTGGGCGCGCTTGGTTTGAATAGGACTCATAGACTCAGGTTAACGGACGATCCTTCTGAGCAACTGATTGAGGCGAAATATGCAGGCTTTGTCATCGCGCCGGGGTGTAGGGACACTCGGTGCCCGCCCATTACCCGTCACCGACCACTGCTCGAACCGACCGCGGACGGGGTTGTGATGGGATTCGGGCCCCCGGGCGAGACCACGAAAACCGACCTCCGGCAGCGCATCCTGGCCGAGCGGCGTCGGCGTTCGCCCGAGGTACGTGAGGCGGCGTCGCGCGCGCTGGCCGGACACCTGATGCGGAAGTTGGCCGTGACGTCCACCGGGGACCTCGCTGCCTTCCTTCCCCTCGACACCGAGCCGCCGCTACTGGCCGCACTCGAGGCGGCCCACCGGGGCGGCCACCGGGTGTGGGTCCCGGTGGTGAAGCCCGATCGCGCCATGCTGTGGTGTCAGTGGCGGCCGGGCATCACCCTCGCGGCGGGTTCGCTGCCGGGCCTGCGTGAGCCGGTGGGGCCGCGGCACGACATGGAGGTTTTCGAGACCATCCATCTCATGATCATCCCGGCCGTTGCGGTGGGCGCCGACGGCGTTCGGCTGGGTTTCGGGGGCGGCTACTACGACCGTTTCCTGGAACGTCTTACGGCCGCGCAGCCCTTACCGGAGATGCTCGCGTGCGTGTTCCACGACGAGATTTTGCAGCCGGGCATCATCCCGCACGAGTCCCACGACGCCGTCATGACCCAGGCACTGACCGAACGCGGCATAGTGGCCCTTGGCGGCATCGAAGATCACACCCCCGCCTCGGCGCGTGCGGAGTAGAATTAGCACTCGATCCACACCAGTGCCAACCCATAGTGAGGAATTCCGTGCCCGTTTACGCCTACGGCTGCAAGAATTGCGGCCATGCCTTTGACATCCGTCAGTCCTTCTCGGATGACGCCCTGACCGAGTGCCCCGAATGCGGCGGTCAGCTGCGCAAGAAGTTCAACACCGTGGGCGTGGTGTTCAAAGGCTCCGGTTTCTACCGCAACGATTCTCGTTCGGACGCCAAGTCCTCCGGCTCTAATGCTTCGGATTCCTCGACCCCGTCTGAGAAGTCGGCGTCGTCCGGGGCTTCCGAGAAGGTCACGGCCGCGGCGGCTTCCTCAGCGAGCACTAACTCCGGCTCCGCAACCTCCTGATCCGCGGCGGGCGCACTCCACAGTGTGTTCGTTACGCGGGAGTTCGTGAACTTGCGTCCGCCTCGCCCGCGGGGCCAGTCGTGGCCGCCGGGACTCCATAGCGTTGCGGCATGAGCCCACGCGCCCGCGCCCGTTATCCGCTGAGTCTGCGTTTTCGTACGGCGGTGAACCGCCGTCATCGATTGGTCGCCGCCGCACTGTGCGCCGTGGCGCTCACCTTGCTGATCCTGCGCTTCGCTCCCCCGAGCGCGCAGACTTCCCCCGTGGTGACCGTGGTCAACCCGATCCCAGCTGGGCAGGCACTGAGCGGTGCCGATGTGAGCGTCCGGGACGTCCCTATCAATTGGGTTCCGGACGGGGCTCTCACGGACCCCGCACTCGTGACGGGTCAACCGGCCACCGTGGCCCTGGTGCCCGGGCAGTTCCTGACCGAATCCGCCGTGCTCGGTCCCGGGCTGCTGGAGGGTCAGGCGGAGGGCACCACTGCCGCCAGCATCCGCGTGAGCGATCCCGCGGTGCTGCGGCATATCCGTCCCGGTGACAGTGTGGACGTGGTCCACCAGCCGGACAGCGCCGAACACGACAGCCTGAAGACCGTGGCCGAATCCGTCACCGTTCTGTGGAGCGCGCCCGCGGATGCCGGCCAGGACTCGTCGCTGTTGTCGGCCTCGGGCACCGATTCCGATCTCGGGCTGGTGGTGTTGGCCGCCCCGCGCGAAACGGCGTCAGGTCTGGCCGCCCTGGACGGTTCCGGACGCACATCATTGGTGCTGGTCGCCAACTAGCTCGGGGTCCGCCCCATGAATTGCGGGGCCGGTACACCGAGTTGTTAGCCCCAGTGCGGCGGCCGCTGTTCCTTCAACCATTGCTCGTAATCGCGGTCGGACTGTGCATCCGTAGCACCGGACTCTGCTCGATCCGGATCACCCGGTCCAGCGGACAGTGCGGGATCATCGACCGCCAGATTCGGGTCCGGAGCACGCCCGCCGGTGGCCCGTCGCTGACCCCTGCGCCGATTGCGCGGTTCTGGGGTCTGCTCAGATGTAGCGTTATGTGCCGTGGGCTCGTTACTCATGGCCGTTCTCAGTGCTTTTCGGCTTCATCCGAGTGGTCAGCCCCAGGTAGCGCTGCACCAGCGAAGCAACGGTCTGCGGATCCGTGAAGACCTCCACGGACCACAGGCTTACGTAGTTCCACCCGGCCCGTTCGAGCTGCTGCGGGATCAGCCGGGAGCGCTCCCGCACGCTCAGTTCTCGACTGCGATCCGATCCGTCGGATTCCATGGCCACGGGGATTCGAGGGGGTTGGCCGCCCTGGCCCGGTTGCATCACGGCACCGGCGGACAGGGACTCGGTGTCCGCGTAGGCCACCACATCAATGATATGCGCGTAATCCGTGTGTACCGTGGCACCGGCCCGGTTCAAACGGTGGGCGAGGTCTGCGACCAGGGCATCCGGGGCGTCTGCGGTACTCGTGGCGGACGCCTGAGCCTTCTCGGACACGGTGGCCTCCCCGAACAGCAACTCGAGCATGCGGTACATGTCCCGCGCACCGTGCTGCAGGCGGCGCTCCTCGGTGTCCTTGGGGTGAATGGACGTGACGATATGCGTGTGCCTGCGCGCCCGGGTCATACCGCGCACGAAGGCCTGCCGGCCGTCCTTCTCGGACAGCGCGCCCAGACTGGCGGTGGAACGCCCGGAGGTAGTCCGGCCGAAGCCCAGCGAGAAGATCACGGTGTCGCGTTCGATTCCCGCCGCGCGATGAAGCTCGACCACGCGGAACGACTCCCGACCCGGCGCGAAGAAATCCGCCGTCTCATCGTTATCGCGCAACCGCCGCTGCACTGCCTGGGCCACGCGCGTGGCATGCATTGCACTGGCCGTCACCACGGCCAAGGACCGCTCGGGGTGGCGCAACGCGTGGGCGAAGACCAGATCCACCGTACGCGCGACCTCCGCCGAAGGCGCCTGCACCCCTTCCGTACCAGCGGTCAGCACACCCACGCCGTCCGCAACGTACTCCGCAGACATGCCCGTGGTCGGGCTGATCAGCTCGGAGGCGTGCGGAAGGCGAGACAGCGCGCCGTCGTAGAACGCGCAGTTCAGGTAGTTGAACAAGCGCGGGTCCATGGCGCGGCGCACCGACGTGAGCCCGCGCTGATCAACCACCCGGTTCAAGGCGTCGAAAGCGGACTCGAGCTCGGCCACCGGTTGCGAATCGTCGCCGGAGTTCTGCTGCGGTGCCACCGTGAAGGGGTGGGGATTACCGGCGTGCGGGTCACCGAACGCAATCACCTGATCCGCGCGGATCAGGGCGGGCAGAGTAGCCGCCAGCGGCGTGGACTCGGCATCCAGAATGACCACGGTGTCGATGTGCTGATCCTCGGCCAGGGTGGCCGAGAGCACAAGCGGGCTGGCGGTCCACACGGGAACCAGCTGTTTGACGAGTTCTTCCTCCGCACTCAAGTGCGCCGGGCGCACCCGGCCCGAACGCAACATGTCCCGCAGACGGCGGGCGGCCACGGGCCTGCGCCTGATGTTGTGCTTCCAGCGGTTTGCAAGCTCGTGGGTCAAGCGGGCGGGCGCGGAGGCAACATGGGCGGAATCCGCGCGCCGGAAGGTCGACTCGGCGCGGCGCAGTTCATGTCCGTGGGGCATGGCCACGAAATCGTCACCGCTGATCATCGCCTCGAGGACGGACTGCCACCAGGCCAGCTCCAACTCACCACGCACCTCGTGGGCGGGTACTCTCCGGTCCTGCATGTCCTGCAGGAACTCACCCAACCCGCGCGAACGCAGGTCGTCCAGGAGCATGGTCCGCTCCGGCAGAGTGGCCAGGTGGGCCTCGTCATTGATGAGTTCGTTCAGCGTGGTTTCCAGCTGCTCCACGTCCGCGGATTCCAGCGTGGCCACGGTGGCCGAGCCCTCCAACGCGATCGAGAGACCTTCGAGGTCATCGCTGAACCGGCGTTGGATGTCACGGACCTCGCGTGCCCGCTCGGACACAGCCGGTTGCTCCAGGGAGGTGGCCCACGTGCGCCAGCGGTCCCGTTCGGACTGCACCTTGACCAGGGCGGCATGCAAATCGGAGATGTGCACCCCCGGGCGCATGTACTCCTTGGCAGCCTTGCGCAGCCGCGAGCGCTGCAGGCCGGTCATCTCGATCCCGTGATCCCGGCGCCACCCCGCGGATGCGGTCGCGGCAATCAGGTCGGTCACGGGACGGTCGTAAATGTCCGGGGTGAAGTGCGCAAGCGAAGCGCCCACCTCGATCACCAGTGACAACTGCTGGACCCACTCCTGGATGGTGACCCCCGGCCGCAGCCCGGAAACGGCCAGCACACTGCGGACACCGGTCTTCAGGGTGGTCAACTCGAGCAACAGCGATTTGGCCAGCTGATGGGCCTCACGGGCCTCGTCGTCGTTGACGAGCCGGGCGCCGTTCCACGGACCCGCCAGGGTCTCGGCGTCAAAGGCACCCAGTCGGGCGGCGCGTTCCAACTGCTTCTCGACCTCGGAGCGGTGGGACACGGCGTCGAGCACCGAGCGGCGGAAGCGCACGGCCGTTTGCGGGCCCGGTTCGCGTGCGGTCAGCTCTGCCAGGGCCTGCATGGCCTGATAGGGCGAGGCCTGCCAGCGTGGACGCACCGCGTGCAGGGATTCCTCGTGGCCGCGCAGCTGGTCACGCGTGAGCGTGAGGACCTCGTGAAGCTGGCCGAGGTCCGGTTCCTCGGCGCGTTCGTTGCGGGCAATGGCGCGCACGAGGCGCTCCGCGACGTCGTCGTCGCTCAAGTGCGACCCCAGCGGCAGGACCAAGGAATCCAGGCCCAGACGATTCCAGGCGCGGGTGAAAGCGGCAAGTGTGGTGCGGGATTCGCCCAGCACCAGGACACTCTTGTTGCGGTGCACGAGCGAACCCACGGTGGCCACCACCGTGTCGATCGCGGGGGTGCCCACGGGCGTGCCCACTACAAAGCTTTCGCTCTGCTCAGCGAGGTCCACCACCTCCTGTTGGCTCTCGTCCAGATCGGCCAGTGCCAATTCTTGGGCGGGGTCTCGGTGGTCCAAGGGCTCGGCACGGTTCTCGAGCGCTTCAACTACCGGGAGCTTGCCCACTTCGCTGTTCTTCAGGCGCGCCAGATCTCGCACGAATGCCGTCCGAGCAACGACCTTCTCGTCCGCGGGACGTTCATGCAGGTCCGCGAAGGTCGACACGAGCAACTGGTGTTCCACGTGCATGCCGGGAACGTGCGCGGCCAGTTGCCGCAAGGTTTCTAACACGGGTGCCGGATCCAGGCGACGGGTTCCGTAGGCCAGCCGGGACATTTCCCCGGTGACAAGCTCCACGCCGTAGTCCTCGCGCAGCCTCCGTACCAGCGCGGGATTCAGCCGTGCCGGTGCCACAATCTGGAGTTCGAAGTCCTTACCGTCCTGGCGCAGCTTCACGGTCACCGGCGCCAGCAGCACGGGCGCAATGAAACGCCGCTGCCCGTCCACCGCGGGGTTGGTCAACCACGACGCCGTTCCGGCCGCCAGATGTGCCGCGTCCAGTCCATGCATGACCGAGAGCTCGTGGATCTTGGTGCGCAGAGCACGCGCCGAACGCGCCGCGCGTTCGTAGGCGGGGTCCTGATGACGGATCATCGTGGACAGCCTGGTGGGGCGACCCATCAGCAATTGCGCCTGACCCGAGGAATTGGCTTCCGCCAGGTCAATGCACACGTTGTCCACGCGATTGAACTCCAGCAGCGTGTCCGGACCCGTATAGGCATCCATTTGCCGGGTCCATGCACGCAAGGACACCCTGGAATCCGTCCCGGTCCGGGGGGTGTTCTCGGGGCGTTCTGTGGGCGCGTCTGCAGACATGAGTCTCCTACTCACGAGTGCGCCGACCGCTCAACCCCCTTGGGGGGTGGAGCGGCCGACGCACCGGCACTGATGTTCGTTCACAACGAGTGTGGGATTACTCCCACTCGATGGTTCCCGGCGGCTTGGACGTGACGTCCAGGACCACGCGGTTGATTTCCTCGACCTCATTGGTGATGCGGTTGGAAATCTTGGCCAACAATTCCGAGGGCAGCCGTGACCAGTCCGCGGTCATGGCGTCCTCGCTGCTGACGGGGCGCAACACAATGGGGTGACCGTAGGTGCGGCCATCACCCTGCACGCCCACGGAACGGACGTCCGCGAGCAGCACCACGGGCATCTGCCACACGTCGTCGTCCAGGCCGGCGCGGGTGAGTTCCTCGCGGGCAATCGCGTCCGCGCGGCGCAGGATGTCCAGCCGCTCCTCGGTGACCTCACCGATGATACGGATTCCCAGGCCGGGTCCGGGGAACGGCTGACGTCCCACGATGTTCTCCGGCAGGCCCAGCTCACGGCCCACCGCACGGACCTCGTCCTTGAACAGGCCGCGCAACGGTTCGACCAGGTCGAATTGCAGGTCCTCCGGCAATCCACCCACGTTGTGATGGCTCTTGATGTTGGCCGCACCCTCGCCGCCGCCCGATTCCACGACGTCCGGGTAGAGGGTGCCCTGCACCAGGAAGCCGACGGGCTTACCGTCAGCGGCCTCCGCGCGCAGCACCTGTTCCTCCGCGGCCTCGAACGCCCGAATGAACTCGCGACCAATGGCCTTGCGCTTGGCTTCCGGATCGCTCACGCCCTTGAGCGCGGACAGGAACCGCTCCGATTCGCGGGCCACGTGCAGTTTGACGCCGGTGGCGGCCACGTAATCCTTCTCGACCTGCTCCACCTCGTCCTGACGCATGAGACCGTGGTCGACCAGCACACAGGTCAGACGATCACCGATGGCGCGCTGTACCAGGGCGGCGGCCACGGCGGAGTCCACCCCTCCGGAGAGGCCGCACAGCGCCTTTCCGTCCCCCACCTGGGCGCGGATCAATTCGATCTGCTCTTCGATGATGTTTCCGGTGGACCACGACGGAGTGATCTGGGCGCCGTTGAACAAAAAGTTTTCGAGCACGTGCTGCCCGTACACGGAGTGGTTGACCTCGGGGTGCCACTGCACGCCGTAGAGCTTGCGTTCGGGGTTCTCGAAGGCCGCCACCGGCGCGCCGTCGCTGGAGGCCAGGGTGGTGAAGCCCTCTGGTGCGCCGGTTACGGAATCGCCGTGGCTCATCCACACGGTCTGCACCTCCGGGGAGCCCTCCAACAGGGTTCCCGTCGTGTCCTGGGACGCGGTGGCCATGGTGGCGCCGTACTCGCGGGCACCCGTGCGCTCCACCGAGCCACCCAGGGCGCTTGCCATGAGCTGGTAGCCGTAGCAGATACCCAGCACGGGCACGCCGGCCTCGAACAGCTCGGCATCACGCTGCGGGGCGCCGGGTGCGTAGACGGACGACGGTCCGCCCGACAGGATGACGGCGGCGGGGTTGCGCTGCAGGATTTTTTCCGTGGACCAGGTGTGCGGAACAATTTCCGAGTAGACGTTCGCTTCACGGACCCTGCGGGCGATCAGCTGCGCGTACTGCGCTCCGTAATCGACCACAAGAACCGGGCGGTCCTCGAGTTCGGTGAGGTTGTCAGGGGTTTCAGTCACGGCCCCAAGTCTAGAACACCCGGGACCGCTTTCTCCCACGCTCAGTATCGCTTGGCGGCCTTGGGGTTCGCCGCCAGCTCCACCTCGGTGGAACGGTGGATCTTGCGTTCCACGATGAAGGACAGGAACGGCACCACACCGCCCAGCGCCATGACGATCAGCTGCGGGAACGGCCACCGCATGAGCGACCAGATCCGGAAACAGGCCGCCAGGTACACCACGTAGAACCAGCCGTGGATGATGAGGATCCAGGTGGAGATGTTCACTCCCCCGGCCAGGTTCTCCAGCTCCAGGTTCTGCCAGCCCAGGGCCACCGTTTCACCGGTGATTTTGTCGGTGCCCCCGGCAATCAAGTCGTAACCGAGACCGTAGCGGGTGATCATTTCGGCCACGAGCAACAGCAGGAACGTGCCGGAGACCCACGCGCAGATCTTGTAGAACGTCAAGGCGCCTCGGATCTGGGCTTCGGTTCCGCCGAAGCGGCGCCGTGGCTGCAGCGCCGCCGCCCGGGCCTTCACATTGTCCGGGACGGTGGCGCGTTCCGGGGTGGCGTCCGCGGGAGTGCGCACGCGCACGCCGTCCGTGCGACGAACCGGCTTGGGGTTGTGCTGGGCATCAGGGGTGGGTTCGCTCATGGGAAGCTCCGTGCTCGGGGTGGGTGCGGTTCTCGGCCACCGGCATGGCATCGGACGTGGTGCGCGCTGCCGGTTGGTCGTCAAAGTAGTAGTAGCACTGGTCGTGCTCGTCCCAGTAGTAGAAGGACTGTTCTTTCTCGTCCCAGAAGTAGTCGCCCTCGAGGTAGAAGTACTTCTGGGGGTCCTGTCGGCGCAGGTACTCGTCGCGGACGAAACGCCACCACAGGAACACGGCGAAGCCCGCGAACACGATCCATTCGAGCGCGTAGAACAGGTTGAGCATGTTCAGGGACGTGTCCGTGGGTTGCTGATCGATCTCCAACTCGAGCAGCTCGCCGCTCATGACGGAGGTTCCGGGGGGCAGGGTTCCCTGGTCGGTGACCGGTAGGGTGCCGGTCGCGGGGACCTCGGCGGCCGCCGCGACGTAGCCGGAGTACAGCGGCGCGTTCCACACGTTGGTCAGTTGCGCGGGCGAGAGGGAGGGTAACTGCCCCTCCGGGAGGTCTTCATTTTTCAGGGGTGCCTCGGGTGGCAGCAGACGGCCCGCCACGGTCACGGGTTCCGACGGCGCCGCGGGCACCTGGTCGATCGATCCGATCCAACCGCGCGCCACGGGTATGGAAATCGGGCCGTCAGTGGCCTCCCACAGACCCGCAGAATCCTGCACAACCAGTTCCGAGACCACCCAGTAGCCGTCGGCACCGTCGTGCAGGCGACCGGGTATCACCACAGTGGAGGCGGGATCGTAGGTCCCGGAGATTTCCACGGTGTGATCAGCGGAGGAGGGGGTGACCACCTCGCCGGGCTTGATCACGTCAGCCAGCGGTTCCACCGTGTCCTTGTCCGGATCGGCGACAACGGTGGCCTGGCCCGAACTGCTCAACTGCCACATGCTCAACACCACGAACAGCGCCGCAATGATCAAGCTCACCGTCAGGAAGGCGAGCGACCGGGGGCTGAGAGCGATCTTGAGCACCAGATAAGAGTAGTGGGCCGCCCTGTGCGTTTCCCAAATCCCGTCAGGGGATCGGTCGACGCTCGGGGCGGCCCAGTGCTGCTCGGTGCGTGTGCCTAGTCGCGGATCACGACTTCCGCGCGCTGGAACTCCTTGAGGTCCGAATAGCCGGTCGTGGCCATGGCACGGCGCAGCGCTCCGATGATGTTTGACGACCCATCCACGTGGCGCGCCGGACCGTTCAGGACTTCTTCCAGGGATCCCACCGTGCCCACGCGCGTGCGTTGACCGCGCGGCGAGTGTTGGTGGTGGGATTCCGCACCCCACAGCCACCCCTGCCCCGGGGCCTGCTCGGCGCGGGCCAGCACGGTTCCGAGCATCACGGCGTCAGCGCCCATGGCAATCGCCTTGACGATGTCACCCGAGGTGCCCAGGCCGCCGTCGGCGATCACGTGGACGTAGCGGCCACCGGATTCGTCCAGGTAATCGCGTCGAGCGGCCGCGACGTCGGAAATGGCCGTGGCCATCGCGGCGTGGATGCCCAGGATGGACTCGGTGCGCAGCGACGCGCCCCCTCCGAAGCCGACCAGGACACCTGCGGCACCGGTGCGCATGAGGTGCAGCGCGGGGGTGTAACCGGCCGCGCCACCCACGATCACCGGCACGTCCAGGTCGTAGATGAACTTCTTCAGATCCAGGGGCTCCTGGTTCTGCGAAACGTGCTCGGCGGACACCGTGGTGCCGCGAATGACGAACAGGTCGACACCCGCTTCCAACACGGTCTTGTAGTGCTCCACCACGCGCTGGGGTGACAGCGAACCCGACACGATCACGCCGGCATCCCGGATCTCCGCCAGACGGGTCTTGATCAGCTCGGGCTGAATGGGCGCGCTGTAGAGCTCCTGCATGCGACGCGTGGCCTCTGGGACGTTCTCCGCAGAGAGGTCCGCGATCTCATCGAGTACCGGTTGCGGGTCCTCGTAACGGGTCCATAAGCCTTCGAGATCCAGCACGCCCAGCCCACCGGACCGGCCCAGGGCAATGGCCATCTCCGGTGACATCACCGAGTCCATGGGTGCGCCCACCACGGGAATGTCGAACTTGTACGCGTCGATCTGCCAGTGGGTGCTCACATCCTGCGGATCACGGGTACGCCGCGACGGGACGAGTGCAATCTCATCCAGGTTGAACGTGCGGCGGGCCCGCTTGGATCGGCCCAGCTCAATGTCGTAACTCACGGGTAGTCCTTTCCCCGCGCATCACGCGCGAGTAGCGGGAGGGGCGGATCAGCGCTTGTAGTTGGGCGATTCCACGGTCATGGTGATGTCGTGCGGGTGCGACTCTTTGAGGCCGGCGGGGGTGATTCGCACGAACCGTCCCTTCGTCTTGAGCTCCGCCACGTCATGCGCGCCCACGTAGAACATGGTCTGGCGCAGGCCGCCGTCCAGCTGATGCAGCACGGAAGCCAACGGACCGCGGTAGGGCACCTGGCCCTCGATGCCCTCGGGGATCAGCTTCTCGTCGTCGGAGACGTCCGCCTGGAAGTAACGGTCCTTGGAGTACGAGGTCTTCTTACCGCGGGACTGCATGGCACCCAGCGAACCCATGCCGCGGTAGGCCTTGAACTGCTTGCCCCCCACGAACACGAGCTCTCCCGGTGACTCGTCACAACCGGCCAGCAGTGACCCGAGCATCACGGAATCCGCGCCGGCGACCATGGCCTTGCCGATGTCACCGGAGTACTGCAAACCGCCATCCGCGATCATGGGGACCCCGGCGGGGATCGTGGCTTTGGCGGCCTCGTTGATTGCGGTGATCTGGGGCACACCCACACCGGCGATCACGCGGGTGGTGCAAATGGAACCCGGACCCACGCCCACCTTCACGGCGTCCGCCCCGGCATCCACGATGGACTGAGCTCCCGCACGAGTGGCGGCCTGTCCCCCGATGATGTCCACGTGGGATGCGGCGGACTCGTGCTTGAGCCGCGAAATCATGTCCAGCACACCTTGCGAGTGGCCGTTGGCGGTGTCGATGAACAGCGCATCCACCCCGGCCTCGACCAGGGTCATGGCACGTTCGAAGCCGTCACCGAAGAAGCCGACGGCGGCACCGACACGAAGGCGGCCTTCGTCGTCCTTGGTGGCCAGCGGGTACTGCTCGGCCTTGGTGAAGTCCTTGACGGTGATCAGGCCGGTCAGCCGCTGCTGGTCGTCCACCAGGGGCAGCTTTTCAATTTTGTGCGTGGCCAGCAGCTTGTGCGCCTCGTCCTTGCGCATGCCCACCTTGCCGGTCACGAGCGGCATGGGGGTCATGACCTCTCGCACCAGCCGGGTGTCGAAGTCTGATTCCGGCAGGTAGCGGGTGTCGCGATTGGTGATGATGCCCAGCAGTTTCTGGTTCTCATCCACCACGGGCAGGCCGGAGACCTTGTAGTAGCCACACAGGTGGTCCAACTCGGCCAGGGTCGCGTCCGGGCCCACGGTCACTGGATTGGTGATCATGCCGGATTCGCTGCGCTTCACGCGGTCCACATGATCCGCCTGGTCCTGGATGGACAGGTTGCGGTGGATCACACCCATGCCACCGAGCCGGGCCATCGAAATGGCCATGGCGGATTCGGTGACCGTGTCCATGGCGGCGGACAGTACGGGCGCTTCGATCTCGATTCGGCGCGAGAGCCGGGTCTTGGTCGACGCTTCGGAAGGAATCACGTCAGTGTTGCCGGGCAACAACAAAACGTCGTCGTAGGTCAGTCCGGTCAATCCGAACGGGTCATCCATCAGTGCGGTAGGCACGGCATCGGTCACGGAAGTTCCCTTTCACCAAATAGTTTCCGTTTCATTCTACGTTCCTGCGCACGCGTGCCCCACCCGCCTGTGTGCGCCGATCACCACAGCCCCACGTTGAGTCCCGCCAGCGCCGTCTCCGCGCGCCGGGTGAACTCCGGACCCAGAGTCTTGGCGTACAACTCACTGAGGTGGTCATCGTCGAAGTACACGTACACGTTGCCGATCGTGGGCGGGCACTGCTGCTTCGGACAGATCATGTCGGTCATGTCCATGGACTCGAAGTGGGGCAGTTCGGCTGCCAATTCCCGCTGCGGGTCCGGTGTGCCGAGCATGGGGTGGGTGAAGGTGCACTCGGGGGCGTCCGGCCCGTTCTCAATGGCGCACTCCCCCGGGGCCTCAGGGAAGCGTGGGACGTCGCGGATGCCGACCACCGGGATGCCACGGGCCTCCAATTGCCTCATGCGCTGCGCGAATCCCGGTTTGAGGTCCTCGCCCTCGCTGTTCGTGAAGGTCCCCTGAACGAACATGAGATCCGGATCGATCGTATCCACGGCCTCGTCCGCGCCGTCGAGCCAGGTCCTGCAGGAGTCCGCCGGCTGCTCGTCGGGCACTGTGTAGAAGCACCCCAGTTGCGTGTAGATGAGCACCCGCCAGTTGTTCTCCCGGGCCATCGGTTCCAGCGCGGGCAACCAGTGCTGTGTGTGGCTGTTGCCGATCAACAGCACGGTCTTGTCCGGGGAGTCGTTGGGAACGAACTCATGGCACGCGCCCTCGTAGGCCGGAGTCAGATCGATGTCGTCGGGACAACTCTCACCGATCCAGGCCCAGTTCGTGGGCAAATCCGCCGGGAGCGGCATGGCCGGCGCGTCCGGCTCCCCGTGGAACGTGTACCCCGGTTCCAGTGCCACGGCACCCGGGTTGTTCACGCCGGCCTCGGACGCGAGCCGGTCCGCGCGCTCGGAATCCACCCGCGCCCAGGTGAACGTGGGAACCACCACGAGGGCCAGACACGTCCCGATGACGACGCTCAGGCGCCACTTGCTCCGGTCGGGCCACTGCCAGCGCCTGATCGGTTCCTCCACGTACTTGGTGACCAGCAGCGACAACACCAGGCAGAGCACGACCAAGACGATGCCCGAGCGCCACCCGGCCACCGGGCGGTCCCGGATCACCAGGTAGGTGATCAACAACGGCCAGTGGATGAGGTAGAGGGCATAGGCCGCGTCGCCCAGCTTGACCACGGGCCCCCATGACAGGAAACGATCCACCCCCGCGGGCGAACCACTCTGCCCCGCCACGACGATTGCGGCCGCGCTCAG
>NZ_JBYIPM010000004.1:0-305478 GCF_057707085.1 Kocuria sp. cx-455 | reverse complement strand
CCCCCCCGATCTGGCCGTTGACCTGCGGGGCGTGCACAAGTCCTTCGGGAAGGCGCACGTGCTCAACGGCGTGGAGCTGCAGATTCCACGCGGCGTGATCGCGGGTTTCCTGGGTCCCAACGGGTCGGGAAAGTCGACGACCATTCGCATCCTGCTGGGGTTGCTGCGAGCGGACTCCGGAACCGCGACCGTGCTCGGCCGAGAGGCCTGGGGTGACGCCGTGGGGGCCCATCGTCACCTGGCCTACGTGCCCGGTGACGTGAACCTGTGGCCCGGACTGACCGGTGGCGAATGTATCGACCTGCTGTGCCGGATGCGCGGTGGCACGCGACAGGGGGCAGTAGCGGAACTGACCGATCGGTTTCAACTGGACCCCCGCAAGAAGTCGCGTGCGTATTCCAAGGGCAACCGGCAGAAGGTAGCCCTGGTCGCCGCGCTCGCCTCGGATGCGGAATTGTTGGTCCTGGACGAGCCCACCTCCGGGTTGGACCCGCTCATGGAGCGTGAATTCCAGGAGGTGGTCCGGCGGCGCCGTACCGACGGGGTATCCGTGCTGCTGTCCAGCCACATCCTCTCCGAAGTGGAACAGCTCTGTGACACCGTAGCCATCATCCGCGAGGGCACCGTGGTCGAGCAGGGTCGTCTGGAGGAAATGCGGCACCTCACCCGCGTGACCATTGATGTAATCACGGCCCACGACCCCGCGCTGCTCAGTGACGCTATGGGCCTGCATCATCTGCAGGTCCACGAGATGGCTGAGGGGTTCCACATCACCGGACAGGTGGAACCCGCAGCCTTGCAGGATCTCCTCCCGGGCTTGCACAGTCTGCACGTGCGTCAACTGAACGTCGCCCCCGCCTCACTCGAGGAGTTGTTCATGCGCCACTACCGTGCGGAACCGGGCGCGTCATGACACGCGAACTGCACGGCACGGTCACCCTGCTGCGGTTGGCACTGAAACGTGACCGCGTCCGCCTGCCCGTGTGGCTCGTTGCCGTGGGGTTGCTGCTGGCCGGGGGCGGGCAGGAACTCGCACAAGTCTTTTCGAGCCCCGAGGAACGCCAGGTGCGCGCCACCCTCATGGGCCAACCGAGTGGCATCTTCATGGGCGGCCCCGGCTACGGCCTGGACGACTACACCGTGGGGGCCATGATGGCCAATGAATACACGCTGTTCATCGTGGTGGCCGTCGCGATCATGGCCCTGCAGATGGCCGTGCGGCACACGCGGGGCGAGGAGTCCGCCGGGCGGATCGAATTATTGCGCTCCACTCGGGTGGGGCGTCACGCGGCACCCGCGGCGGCAACACTCATGCTGATCATCACCGCCGCATTGATCATGCTGGTGTGCGCCGGGTCGATGCTCACCCTGAACCTGCCCGTTCGGGACAGCGTGGCCTACGGCGCGGGAATCGGCCTGCAGGTGTTGGTCTTCGGCGCGGTCGGATTACTGTGCGCGCAGTTGTCCGCCACTCCTCGCGGGGCCATGGGACTCGGACTCGCGGTGCTGGGTGCGGCCGTGGTGGTGCGCGGGATCGGCGACATCATGGAGCTGCACGGCAGTTGGCTCTCCTGGTTCTCTCCCATTGCCTGGGCGATGCAAACGCGCGCCTTTGTGGAGCTGCGCTGGTGGCCGCTCCTGCCGGCCGCGGGGCTCTCCGTGGTACTGATTCTGGTCGCGATGGCCCTGCAGTCCCGCCGCGACCTGGATGCCGGACTGCTGCCGCAACGCTCCGGGCGAGCCCACGCCGCCGGATACCTGCGCGGGCCGCTGGGCCTGGGGCTCAGGCTTACCCGTACCTCCAACCTCACATGGTTGATTGCTCTGGTGCTCCTGGCCGTGACCTACGGAACCTTGGCGCCGTCCATGCGCGATTCGTTCGGAGACCTCCCGCCGTCCTACCAAGCGCTCATGGGTGGCTCGGAGCGCGCCGTCCAGGGGTATCTGGATCTCGCCATGACCACCCTGGCATGCGGTGCAGCAGCCCTCACGGTGGCCCTGGTGTCCCGGCTCCACAGCGAGGAGACGGAGACTCGCACCGAACTGGTGTTGTCGCTCCCCGTTGCTCGGATTCGCTGGTTGCTGAGCTGGTGGGCACTGGCTCTTGTCGTGTCCGCCACGGTACTGTTCCTGAGCACCCTGGTCCTGGCCGCCACCACGGACGCGGTGATCACGGTCGACTCCGTGTATTCGGACCTCCTTCTGACCTGGGCCACGTACCTTCCGTCCCTGGCCCTGCTCACGTCCATCGCCGTGCTGGTCTACGCCCTCGCCCCGCGCCTCACCGCGCTCGCGTGGGTGCCGGTGATTTTCGTATTGGTCGTCGCCATCCTGGGGCCGCTCCTGAACGTTCCGTCCTGGCTTGCCGATCTCTCGCCGTTCCATCATGTGGCACGCCTGGCCAATGATTCCGCCGCCGACGCCGCCGCTCTCACCTGGGTCACGACGGCCGCCGTTCTCGCGGTTGCCCTGGCATTGGCCGCCTTCCGCCGCCGCGATGTTCCGGGGCGTTAGGTGAGCCCGGATATGTCATCGCTCGTGATCCCGAAAGGAACGGGACCGTCTATCTATTGACTTTCGATAGGTTTCAACCGAGACTCAATCTATGCTGTCGGAACGCTGGGCGGTCACGCCCCTCAGAATTTTCTTGGCGATACTTTTCGCGGTCCTGCTTCTACTGCAGGTCATGTCCCTTCCCGGGCAGTTCGCCCACATGGCCCAGGAGTCACCGGAGATGGCGCATCTGCGGTGGCCGCTGACCGCCATCACGGTGTTCTGGGTGGTGTGCGCTCAAGTGGTGGTCGTATGCACCTGGAAGTTGCTGACGTTGGTGAGCAGTGATCGCATCTTCACGCCATCCTCCTTGAAATGGGTGGATGTCATCATGTGGGCCATTGCTGCGGGGTGGGCCGTGCTGCTCGGCGTGTTCCTCGTGGTGGGGTTCAACGCCCATGATCCCGGGTTACCCCTCCTGCTGTTCCTCGTTCTGACGAGCGTCACCGTGCTGGGGCTGCTCATGGTGGTGATGCGAGCCCTCCTCCGCCAGGCCACCTCTCTGCGCACCGACATGGAAGCGGTGATCTAATGGCCATCATCGTGCGCATTGATGTGGAACTGGCCAAGCGGAAAATGAGTGTCGGGGAATTCGCGGATCGCGTGGGCCTGACCCCCGCCAACGTGGCCGTGCTCAAGAACGGCCGCGCCAAAGCTGTACGTTTTACTACGCTGGAAGCCATGTGCCGCGTGCTCGAATGCCAGCCCGGGGATCTCCTCGAATGGGAGGAGGACTGAACCGCACGGGGGATTCTTACGGTTCGGGCGTTACGGCGCCGCTCCCGCTCATCCCCTCATCCCGCTCACTGCGCACCGACCCCAGCCGCACCGCGTGATCGGCCAGCTCCGCCACGTCGTCCGCGTCGTGCGTGATGATCACCGCGGTCCGGTCGGTGAGCACCCGCTTGAGCACACTCCTGATCTCCGGGCGGGCGGTCACGTCCAGGGCGCTGAGGGGTTCGTCCAACAGCACCACGTCCGGCTGCGCGGCCAGCACCCTGGCAATCGCGACCCGCTGCGCCTGCCCGCCTGACAGCTCGTCCGGCCTACGCTGGGAGAACCGTTCTGCACCAACCTCGCGCAGCCACCCCGTGGCCCCCTTCCGGGCCGCCGTTCGGGACACTCCCTTGCACCGCATCCCGAACGCCACGTTGTCCAGCACGCTCAGGTGCGGGAACAGTCGCGCCTCCTGCGCCATGAGTGCGACCCCCCGTTTGTGGGCCGGAACCCAGACCATCCGTTCGTCGGCCGCCACAACGACGACGCTGCGGTCACCGACCCGCACACGCCCCGCAGTCGGGGTCAACAGGCCCGCGATCACGGCGAATACCGTGGACTTGCCCACCCCGTTGGGCCCGGTCAGGGCAACGGTCTGTCCGGATGCGACGCTCAACTCGGCGGCGGTTCCCCTCTCGGCTACGACCACGTGAGCATCCAGCCCCACTCCTCCCGCGGCCCTCGGCGGAGCATGCCCCGCTGAGGTGAGGCCCGGGTGGGGCGGGGCCTCCCGGTCGGCGGTGTCATCCTCTGTCCCACGGGTCGCCATCGACGGGGCGGATGCCCGCTCCGAAACCGCCTCACGCGCCCATCGGAAGAGTCCGGTGCGGAACCCGGCGCCGCGGCGTCGTCGGGAGGGCGCGCTGAGGCTCACCACGAGCAGCGCCACGACCACGAGCAGCAACGAGAGCGCCACGGCCGTATCCGGGTCCACCTCGCGCTGAAGGTAGATCTGCAACGGGAGGGTGCGCGTGACCCCCTCCAAACTGCCGGCAAAGGTGAGCGTGGCCCCGAACTCCCCCAGGCAGCGCGCGAAAGACAGCGCCGCGCCGGACAAGAGCGCCGGCGCAGCCAGCGGAAGGGTGACGCGCAACAGCGTGCGGGTGGGGGACGATCCCAGGCCCGCGGCGATCTCCTCGTAGCGGGTGCCCACGGTGCGCAGTGCCCCCTCGAGGGCGACCACCAGGAAGGGCAGCGCCACGAAAGTCTGGGCCATGACCACCGCCGTGGTCGTGAAAGCGATATCGATACCGAGTACCCGTAATGACGGCCCCAACAATCCCATGCGGCCGAACGTGTACAGCAGCGCGATACCACCCACCACCGGCGGTAGGACCAGCGGCAACAGCACCAGGGAGCGAAGGAGCCCCAGCCACCGGCCCTGCCAGCGAGCGAGCACCAGCGCCAAGGGACACCCCAGCGCGAGGCACAGGAGGGTGGACACGAACGCCGTGCGCAGGGTGAGCAGCAATGCGGTGACCGACGCCCGGGAGGTCAGCAGCTCGGGCAGTTGAGCCCAGTCCACCCGCAGGATCATGCCCAGCAGCGGCAGAAGCACCAGTAGCGCCCCGAGAGCGGCCGGGACGACCACCCACCGGGGCGCGCTGTGGAAACCTCGGCCGATCACGGCGCGCCGAAACCGGCCTTCTTCAGGCCCTCCTGGCCCTGCGGCCCGGTGACGAGCTTCTCGAACTCGGCGGCCAACTCGGTGTTCTTCGCATCCTTGAGAGTGACGATCGGGTATTTGTTGATGGCCTGGTCGGCCTTGGGCAGGCCCACGGTCGTGACTTTGTCCCCGGCCGACTTGGCGTCGGTCACGTACACGATTCCGGCGTCCGCCTGACCGGAGGTCACTTTACCGAGTACGTCCGTGACGGAACCTTCCTCGCTGACGGGTTCGAGAGTCACACCATTGACCTTCTCAACGGTCTGGGTGGCCGAACCACACGGCACCTCGGAGGCACACGTGACCAGCTTGACCCCGCCCTTGCGCAGATCCTCGAAAGAGGTGATGTCGGCCGGATTATCCGCGGGCACCACAATGGTCAGCGTGTTGGTCGCGAAGATCGTGGGCTCGCCGTCATTGAGCTGGGCGTCCGTCAGCTTGGTCATGTTTTTTTGATCCGCCGATGCGAACACGTCCGCCGGTGCGCCCTCGGTCAGTTGCTGCACCAACCCGGAGGAACCGCCGTAATTGAGCGCCACCGTGGTGCCCGGGTGGGCTTCTTCGAAATCCTTACCCAGCTGGTCGAACGTGTCCGCCAGGGATGCCGCCGCGTAGACGGTCAGCGTTCGATCGCCGTCCGACGACGCCGCCGCGGGCCCGCCCGCATCCCCGCCACCGCTGGTCGGTGATCCGCATCCCGCGAGAACCGTGCCCAGCACGGCGGCAATGGCCGCGACCCTGAGAGCCTTCACCCGGCGCGTCATGGTTGAGGCGCCGTTTCTATCGAGACGGCTGTGGCCTTGACCACGGCCGTGGCCACCGATCCGGGTTCGAGGTTCAGTTCCCGAACTGCTTCGGTGCTGATCAAAGACACGATGCGATGCGGACCGCACTGCAGCTCGACCTTGGACATGACGGTATCGGATACCACGGAGGTCACCAGCCCCACCAACCGGTTGCGCGCCGAGCCCGCGATCACTGCAGGATCCTTGGGATTCGTGGCCTGCTTCTTGGCAAGCTGCGCCAGCTCCAGTCCGTCCACCCCGGTGTGGCCGGACGGCCCGTTGAGCTTGGTCAGGACTCCCTGATCGATCCACCGCCGGATCGTGTCATCACTGACGCCCAGGAACAGCGCGGCATCCGCCACTCGAATACGTGTCATGACCCCACAATATCCGCACTTGCGGATTCTTTGCGGGATCTATTCCGTAAATGCGGATAGTGGGCCCGGGCAACTCGCTTACTCGTGGGTGAAGTTCGCCGTGCGCTTCTCACTGAAGGCGGCCATGCCTTCCTTCTGGTCCGCGGTGGAGAACAGGCCGTGGAACACGCGGCGCTCGTACTGCACACCCTGCTGGAGGGTGGTTTCGTAGGCCGCGTTCACGGATTCCACGGCATGCTGAGCAACGGGTTTGGACAAGCCTGCAATGGTACGAGCCACGTCGTTGGCGGTATCCAGGAGCTGATCGGCCGGGACCACACGGGCCACCAGACCGGACCGTTCGGCTTCTTCCGCGTCCATTTGGCGGGCGGTCAGAATCATGTCCATGGCCTTGGCCTTACCGATCGCGCGGGTCAAGCGCTGAGTGCCACCCATTCCGGGGATCACTCCCAGGTTGATCTCGGGCTGGCCGAACGTGGCGGTGTCTGCGGCGATGATCAGGTCGCACATCATGGCCAATTCGCAACCACCGCCCAATGCGTAGCCGGCCACGGCGGCGATCTTGGGGGTGCGCAAGCGGGCGAAGACATCCCATGATGAGAAGAAGTCCATGCGGTACATCTCGGCAGCCGATTTGGTAGCCATTTCCTTGATGTCAGCACCCGCGGCAAAGGCCTTTTCGGAACCGGTCAGGACAATGGCGCCGATGTCCGGGTCTCGGTCGAGCTCGGTGGCGGCGGCGACCACGTCATTCATGGTTTGCTCGTTCAAGGCATTGAGCGCCTTGGGCCGGTTCAAGGTGATGACGCCCACGCGACCGTCACGGGTCACCACAATGGTCTCGTACTCGGTGTTTTCACTCATGTGACCAGCATCTCATGCGGGCCAATGATCAGCCTCGAGGAGCAGTGGTGCGGGCATGAAACGCCTGCGAAACACTGGCGGGCTACGATGTCCGCATGCGTGAATTGCAGGCTCAGATCATTTCCGAACTCGGCGTGAAACCGCAGATCGACCCCGCCGCGGAAGTGGAACGCCGAGTGGACTTCCTGTGTGATTATTTCCGGGCCGCCCGCGCGCGAGGCTTTGTCCTGGGGATCAGCGGGGGTGTGGACTCCACGTTGGCCGGCAAGCTGGCCCAGCTGGCCGTGACAAAACTTCGAGCCGAGGGCGAGGACGCCCAATTCGCGGCCATGCGGCTGCCCCACGGCGTCCAACACGACGAGGACGACGCTCAGGCCGCTCTCGCCTTCATTGCGCCGGACCGCACGATCACCTTCGACGTCGCCCCGGCCGTGCGTGGTTTCGAGGAGGCTTACGAACCGGCTATCGGAACGGAACTGACTGATTTCACCCGGGGTAACACCAAGGCGAGGGTGCGCATGACGGCCCAGTACGCCGTGGGCGGGGACAACAATCTGCTGGTGATCGGCACGGATCACGCCGCGGAATCCGTCACGGGATTCTTCACCAAATTCGGCGACGGCGGCGCGGACCTGTTACCGCTGGCCGGTCTGAACAAACGTCAGAACCGACAATTGCTTGATCACCTGCGAGCCCCGGAACCGTTGATCTCCAAGGCACCCACCGCGGACCTGCTCGATGACAATCCTGGTCGCACGGACGAGGACGAACTGGGACTGTCCTACCACGACATCGACGACTACCTCGAGGGCAAGGAGGTCGCCACCGAGATCGCACAGCAGCTGGAAACCATTTTCATGCGGTCACGTCACAAGCGCACCGTGCCCGTGACTCCGGCCGATGACTGGTGGCGTTCCGAGTAATCTTGCGGAGAATTTCGGCTGGGCGGCTGGCCGTGGTCAAAGAATGGGTCGCAGCGGAATCAACACCGTCTCCGCGAAACGGGCCATGCGGTGACGGTCGCGCCAGCGGGGGGAGCTGAGGGTTTCGCAGTGCTCGGAGTCCGCTTCGAAGACCTTCTCCATTTCCGCCGCGAAATCCGGGTCGATGATCTCCACGTTGGTCTCGTAATTGAACGACAGTGACAACCGGTCGATGTTGGCAGTGCCCACAGTGGACCATTCGCCGTCGATCGTTGCGGTTTTCGCGTGAATCATGGACGCCGCGTACAGCAGGATGGTGATCTCCGCGTCCAGGAGCTGGCCGTAGAAACCGCGGGACACCCAGTCCGCCAGGATGTGGTTGGAGTCCTTGGGAACCATCACGCGCACGTCCACACCACGCTTGGACGCCCTCACCAAACCATCGAGGATCTGTTGGTCGGGAATGAAATACGGCGTGGTGATCCAAATGTGGTCCTTGGCGCGTTCAATGGCACTCAGGTACAGGTACCGGATCGGATACACGAGCTGCACCGGCAGGTTGGCAGCAACCCGGACCTCCGGGTCCCAGTTCTGCGGTGACACCCACTCGATCTGTTCGCGCGGGTGACGGTCCTCGTTCCACACCTTGGCAATGGAGTTCCGCAGACCCCACACGGCCGGGCCCACCTCACGCACGTGGGTGTCCCGCCACTGACTGGCGTACATGGAACCGATGTTGTAGCCACCCACGAAACCAGTGGTGTCGTCCACCACCAGGATCTTGGAATGATTGACCCCGGTGTAACGCAGCGGGCCCCGCCACCATTTACGTCGGACGGCCGGCATCCGGAAGACATTGACCTTGTCCGAGAACCGATAAAAGGAATTGGGGATCACCAGGTTGGCGAACCCGTCATAGATGACAAAGACGGCCACCCCGCGTTCGGCAGCGGCGTTGAGCGCATCGAGGAACCGCTGTCCCACGTCATCGTTCTTCCAAATGAAAGTCTCCATGTGGATGGATGTCTGGGCGCCGTCGATGGCATCGAGCATGTCTTCGTAGACGGTGGCGCCCGACGTGTAGATTTTCAGCTCGGAGTCCTCCACCTGCGCGGTGAAGGTGCCCGGGCGAGGAGCATCACGGACCTTACGATTCCTGTGCTTCCACCAGTCCAGGCCCGCCAGGGAAGCGATCACCGTGGCCTGAGCGGCAGCCACGGAGCCGGCGGCAACCACTCCCGTCTTCAACAGGAAAGAACGTCCCTTGTGGTGGACTGCGGCGGCTTTGGTCGTCATGCAATCACCCTACGTGGCCTGGCCTGAGAACCCCCGAAAAAGGCGCGTAACGTCTCGGGTGTGCTCGGTCCCGGGCGAAATTGTGCGGCCACCGTGCACGTTGGAACCGATGTGAGCGCACACGAGCACTTCTTCCTGGACAAGTCCGACCCCGGCAGTTGGCGAGCCATCAACGCTTTCTCCCGCCGAGTTGCGGCGGCAAATGAAGCAGCCGATATCCCCCGTGCCGTCACGGAGCTACTCAACGTGCGAGCCTCGCAGCTCAACGGCTGCGCGTACTGCCTGGATCTGCACGTGAAGCGGGCGACCGAGGCGGGTGTGACCGCTCAGCAGTTGGCCGTGCTCCCTGCCTGGCGGGACACCCGGGTGTTCGATCCGCTGGAACGGGCGGCCCTGATCATTGCCGAGACCGCCACCGAGCTGAACCATTCCACGCTGCACCAGGAGCTGACGGAGGCCCGGGAAACTCTCACGGACAAGCAGTTCTCCGCTCTGCAGTGGTCCGCCATTGCCATCAATGCGTTCAACAGGATTTCCATCCTGTCCGGGCACCCGGTGCGCCCCAACCGCGACGGACAGTAGGTAGCCGTCCCGTGAGTGGCTGTTTCTGCCCGCGGCTCGCTACGGTGGTGTCATGAGAATTGCCACGTGGAACGTCAACTCCATCAGAGCCCGCGCCGACCGCATCGAAGCGTGGCTGGACCGTTCGGACGTGGATGTGTTGGCCATCCAAGAAACCAAGGCCAAGGACGAGAATTTCCCATGGGAACTGTTCGAGTTCGCCGGGTACGAGGTGGCCCATTTCGGGCTGAGCCAGTGGAACGGCGTGGCCATTGCCTCTCGCGTGGGGCTCAAGGACGTGGAGCGCACGTTCCCCGGCCAGCCCGTGTTCGGTAAGGGCAAGCAGGAGCCCGTCCAGGAGGCCCGCGCCATGGCCGCAACCTGCGGCGGTGTGCGCGTGTGGTCCCTGTACGTACCCAACGGCCGCGGCCTGGACGACCCGCACATGGCCTACAAACTCGAGTGGTTGCGCGTGCTCAAGGACCACGCCGCGCAGTGGGTTGCAGATGATCCTGAGGCGGAGATCGCATTGGTGGGTGATTGGAACGTGGCCCCGCAGGACGAGGACGTGTGGGACATCCAGTTCTTCAAGGAGAACGGTTTCACCCACGTGTCTGACGGCGAGCGTGCGGCGTTCAACGCTTTCATTGACGATGCCGGCTTCGTTGACGTGGTCCGCCCCCGTCACCCCGGACCCGGCGTGTACACCTACTGGGATTACACGCAGCTGCGTTTCCCCAAGAAGGAAGGCATGCGCATCGACTTCCAGCTGTGCTCCCCGGCCCTTGCTGCGCGCGTCACGGACGCTTGGATCGACCGTGAGGAGCGCAAGGGCAAGGGCGCCTCGGATCACGCGCCCGTGGTCATCGAGATCGGCTGACCCATGGCACTGGTGAACGTGGGCACGGCGTTCCGGGGGATCACTGGGCCTCCCATGCGTTTCGCCATGCGAATCTACGTGCCGCAGGAAGAGCTCGACGCCGAATATGCCCCCGCTATCCCTCGCGCCCTGGATCCTCTGACGGGCGGGGTCAACGAACTCACCGAACAGTTGACCCGCCTCACCGACACGTCCCATTCGCCGCTGCCACCCGCGCGCGAACCCCTGTGGACCATCCCGTTCTCCACGGCCCCCCTCGCCGAAGAGCGCTTTGTGGGCGGCATGGGAGACTTCCCGGTCTTCCACGCACCCCAGCGTTTACGACGCTCCCTCCGCTTGTTCTCGGATGCCACCCTGAACGACGGTGCTCAGCTCCTCCCACTTCTGGTTCCGGAAAAGCAGGTGCGCGAGGCCGCCCGGAAGATCTCCGGGGAACTGTTCGAGCCGCTGTACACCCGGGAATCCGCGTACGTGGTGCCCTTGGCGTGGTTCGCGGCGTTCACCATGGCGGATCGGGTGGTCACTGTGCACGCGGGCCATGAACTCCACCGGCTGGTCACGCCGGCGGACACCGCCGCGCGGCGTGTCATTCATGGGGCGCAGATCGTCGAGGACACCGCCCTGGCTTCTGCCGGGCCGGATGCCGAGGCCCTGTCCGAGGAGGCGCAACAGGCCAAAGCCTTCGCGGATGATCTGACTCGGTTGGGCCGCTGGCTCGGCACATTCAGCCCCGCTTCACTCGTGAGCCTGGATTACGGTTCCTTGGCCGACCGGATTCAGCCCGATGAGAGTCCCCGCGACATGGCCGACGCCCTGGATCTCCTGCGCGACAATGACCAGGGCGCCGCCACAGCGGCCCTGCGGCGGATCTTCCAGCGGTGGTCTCCGTTGGCGCACCTGCAATCGGCGAATTAGGGGCTGCCGAGGCCGGCCCGCCGGTCCCGGGTGAGGCAAATACAGTGGTCGGATTCGGTGTGAGGAAAGTGCCGAGATCCGGCACTTTTTGCGCTGGTTCCTCCCCTCAGAGTTCCCTGCTGCGTACTTAGAACGCAAGTTATTCCGTCAGAACGGAATAAACTGCGAGGACGTCGCGCGGCGTACCCGCTCAACCCACTTCCGTCTCCGGCCGGGATCCTTGAGATCGTCCGCGACCAACAGCGTGAGATCCCACCCGCAGTCACGCAGGAGCCCAAAACGGTACATCTCGTCCCGGTACTTGTCCACTTTCTCCGCGTGGACTCGGCCGTTGTACTCGACCGCCACCTTGAATTCCGGCCATGCCAGGTCCAGGTAGAACGTCCGTCCGTTGACCGTCACCGGGTAGTTGAGCTGAGGCGGTGGCAGTCCTTCGTGCAGCGCGATCATGCGTGTCAGGGTTTCCATGGCCGAGAAGCATGACTCCTGGGCGTCCCGCAATCCTTTACGCACGGCATTCACGGCGAACGAATGCGGCGGCAAAAGACTCAAGCTCTCCTCGATCACGGCTCTCGGAAGTTCGGCCGCGACTTCCGTACCGGGGATGGTGAATTGCCAGGACATCATTGCGTCCAGACAGGCAACAATGCGCCAGTGCGACAGCCGAGGGGCAACAACCACCAGCGCCTCCACCGGGTGGGCAATCCTGCTTCCCCAGGGGCCTGCAAAAGTCTCCAGCCCCAGCGATTTGGAGAACTTGATTCCCTCGGCAACGGTTTGGGTTCGCGCACCTGACCACCGCAAATGGGCCGTCTCGCGTTCCCCCGAAAGGTCTGCATGATCTTTGGACAGGGCATCCTGAGTGACTGATGCACCCAATGGTCGGTGTACCCCGCGGGTAACCTCAGGATGTCCAGGGCATTGAACCTGGTCACGGCGAGGGTGGAACCCGGAGCACCCAAATGCTGTTGCAACAGCAGTGACCGCTCCACCGCAGTGAGCGGTACGGGATGGAAGGCCCACAGTCCCTTGGTCACTCGTTGTATCCCCGCATGAGCCATCAATTGCGAGGCGCGTTTGCCCGTCCCGGCCGTGCGTAGCACCACCGGACGGTCTCCGAGCCGCAGGGGCTCTTGTCGGTACAGCATGCTCGGACTCTAGAGAACCGGGCCGGTACGGGCCGGAACTTATCCACAGTCACTCATCCGATATCCCTCCACAGGGTTCATGGTTCCTCAGCCAGAGACGCAAGTGAGGAACGTGCAGCCCCGCAGTCTGGTGTGAGGAAGATGTTCAGATTCGGCCAATTTGGCGCATCTTCCGCCCCTGAGGCTTCGTGGCTGCGATTCCCTCACATCAGATTTCCCCCGCACCCCGCATGCTGACTAGCGTTAAGGGGGTGTCTGAAGAAACAGTGACCCCACGTCAACAGTCCGGTACCGAGTGGTGGCGGGACGCCGTGATCTACCAGGTGTATCCGCGCTCCTTCAAGGACTCCAACGGAGACGGGATGGGCGATCTGGGCGGTGTGACCGAAAAACTGCCCTACCTCAAACAGCTGGGCGTGGATGCGGTGTGGCTGTCTCCGTTCTATCTGTCTCCGCAGCATGACGCCGGGTACGACGTGGCCGACTACCGCACCATCGACCCGCGATTCGGCACCCTCGAAGACTTTGACCGGATGCGCAATGAGGCCCATGATCTGGGCCTGAAACTCATTGTGGATCTCGTGCCCAATCACACCTCCGAGGACCACGAATGGTTCCAAGAGGCGCTCTCTTCTCCGAAAGGATCCGAGGAGCGCGCCCGCTACATGTTCCGCGACGGCAAGGGCGAGAACGGCGACCTCCCCCCGAACAACTGGAAGTCGCTGTTCGGCGGTCCCGCGTGGTCCCGCATTGCCGACGGCCAGTGGTACCTGCACCTTTTTGACTCATCACAACCGGATTTGAACTGGGAGAACCCTCAGGTGTGGGAGGAGTTCCGCAGCGTGCTCCGGTTCTGGCTGGATCGCGGTGTGGACGGGTTCCGCGTGGATGTCGCTCACGGCATGGTCAAGGCGGAGGGCCTGCCCGACTGGGACGAGCAGGTGCACATGGTCGAGGGCACCGATGTGGATGAGCAAGGCCAGTCCGAGAAGACCATGGACACCGGCCCCTACTTCGACCAGGACGGCGTGCACGAAATCTACCGCGACTGGAACCAGGTGCTGGCCGAGTACCCCGGTGAGCGCATGCTAGTGGTGGAGGCGTGGATCGGCCCGGCGGAGCGACTGGCCTTGTACGTTCGCCCGGACGAGGCGCAGCAGGCGTTCAACTTCGACTTCCTGATTGCGGGCTGGCATCGCGACCGCATGCGCAACGCCATTACGGAAGCTCTGCGCGTCAATCAGGCGGTGGGTGCGCCGTCCACCTGGGTGCTCTCCAATCACGACACCGTCCGCCACGCCTCGCGCTACGGCCTGGGTTCCCGCACCGCCTACCCCAATGGCATCGGTGCGGAGGACCAACAGCCCGACGCCGATCTGGGCCTTCGCCGAGCCCGCGCCGCCGCGCTCGTGGAACTGTCCCTGCCCGGTTCCGCATACGTCTACCAGGGCGATGAGCTGGGGTTGCCGGAGCACACCGATTTGGAGGCCGAGAGCCGCCAGGACCCCACCTTCTTCCGCACCGAGGGCACCGAGTTGGGTCGCGACGGCGCGCGAGTACCCCTGCCCTGGTCTCCCGTGGGCAACGGGCTGGGCTTCGGCCCGGATCCGTGGTTGCCGCAGCCGGCGAGCTTCGAGAACATCACGGTGGATCACCAACTGGGCAACCCGCAGTCCGTGCTGAACTTGTACAAGAACGCCCTGCGCATTCGGCGGGAGCTGGGTCTGGGCCGCGCGGAGTTCGCGTGGGATCCCCTGAGTGAACGAGGTTCGCAAGTCCTGGCCTACCGCCTCACCACGGAGGCCGGGGAGACAATTCTCGTCGCGGCCAACGCCGGCGATGAGGCTGTGGAGATCCCCGAGCTGAGCAGCGGTGAACTGCTGCTTACCAGTGGCCAGAGCGCCGCGATGGCCGGGAAGCTCGCCGTGGATCACGCAGTCTGGATCAAGCTCTAGCGAGTGGGCGCTATTTTTCCGGCAACGCAGCCGAGCACTGGGTGGAAATCCAATCCTGTACGGGTTGCAGTGCCCGTTGGATCTGAGCGGCCTCCTGGGGCTGCAGGGTTTCACCGGCATTGCTGAGGAGCCGGACGGCGTCGTCGAAAGCCGGAAGAACAGGCTCCGGCAACCGGTTACGGTGCGATTCGAGGGAGGCGGTGGCTTCGGCGACCACGGACGAGTCCTGGCCGGGCTCAGCGGTGGCGTCCGTGGATTGATCGGTGGTCATGGGCAGGACTACCAGGCCGGTGTAGACCTCCACCACGTCCAGGCACGTTCCGGTGCTGGCGGTTTGGCCGGTGCCCGCGGGGGCCTGTGACCCGCTGTCCTGTTGGGGAATCTCGCTGGGCGCCTCGAAGGTGATGGGCCCCTCCGCACTGTCCGCACTGGAGGAACACCCGGTCAGCGCGAGCAACAGACCCGAGGTGGCCGTTGCGGTCGCAACTCGTTTCCAAGTCAAGAGGTTCACCCGCCGTCCGCACGTGAGGTGCAGCCCAACCGGCCGGAAACGCGGGGCGTGCACGATTATTAATACCCCTTCAACCTAGGCCGCCAACCTCCGTAACGGCTGAGGGTTTTCCGCGTCCCCGCCCGGTGGGAACACACTTCGGAGCAAGCCGATCATCACGTGCGGGTGGTGTCCCACCCGCGAACGATCAGCTCGCGCAGCACGTCCTGGTCCAGGGCGTCCAGCGCGGTCACGTAGATGCATCCGGCCCCCCGGCGGTGCGGGCCGAGGCGATCAAGAAGGTCCCGCGCGACGTCGTCGCCCTGCAGTCCGTAGAGGGAGATAGCGGCCTTGCGCGGCGAGAATCCGACGCGCGCGGTGTCCCCCTCGCGGCCGGTTTCATAACGGTAGTGGTGGTGGCCGTACCCGACAATGGACTGGCCCCACAGCACGGGCTCGACACCGGTGGCTTCTCGGAAAATGCCGAGCAATTCTTTGCCCTGCTCAACCCGTCGCGGCCACGGCAGGGATTCGATCCAGTCCTCCGCAGATTGCTCGGAGGGCTTGGTCTTGACGTCCGCTTTGGTCGTTGTGGTCGAGTATTTCGGGGCGACGACGCCGCTCATCGGCTCCAGCCCCTGCTCACCCAGGGCGTCGTTGAGCCGGTTGAGGCCCTTCAGTCCCACACCGTGCAGCGCGAGCAGTTCTTGAAAGTCGGCTCCGGCCAGCTGCTCGAGTTCGGTGATGCCCCGTTCAGCCAGGGCCCGATGAAGCGGTGCACCCGTGCCCTTAATTTCCGTGAGTGCGGTCATGGAATCAGACTAGAGGCGCGCGAGGGTCCTGACCATGGGCACGTGCAGCGCTCTGACAGCCCGTAATCAGGCGCTCTGGCGCTGAATCTCCCACATGAGGTGGCCCTCGGTGGGAGACTGCACCGGCAGGAACGCCGCCTCACGCACGCGACGCGTGGTGTCCGTATCCGCCAGGTACCCGCGGCCACCGGCCACCGTGGCCTCGAGTTTGGTCGCGGCACTGACGAAATGAGCGGCGTCGAGCCGCAGCTGCAACAGACGCACCGGCGAAGTGACCTCCTCCAACAGGGCCGCGTGTTCGTTGCGCAGGCTCTGCTCGGTCTCGCGCAGGCCGTTGAACCGGTCGCGGAACAGGGCGTTCGGGCCCGGTTTTTCGACCGCCGACGCCGCCTCGTCCAGACTGCGCGCACCCAAGCCGATGCAGAACGCACTCTGGGCGAGCAAGAATCCGGGACGGACAGTGGCCAAGAATTCCTTGAGCGGCACTCCGGTGACGTCGCTGGCGGGAATCCGCACGTCGCTCAGCGTCAGCGAGCCACTCGCGGTGCCGTTGAGCGCCATGAGCGGGGCCGACCGTTTCACGGTGAGCCCCTGGGTGCCAATGCGCACGCGAGCAATGGTCAACGTTCCGTCCTCGAAACGCACCGGCATCATGATGATGGCGTTCGGGAACAGGTTGGAGGCCCATACGATCTTGCCGTTGAGCACCACGGAATCGCCGTCCGCAACTGCTTCCACGGGGATGTCACCCAGCTCGGACGCCCACTTGAACGCGGGAGCCATGGCGGAAACACCGGCTACGGAACCGTCGAGCAGTTCCTCCGGGATCTCGCTCCCCGCGGCGCGGTGGAACAGGATGGCCATGGTGTGGCCCCACGCGCTGAACGCGGTGGAAAAACACTCACGGGCCAGCGTTTCAAGCAGCGAGGTGACCCCGGAGACGTCGCCCCGGGCCGCGGCGTCGAAGGCACCGCTGCGCCCGAGTTCGGCCAGGGCGACGTCGGTCTCGACATCACCCCGGTCAATACTCGCGGCGCGTTCGGCAACGCCGGCCAGCACGGAATCCGCGACCGGTTGCTGAACAGTTGAAGGAACGGGCATCAGTTGCCTGCCAAGTGGTGCAGCCGATCGATGGGGGTGGTCACGGCTTCGCGAGCGCGCACCACGGCGTCCTCATCGGGAGCGTTGTAGAAGCACAGGCACTTGACGGTGTCCTCGCGGACGTAGGTGCGCAGGAAGCTGACCTCGGGGACCTCGGCGTACTTGGGGGCGTTGGCCTTCTTGCGGCCCAGGTAGGTCTCCATGTCGATCTCGGCGGGGATGTCCCACTCCACCAGGTACTCGGCGGAGGGCTTGGCCTTGCGGATGTCCTCGATGTCGGCGCCCACCAGTCGAACCTGGTCCGGACCGGAAACCTCGGTGGCCTGCTCGGCCACGCCGTTGCGGATGGCCTGGTCCAGAGCGGTGGTGTCATCGCCGTCGAGCTCGACCACGGTGAACACTCGGCCCTGGCCCTCGGTGACCTGGGACTCCAGGACCTGAGCACCGTTCTGCTCGGCTGCGGAGGCGATGGCCGCAATGACGGACTGAGCACCCCCGCGAGTGGCGTTGCTGGGGACTACTTCGAAAAGCTGCAGTGACATGGAGATTCCTCTCGCGGTCGGTTGTCGGAGTTGGATAAACGCTACGTGTGGCCCCGGCAGCGGTCCAAGGAGATGGACACACTGCGCAACATAGGGCGGACACCCTCTTCAGACGTTGCTCATCGCGGGGATCGTCAGCATCACCCGTGACAACTGCAACTTGGATCCGCTGCGCATTTATTGGTACGACGCTTCCCGGGACGGCGTGCTCAGCGACTGGCACAAGAAAATTTCCCTGCTCGACGACGTCAAGGTCAGACTCGGTCGCATCGGCGTGAACGGACAGCAGAAGGGCGTGGACCTGCGGCCGGGTCTGGACCTGGTCGAGGTCGCCCGTAATGGTTCCGCCAAGGTCGCCTACCTCCTCAGCGGTGACGACGATCTGGCCGAGGCCGTGGAGGCCGCCCAGGATCTGGGCATGAAGGTGGTGCTGCTGGCGCTGGAGGACAAGAACAGGTATTTGGGCATCAAATCCGTGGCGGAGCACTTGGCGTACAAGGTGGACCGCATTCTCGTGCTGCCGCAAGAGCTCATCTTTTCCACGTTCACTCCGGCAACGCGGGCGGTGGTGCCGGGATCTGAGACCGTCTCCGAGTCCGATCCCCAGCCCGCCACTACCCCGTCACCCGGTCCCGGGCCGGGACCGGGGCCAACGCCGGCCGCTGTGACCCCAGCGATGCTGGCCGGCAAGAAGGCCACGCTCATCACGGTCAATGAACCGGACGCCGATCTCCCTGAGTTGTTCGCGGTGGCGGAGGAGGTCGCCGAACATCTGGCCCGCAATTGGCACCAAACCACTCCCCTGGCTGAGGTGCAGTCCGTTCTGGAGGACCGACCCATCCTCCCGGCAGAGATCGATTCGACCCTGCTGCGGGATTGCGCCGCAAGGATTGGCGAGACCGACACCGATCTGCAGTCCGTACGGAAGCACCTCCGTAAATGCTTCTGGGACACCATCGACACCCTGGCCTGACCCACCGGTGCTCTAGTCTGAAGTGTGTGAGTCACGAGCCAGCAGTACCTGAGTCCTCCGGCGGCAGGTCGAATGACAGCTCGGGAATCTCCTGGGGTTCTTTTGCCCGCAACGCCGCTTTGATCGTGGTGCTGCTGGTCATGCTGTGGTTGTTCTTCAACGTGGAACTTCCCCCGGCCGATCAACTGCAGCAACGGCTCGAAAGTTACGGGTGGGTGAGCTGGCTGGTGTTCATCGGCCTCTACGCGGTGGTTGCCCTGACCCCCATTCCGGTGACCATCATGGCGGTGGCCGGTGGACTGATCTTCGGAGTGTTCCTGGGCAGCCTGTTTTCCGTGATCGGTGTGTTGATCGGTTCGTGGGGTGCCTATTGGTTGGCCCGTGCTCTCGGCACGGACGCCGTGCGCAGGGTGCTCGGTAAGTACGGCGAAAAAATTGAGGCCCGCCTGGACGGCGCGGGCTTTGAAGCCGTGTGCACCCTGCGGCTCGTTCCCGGCATTCCGTACTGGCCGGTCAATTATGGCAGCGGAGCGTTCGGCATCACCCAGCGTGATTTCCTGGGCGCCAGCGTGATTGCCGTAATCCCCGGGCAGGTGTCCCTGGTGGCATTGGGTGCGTTCGTCGCGGACCCCACGTTCTTCCACGGCACCGTGGTGGTGCTCTCGTGGATCGTGGTGCTGGTCATGACCGTGTGGGCGTACAAACGCTGGAAGGCCGCGCGGCGGTAGCGGTCTGCCCGTCCTTGGGGCGGAAATGGGATGTCGCGAGCTACTACGAGTTGTCGCTGAATGCGGGGAATAGATGCGGGGTCCCTAGCAGCCGGCGGAGCCTAGACACCCGTTGAATCGCCCCTCATCGAAGAGCCTCGCGGAGACCCGGTGCGGCAAAGAGGAGTTCAGCGGTGTCGGTCATCCCATAGCGGTCGTCGAGAATTGTGAGCATCTCGGCTGGGGTGAGGTGAGGCCCGCGCCTCCCACTGCGCGCGCAGATCTCGAGAACGGCGCAGCATGCCTGCGTCAGGTGCTGCCGAACGGTGTCGTAGACGAACTCCTTTGCCGAAATTGCCCGGATGGGATCGGGCAGGTGTGCCGCGGGGAAGTCCTTCAGGTTGCTGGTCACGATGACTTCTGCGCCACCCTTGGCGGCCGCGGCCACGACGTGTTCGTCGTCGGGATCTGGGAGGCCGTAGGTGCCCTCCAGGGACTCCCAGTCGGTGACCAGCGCATCGTCGAACGCCGTGGACATCTGGTCGATCAGCCGCTGCGCAGATGCCTGGGCTTCACCCGTGGGTGTTCCCCTCGTGACGAGTTTCCTCGCCTCATGGAAGATCAGCTCATCGAGGATCACCGAACTCCACAGCGGGCGGTAGCTTCCCTCAGCGGCCAGGGACAGCAAGAAGTCCCGTTGCAGGCTGGGCCAGAGGACGCTGGTGTCGAGGACGGCGGCAAACACAGGGCCAGTATGTCAGGGACTTTAGCCCTTTCGCCGTTTGGCCGCGACGGCCTTCCTTGCCGCCCGGAGGTCGCCGAGCACCTCCGCAATGTCGGCCGACTCGTCGACGTCGACCGACGAGGCCTCGATCGCCGCGTACTGCTCCTGTCGACGCTGCTCCCGGTAGTCCAGGACATCGGTAAGCGTGAGGCGCCGGTGCGTGCCCGCACGCGTGTACGGCAACTTGCGGTCGTCGAGAGCCTTGATCAGCGTCGGCCGACTGATGCCGAGCAGATCGGCTGCCTGCTGAGTCGTCAGGGTCTGGGACGTCGGCGAGATCGTCACCGACAGGCCCGTCTGCATCGCGTCCACGACGCGGCGGAGCACTACGTAGATTTCCTCGGGGAGTTCGACCGGATCATCAGCCCCGCCTCCGACGAGGTAGTAGCGCGGCACAGGGCTGAGCGCCTCGTCTGCGGCGAGCATGTCGTGGACACGCTCAAGCTGCTGCGTATGGCTCGCGCTGTGCGTCGACGAGGCCAGGGCGTCGGTGGCGGTCATTGAAATACTCCTTTAGTGCACCAATCGCAAGGTCTTGCGTTTGCTTCGTTTGATACTAATGTACTCGTTCGCACAGTGGGTCGGCAAAGAGGAGTTCTCTGCACAGGCCGCACCGGTCGGTCTAGATCGGCACGGCGGTTACCTGTGCCCTCTTTATCTCGTCGATTGACTTCGACGCCGGCACGAACGGCTGAAGGAGTTCACTCCCCTGTTATTCCCCACGACACACATACGACTGCGGGATCCCTGTGATACCCAGCAAGAGCTCCGGGATACTCGTGACGCCCAGGGCTACCCGGAGCTGGCGACTTATACGTTCCGCAAGACTGCGGCGGCGGAGCTCGATCGGGCCGGTACCATTATGGAGGAACAGCTGGCCGGGCTGATTTGAAAGTGCGGGGTTTGTGCGGGGTGTCCGACTGTTAGAAATAGAAGAACCCCCGCGTGTAGAAGCCACGCGAGGGTTCAGTGGCTCCGACCGGCGTCGATCCGGTGACCTTACGATTTTCAGTCGTACGCTCTACCAACTGAGCTACAGAGCCAGGCACATCACCTGGGATATGCCGCGACGGCGCGAAAAGTTGCCTTTTCATCGCCGTCTGAGCGACCCTGACGGGACTTGAACCCGCGACCTCCGCCGTGACAGGGCGGCGCGCTAACCAACTGCGCTACAGGGCCTTAGTTGTTTCCAACGAGTGGATATCTTACCAGTAGAACTCACTGCCTTAGCAAATCGCCCACCGCGTGAGATGATCTCGCGAGAAAACGTACCCCCAACGGGATTCGAACCCGTGCCGCCGCCGTGAAAGGGCGGTGTCCTAGGCCGCTAGACGATGGGGGCCAGAACGTCGCCCGACTGCCGCTTGTGCATCAGTGGACGATGGACCTTCAGTAGCTTAGAGGTAAATACCCCGGTTGTACAAACCCGAGTATCACAGGGTGACCTCGGGTCGATCGGCCAAACGCTCGTCCTTGAAACCCTGGATGATCATGAGCGGCCCCGCGCTGTTGTGGATCACGCCCTGGGAGGTGGAACCCAGGAGCATTCCGGCGAATCCGCCGCGACCGCGGGTACCCATGACCACCAGACGATTGCGGTTGGACTGCTCCACCAGAACGTCGATCGGTGAGCCGTCCAGTAGCTCGGCGTTGATCTCCAGATCCGGGAAGTGCCCGCGCAACCAGCGAACGGAGGCGTTGAGGGCGTCCGCGATTTCCTGGTAGATATTCGCGAAGTCCACGGGGGTGGGCATCCAGGACGCGGCGCCCGCCATGGGCGGTACCGCGCACACCACGTTGAGAGGAACGCCCAGCAGTTGCGCCTCGTCCGCGGCGCGCAGCATGGCGACGCTCGAATGCTCGGATCCGTCCGAACCCACCGAAACGCCATCGACGAACGCCTTGGTCTCGTTGATGTCCCGCTCGAGCTGGTGTTCACGCGCCCACGGCAACGGGATGATGCCCACGGGACAATGCGAGTGGGCCGGCACCGCGGTGGAAACGGAACCCAGTAGACGGCCGAGCAAGCCACCGCGGCCGCGAGAGCCCAGGACCAGCAGTTGGGCGGACTTACTCAGCTCCAGGAGCACACCGGAGGGGTCCCCGGTCTCGACCGTGGACCGTACCTCCACGTTGAGGTTCTGCACGTGCAGGGCGGCCTCGCGGACGAGTTCTTTGACGGCGTTGTCCAGGGCGGCCTGGTCGAACGCCGCGTACCCGACGTCGAAAGTGGAACCGGCGTAGACCGGCACCGAGTACGCGCTCACCAGATGAAGTGGTGCGCCACGGCGCTTCGCCTCACGGGCGGCCCAGCGCAGGGCTCCCAGGCTCTGATCCGTGCCGTCCACGCCCACGATAATTTCTCGGCCGTTCAAGGTCATGGCGCGCCTTCCTTTCGCCGATCCGTCACGTCAAGCGTAGTCCTCGGACCGCCCGGATGAACGACATTCCGGTGTCCACGGAGGACAAGCGCCGCCTCTCAGCCCGTGGTGAGATGATGGGGTGGGTCCGGAGGATGGCCCTAAGGAAAGCACCCGGATCGGCGTCGCGGGCAGGAACCGGAACCGCTGTCCGAGGGAAAGGTCCTGAGGGAGGATACGAACCGTGAACGAACAGTCGGCAACACCGGGCGAATCCGCAAAGTCGTCGTCGATGACCGGCAAGACCGGCAAGGATACGTGGCGTTCGTGGGGCGGCAACCTCACGGTAAAACCGGCGGCGATCGTACGCCCCGAGAACACGGACCAGGTCGAACAGGTCTTGCGTGATGCCGCCGCACAGGGTCTTCGGGTGCGTCCTGCCGGTTCCGGGCAGAGCTTCGCACCGTTGGTCCCTACCTCGGACGTGCTCTTGGACGCCACCGCCCTTAGCGGGCTCAGCTCCATAGACATAGAGAAACAGCAGGTCACGGTGTTCGGCGGCACCACGATTCAGCAGATCTGCCAGATCCTGGAGGAACATGGCCTTGCCCTGGCCAACATGCCCGACTTCACGGGCCAAACCATTGCCGGTGCGATCGCCACTGGCACTCACGGCACCGGCCTGGGGCAACCTTCCCTTTCTGAGCAGATCACGGAAATTACGCTGGCCACCCCGTCCGGCGAGCTGCTCACGTGCTCCGAGTCCTCCAATCCGGAGATGCTGCGCGCCGCTCGAGTCCACCTGGGTGTCCTGGGCGTGATCGTGTCCGTCACCATCCAGTGCGTCAGCGCTTTTCGGCTGCACTGCGCAGAGTTCCGCGAGCCTCTCGACCGCCTGGTGGATTCCCTGGCCGAGCGGATGTCCGGCGCCGATCACTTCGAATTCTTCTGGATGCCCGGCCGCGCCACCGTGCACACCCGCATTCTCAGCCGGCTGCACCGCCTCCCGGATATTTACACGCGTCCGGCCTCACCGATCTCGCGGGCCCTTCGTCGGGCGGACGACGCCGTTCTGCGCACCACCCTGACCTCCGGCCTGGGCCGCTTGGCTTCCGTGGCACCCAAAACCGTGCCCGGTCTGAACACATTGGAGTCCATGGCCAAGAGCTCCCGGCGTTACACCGATGTGTCCTACCGGGTGTTCACCGCCCCGCGCGCAGTGCGTTTCGTGTCCACCGAGTACGCCTTGCCGCTGGAAAACACCGCCGCGGCGTTCAGCGAGTTGAAAGCCCTGGTGGACCGGGAGGGTTACACCCTGTCCTTCCCCGTCCTGGTGCGGTGCTCTCCCCCGGAACAGGGATACCTCTCCCCCGCCGCGGGCCGTTACACCGGGTGGATCAGCCTGCGCCAGTACGGCAAACGCCCCTACGAAAAGTTCTTCCGAGCCGCCGAGCAGATCTTCTTGAACCACGGTGGCCGCCCGCACTGGGGAGTCATTCACACTCAAACCGCCGAGACCCTCAAGCCCATGTACTCGAACTGGGACGATTTCTTGGCCGTCCGCTCCGAGCTGGACCCCCACGGTCTGCTCCTCAACGACCATACGAGATTGCTGCTGGGTCTGTAGTCGGGCATTCCGGCGGCCAGCCGCATTCTGTTCGACGGTACGGCCACGGTGGGGTGTCTACTGGGTCGCCGGTGACACGTGATCGACGGTACGGCCATCGGTTCCCGCCCGTCTGCACACTGATCGACGTTGTGACCGACAGGTCCCAAAGCCTGAAACCTGATGGACGTTAAGACCGAGAGGGACCGATTTCATGGCTCCACGGTTCATCAGATGACGAGGGGCGTGGGAGTCGTGGCATTACCGTCGATCGGCTTGCGCTTTGGGGTCCCCGATTGAGCCTTTCGGCCAACCACTGCAGCCAATTCCAGCGGAGACGGGGGTCTTCGAGATCGTCCAACACCAGAATGTTGAGATCCCAACCGTGATCTTGGAACGTGCGGATGCGATTCATCTCGGTGCCGTACGTACGGCGATCCAGGAGGTGAATTCCTCCGTTGTATTCGATGCCCAATCGCAGCTCGGGCCAGGACAGATCCGGGTACGCGAGGTTTCCTTCGATCATCACAGGGTGGTTCAACGTGGGCTCGGGAAAATCTTGTGTGACAACCATCCGTCGCACCAACGTTTCCATCGGTGACCATACGGGTTCTGCCGCGTTGACGAGTGCGCGTTTCAGGGCGATGACAGCAGGGTTGCGCGCTGGCAAGAGTGAGATTGCTGCCGTCATGTCGTCCTTCGTCATTGCTGGCTGAGGGGTGAACTCCGGAATTTGAAGTTCACCGGACAGCAACGCATCAAGACAGGCAGTCAGCCGCCATTGGGACAGGTAAGGTGCCGCGGCGACCAGAGCTTCGACGGGGTGGACCAATCGCGTGCCCCAGGGACCCGCAAAAGTTTTCAGTCCATAGGACTTGGTCAATCGCATTCCCTGCTCGCGCACCGTGGGACGGGATTCGGTCCACGCAAGATGTGGGACTTCGTAAGCCCTGCTCAACTCTCGTGCACGCATTGGGGGCGGGTCGCCCAGGAACTCGTTGACCCATCGTTTGGTGTATCCAACCGGCAGTGTGAACAGCTGAAGCGCATGAATACCGGTGATACTCAGACCTACGCCGTCTTTTGAATAGTGATCGTGCAACAACAGAGATCTGCGGATGGGCGTTAAAGGAACCCCCGAACAAACCCACGTGCCCCGAACCAATTTGTAAGTCCCCGGGCGTCCCTCAAGATCTCGAGCTCGGCTACCCAGCTCTGCGGTGGACCTTACGAGCGGGCGCGGTCCGAGCACCAAAGGGTCACCGAGTTTCTTCATGCTTCACAGGCTAGGAATCACGCGAGTCACCGGAAACGACATGTACTCACTGTGGAGTTCACGTCACCGCGCACACGGATCGACGCTAAAGCCAGTGCCCCGAACCGCACCGCAGGCTGATCAACGGTACGACCCCGAGAACCGGCTTTTTGGGTCGTACCGTCGACCAGTTTGCAACGGCCTCTCGCTCAGAGGCTTTACCGTCGACAACACCGCCCCACCCGGCCCGGGGTGAACGCGGGAATTGGAGGGGCGGCGGCGTCGGCGGGAAAGTGTCCGGGAGAACTAGCTGCGAGCGGGGACCCCGCGGCGGGAGACGGAGACCATCTCGTCGCGGTCGACCACCTTGACGCGTTCGCGGGGATTGCCCTCGGCGTCGTGAGAGGACTGGCCGAGGCTCTGCTCGTATTCGTCCAGGTCCAGCCAGCCGTCCCAGGTGGTGTATTCGACACCCTTGTCCTGGAGCAGCGACTCGATGGCCGAGGGCTCCGGGAAATCCGGATCGGCCAGGGCGTTACGGTCTTCGAGCAGGTGGTTGATGGTCTCGAGGGCATCGGACTTGGTGGCGCCAATCAGGCCCACGGGGCCGCGCTTGATCCAGCCGGTGGCGTAAACGCCCGGAACCACGGTGCCCTCGCCGTCGACGACGCGACCTTCCTGGTTGAGGACCACGCCGCGGTCGGGGTTGAACGGGACCTCCGGAAGGGGGGACCCCAGGTACCCGATGGCGTGGTAGACGGCTTGGACCGGGTAATCTATGTACTCGCCGGTCGCGGTCACGGATGCATCCCCGTTGAGGCGGGTGCGTTCCATGCGGATGCCGCTGACCTTGCCGTCCTCGTCACCCAGGATCTCGGACGGAGTCTGCAGGAAGTGTAGGTGCAGGCGGCGGGATGCGGTCTTGGGAGAATCGTCTTCGCGCCACTTCTGCAGGGTCTTCATCATGACCTTGGTCTGGTTGTTCTCGACCATGGCCTGCTCGGAGGCCTCGTCGAACTGGAAGTCTTCGTCATAAAGCACGATGTCCACGTCGCGGGACTTTGCCAGCTCACGCAGTTCGAGCGGGGTGAACTTGATCTGCGCGGGGCCCCGGCGGCCGAACACGTGGACGTCCGTGACCGGCGAATCGCGCAGCCCCTGGTAGACGTTGCCCGGGATCTCGGTGACGAGCATGTCATCCGCGTGCTTGGACAGCACCCGGGCCACGTCCAGCGCCACGTTGCCGTTACCGATGACCGCAACTTCCTTGGCGTTGAGCGGCCAGGTTCGCGGGTAGTCGGGGTGGCCGTCGTACCAGGCAACGAACTTGGCGGCGCCGTAGGAACCATCCAGGTCCGCACCGGGGATTACCAACGGAGCATCGTTGACAGCACCGGTGGCGAAAATCACGGCGTCGTAATGCGCCAGGTATTCCCCCATCGTGAGGTCCTTGCCGTACTCCACGTTGCCGAAGAAGCGAATGTCGCCGCGGCCCAGAATCGAGCGCAACGCGGTGATGATGCCCTTGATGCGCGGGTGATCCGGGGCCACACCGTAGCGGATCAGACCGAACGGGGTGGGATAGCGGTCGTACAGATCAACGCTGACTTCCAGCTCGCCTTCCCGCACGGCCTCGGACTTTGTGAGCATGTCAGCGGCGTAAATGCCCGCCGGACCCGCTCCGATCACGGCAACGCGCAACGGACGTGCTGAAGTAGGTGCTGTCACAGCTGGTATTTCCTTTCAACGCGCACGCACACTCGCGTGCCTGCGGGGACTGGGTTCTACGGTAGTGAAATTTGAGCAATCGCACACACCGGGCCACCCCCGCGTAATGTTCCGTCACACCCGGGTGGGGCAGGATTCGATTTACGACGCAGCCCCGGCCGCTTCCTGCCCGTCAGCAGTGAGCAGCTCCAACAGGTCGGCCACCGAATCCAGTGCCAGAGTGGGTCGGAACGGGAACCGCTCCACATCCTGGGGGGCGGTCACGCCGCTGTAGACCAGAACGGTTCGCAGGCCCGCCTCCATACCGGAGACGATGTCCGTGTCCATCCGGTCGCCCAACATGGCGGTGGTCTCCGAATGCCCACCGATCTGGTTGAGGGCAGAGCGGAACATCATGGGGTTCGGCTTGCCCACCACGTAAGGGTGGAGATTGGTGGCCGCCGTGATCAGGGCCGCAACCGATCCCGTGGCCGGCATGGGCCCCTCCGGCGATGGCCCGGTGGTATCCGGGTTGGTCGAGATGAAACGCGCGCCGTTGAGGATCAACCGGATCGCGTTGGTGATGGCCTCGAACGAATACGTGCGTGTCTCACCCAGGACCACGTAATCGCAATCGGTGTCCGTCAGGACGAACCCCGCCTCGTGCAACGCCGTGGTCAACCCCGCCTCACCGATCACATAGGCGCGGGAACCCGAGTTCTGATTCTTGAGGAACTGCGCGGTGGCCAGTGCGGACGTCCAGAGATTTTCCTCCGCCACGTGCAATCCCGAGCGCGCCAGACGAGCCGCCAGATCGCGCGGGGTGTAAATGGAATTGTTGGTCAGCACCAGGTACTCCTGGCCCCGTTCTTCCCACAATTCCAGCAGCTCCGCCGCACCGGGGATTGCCGTGTCCTCGCGGACCAGCACACCGTCCATGTCGGTGAGCCATGTGGTGACGTGGGTGAATTGTGCCTCTGCGGACTTCGTCATGAGCTTTGTCCTCCCGGGCAATCATCGTTCCTCTGCACTCCAGCGTACTGAGGACGGGCCGGCACGGCTGTGAGGTGAGCAACACCGCACCGGATAAGGTGAGCGCGCGAGAACATGGGCCGCGGCAGCGGTTGCGCCGTCGGCGTAGTATTTCTACACAAACGCCCCCATTCCGGTAGCCGTGCCGTGCGCTGCCGTTGTGCCTTTGACCCGTGAGGATCTTCATGTCGTCACCGACCAAGCCCGCATCGCAAACGCGCGAACCCCGCGGAGCGCTGGACCGCTTCTTCTACATTTCCGAACGCGGCTCCACCGTGGGACGAGAGATTCGCGGTGGCCTGGCCACCTTCATCGCCATGAGCTACATCGTGGTGTTGAACCCCCTCGTACTGGGCTACGGTCCGGACGGCGCCGGAAATGTCTTGGGCGGCGAGCGCGTGGCCGCTGTGACCGCCCTCGTCGCGGGCGTACTGACCATTGCCATGGGCGTGTGGGCCAAAGCACCCTTCGCGCTGGCCACCGGCCTGGGCGTGAACGCGTTCCTGGCGGTCACGATCGCCACGAACCCGGGCCTGACGTGGCCCGAGGTCATGGGACTGGTCATCTGGGCCGGTCTGATTATGGTGGTGCTGGTCCTCACCGGCTTCCGCACCGCGGTGTTCAACGCGGTGCCGCCGTCCCTGAAGACCGCGATCGTGGTGGGCATCGGGCTGTTCATTGCGCTCATCGGGTTCGTGAACGCGGGCTTCGTGCGCCGCATCCCGGACGCCGCCGGCACCACCGTTCCCGTGCAAATGGGCAACGGCGGCGAACTGTTCGGCTGGCCCACACTTACGTTCGTGGTGGGCCTGCTGCTGACCGTGGCGCTACTGGTGCGCAACGTGCGCGGCGGCATTCTCATCGCGGTGATCGCAACCACGATCTTCGCCCACATCCTCGAGGCGGTCTCCCCGTCCGGCTCCTCCGTGGACAACACCAGCGGCTGGTCCCTGGTGGTTCCCGCCAATCCCGAGGGCCTGTTCGCACTCCCCGACCTCTCCCTGATCGGCTCGGCAGCCCCCATTGACGCCTTCCGCGAACTGGGCGTCATCGCGTGCATGCTGCTGATCTTCACCATTTTGCTGTCCATTTTCTTCGACGCCATGGGTACCATGGTGGGCCTCTCCCAGCAGGCCGGGTTGGTGGACAAGAACGGTCAGATCGAGCGCGTTGACCGCGTGCTGCTGGTCGACGCGTTCGGCGCCGTGGCCGGCGGTGCGGGCTCGGTCTCGTCCAACCAGATCTTCGTGGAGTCCTCCACCGGTATCGCCGACGGCGCTCGCACCGGCCTGGCCAACGTGGTCACCGGCATCATGTTCCTGCTGGCCATGTTCCTGACCCCGCTGGTCAACGTGGTGCCCTTCGAGGCCGTGGCCCCCGCCATGGTGGTCGTAGGATTCCTGATGGCCAAGAACGTGGTGCACATCGACTGGGAGGACTGGGGCGTTTCCGTCCCCGCGTTCCTGACCTTCGCCGTCATGCCGTTCACCTACTCCATTGCGCACGGCATTGGCGCGGGCTTCGTGTCCTTCGTGTTCATCCGCCTGGTCCAGGGCCGCTGGCGCGATGTCCACCCGCTCATGTACGTGGTGGCCGGCGCGTTCGTGGTGTTCTTCGGGATTGCCGTGATCGAGGGGTGGACGGCGTAACTCGCTCTTCGACTACGACGCCGCCCCGGCCACTTCCCGTCGCGTCCACCGTCGCTGCGTGACCAGTGTCACCCACGTGGTCAGCACGAACGGCCACGTGTACACGGCCATACCTGTCTGGTCCATGGCCCACCACAGTGGCACCGTAAGGCACGCACCCGCCAAGGGGACGAGCAGGCGGAGTGCGCGAGCGGCGTCGTCGGGTGGGAAGACCGCGCCCAGGGCGAGGGCGGCCAAAAAGCCGCAATAGCCCGCCAGGTCCGCCGTGGCGGGTTCCCCACCGAGGATCCAGAAGCCGAGGGCCGTGGCGGCCATTGCCCCGGTGAGCGACCACAGGCCCTCGCAAGCGCCGGCGAAAAACATGAGGGCGAGGATCAACAGGCCCGTCAGCAAGTGATCGGTCAGGAGGACTTGCGCGGAGGCCCGAACCGTGCCGGTGACGAGCTCCGGGAGCGGCCCGAAGAACTCGAACGGCGGTGCTTCCGAAGTGTCTCGATGCCACCGCCCGAAGACCGGGTTCAGCGCAGAGTTCACCGCGCAGAACGGTCCCGTGAGCATGGGCAACCAGGCGAAGATGCGCAGCCGTTCGAGGAACCGTATGAGCACCGCGCACAGTGCGCTGCCCAGGACGGTCCAGATGAGCGCGGCGGTTGAGGGACCGCACGCGAGCCACGCCGCGCACCCGGTGAGGGCACCGCAGAACCCATGAATCCCGTCTGCGGCGTCGCGATGCGCTGACACGGAGCTCGGCCGACGCAGCCACAGGGACACGCCGGTCTGCACTGCTGCACCGAGCAGCGCGAAACCCGTCAACTACGGTGACGCCACCGTCAGGGCCAGCAGGACTAATAGACCGCCGAGTGTGGCGCGCTGGAAGAAGATCTGCCCCTGAGACCTGATCAGCGCTTGCGCCATCCACACACGGGCCAGTATGGATTACTCCTGCCGATCCGAGAGGATGCAGAACTCATTGCCCTCCGGGTCGGCGAGCACCACCCAGCTGTCCTTGCTGGTTTGGCCCACGTCCACCCTGGAGGCGCCCAGGGATTCGACGCGCGCCACTTCCGCGTCCTGATTCGAGTCAGAGGCCCTAATGTCCAGGTGCAGCCGGTTTTTCACGGTCTTGCCCTCCGGAACCTGGATGAAGTCCAACCGCAGGGATTGCCCCTCGTTGGGGGAGGCGCTGACGAAACCCTCTTCCTCCTCATCGATCCGGTAGTTCAGTACCTCGCACCAAAAGCGGGCGAGGGCTTTCGGGTCGTGGGCGTCAATGGCCAGTGAGTGCAGGTGGCTAGTCATGGGTCCACGCTACGGTGGCCCGGCAGGGAGCGGGAGGGCCGAGAGCCATTTGGTCCGGCTTTACTGCACGGTAGGCCAGGCTACTGTGCAGTAAAGCCGGATGAAATGGCGCACCGGGCTACAACGCCTGGGGCTCGGAGATGCGACCGGTGACTCACGCGCCGGTAATGGTCCCCACCGCCGGCATCTGGTCCGCCGGTTTGTCGTGCCAGGGCTGAGTTTCGGCCACGAGCTGGCGGCACCATGCGGTGTCCTTGTACTGGGCGGGAAGGGGCCCACCGAGCAGTTCCTTGGTCAGGGCGGCACCCGCCTCGGATCCGGGTTCGGGTAGCGGGGCGTGCGAGGCAACCAACACCACGTTGCCGTAGCGGCGCCCCTTGAGCATGGCGGGATCCGCAACCGCACCCACGTGCTCGAACACTTCCAGCAGTGCAGCCAGCTCCGCGCGCGTTCCCTTCAGATTGCGGGTGTCCCCCACGTTCATGAGGTACACCCCGTCCGATGTCAGTACCCGATCCACGTGCCGCGCGAACTCCACAGTCCGTAAATGCCCCGGTGTTTGCTCGCCGGCAAACACATCACGCAGGATCACCTCGCGCGATGACTCGTGCAGTGATTCGGTCACTTCACGGGCTTCCCCGGCGCGGATCCGAAGGAGAGGTGCGCGGGGTAGATCGAGCCATTCGCGGACCAGCCGCGTCAGAGCGGCGTCGAACTCCACGACCACCTGGCGGGCAGCGGGATAGCGCCATGCGAGGTAGCGCGCCATGGAACATGCGCCGCCGCCCAGGTGCAGAATGCGCAGGGTGGTGGGGTTCAGATGACGGTCCACGTGCTCTTCGGTGAGCGCGCTGAACCACCTCATGTACTCGAATTCGAGCTGATCCGGCCGGTCCGGCACGATGTGCGATGACGGCACACCGTTGACGCGCAGCACCCACGCGCCGGGCACGTACGAGTCATGTTCGAGCTGCACGGTCCCGGTGTCCGTATGCCAGGTACCCTCGCTCAGGCCTGGCGCGTCCGACGACGCCGCACTCACCGGCTCCGCCTGATCCCGCCGATTCTTACGGTTGCGTTTTTTGCTCACTGGTCCCGGGACGCCCGATTACTTCTGATCCGGGGAGCCGGACGTGATGCCGCGGCGTTCCCGGGCACGGTTGAGTTCGTGACTGTGAATGGCAGCCTCGAGGCGCTCGACCTTGCCGGAAAGCTCTCCGGTGTGACCGGGTCGAATGTCCGCCTTGAGCACCAGGGACACGCGCGGGCCGTACTCCGCCACGGCGGCGGTGGCCTGACGGACCACCTCCATGCATTCATTCCATTCACCCTCAATGGTGGTGAACATGGAATCCGTGCGATTGGGGAGCCCGGATTCGCGGACCACGTGGACGGCGGCGGCCACGGCGTCGTGAACGGAGGCGTCGGGGTTGTCCCCGCCGCTGGGAGAGACTGAGAAGGCGACCAACATGCCTCCAGTGTGGCACTTCTCCCACCCGAGCACCCGTGAAACCTTCGATCGTCACACCTTTGTTGCCCCACCGCACATGTGGCATCTCTAAACTGGGACAGCAGACCGCCAACCGAAAGGGACCATCTCCATGACCCAGGGCATCTACGTTTCCGCCATGACACCGCAGTCCGGCAAGACACTGGTGGCACTGGGGCTGGCGGACACGCTGTTCAACAGCACGGACAAACTGGGGTTCTTCCGCCCCGTGCATGACGGTGACTCCCCCGAACAGGACTCCGCGCTCCAACTCATGAAGCGCACGTTCGATCTGCCCGAATTCCGCTGCCGCGGCGGGGTCTCCCTCGCTCGCACGCGGGAGATTCTGGCCTCCGGCAATCATGACGAACTGGATTCGGCGGCGGTCTCCATTTATTCCGAGATGGCCCGCGAGTGCGATGTGATCCTGGTGGACGGCACCGACCTGGTCGCCCACAACGCGGCCACCGCGGAGTTCGACCTCAACGCCCGCCTGGCCAACAACATGGGGTGTTCGGTGGCCGCGGTCATCAGCGCTCACAACGCAGAGTCCGTGGCGGACACCGTCAACGCCGTGGACGTCACCCGCACCGAGCTCCGCCAGGCCGGTTGCGACATCTACGCGGTCATCGTCAACCGTGCCGCGCCTGAGCAGGTCGAGGAACTGACCCGGCGCGCCAAACCCGGTGCCCACAACCTGCCGGTCTACGTGATCCCCGAGGTCACCGCGATCTCCCATCCCACCATTGCCGAACTCGTGGACGCCCAGGGCTTCGGCGCCGACCTCAACGACAACTCCCTGGACCGCGACATCAAGGGCATTAAGATCGCGGCCATGACCGTGGGGCATTTCCTGGATCAGCTCACGGATGGCGACCTGGTGATCACCCCGGGTGATCGGACGGACGTGATGTCGGCGACCCTGGCGTCGTCGTTCGCGGCGTCGTTGCCGGTGCCCTCGGGCATGCTGCTGACCGGTGGTTTCCGCCCGGAAGGTGCCGTTGCGTCACTGTTGGCCGCCGCGCCGTTCCCGGTGCTGACCACCGATCGTGACACCTTCACCGCGGCCAGCGCGGTGGCCTCCACGCGCGGCACACTGGGCGGCGCCCACCCTCGCAAGGTCGCGGCGGCCCGCGGCGCGTGGTCCCAGTACGTGGACAGCGACGAGCTGGCCGGGCGCATGAACCTGCCGCGACCGGTGAAGCGCACCCCGTTGCGCTTCCTGCACGAGCTCGTGGAATCCGCGCGCGCCGATCGCAAACACGTGGTGCTGCCCGAGGGTGAGGACCCCCGCATCCTGCGCGCGGCGGAGATGATTCACCGTCGCAACTTCTGCGACCTCACCATCCTGGGCGATCCGGAGCAGATCAGAACCCTGGCGCAGTCCGAGGGCATCGACCTGGATTTCGAGGCCCATGGGCTCAACCTGATCGATTTCCAGCACAACGACGAACTGCGCGGTCGCTACGCGGACGAGTACGTCAAGCTGCGCTCCCACAAGGGCGTGACCAAGGAGCAAGCACTCGAACGTATGGCGGACGGTTCATACTTCGGCACCATGATGGTCCAGCTGGGCGATGTGGACGGCATGGTCTCCGGTGCCGTGCACACGACCGCCAACACCATCCGCCCCGCCCTGGAGTTCGTGAAGACCCGCGAGGGTGTCAACATCGTGTCCTCGGTGTTCTTCATGCTGCTGGCCGATCGCGCGTTAGTTTACGGTGACTGCGCCGTGAACCCCAACCCGGATGAGCAGGCCCTGGCGGACATCGCGTTGGCCTCCGCGCAGACCGCCGAACAGTTCGGCGTGGATCCCAAGGTGGCCATGCTCTCCTACTCGACCGGTGGTTCCGGTTCGGGTGAGGACGTCGAGCGTGTCCGCGCGGCCACCGAGCTGGTGCGGGCCAGCCATCCCGACTTCGAGGTCGAGGGTCCCATCCAGTACGACGCCGCGGTGGACGCCTCCATCGCCAAGTCCAAGCTGCCCGAGTCCCACGTGGCCGGGCAGGCGACCGTGTTCATCTTCCCGGACCTCAACACCGGCAACAACACCTACAAGGCGGTGCAGCAGTCCGCGGGCGCGGTGGCGGTGGGCCCGGTGCTGCAGGGTCTGCGCAAGCCGGTCAACGACTTGTCCCGCGGCTGCACGGTGGACGACATCGTCAATACCGTGGCCATCACGGCCATCCAGGCCCAGAGCCTCTAGAACCTACGACGCGGCTCGCGAGGTTTGCGGGCGGCGTCGCCCCTTCGATCAGCTCACCAGAGGCGCCCATCGACCGGGCGCGCGGAAGGACCCATCATGCTCGTGCTCGTTGTCAATTGCGGATCATCGTCGATCAAGTACCAGGTGCGCGAGGTGACTACGGCCGATGAACCGACCAACCCGTACACCTCCTCCATGCCGGCGATCAACGAGAACGTGCCGCTGGCCCGGGCGACCGAGGGTGTCGAGACCGATGAAATCATCACCAAGGGTCTGATCCAGAACATCGGCACGTCCGAGATCAAGGACCACACGCAGGCGCTGGAGATCCTGGCCGAGCGGCTCGATGAGGAGCTGGGCGGGCGCACCATTGACGCCGCCGGGCACCGCGTGGTCCACGGCGGTGAGCGGTTTTCCGCGCCGGTACTGGTCAACAACGAGATCATCCGCGCGATCGAACGCCTCGCGCCCCTGGCTCCGCTGCACAACCCGGCCTCGGCGCTGGGGTTGCGCGCCATCCAGAAAACCTGGCCGCACATGCCGCAGGTATGCGTGTTCGATACCGCCTTCCACCGCACGATGCCGGAGAAGGCCTGGCGCTATGCCATTCCCGAGGAGATGTATGTCATGCACGGCATGCGTCGCTATGGGTTCCACGGCACGTCCCACGACTACGTGACGGGCAAGGCGTGCGATGTGCTGGGGATACCGCGCGAGCAGTTCAACGGCATTGTGGCGCACCTGGGTAATGGCGCCTCCGTCACGGCCATCCGCAATGGTGAATCCTTCGATACCTCCATGGGTTACACTCCGCTGGCGGGTCTGATCATGGGCACGCGATCCGGTGACCTGGACCCCTCCGTGGTCACGGCCATGCTGGACCGCAACCCCGCCATGACCGCCAAGGAACTGGACACGATCCTCAACAAGGAGTCCGGCCTGCAGGGCATCTCCGGTGACTCGGACATGCGCGCGGTGGAGCAGCGGGCGGCCAACGGTGACGAGAAAGCCCAGCTGGCGCTGGACATGGCTGCATACCGGTTGGCCAAGTACATCGGCGGCTACCACGTGGCCGTGGGTGATGCGCAGGCCCTCATCTTCACTGCGGGCATCGGTGAGAACTCACCGGGATTCCGCACGCGGGTGTGCAACGAGCTGGGTGCGCTGGGCATAGCGCTAGATCCCGAGTTGAATGCCTCCCCGGAGGGCGAGGTGGCGCGGATCAGCACCTCGGAGTCGGCGATCGAGGTGCTGGTGATCGGCACGGATGAGGAACGCGCCATCGCAGAGGCCACGGCGTCGTTGGTGCGGGACCGGGTGCGGAAGTAGCTCCGCGGGCCCGCTCCTGAACACTTGAGTCCGTAAAACTGCGCTCTGACCCGTCGGAAGTGCAGTTTTACGGACTCAAGTGTTATAGGTTCCGAGAACTTCGGGATGTGCCCTCCACAATCTCCCCGCGTGGCTGCGGATTTACACGGAAATTCATAGTCTCCGGCTATGCCGCCACTCATTCGCATGCCCGATCTGGGGATCAAGCCCCTCGTGGGCACGAGCTCGGCATGGGGTAGAGCCCCCAGGTCACTGAATCGTGACACCCACATGCAACGACTCACCAACAGACACTGGGTCCGTGCCGCGTCGCCTCTAGATGCGTTTCAACGCGCAGCGTTACTGCATCACGTTCTGGACCGTCCGGAGTCAGAGCTGCGAGTCACGGGTCTGACTGCTTTGCAGCTCTATGGTCTCCCTTTAGGGTTGCCCAACGCAGACCTGGATCACTTGCTCGGACACGCGCCACCAGCACGAGCCGGCGAGTATCGGACAATGATGGCCACTCCTCATTTCTCCTGGCTGGGCGTCCGCCGGAAGTGTCCGGATAAGACCGTGCTGATGACCAAGTCGTATGGTCTGGGGCGCTTCCCCGGCCCGTGGGGGAGCATGTTGGCAGACCCCGTTGAGGCACTCGTCGTGGCTGCCCCTCACGTGGCCCGCTGGCGGATCACGGCATGTCTTGACGCCCTCATGACTCGCAAGATCAGATTCCCCGGCGGCAGGTTATTTCCGTTGTACAGCCGTGACCTTCTGAATCGACGAATCGACAGACTGCCTCCCACGTCACGTGCTGTGCGGAGAGTACGAGCTGCCCTTGATGACGCTGCCCAAGGAGCCTGGTCCCCCACTGAGTCCCTGACTCGTTTGATCATCATTGCTCATGGATGTCCGCCGCCCGCTCTGAATTTCCACGTGGTCGTGGACGGCGCCGATCGCTACCTGGATCTGACCTGGCCGGAATCCAAGATCGCTGTCGAGTACAACGGTGCTGATCACCTGGACCGTCGTCAGTACGGCGATGAGATGTACCGCCGTCACCGACTCGAAGACACCGGTTGGCGGGTGCGATACGTCGTGTGGGAAGACTTGATCGACCCAGGACGCCGCCATCTGCTGCTCGAATGGCTGTCACAGCACCTCGGGCAGCGGGGGTAAACAATCCAGTCCGTAAAAGTGCCGGGCCCAAGCCCCTCGATGCACGTTTACGGACTGAAAAGTCGAACACCGTGAATCCCGACACTCAGCTGCACCCCCGCTGCTCGATATCGGACAACTGCCTAAGACGGGACAGAGCAAGAATCAGTAGCACGCCGATGAACCACCAAGCCGCCGTGGACAGCGACATGTATTGCAGCAGCACCGCCAACAGCACGGCGGGAACGAGCCCCTGGAACATCCACACGATGCGCACGATGGCTGATAAGTCTCCCATCGGTGTGACCACGCCAGTCATCATCTCTGCTGGCAGGGCCCCGGCACCGCTCAAACTCAGCTTGATGAGCAGCGGGAGGAACAGCAGGATCAGCGGCGTAGCAGGATTGATCGACGCACCAAGGAACAACAAATCCCCCGCCACAAACCCCGCGCCCAGGCTCACCGTGCTCAAGACCACAGGCGCCAGCAGGTGCCGGGCGGACATCCCCCAGACACCCTGAGGCAAGATCCGATCCGCACCCACGGATTCCAGGTAGTCATTCAGCCCCTTGGCCAGCACTCCGAAGACCCACTGCAGCACCACAACCGCCAGCGTCACCAGCAGCGGATGAGGACCAAAAATGGTCACGACAGCCCCCGCGCAGAAGCTCAAGAGCAGCGCCCCCATGAATCGAAATGGCCGTCGAACAAGTGTCATCGCATCCACCGACACCGCATTCAGCCACGAATGAGAGCCCAGTGCCAGCCGAGATCTCCGGAAGACACGCCGCGCCGCGCCACCGGTCGAGGTGGCAACTCGCAAATCCCCAGCAATGAGCCCGGCGGTTAATAATTCACGCGAACGCAGGTCCGTACGCAGCCGCGCATCGGTGACCTGATCCAGCGCGGCCGGAAGTGAAAGCATCGCTGCGGCAGCGCAGGTCAAGACCACCCCGGTGAGCGCCCATGGAATCGAGTGACCGAGGCCCATCCCCAAGGTCAGACCCAGCGTGCTGCAGCCTAGTCCTGCGAAGACAAGTCGCGCCCAGGTAGCCAACCTTGAACCGCCGAGGACGACACCCGAGGCAAAGAGCGCGGCCGTTCCCGTACCGAACGCCATCATCAGCAGTGCATCAACCACCTCCATCCGCAGCCCAACGGCGATGACCGCGGAAACCAACGCCGCGCACGCCGCTACACCGAGACAAATGCGCACGGTCCGCCGCAGCACCGTCCCACGGAGCCCGAACGGCCCCTCCACGAAGTAGAAAAGCTCCTGCGCGGAAACCACCACCGGCCCATATCGGGTGGGCAGCCACGGCGCCAGCAGAATAGCCAGAGATCCACTCAGGAAGAACACGGTAAGAACCGTGTCAGATCCCGCCGCGTATCCCAGCTCCCGCACCCCGAACGCGCCGTACCAGACCAGTGGCCCCGCGAGATAGAGCCAGTACACGAGGTTCTTGTTGCCCGTTTGCTTGGGTCCGAGCACGCGCTGCGCCGCGACAATCCTGCTCCGCTGAGCGCGCGTCATCGCACACCCCTCTTCGGTAACCGTTGGTCGAGAACCACCAATCACGTCAGGCCGTGATTTCCAGCGCCACGTGACTGTCCGCGAGCGCCTCCACAAACTGTGAGTCGTGCGTGGCCAAGACGACGGCGACGCCGTTGCGTTTTTTGTCCAGCAATAGTTCCACGACTCGGGCCCGCCGCTCGCTGTCCAAGCGCTGCTCGGGTTCGTCCAGAATCATGAGTTCAGAGGGCCGGATGAGCCCGATGGCCAGGGCGACGAGCTGTCGTTCACCCGAAGACAGTTCAAGCGGAAAACTGTCCCGGATCCTCGCAATCCCGAGAGCCTCCAGAATGCGCTCCGGCGCGGACGTGCCCGGCAAGTCTCCCCACGAGACACACACGAACCGGAGGTGTTCCAGGACGGTGAGGTTTTCGAAGTATGGCGGATCACCCAGTACCGTGGCGATACCGGCCCGAGGGTCCAGGGACTCCCGCCACCGAATGGACCCTTCGGTGGCCAACTCCCGGCCCGCCATGATCTTCAGAAGGGTGGTCTTCCCCGAACCATTGGGTCCAGTCAGAACCGCTCCCTCACCGGCGGTCAGCGAGAAGCTCACGGGAGCCAGGATCTTCCGGCCAGAAGCAGTCTTGGACACGGCACTGACCTCGACCAATGGCTTACTCATAGTCCGCCCACACTAACCGAACGGGTAGCGACTACTTGCGCTGCGTCACCGGATCCTGATCCGACCAGGGGAACACGATCCACTCATCGGTGGCCTTCCACGCATAGTCCGGCTTCACTTCCGACTGGGGTTTCTCGTAGACCACGGCCGAACGGCACTGTGCGCCGTACCCACTGAGCAGTTCCAGTACAAGGGCCAGAGTGCGCCCGGAGTCGACCACGTCGTCCACGACCAGTACCTTCTTGCCGCTGATCGACTCGGTGTCCAGCATGGGCGCCAGCAGCACGGGGTCCGGCAGGGTCTCGTGCACGTCCGTGTAGAACTCCACGTTCACCGCGTCCGAGAGCTTGACGCCCATGGCGTAGGACAGGGCACCGGCGGGCAACAACCCACCGCGGGCCACGGCAATGATGATGTCCGGAGTGAAATCGGAGTCGACGATCATCTGGGCGAGATCACGGCTGGCGGTGCCGAAACTCTCCCACGTGAGTACTTCTTTGGTCTGCAGGTCCGCGGAATCAGCGTGATAAGCCATGTCCGCAGGTTAGTCGCTCCAGCACAAACGTGCCCAACGAGCCCGCCACGGTCACCGGTCGACCGGCGCGGAAGCTGTCCGCGACTTCTGCGCCGTCCGCAGTTTGCATGCAACCGCGATGATCAGCACCAAGCTGCCGGTCAGCAGCAACTGGGTCCGGACCACGGGGTCGAAGAAGCCGAGCACGAAGATCAATGCAATGAGGCCCAGCGCCACGTACGACAGGTACGGGTAGCCGCACATGCGGAAGGACAGCCGACGTCCCGCGCGGTCCGAGCGGCGTCGGAGGATGATCTGCGAGATCAAGGACAAGGTCCACACCACCAAAACGGTGGAGCCGATGGTGTTCAGCAGGAATCCGAGCAACTGCTCGGGCCACAGATAATTGGCGCCGACCGTCAGGAATCCAACAATGACAGACGCCACCACGGCCGCGCGGGGCACGCCCTGAGGGCTCAACCTGGAGTACCGGGCCGGGGCGTAGCCACGTGAAGACAATGAGTGCAGCATGCGGGATGCGCCGTAGAGGTTCGCGTTGAGCGCGGAAAGCAGAGCCAGCACGATCACAATGGCCATGACGGCCTGCGCACCGGGCAAACCGACCTCACTCAGCACGGCCACGAAGGGACTGGACGACAGTGTTTCGTCGTTCCACGGCAAGATGATCACCATGAGCGTCACGGCGCCGATGTAGAACACGAGCAAGCGCACCACAATGGTGCGGATTGCCTTGACCACGTTCTCCTTGGGGTTCTCGGTTTCGGCGGCGGCCACGACCACCAATTCCGTGCCACCGAAGGCGAACACCACGATCAGCAGCGCCGCGGCCACACCCGTGAACCCGTTGGGAATGAAGCCACCGTGCTCCGTGAGGTTGCTCAGCCCCGGCGACGGCGCAGGCAACAGCCCCAGCAGCAAGGCCACCCCCACCAGCAGGAACACGACCACGGCACCCACCTTGAGCAGCGCGAACCAGAACTCGGACTCGCCCAGGGCCTTCACGCTGATGAGGTTCAGCGCCGTGAAGATCACCATGAACGCGAGCGCCATGAGCCACTGGGGAATCACGGGCCACATCTCGTTCAAAATCTGCGCGGCGGCAGTGGCCTCGGCGGCAATCACGATCACCAGCTGAACCCACCACAGCCAGCCCAGGGTCTGACCGGCGGTGCGACCCATGGCCTGCTCGGCATAGAGCGAGAAGGCGCCGCGAGCGGGTTCGGCCGCTGCCATCTCCCCCATGGCACGCATGACCAGCACGAGGATCACACACGCCACCAGGAACGAAATCAGCACACCGGGCCCGGCCACGGCAATGGCGTTACCCGAACCGACGAACAACCCCGTGCCGATGGCCGAACCCAGCGCCATCATCACCAGGTGGCGGGTCTTCATGTGCGAGGCATCAGATTTATTGATGTCCGGGTGCGGAGTGGGGGCAGTTGCGGACATGACATCCCGATCAGATCGAGTCGCGCCCTCACGTGTGGAGAGCGGCGACTTATGGCGTAGGGACATGGGGAGTTCCTTTCGGGCCTGCACCGACAGTATGGGCCGGGTGCATTCCAGGAGGCCGGGCGAACCCGGCACAGGCGGTGGGAGAAAACTGCGGGTCAGGCGGCGGGGAATGCGGAACGATCTTTGAGGACCTCGAGCACCCGGTCATTGGTCACGGGGTCGGCCAGCGTGATCCGCACGCCGTCTCCCGCGTAGGCGCGCACCAGGACATCGGAACGATCGAAGGCATCGACCAGGGCCCGCCTCAGCTCCTCGCCCGCCCGCAACCACACAAAATTCGCCTGACTGTGCGGGACGTCCCAGCCGGCCCGGCGCAGGGCGGTGAGAAGACGACGTCGTTCGGAGACCACCGCGGCCACGCGCTCGCGCAACTGTTCCTGGGCCTCGAGCGACGCGAGGGCCGCTTGCTGGGCCAGCGTGCTCACGCCGAACGGGAGCGCCACGCGACGCAGTGCTTCCGCCAGCTTCGGGTGGGCCACCGCGTATCCCACGCGCAGTCCTGCCAGTCCGTACGCCTTGGAGAAAGTCCGCAGCACGCACACGTTGTTGTGGGCGCGGAACAGGGCCAGCGCGTCCAGGGTCTGATCGGCGTCGAGGTACTCGGTGTAGGCCTCGTCGATCACCACGAGCACGTGCGGCGGAACCCGGTCCAGGAAACGAGCCATATCCTCGTGCTCCAGCGCGACCCCGGTGGGGTTGTTGGGAGAGCACACCATGACCACGCGGGTGCGGTCGGTGATGGCGGTGAGCATGGCCTCCAGGTCATGACCTTCGTCCGCGTTCAGCGGCACGGGCACCGGGGTGGCGCCGGTCAGGCTCACCAGGATGGGGTACGCCTCGAAGGAGCGCCACGCGAAAATGACCTGGTCGCCGGGACCGCACGTGGCCGCCAGAATTTGTTGGAGCACGCCCACGCTGCCGGGTCCCACGGACACTTCACCGACTTCCGCGGCTACAAAATCCGCCAGCCGCTCCCGCAACTCGGTTGCGGCCATGTCCGGGTAGCGATTCATCCGGTGGGCGCTGCGCTGCACGGTGTCCACTACGGCCGGGAGGGGTTCGTAGTGGCTCTCGTTGGACGCCAGCGCGGCAGTGAGATCGCCGGTGGCGCGGCGGCCGGCAACGTAACCGGGAAGTTGCGAGACGACGTCGCGCACGCGCGGTTCCTCGTCCCGCAGTTCCGGGGTCTCGGGGTTCGCTAGCCGGCAGGCGGTGGAGCTGGTGGTCATCAAGGGGCCTTTCGGATGCCAAGGGTCCGGGTGACGGACACACGGTGGGACGTCGGCTCAAGGTGTGAGCCATGACACGCTCACACGATGGTGAGCCACCTGACCGGCGTGCGCAATACTTTAATTCTTGACTGTGCTTAATGCTCAGTTACTTCTCTTTCGGGTGACACAATGCACTATATGTACCGGCTCGACCCCTTGGACGCCCGCATCCTCATGGCATTGGACGAGGATCCCAACGCCACAATCCTGGCCCTGGCCCAAAGGTTGGGCGTGGCACGCAACACCGTCCACGCCCGGCTTCGCAGGCTTTCGGAAGGAGCAGTCATGGGCCCCGTCAGCCAACGACTCAATCCGCGTGCGCTGGGCTACGATCTCATGGCGTTCGTGGAACTCTCCATCCGCCAGGGAACCAGCGAGGACGCCCAGAAGGCCCTCTTGAAGATCCCGGAGATCATTGAAATTTACGCGACCACCGGGGACTCGGACCTGCGCGTGCGGCTGGTGGCCAAGGGCACCTCGGACTTGCACCGGATCACCAATTTGATCCTCGAGACTCCGGGTCTGCTGCGCACCACCACGTCCATCTCACTGCTCGAGGCCATGCCCCTGCGTATGTCCAGCCTGCTGCAACGCGAAGCCGAACGTAGTTGATTCGGCTCAGGCCCGCGAGCCCCGTAAAGCCCTCAAATGCAGCGCCAGTCCGGCCGCCATGCACGCGGATCTGAACGTCTCACCCATGAGCACCCACACGGCCATGCTCGCTGCGGTGTCCGCCCCGCTCGCCAGTGCACCACCCACCACGACCGTCATTTGCACCGCCGCGATCACGACGAACATCCGTTCCCGACCACCGAGCACCATTACATTGCTCATGGCCGAGGTCACGGCGTTGATCACCGTGGACACCACCAAAATCACCGACGCCGCCCACGCCCCCTGATACTCGTCGCCCAGTACGGCCACGAGCCCGTCCGAACCGACCACGAACAGGAACAGGAGCAGCCCCAGCGGGACCACCAAGGAGCTGGCGCTGGCCTGCAACAGCAACTTGATCAGCGCCACGGGCTTGCGCAGCGCCACGGCAATCCGCGGGGCGAACACGGTGGCCACGGCGGAGGTTCCCATGGCGCCGCCGGACTGAATTTTCTGCGCCACCTCGTACACACCCGCGGCGGCCAGGGATTGCCCGCCGATCACGAACATCGGCCCGCGCACGCACAGCGACGTGAGCGCATTGCCCGCACCCACGGTCAGCGCGGGGCGCCACGGAACGGGGGCCGAGGCGGCGTCGTCCGGGCGTGACCCACCGGAGGCATGCCGGGGGACGTATGAGGGATCCGGTTCGGGGACGGCTCTCGCGTGCCGCCCGATGAACGGTGCGGTTGAGGCCGACGACGCCGCGCGGCGTCGTCCTGCGCGGGCCTCTTGAACGGACGGAGAGACCGCGTACAAAACCACCGTGACCAGCACGAAGGCCATGACCTGCGAGGCGATCAACCAGTTCGGCGCGAACACCGAGGTGAGCAAAGCGCCCAGTAGCCCGAGCGCGGGAAGCGCAACCGACTCCATGAACTGGCCCAGCAGGGGCCAATTACGCGCTTGTCGCTGGGCGACGTACAACTGCATGAACGCGGAAGTCACCGCAACGATGGCCAACGCGAGGAACCAGGATCCTGGGCCGCCACCGAGTGCCAGGGCCGCGCACGCTACGGCCGCGATACCGAAAACAACGCCCCACACACGACCGAGCGCGCCCGAGTACCGGCGTGCGAGCGCCGCGGCTTGGTCATTGCGGCCCTCGGCCCACAACGGTGATTGCGAGCGCAACCCCATGACGTCCAGACCCAGGGGTCCGGCCATGCGCGCGACCAGGGCCACCGCCCACAGGATGCCGTTGAGACCCACCTCGGTGACGGAGAAGCGCACGGCCACCGTGGCAACTAGCAGCATCTGCAGCACGGCCCCGCCCACCCGAATACCGAGCACCAAGATGGACTGTTTGGCGGCACTCATCGGGGCACCCGGCCGCCGGGGAGATGCCCGGTGACGTGGTCCAGTGTTGGAGGTGGCGGGGGGACTCGGGGCCACGCTGCCCGGCGCCGCTCGAGTCTTGGTGGCTTCAGTCACGGTTCAATCGCGCCCTCACCACGAGCCACACGAACTTGGAATTGCCCACCAGATAGCGCTTGAACATTCGGCGCGGTTCCTGAGCCAGGCGCCAGAACCATTCCATACCCAGTCGCTGCACCGCCTTGGGTGCGCGGGAGGTGATGCCCGCGACTACGTCGAAGGAACCACCCACCCCCACGCAGATCCCCGCGCGGGTGCGGTTCTTGTGGGCGAACACGAAGTCCTCCTTGAGCGGGGACGGCATCCCCACGAACACGATGTCCGGGTTGCTGCGGGCGATCTCATCGGCCATTTGCTGGTCCGTCATGTCCTCGCGGCGCCAGAACCCGTTGTGGAAACCCACCACCTTGGCCCCGCGCGCCAGGAACCGCCAGCGCACCTGCCGGACCACGGTCTCGGTGGCGCCCAGCAGGTAGATCCGGTATCCCTTCGCGACGCTGGCGTCCACGAGCCGGTCCATGAGGTCGATGCCCGCCACGCGTTCGGGCAGCGGTGCGCCCAGGAGTTTGGAGGCCCACACCAGGGACTGGCCGTCGGCCGTGACCAGTGTGGCGGTGGCGAATTTGGCCACGAGGTGCTGGTCGTGGCTGGCCGCCACCAGCTTGGCCGCGTTCATCGCCAGGTGGTTGTGGTGACCGGAGTGATCCTGGATGAGGTCCTCAATGGTCCGCACCGTCTGGTCCATGGTGAGCGGGTCGACGCGGGTGCCCAGCAGGCGGTTGGTGGGCTCGGGCGGGACCGGGGTGTGCACATGGGACCTTTGACGGCTGATGTGAGGTCGGTGGAGCAATCTCATGACCGCACCTGCTCGGACTTCTCATTATTGCGAAGGGCGATCCACCGACTCAGTGCGTAGCTGGCGTGTGCTTGATTCCAGCGCATGTGTGGCAGGGACTTGGGACTGTTCCGGAAGCCGCCGTCTTCACCCTGATGCGACAGGAGATGCCGGATGGCCGGTTCCGGATTGACCTCCAGGTCTCCCCTGCCTGCAAGCCCGGCCAGGAACCCCACGGTGGTGGCCACGTTGTGGACGTCGTGGGAGGCATCGACCTCGTCCGCGTTGTAGACGGGTAACCCCTGAGCATTGAGACAGTGGGCGTACCAGTACGCGAGGCCTCGCTCGTAGGAGTCACCGATCTCGAAGCCCCGCTGTTTCAAGAAGAACAGCGAGTCGAGAACGTATATGGTGTGGAAGCTGTCAACCCACTCGAGACCCTTACCCTCGCCGTAGGCCCAGGAGCCGTCTGCGGCTTGCGCGCTCACGGTGCGGGTGACGGCCTGTTGGATCAACGTCCTGTCCCCATCCAAGATCGCCAGGGACTCCGCGGCCAACAGCGAACCGTTGTGGACCAGCCGATCGGAGGCCTCCGTGTAACGGAAGAAGCCCTCCGGGTGGGCCAGGTTCTCCAGCCAGGTGGTGGTTTTCGGCGATATTTCACCCAGCCGGTCCATGGCGGAGATCGCCCGCAGCGCGAAGACCGTGGCCACCACATTCGGGGAGTTGGCCAGGTAGTGCGCCCAACGGGTCTGGACGTCGAACTCATAACCCCACGGCCCACTGCCCCGCATGCACAGGAGCTTGGTGATCAGATCCTGAGCACGATCCGTGTGTCCATCGCAGTGCTCCGCCATGGCGAACAGGGCCATGGCCTTGGTCATGGTGACCTTGGGGACCCGAGTCACCGAACGCAGCGACTTACCCAGTCGCTTGTGGGCCTGAACCCATACCTGCCGCGGAAGCCGGCCCCGCAACATCGGAGCCACTGGCGAGAGCAATCCGTCATACGGATCCGTACCGGCGTAATCACGAGTCCGCGCGAAACGCAGGGCCGCCTCCGTCGCCGAGTGGATATCGTCCCCCAGCGTCTTTCTCAAAATCTCATGAGTGTACAAGCTCATTAGTTCCCCCTTGGAAGGCCTTGGTGTGTGCCCGTTCCCCCGAACTGACACACGGCTTCTGTGTGGTTTTCCTACCCGGTTCTGACTTGCCGATACACGTCCTCGAGTCGACGTCGGTAGTGGGCGATGTCGTACTGCTTTTCCCACCGGGACCGAGCGGCCTGGGCTATGGCCTCTCTCCGAGCGGTGTCCCCCAGGAGCACCTCCATGGCGTTCGCCAACTCTCGCGGTGCCCCGACGGGCACAATCCACCCGGAATCACCACCCTCGATGACGTCAGAGACAGACCCCACGTCTGTCACCACCGGGGCCAAACCCCACGCCATCCCGTCCAGGAGCGAGAGCGGTAGATTTTCCATGTGGCTGGGCAGCACCAAGATGCTTGCGCGGGCCAGTTCTTTCTTCAACTGGTCACCGTTCAGCCAGCCCGTGGTGGTCACGTCCGGAGTGGCTTCCAGCAGCCGGGTGATGTGGCCATCGGGATCGTGTAGATCCCCTGCCAGGACCAGGTGCGTTCGGACATGCTCAGGTAGTGAACCCCAAGCGTGCAGCAGGTCGATGACCCCCTTGGCTCGGGTGACCTTCCCGGTGAACAGTACGGTGGGCGTGGCCTTCGCGTTCGGTACCGAGGCGGGGCCGGGAACGGCATTGGGAATGACATGCAACTTCCGCGCCGCGACTCCCAGTTCCGCACTCACGAACTGCCGCCAGAATTCGCCCAGCACCACCACAGAGCTCGCGGATCGGAACATGGATCGGACGATTGCGGCCATGACGCCGTTGAGATTCTTGAGGAAGTCGACATAACCACCGCCGTGCAAATGCAGCACGTACGGGCGTCGCCTGACGCGAAGCAAACTCGTCAGCACGAGTTTGCGCCACGTACTGCCATTCGAAGCCAGGTTCACGTGATAGACAGTGCCGTCCGCAACTGGTGCCCAGCAGGTCACCATGGCCCGCCCGAACGCACGGAGTCGTTGCGCGGAGGATCCTGGGGCGCCGCCGGACTCGACGAATGACAGACTCGAATGGTCGGATGCGGTGCGGGCCAAGTGACCCATCATGACCCCGATGCCACCCGCGGTATCCGGGCCCGGGCCCAGGACTATGACCCGGCTCATCGGTCCTCCTCCGCACTGCGGAAGCCACGAGAATGACGGGAGGCCGGCTCAGTTAGTAACCACCCTCCATCTGGCGGACCAAGAGTACTCGCCCACGGCTTCTCTTTCCTGCGGACGGGGGTGGTGTCAACCGCGTAAAGTGCCGCCGCTATGCCCGCCGCGCCGAAAACGAGTCCAAACATCGGAGGCCCGGTGAACACCGGGGCAACGGCGGACTCGATCAGCATTTGGCCCATCCAGGCCACGGCCACGGTGCCAATCCATTGCATGTACGGCTGGCTGGACCGCCGCATGAGTTTCCAGCCCGGGTAAACAGCCATGATGAGACCCGCAAAATAGAGCACGAGTCCGAAAAACCCGGTTTCTGCGAGGATCGACGGCCAGAAGGTATCCGCCAGGAAACCCCCGCGCTCGCCCGGGCCCATGCCGTAGATGCGTGTGTATCCCAGGTCTTCGTACACGGGACTGTAGTTGGAGGAAGCCACGGCCGATCCGAACCGCCCCAGCCCAACGCCGAGTGGAAAGGCGGCAACGGCCAACCGTGCGGAATCGATAGTCATGGTGGTACGCGCCGTGGTGTCCACGCTGCTGAAGTACTCGTTGTAGGTACTGGTCACGACGTCGACGAGTGGTTGCCATGCAATGAGAAGCGCTACGGGAAGAAGGACCGCGAGCAGAACTACAAAGCGGGTCCGCCTTCCGGGCAACACCAACCTGGAGCCAACTGCCACGATGGCCACCGAAGCGATCGACTTACGACGGAACGTGAGAATTCCCACCACGCCGGTGGTCAGCAACAACACGAAAGATACGACTGATCGTTCAACGATGCGCCGGTAGGAGAGAATGGCTAGAAATGCCATACCCATCACGGATGCGAGGCCAACGGGATGGTCAAAAATTCCGGTCAGGCTGGGAATGCCCAGCCGGTAACTGACTTCTTGTCGGCCCACTATCGAGTTCCAGGCTTCGGGGGCCACGGCGTTGAGCAGGGCGGAGACCAGGATGATCAGGACCCCGACGGTTCCGAAGCGCGCGATCCTGGGCAGATCGGCACGCTGCCAGTCGATTTGCAGTACGCCGAGCATGAGAAGCGGCCCCTTGAGAAACAGGAAACCGCTGACCGCCCACACGCTGAGCGGAACCGAGTTCATGAGAGCCGACATGATCCCGAGGGCCGCGTAACCGGCAAAGCACCAGTACGCGGCCATGAACCTCAGAGTTCCGTGGATCAGTAGTCGCCGCACGGGGAAAACCACCGCTGCAACCAGGACCGCCAGTTCATCGACATACCCGACCAGGGAACTACCGGTCATGGTTTGCAGCGTCTGCGCAATCACGGTGGCACTCAACAAGACGGCGGCCCCCGCCTTGGGCCACAGCCCCAGGGCAACACAGCACAGGGCACCCACCGCAATAGCCGCTACCGTTGCCACAGCCATCACCATGATGGCCACCCGCGGCCCAGAGCCCTGAACATGAACGTCTCCCCCAAACTTTTGTGTGTCACGCTCACGCGTGGCCACCCGTCACAGAACCGCGATTCCCCCGAATGCGGCCACCGCAATGATGAAATCTGTTCAGGGCGGCTAGACACTACAGTAACCATGGAATGTGTTCTTTCGAAACGTAAGACTGCACTTCTGTGGTCCCACGAATGGGCGGTTGTCCCTCATTGGGCCGACACGCGAGAAATTCGCGGGCGAGGAAAGTGTGTTTACCATGGACCACGTCTGCGCGCCCGGGGAAGGCGCGCATATTCGACGCATAACCCGCGGATCACACTCCGCGGGAGGGCTGAGGGGGAATCGAATTCGTTATGAGTCAACAGACGATCGGACAGAGTCGGCCGTATGAACGCGGCGAAGTCAGCACGGGTCAATTCGGCAGGGCATTCCGCAGGCTCTGGTGGCTCCCGTTCATCACCTTGCTGTTGGGTGCGGCTTTGGGTTGGGCGGCGTCCACGGTCTTGGGCACTACATACACGTCGACGGCCTCGGGAGTAGTGGTCGCCAACGGTGGTTCCGACTCCACCGAAGCGTTGGCCGGAGAAAACTTGTCCAAGTCCAAGGCCGTGACCTTTGGCAGTATTTCCGGCACCAGTTCGACCGCATCTGCGGTCATTGAGGAACTGGGCCTGGACCAGACCCCCGAGGCCCTGCTTCAGAACGTGACCACAACGGTGCCTCTGGACACCTCCGAGGTTCGCATCTCGGCAACTGCGGGGTCACCGGAACAAGCTCAAGAACTGGCAGACGCCTGGGTAAACGTGTTGGGCACGAATGTCGGTGAACTGGATGACAGCACGGACGCGCCCGGTACCGCGGTGGAGCTCACCCCGGTGGGCCAGGCTTCGCTCCCTCAGGACCCGTCGTCCACTGACCCGATGGTGCTGATCGTGGCGGGTGCTCTGATCGGCTTGCTTCTCGGTCTCTTTATCGTCATTGCGCAGGCACAATACCGACGCCGCTGAGACGTGGACATCGCCTCACGAGGTCATGGGGCCCGATCCACCAACGGACCCCATGACCTCCGGCGAAGAAACGGCAACTGCGATGTCGAACGCCTTATGCCCAGGTGGACGGAGCGTTGGGGATGCGCTGATCCAGCATGACTTCCTTGCCGTTGGCGGTCGGCTCGAATCGGTCGATGACCTCCAACTCCAGTTCCACGTGATGCTCGCCGCGCAGCGACATTTCCCTGAAGAATTCGGCAATGTCGGACTCGCTGGCGGCCGGCGAGGGCTGAACCTGCAGGACTGCCCTGCCGGGAACCTCTTGTCGGAGCTTGAACCGGCGAATCAACGGGAATTCCTCTCCGTCGAAGCCGTAGGACGTGAGCGAGAAAAGCTTACCGTCCGCTCTGACCAACCCCTCCCGACCCCGCCGAGAGAGAATGTCTTTGAACACCACGGATCCGTTGGGCTCCTGACCAATGAATTCCGCCGAATCACCCGTGTCGTAACGCAACAGGGGCATTCCGCGGTCGTCCAAACTCGTGGTCACCACGCGACCGCGTTCACCGACTCCCACCGGCGTGCCCTCCGGGTCCAACAGCTCCACGTACCCGTACAGCGGGTACGAGTGGTAGTTATGATCCCGATCCATTCGTGCAAATGCGGTTTTCTCGCTGAGCCCGTAGAACACCGAAATGACAGCGTGTGGGAAAACGCGCCGAAGTATTTCCTCCTGCGCGGCCGTGAATTGCTCGGAAACCGGGAATAGACCTTTGATTTCATGACGCCATGATGTATCGAAATCGGATTCCTCGATCAATTGCGCCAGGTACAGCAACGTTGACGCGTAACCGTGCAAGAAATGTATTTTCCGCTCCTCAAGGAGATTCCAGAACATGTGAATTGATTCCGGCTGCACGGCCTGGAGTCGGATCAATAATTCCCTGATGCTGGGCATGAGAATAAAGGGGCGGTTCCGAGACAGCGTCTGACCCCTGAAGAAAGCACGCCACTGTCCGAGTTCGTAACCGGAATCCGACCACGCATCCACGACATACGCCCATTCCCGTGCCCCGCGGTTGCGATCCAGAAAGAACCGGACCGGCTCGCCCGATGTCCCGGACGTCCCAGAAATTTCGACCTGGGACTCATCCACCACGAGCATGTCCCTGTTGTGATCGGTAACATCTCGCCTGGTCAAGATGGGAAGTGACCGCAGCGCCTCATGGGCGCCCAGCTCCCCCCGCGCCACCCACTCCAGAGCACGGTAAGCGGGACCCTCGGAGTAGTAGGGGGCCCGCCGCGCTGTGCTCAGCGTTTCACCCAGACGCTTGGCCGCCTCTTGCCTGGACCACCACGGCATGGTACGGGCTTTCTGGATATCCCTGTATGTGCTTTCGTAAACTGGCCCGTAAAGAACCTTGGGCGGAAGTAATCTTGCCGGGGCAGCCAGAAGCTCCCTTTGTTCGACCGGAAGATGCCCCACATATTCACGGATCGATACCATCACTGTTCCCCCTCATGCGTGTACAGCTTGAATCACAATACATTGACCGCCTGGTCAGAGAGGAATCGGAATTGAGCCCCGCCGATTTTGCACATGGAAATCCTCATGGGTCGCGTGGCGGTCACGCTCACCGCGCCCGCTCGTCACGGGTCGGGAATCCATTGATATCCGGGGTGCGCTACGGTTCACGCCCACATTGACGGCGCATTGGGGATTCGCTGGTCCAGCAGCGTGAACTTCCCGTTCAGTGTGGCCGGCAACTCATCCACCAGTTCGAAGTCAAGCTCCACCTGATTCTCCGTTCGGCGGATCATCAGCTGACGGAATCGCTCCAGCTCTTCCTCGGTGGCCTTCTGCGAAGGCTGGACGAGCAGCACTGCCTTGCCGGGGACCTCTTGACGGATTTTGAATCGGTGCACGCACTCGAACTCGTGCCCGTGAACGTTGAACGGCGTGGTCGAAAAGGTCTGACCGTCGGCTTTGATGAGTCCCTCGCGGCCTCTCCGAGCCAGGATGTTCTTGAACAGCGGCGTACCCACGTTGTCGTGGCCTACGAGTTCTGCCGAATCACCCGTGTCGTAGCGGATCAGGGGCATGCCGCGCCCGTCCAGCGTGGTGGTGACGATGCGCCCGCGCTCCCCCAGCTCCACGGGCTTACCATCCCGGTGCAGTAGCTCCACATGCCCGTAGAGCGGGTACGGGTGGTAGACGAAGTCTTCGTCGAGCGAGGCGAAGACCGACTTCTCGCTCAAACCGTAGAACACGGCCTGCTTGGCGTTGGGGAACAAGCGCCGCAGGAGATCCCTCTGTCCGGGGGTGTACTGCTCCGATACCGGCAATACACCGCGAATACGATACCGCCAGGACGTATCGAAATCGGCGTCCTCGAGGAGCCTGGCCAGGTATACGAGGGTGGAGGGATACCCGTGAAGGTATTCAATGCCTCGCTTCGCAATCATCTCCCAGTACTCCCGGACGGTGTCCGGGCAGAGCGTCTGGATCCGCACCACGATTTCGCCGGTGCTGTTCATCACGAAATACGGCCGGTTCTGTGGCAAGTCCAAGCCGCGGAAGAACACACGCCATTGCCCCAGCTGATACCCGGTGCTTGCCCAGGAATCCACGACGTAGGCCCATTCCCGCGCACCGCGATCACGGTCCAGCAGGAAGAAAATGGGATCACCCGAGGTGCCGGAGCTCGCTGAGAGTTCCACCGTCTTCTCGGGGGCCGCAAGCATGTCTCGGTAGTGCGCGGACAAATCCTCACGCCTAAGGATCGGCAACTGCGCCAGGGCCTCCCGCGGACTCACGTCCCCCGCGGCCACTCGGTTCAGCACGTCGTAGTGCTGGCCCTTGCCGTAATAAGGAGTCTTACGCGCGGTGCAAAGTGTCTCGGCCAGGCGCTCATCCACCGTGCTTTTCGCCCACGACGGCGCTGTACGCGCCTTGTGGATCTCCCGAGCCGTGCGCTCGTAGACCGGTCCGTAACGCATCTTGGCCGGCAGCAACCGTGCCGGCACAGCCAGAAGTTCGCGCTTGTCAGGTGGCAGATGTGCTACAAATTCGCGGATCGAAACCACAAAATCACTCCCCTTGTTTCACTCATTCCACGGCGCAACCATGTCTCTCCCCCCCGGATTTCAGGGTTGCGCACCGTCCTCAGTCTTCCCTTAAGTGACTGCAACGTCACGTCGACGCGGCGGAATGTTTTTCATTTGTGACTTATTAACCGAGTGCTCCCCGGCCCTCGTTCACCCCGCGCACCGCCATGAGGCAGCCGGTCACCGCCTGCGGTGATACGCGGCGTGCACCTCTTGCCGACGCGGCAGCGCCAGATGCCCGGGGTGTCCCCGGTGGTGAGCGAGCACGTCCAGTCCGTCGCGCTCCACGTCAGTCATGAGCCGGTCCACCAGCTCGTTCAGGCTTTCTCGCCCGTCCGCTGTGCGGTCGATCTGATCCAACAGCCGCGCAATCGCCTCGGTCTGCGAGGGGTCCACGAGCTGCGACAGGGCGGATACGTCCACGTCCTCCCGGCCTCGCTGAATGGTCCCCAGACCTCGCCCACGGGCCGGTTTCTCGCGGTACCCGCCCCGCTCACCACCGCGGCCACCCGCACGGACACCGCGAGCACCGTCGTCCTTCGACGTGGCCGCCGGGATGTGCTCGCGCAACTCGCCGAAAATCTCCGTGGGCCGGGTCTGCTCCCCGGATGGGATATCAGCGGACACCTGACGCGCCCGGGCCGTGACGTCCGAGGCCCGGTAGGCGTCCATGGCGATGACCAGGTCCGCGACGTCCAAGAACGCCCCGGAACCGCCCGTGACGAGCACCGTGGACACGCCCTTGTCCCGATACAGCGCCCGCACCCGGTCGACGAACGGCGTGATGGGTTCGCGTTCGCCGGGCACCAGGGCGCGCATGCGCTGATCGCGGACCATGAGGTTGGTGGCGCAGGTGTCCTCGTCCAGGAGCAACACTGTCGCCCCGGATTCGACGGCCTCCGTGATCGAGGCCGCCTGCGACGTGGAGCCCGAGGCATTCGTGGTACTGAACCGCCTGGTGTCCGCGCCCGTGGGGAGGTTGTTGATGAACGGGGTCACGTCCGTTTCCCTGACCGCGCGGCCGTCCTCCGCGCGAACGGCCATGGCATCAGCCCGAGTGATCACCAGTTCGCGACCGTCCCGGGGCACGTGGTCGTACACCCCGCGCTCGAGTGCTTGCAACAACGTGGACTTGCCGTGATACCCCCCGCCCACGATCACGGTCACGCCCTCGGGAACCCCCAGGCCGGAGACCTCCGTGCCATCGCTGAGCGTGAGCGTGACCCGCAGGTTGTCGGGTGACTCGAACGGCACGGCGTGATCGGTGAGGGGCTCATCCCGATGCCCGGACGCGCGAGGGAGCACGGCGCCGTCGGCGACGAAGGCCACCAGAGCCCGAGCGGCGAGCTGCGAACGCACGTGCTCGGCGTCGAGGTAACCGCGCACGTGGCGATCGAACGCCGCGGCGTCCAGGTTGCGGAAAAGCAGGGAACGCTTGACGACGCTCGGCAGCACCTCGGTCAACAACCGTTGCGCGGCGCGGCCCTTGATACGGCGGCCCGCGGCGGGAAGGGCGATTTCGCAGCGCACCTCGATCGCGGCGTGGTCGATGAGCACGGACGAGCGCTGCAGAATTTCCTGGCCCACGTGCACCACGAAAATCCCGCCGGAGCCCTTGCCCCCGTCCGGGCCGAGGTCCCGTGCGGCTCGGCCGAAGGCGCGCGTGAGGAAATCACCGGCGGCAATCCGCTGGGCCGCGGAATTCATGAGATGCCCCGGGATGCCCGCGACCCGCCGCGGCACGCGAATCCGCACCAGGGACGGTGGTGCGTACGGATCCGATTGCACGCGATCGACGATCAGCTCGAAATCGCCAACGCGCCATTCGCCCTTGAGCTGTTTGTAGGCGCCGTAGCTGTTGCCCTCCAAGCGTTTGAGGACGTGTGCGAGGTCTGTGCGTGGGGTGCCCATGCTTCCATGGGACCACACGCGGCAACCTCAGGCCGAACTTTTGTGCAGTCGGCTCAGAATGATCGCGACCACCACGCTGGCCACGTACGTGACGCCCACGGCAATCCAACCCGCGGTGAAGCTCCCGGTCAGGTCCACGAGCTGCCCCACGATCAGCGGTCCCGCGCCGAATCCCAGGTACATGCCGGTGGCCACCAGGCCCGACGCCGCTCCCACCTTGGCTGCCGGGGCGGCCGCCACCGTGCCGGAATTGATGATGACATTGGCGGCCAGCGGAAGAGTCGCGTGGAACAGGATGCCCACCCACATCAGCCACCCCTGGTGGAACAGCTCGGCGGCGATCAGGAACAGTAACCCGGCCACGCCACCCAGGCTCATGATTTGGATGAGTACGGACGGCCGCGCCATTCGGCCGGCCACGCGTCCCCAGCCGATGCGGCTCAGGATGCCGAACACACCGATCACGCCAATGATCATTCCCGCCACGGTCAACGGGAAGTCCAACGCTCGCACCGCGAACAGCGACGAGTAGACGGTCACGCCCTGGGTTCCCACGGCATTGAGGAACGCAACCAGGGAGAACAGCCAGACCGCCGTCGGCAATTTTCCGCGATCGGGCACCCCAGACGCCGCGGGGGCGGGACGGGAGACGACGTCGCGCTCGAGCTTGGTGATGATCAGCCACGCGATCGCCAACGCGGGAACGCACGCCGCCGCGCCGATCAGGGCGGAGGTCTGCCAGCCCAGAGCCGCACCCAGGAACGGGAACGTGAGCCCCGAAATCAGCAGGCCCATTTGCACCCCGGACTGTTTCCAGCCCATCCACCGGGCACGCTGGGTGAAACTCGTGCGCTGGGCAATCAGACGGTTGGTGGCGGGATTCGAGAAGGACTGCGCGACACCCGCGATCAGGGCCGCGGCCAGCAATACCACGAAGGACTGCCACATGGCGCTCACCAGGAATGCAACCACGATGCCCGAGAAGATCAATGCGATCTGGAAGCGCGGGGTGAGCTTGTCCGCGAGCACCCCGAGGAACGTGGCCGTGAGGCCTGCGGAAAGATACACAGCGGCCAGAATGAACCCGTACTGGCCCTCGGTGATGCCGTACTCGTCCACGATCAGCGCGCTCAGGGACCCCAGCGCGTAATTGAACATCGGCCCGATGGCCATGGCCCCCATCAGCACGACCAAAAGCACTCCGGGTGCTCGGCTCGATGCATTGGATGTGGGACGTGTCACCCAAAGCACATTAGCGGGCCTAACTGATTCGCGACAGGGGTGGTCCGGAGAGCGAGACGGGACGGGCTGCGGTGGCGGGTGTGGCCGCCGACAGCCACGTCGCCCCGGTCATCACGCGCGCCGAGGCCTCCCTCGCTCGGCACCGCCGTCAGCTTCCAAGACTCGCTTGCCTCTTGCTCACCAAGAACGTCGCGCCCGCGGCGATGACCAGCGGGATCGCCAAGACCATGAAGTACCCGCCGGGCTGGAACGTGGCCAGCAGCCACCCACCCAGAGCAGAGCCCACAATGGACCCCAGCCGCCCGATGCCGATGGCCCATCCCGTGGCGGTGGATCGCAGAGACGTGGGGTAGGCGTTTGCAATCAGGTAGTTGAGAACCAGCTGCTGCCCGCCGATCCCGAATCCCGCCAACGCCAGCAGGATGAAGACCCACGTCCAAGAACTGCCCGCAAGTCCCAGCCCCACGGCCACGAGAATTCCGATCCCGAACATTCCGAGCAGCAAGGACCTCGGGTTCACCCGCGGCAAGACAATCGACAGGGGAATCGCGAAGACAATGAATGCGCCATTCACGGTGACCGTACCGAGCGCGGCCGTCGAGGTCGGCAGACCCAGGGCATGGAGGGCGCTGGGCATCCACTGCAAGAGCAGGAACCAGGCGATCCAGTTGAACAGGTAGACCGCCCAGACGGCGATCGTCACCTTGCGGTACTCGCCGGACAACAGTCCGGCTACCGAGCCTTGTTTGGCGGTGGGCTTCTCCGTCCGCAAACTCACGTCAGCGGGGATGTCACGCCGGGTCATCTTCTCGATGAGTGCCCGACCTCGTGCTTGAGCTTGTTCCGTTCCTCGCCCCACCACATATCCCGGCGACTCTGGCAGAAAGAACACGCTGACAACCAGAAGGATCAGCGGTAGAACGCCGCCGATCAGAAAAATGCCACGCCACCCCACCGCGGGAAGCCATGCGGCCGCCACGAGTCCGCCCAACAGCGCACCGCCGGGCAACCCGAGGATCACGAGGGTCATGAATGTTCCGCGCCTGCGGAGGGGACTGTATTCAGCGACCAGCGCCAGCAGGGACGGTGTTGCACCACCCATGCCGAGTCCAATGAGGAAACGCAGTCCGATGATCGTCTCGGGGTTGGGCGCCATGGACCCCAGAATCGAGAACACACCGAAAAGCCCCAGCGCGATGAGGACTGCTTTCTTCCGGCCGATCTTGTCGCCCAGGCTACCGAGTGTCATCGCGCCAAGTGCCATACCGATGGTGCTGGCCGTGATGACCCAGGTCAGTTCGGCGGTGCCCATCTCGAAATCCGCGGCAATCGCCGGACCAATGAAAGCAATGGACTGAGTGTCGAACCCGTCAAGTAATGCAATGACAAAACACAGGACCACAACGAGAGCGCGGCGCCCATTCATCGGTGCCTCATCGATGACTTCCTGGACCAGCTTGGTGTGACGATCCTTCGCACTGGGCGCGGCAGCTACCGCCATTGGTTCTCCCTCGTAGATGCGGAGCGCTCATCGTTGGGCGCATAGTAGATTAAATATAAGTCAGCGAGACTAAGTTATTAGTTTTGAGTCTGTAGCGCATATTAATGACCGGCTCTTTGGAACCGCCTTCCCCCAGCATCCGTTCATGGCTCAAGACGGCGCGGGCATCCTCACGTAGGCTCGTAGAACGGACTACGGAGGCGATCGACATGAGTGAAGAGCTTGACCCGGATCTTGCCCGTGCGTTGAGCGAGCCCGCCCGGCTCGTGCGTGCAGACCCTGCCTTGCTGGAGGTGGTGCGCAATGCCGGAGCGCCGGCGCAACGGCAATTGCTCACGCAGAGTTCCGAGGCCGCCTCGACGGAAGACCGCTACGCCTCCGCAGCCATGCTTGCCGCGCTGTTCAACGACCGCGGTCCCCTGGATCAGGCCGCCCGCAGTTACGGTTCCACCCCGCCGCGCGAACTCGTGGCGCTGTCCGAGGTGGAAGCCTTGCGCCCCGCGCTCAAGAAGTCACTGTCCAGTCCCGTACTGACCGGTTTGCTGGAATGGGCCACCAAGCCCAATCCCGCCGATCCCCCGCTTGAACTCGCCATGGCCGCCCGGGACCTGGAGCTCCAGGACGCCTCCGTCCTGCGTTCCGTGGCCAGCCGCGCCGAGCAGGTTGCGCAGCAGAGCACCAAGCGTAATCAACGCGGCCCCCTCGAACGGGTTTCGGAGGTGCTGCGGCAGGCGGCGGATCGTGTGAGCGAAACGGATGGCACGACGTCGACGGTTGCGGAACCCGCATCGAAGCCCTCTCCGCGAGATCCGGTGAAATCCACGGGCGGCATTCCGGAGTCGGAGCTGGTCGGCGATGACGAGCCGGATCCGTTCGGCACGGACAGCTCACACAAGGACCCGCGCGGGACCGAGTACCCCGGCACCGGCGTACCCGTGCGCGACTCACTCAACGGTCCGCGCCCGGATGCGCAGGATCAGCCCAAGCGGGACAAGATCTTCGACGCCGACCGCTTCTGGCCGATGGGCCCCCGCAAGACCGACGACGCCGCCGGTGATCCTCCCGCACCCCAACCGCCCACCGAGCCAGCCCCGCCGCGCGAACCGTCAACGTCCGAGCTGTACTACGGCGTGGGCAGTGACCGTTACGCGGACCGGGACCCCGACAGCCAGGAAACCCGCGACAGCGACAAGCACGTGCTGCGCAACTGGGGCATCGTGTTCCTGGTGATCATCGCGATCATCTTCCTGCTGACGCTCGTGCTGTAAGGCCCCCGCGAGCTGCACAAACATCTGAGTCCGTAAATGTGCTCTTCACGAGCGCGAAGAAGCACTTTTACGGACTCACATGTTTCGGCTGGGAACTGAGAAAACGGATTACCTGCTGGTCCGGAGCTCCGCGACCACCCGGTCCATGGACGGGCTGTGGTTGCCGAAGCGGTGCATGGTGATGGACACCGCCTGCTCGGAGAGCATGTACATCAACTCGATGCGCCCGGTACCCACCACGTCGTCGGTGATCAGGGCGATGTCCGGGTGCTCGGCACGGACCTCGTACAGCGGCTTGAGATCATCGTCGCTACCGTCCCACGGCTGAATCACACGAACGCGAGCGCCGTGGTCCACGTCGAGAGCGGTGCCGTTGAGGACCTCCCGGTCGGAGAGCTCCGCGAACACACCCAGTGACCCTTCGCCCAGCGCGTGCGCGAAGTCCACGTCCGAGGCCGGGGAGAGCACCGTGGTGAACAGCCGACCCACCTGCTCCGGCAGTTCCTCCGCCGGGCTGAGGATGACCTCGGACCCGGACCGGGAAGCCGCCAGCCCCACGCGCAGCACATCGGTCAGTGAGGCCCCTTCCGCCGCGCGCACGATCACGGTGCGGGGGCGGTAGCGGAACAGGTTGGCCTCACTGATCAGGGCCGTGGGGTCCTTGACCTGGCCGAACTCGCGCTGCCACTCGGACTGATCGGAGAGTGCGGCCCGGCGCAGCCACACCTGATCCTCCTGGTCCACCAGCGGCAGAACGGCGTCCAGCCCACGGTGCACGCGGGGCTCGAGAACCCAGGCGCCGGCGGCACCGCGGTCCGAGCTCGAGGAGGTGAAACCTTCGCGGCACCAGCGACCCAGTGACGCCAGGTAATTGGGACCACCGGCCTTGGCGCCCAGTCCCACGGAGGAACGCTTCCAGCCGCCGAAGGGCTGACGCTGCACGATCGCACCGGTGATGCCGCGGTTCACGTACAGGTTGCCCGCCTGAACCCGATCCACCCAGTGCAGGATCTCGTCCGCGTCCAGGGAATGGAGGCCGGCGGTCAGGCCGTAGTCCACGGCGTTCTGAAGTTCCAGCGCGTGGTCCAGGTCGTCCGCGCGCATCAGGCCCAGCACCGGGCCGAAGCACTCGGTCAGGTGGAAGAACGAACCGGGCTTCACGCCCGCGCGGATACCTGGACGCCACAGCTTGCCGGAATCGTCCAGCTGCTCGGGCTCGATCAGCCATTCCTCGCCGGGCTCGAGCTCCGTGAGCGCCTTGAGCAGCTTGCCCTGGGGCTTCTCCACGGTGGGCCCCACGGACGCCTGCAGGTTATCGGGCCACGCGACCACCATGGAGGACGCGGCGTCGATGAGCTGGCGGCGGAACCGGTCGGAGGTCGCCACAGGACCGACCAGGATGCCCAGCGAAGCCGCCGAGCACTTCTGGCCCGCGTGACCGAACGCGCTGGCCACCAGATCCCATACGGCCTGGTCACGGTCCGAGCTGGGGGTGATCACCAAGGAGTTCTTACCGGAGGTCTCCGCGGTGAGCGGGCGCTCAGGGAACCAGTTGGCGAAGAGCTGAGCCGTCTCGTACGCACCGGTCAACACCACGCGCTCAACGTCCGGATGGGAGATGAGTGCCTTACCGGCATCACCCTCCACGGCGTCCACCAGTTGCAGCAGGTCGCGCGGCACACCGGCCTCCCACAGGGCCTCGCAAATGGCCGCCGAGCAGCGACGGGTCTCCGGGGACGGCTTGTGGATCACGGCCGAACCGGTGGCCAGCGGCGCCACGGTGGTGCCGGTGGGAATCGCGATCGGGAAGTTCCACGGCGGGGTCACCACGGTCACGTGGTGCGGGATGAACTGACCGCCGTCCACGAATTCCAGCTCCAGGGCGCGGCGCGCGTAGTAGCGGCAGAAGTCCACGGCCTCCGAAATTTCCGGGTCGCCCTGTTCGAGCACCTTGCCGGTCTCGGCACCGGCAACGGCCAGGAGGTGACCGCGGCGAGCAGCGAGGATGTCGCCGGCGCGGTTAAGGATTTCGGCGCGTTCGCGGGCGGGAGTGGCCGCCCAGGTCTTGCCGGCAGCCTTGGCACGCGCCACGACGTCGTTCACGGCTTCGACGGCCCCGCTCGAGTCGTCCTCGAGGCCCGCGAGCGCCTCCGGAACGGGCAGGTTCTCGAACCATTCCTTGTCCGCGATGCGAGCGGCGATCTTCTCGGCCCACGTCTGATTCGCACGGGTGGAGATGTCCGTGTCCGGCTCGTTCATGAACGGCTCATCCAGGGGCTGAGTGGGCTCTTCCCCCACGGTCTCCCGCGAGCGGTCCTGCGTGCGGGAGGGTGGAATGACCTCCGGCTCGGCTTCTAGATCCCCCAGGGCGGCGCGGAAACGGCTCTCTTCACGCCGGAAGATGCGGTTGTCCGGGGAGAGGTCGAAGATCCCGGACATGAAGTTCTCGCTCGCGGAGTTCTCCTCGAGGCGGCGCACCAGGTAGGACACGGCCACGTCGAACTCGGTGGGGCGGACCGCCGGAACGTAGAGCAACAACTGACCCACGTCCGTGGAGACGGCCTCGCTCTGTTCCGTGGCCATGCCCTGGAGCATTTCGAACTCGATGCGATCGGTCACCCCGCGCTGCTCGGCGAGCAGGTGGGCGAAGGCGATGTCGAACAAGTTATGTCCGGCCACGCCCATGGCCAGCCCGCTCATGCGCTCCGGGGTGAACAGCCAACTCAGCACGCGCTTGTAGTTGGTGTCCGTGGCCTGTTTGGAGGGCATGGTGGCAATGGGCCAGCCGTGCATCTCGGCGTCCACGCGTTCCAGCGCCAGGTTGGCACCCTTGACCAGGCGAACCTTGATCTGCGCGCCGCCTTGGGACACGCGCTCGGCGGACCACTCGGAGAGGCGCTTCACGGCGCCCAGGGCGTCCGGGAGGTAGGCCTGCACCACGATGCCGGCTTCCAAGTTCTTCAGCTGCGGTTTGTCGAGCAGACGCCGGAAGACCTCCATGGTCAGTTCCAGATCCGAGTAGATCTCCATGTCCAGGTTGATGAACATGGTGCCGGCCTCCTTGGACGCGGCGGCCTCGTAGAGCGGCAGTAACCGCTCGACCACGCGATCCGCGGTGCGGTCGAAGCCCCAGTGGGACAGCTGCGGCACCACGGAGGAGACCTTGAGGGAGACGTAGTCCACATCCGGACGGTGAAGCAGGTCCTTGGCGTCCTGCAGGTGTTTCTCGGCTTCCTGCTCACCGAGCACCTCTTCACCCAACAGGTTGATGTTGAGGCGGTGGCCCTGCTCCTTCATGGTTTTCACGGACTTACCGAAGGGGCCCGGGCGGGCATCCACCACCATGTGTCCCACCATTTGGCGCAGGCGGGTACGCGCGGCCGGAACCACAATGGATGGGAGCTTGTCCGAGAGCGCGGTACCGGCCTTGATCTGGGCGCGGTCCACCGCGGACATGGACTCCGGGGTCAGCTTGGCAATGTCCTGCAGTGCCTTGGCCGCGGCCTTGGTGTCTTCCGTGCGGATCACACGGTCCACAAAACCCACGGTGAACTCCAGTCCGTGCGGATCCTGTAACACGGTGGCCAGACGATCTTCGGCGGGGTTCTTCTGAGAACTACGTTTCTTGTTGTCCTTGGCCCGGCCCAGCCACTGGCGTACCAGGTCCACGGATGCATCCGCGAGTTCGCGGGGATCGGTCACAGCGGTGATGTTGCTGGTCATCGCAGCACCTCCAGAATCTCGGCCCGGCTGAGATACCGAGGCATTCCCTCGGCCACCAGCCGAGGTGATCCGGGCCCTGCGTGGCTGGTCCGTCAACGCTAACGTGTTCAGCGCCCTGATGAGTAGTCGGGAGCACGGGATGACGCCGCCGCTCACACCGCTATGGGAGGAAGCTGTCGCTCCGCGGCGTGAGGGGAGGTAAATGCCTGGATCCGCGCGGATCTAGACATTTACCTCCCCTCAAACTTCATCCGGCATTTTCCTCACACTACGCTCCCCCGGCATTTGCTAAGCGGAACGCTCACGCGCGGAACCAGAAGCTGGAGCCCCACGACCCGAGCGGAAAATGGGTTGGCCGGTGGATCTGAGGCACTCTTACGCCAGCATTGATCTATGAGTCATAGTGAAGCCATACACCGCCTCCGAAGGGGGCTCCAACGTGTCTGAGATCTGCATACTGGCCTGAGAATGACTCCGATGACGCCGCCGCTCACACCGCCCAACCGGCCCACCGCAGCAGTGCTGCGGTCAGGGCGCCGAGAATCACCACCGCAAGGAAGGGAGCCCGTAACCACAGGGCCGCACCGGCCACGACGAGCGCACCCACCCGGGCGTCCAGGACCAGCTCCGTGCCGGACGCGAACGTGTTCATGACCACGAGTGCCGCGAGCAGACCCGCGGTGACCAACCCGGCCAGGCGAGGCACGAGCGGGTGGTCCAGAACGGCGTCGGGAACCAAATACCCCACGAGCTTGGAGACGTAGGCGATGGCGGCGGCGGCGAGTACCCAGAACCACATGCTCATGAGCGCACCGTCTTTCGTGCCGATCGCGCGCCCACCAGACCCCAGGCCAACGCGACCACCGCGGCGACCAGCACCGGGATGCCCGACGGGACCAGCGGAATGCTGATGGCGGTGACCACCCCGCACACCACGGCGACGGCCAGCGGTTCGCGGTCGCGTAACCGCGGCCAGAGCAGCCCCAGGAAGGCGGCCACGGCGGCGCCGTCGAGACCCCACTGACCGGGATCCCCCACGGCGTCTCCCAGGAGAGCGCCGACTGCCGTGAACAGATTCCACAGCAGGAACACACTGACCCCGGCCACCCAGAAACCGCGCTTGCGCTCCACACCGGTGGGCTGAGCGGAGGCCGCGGCATTGGATTCATCGATGGTGACCTGGGCGGCCACCGCCTTGCGCCACGACCGCGGGCGCAGCAGCGCATTCATGGTCATGCCGTACACGGTGTTGCGCACACCCAACAGCGACGCCGCACCCAGGGCCGCCGCGCCCGTTCCGCCGCCGGAGAGCACCCCGATGAACGCGAACTGGGACCCGCCCGTGAACATCAACGCGGACAGCGCCTGCGTTTGCCAGAACGTGAGCCCCGCGGCGATCGAGAGCGCACCGAACGAAATGCCGTACAACCCCGTGGCGATGCCCAGGGACAATCCCACGCGCACGGCGGGCGAGGAACGCCAGGGGATGACCGACTCCGAGCCCACCGTGACCGAAGAAGAACCATTCACGATTGCGCGGAACCCCCGCCCTGCACGACCTTCAAGGTGTCCAGCACACGAATGAGGTTCAAATGCGATTCGGACTGCGGGAAGTTGCCCGTGGCCCTGCGTTCGGATGTCGAATACGTGGTGGACAACAGGCCCAGCTCGTTGGCCGTTGCGAGCACGGTGTCCAGCAGTTTCACGGCCTCCGCAACGCGATCGCACCGCGCCAGCTGATCCGCCAACTGCAACGTTGCGGACACCGACGGCGCCGCCTGGCCGGCGAAACCGTCCTGGCCGATCGAGGATGCGAACGCCTCGGCATCGTCCAGGTCGGTGAGCTGCGGGAGGTTGCGGTAGCGGTGCAGCAGCCCGGAACGGTCGGTGAGTTCCCTCTGGATGCGGGCTACCGTGGCCACCATGCGCTCATCGTCATACGCGACGAAACCGACCTTGGACAGTTGCAACAGCGAGGAGTCCACGGCGGTGGAACCGTAGTACTGCACGAAGGAACCGACCTCGGGGTCATAGCCGTTGGTCCAGATCTCATGGGCCAGTTGATCACGGTGTTCTTCCCAGGTCTCCACGTCTCCGGGCAGCCCGTGGATGCGCACGGCATCCACCCCGGCCTGCAGCGCGGCCCACATCATCACGCGGGTATAGGTGTAGTACTGGGGCTCACCGCGCATCTCCCACACGCCCTGGTCCTTGTCCTCGTAGTTGGCCACCACGGCGCGCAGCAGCCCCTGCTGCAACGGCCAGGACAGGTGATCCTCCTGGACGCCGCGGCGTCGGAGGCGTTCGAAGACGACCAGCACGTGACCGGCCACGTCCGCCTGGTACTGCGAACCGGCGGTGTTGCCCTCGCGCACTGGCCGAGCGCGCTCGTAACCGGGCAGGTCCACGAGCCGTTCGCGACCCACCACGGAACCGTCCAGGCCGTAGACGTTGGAGGGGTGGTCCACGTCCCCGGCAACCGCGCGCAGTAACCAGTTGCGCAGCTGGGCGGCCTCACGGTCGTGGCCGTGGTCGAGCATGATTTCCAGGGCGAATGCGGCGTCGCGCGGCCACGACAAGCGGTGGTCCCAGGTGCGGTCCCCGCCCAGCACCTCGGGCAGGGAGGTGGTGTCCGAGGCGATCAGACCGCCGGTGGCCTGGTGCATCAACCCGCGCACCACCAGTAGGCTGCGGCGGATGATGTCCTCACGGGCATCCTGGGTGACGGTCAGTTCCGCGGCCCGCTCGGCGGGCGTGGGCGCGCGCCGGGTGTCCTCCCGTTCCGCGAGCTTGGCTTCGGTGGCCGCGGGATCGTAGAGTCCGGACCATTCCTGCCACAGATTGATCGTGGCGGTGAGCGTCTCGTTGACGTCCACGGCTTCCGGTGGCGTGCTGTGGGACGGGAACCACGTGAGCGAGAAGTCCTTGATTTGACCCGCGGCCACGGTGAACGTGCCGGTGTGCCGGCGCTTGGAACGGTCCTCGTCCGCTTCGGGCAAGGGATCGCCGCGGAAGACGACGGCGTTCGGGCCGGCCATACCCACCAGCACACCTTCCGTGTGCTCGCCGGACGTATCGCTTTCCGCCACGTCGAAACGGCTCAGCCACGGCACCGACGCGCCGAAGTTGAAGCGCAGACGCACGTCCTGAAAGATCTCCACCTCGCCGGTGAGGCCTTCGACCCGGCGGATCAGCGCGGTGCGGGAGGACAGCGGCATGAAGTCCGTGACGCGGACGGTTCCGGTCTCGGTGGTCCACACGGTGTGCAGCACAAAGGTGTTCTCCGCGTAGAAACGTTCAACGGCCGTAACCCCTGAGCGGTCGAGCACCACCTCGCTGTTCTCGTCCACCGCGCACGCCGGCGCCAGCAGCCACCGCCCGTGATCGGGCCCGCCCAGCAGAGAGGCGAACATCGCCGGGGAATCAAAGCGGGGAGCGCACCACCAATCGACGGAACCCGTGCGGGACACCAGCGGGCCGCTGCGCATGTTGGACAGCAGCGCGTAATCCTCGATCCATGAAGCCATGGGTCCAGAATTTCATACTCGCGGGGTGGCGCGTTCACGCCCGACCAGCGGTGCCGATGGCGGGCGTCGTCGACCCCCTTGATTTATACCCCCCTAGGGTATAAATTGGCATCATGAGCACCGAGCAGCCCGTGACCCGCGGGTACACCCAGGACAAGGCCGCGTACGGCCGTCGCCTCAAGCGGATCGAGGGGCAGGTGCGCGGGATCCAACGCATGATCGACGAGGACACCTACTGCATTGACGTGCTCACCCAAATTTCTGCCATCCAGTCGGCCCTGAAGTCAGTGAGCCTGGGGCTGATGGAGGAACACCTGGGTCATTGCGTGCGCCACGCGGTGGAACACGCCCATGACACCGGTGACACTACCGAGCTGGATACCAAGCTCGCGGAGGCGAACGCCGCCATCGCCCGCCTGGTGAAAAGCTGACCCACCCCCGAGAACCAAGGAGTCTCCCCATGATCACCACCATTACCGTCTCCGGCATGACCTGCGGCCACTGCGTGTCCTCCGTCAAGGAAGAGCTCGCAGAGGTCCCCGGTGTGCAGTCCGTTTCCGTGGATCTCAACGCCGGCGGGGTATCGCCCGTGACCATTGAAAGCACCCGCGAGCTGAGCTCAGAAGAGACTGCCGCGGCCGTCGAAGAAGCTGGTTACACCATTGTCTAATCAATCCACTCAATCCCCCGTCACGGACACTCAGGTTCACGGGCCGCTGCGTGAGCTGGATCTTCAGATCAGCGGGATGACCTGTGCCTCGTGCGTGGGTCGCATCGAGCGCAAGCTGCGCAAGATCGATGGCGTGGATCCCGCGGTCAACCTGGCCCTCGAATCCGCGTCCGTGAAAGTTCCGGACAGCATCTCGGACAACCAGATCGTCGAGACCATCAAGAAGGCCGGTTACGGCGCGGAAATCACGGGCGGGTCCCGTTCCTCGGATCGCGACGAGTCTCCCGCAACCGCCGACGACGCCGCTGCCTCACGTTCCGACCGCGGCGACCGCACTGCACCGGCGGACCCGGCACCCGCGACGCCATCCGAGACACCCGAGGCCTCCGGCTCTCCCAAGACCGCCGGAACCCCTGATGGGGAGGGCGCGCGAGTGGAGCGGTCGGCATCTGCGGAACAGGAGCTGGAACATAACACCGACTCCACGGACCCCGCCGCCGATCTGTCCCCGGCGGACCAGCGCCGCCGAGACCTGGGGGTCCGGCTGATCGTGGCCGCGATCCTCTCCGTGCCCGTGTTCATCATGTCGATGATTCCGGGCGCGCAGTTCCCGCACTGGGGCTGGGTCGCCGCGGCACTGACCCTGCCGGTCGTGACGTGGAGTGCGTGGCCGTTCCACAAGGCTACCGCCATCAATGCACGGCATTTGTCCTCCACCATGGACACGTTGGTGTCGATGGGCGTGGCCGCCGCCTACCTGTTCTCGCTGTGGCACCTGCTCGTGGACCCGGGGATGACCGCGCACGCGCACCCCGGCCAGGCCATGGACATGTCCAGCCACCAGCTGTACTTCGAATCCGCCGCCATCATCACCACGTTCCTGCTGCTCGGGCGCTGGCTCGAGGCCCGCGCGAAGGCTCGCTCCGGTGAGGCGCTCAAGGCTCTGCTGAACCTCGGTGCGCAGCAGGCGACCGTGCTCACCAAGGACGGAACCGAACGATCCGTCCCCGTGGAACAGCTCACGGTGGGTGATCGATTCGTGGTGCGTCCGGGCGAGAAAATCGCCACGGACTCCGTGGTGGTGACCGGCCAATCCGCCGTGGACGCGTCCATGCTGACCGGGGAATCCCTGCCCGTGGAGGTCGGACCGGGTGACGAGCTCACCGGCGCCACCGTGAACACCACCGGGCGGCTGCTCGCGGAAGCCACCCGTGTTGGGGCGGACACCGTCCTCGCGTCCATGGGTCGCACCGTGGCTCGCGCTCAGGCGACCAAGGCCCCCGTGGCCCGGTTGGCGGACCGGATTTCGGCCGTGTTCGTCCCCGTGGTCATCGGTATCGCGCTGTTGACCCTGGTGATCTGGCTGCTTGTGACCGGCAACGTGGATCAAGCCTTCGTGGCTGCGGTGTCCGTGCTGGTGATCGCGTGCCCGTGCGCCCTGGGTCTGGCGACCCCCACCGCCCTGCTGACCGGCACGGGCCGCGGCGCTCAAATGGGAATTCTGATCACCTCCGCGGAGGTGCTCGAGGATTCCCGCAACGTGGACACCATCCTGCTGGACAAGACCGGCACCGTGACCCGCGGTGAGCTGGCCGTGACGGCCGTGAACTCGGTGTCCCAGTGGTCCAAGGACCAGGTGCTGGACTTCGCCGCGGCGGTGGAGGATTACTCCGAACATCCGATCGCCCGAGCAATTGCGGATGCCTCATCGCAGCGCTTCCAAGTGGCCCGCTTCGAGTCCGCCCCCGGCGGCGGCGTGAAAGCATATGTCGCGGACGGCATGCAATCCCGCTCCGTGGTGGTGGGTCGGGAGCAGTGGCTGGCCAAGAACGGTGTCCGGTTGTCGGAGACCGATCGCAAGGCCCTCGGGCACGCCCGCGCGGACGGATTCACCACCATCCTCGTGGCCGTGGACGGCAACCTGGCCGGCCTGATCGACATGCAGGACACCATCAAGGAGGAGTCCGCCCGGGCGATCGCGCAGCTCAAGGCACTGGGCCTGCGTCCGGTCCTGCTGACCGGTGACCACTCCGCCGTGGCACGTTCCGTGGCCGAGCAGGTGGGTCTTGCCCCCGAGGACGTCATTTCCGATGTCACCCCGGACGGTAAGGTCCAGGCCGTGACCGACCTGCAGCGGCAGGGTCGCGTGGTGGCCATGGTGGGCGACGGCGTCAATGACGCTCCCGCACTCACCCAGGCCGATCTGGGCATCGCGATGGGCTCCGGTACGGACGCCGCCATGCAAGCCTCGGACATCACCGTGGTCCGCAGCGAACTGACCGCCATCCCCACCGCACTCAAGCTGTCCCGGAAGACCCTGGGGACCATCAAGTCCAACCTGTTCTGGGCCTTCGCCTACAACGTGGTGGCCATTCCGGTGGCCGCGCTGGGCTTCTTGAACCCCATGATCGCCGGGGCCGCCATGGCCTTCAGCTCCGTGTTCGTGGTGCTGAACTCGCTGCGGTTGAAGCGCTTCGGGCGGTAATCCCTACTGATGGTTGCGCGAAGAACGCCCTGGACCGTGATTCACGGTCCAGGGCGTTCTTCGTTGCGGGGTGCTGATCAGCGGGCGCTCGAACCCGGTTCCTCGCCCTGGGTGTCGGGGCGGACGCGCTGGCCGTATTGGGGTTCACCATTGTCCGTGGAATCGGCGGCACCGGACGGCTTGCCGGGCGACGTCGACCCTGAACCGCCGCCACGTGCCTGCTCGGCCTGCCGGCGGGCTTTGTTCTCGGCGAACAACTTGGCCGAGGAACGATTCACGCCGGTGCCCTGACCGAGTTCGGGGTCGTTGGGCTTTTCCAGGAGCATGAGAGTGGAGCACACGATCACGGAAGCGATGAAGGCAATACCCGCCGCGATCAAACCCAGCCCCACACGGGCGGCGTTGTCGGTGCCGCCGGCGGCTGCTACCGAGACCACCACGAAGGCGACGACCGCCAGCACGGCTGAAATGACAAGGGGACCCTTGATATCAGTCTTGCGACGGCCGTTGTGCTCGGTGCGCTGGGCCACGTGAATCCTCCTACGAAAACAAGCGAAAAATAGTCGAGATCAACTGTTCAGTCTACGCGCTTCGGCCGGCCGTTATCCGGAGAGCCCGCGCGGTCCGCTGCGAGCGCATCGTGGCGCAAGCTCAGCGCGGCAATGAACTGGGTGACGCCGATGATGATGGCCACGCCACCCACCACGCCCAGCTCCGCCTTGGCGCCCAGCGCCTCCACGAGCATCATGCCCATACCCGCGCCCACGGTCACCAGACCGCTGAGGGTCCAGTCCCTACCGAGCGGGAAGCTCTGGCGGAAACGCAGTCCCAGAGCGAGTTCCAGGATGCCGCAGAGGCCAAGCACCATGGCGGCCAGCAGCACGAACAGCCAGTTCTGCTGCGCCATGATCGCAATGAGCGCCCCGCCCAGGATGTACAGGATTCCCGCGAGCTGAGGGATATTGGCCAATGAGCCGAGGTCACCGTCCTCGCGGGCCTTCAGGCGCAAGTGCAGGAACAGCCACGCGGCGCCCGTTGCCACCAGAAACAGACCCAGCACCCACGGTGCCGCGTTCTCCGTGGGTTCCTGCCAGAAGATCGTGACCGCGCCGAACACCAGCGCGACCAGGGACCGACTCAGCGTGGGCACCCACAGAACGTGCCGCACATCCGCTCCGTTGCGACGGCCGCCGGATGCGCCGCCGCGGGGGGACGGGATCTGCTGAGACACGCGAAATACTCCTCATTGGCGGGGTGGGACCGGGCCAGTCTAGTGGAGACAGCTGCGGGCCGTCCGGGAGCAGAACTTGGTGTTCGCTGACGCCCGTGCCAGCCCCGAAGTGACTACGGGCCCGGTGTGAGCACATCCCGCAGCACTCGCATTCCTCGTTCAAGGTGCGCGTCCGACGCCGTCAGCCCCAGCACCAGCCCGTTGCGCAGTTCCGAACCGGGGGCGGTGCGTCCGCCTTCTGTCGTGTCCGGCGCAGGGGTCATCGTGCGCGTTCTCGCCCGGTTCGCCGACGCCGCCCAGTATTCTCCCAGCCCACTGACCAGCACCCCGCGTCGGGCCGTAGCCGCGACCGCTGCGACCTCGTCCGGCACCTCGATCACGGTATGGGAACCACCGGCCATGGGCACCACGGCCACGCCGGGCAGGTTCGCGAGCGACTGTCCGATGAGTGAGCGGCGTCGGCGGTAGGCGCGGCGCATCCGGGCGGTGTGGCGCTGCAAGTGACCCGAATCCATGAACCGCGCAATTGCCCGCTGCGCCACGACCGAAACAGGTGACCCCAGCTCCGCACGCAGGGTGTGCAGCTTGGGGAGCAGATCATCGGGTGCCACCAGGTGTCCCACGCCCACGCCGTTGCCCAGCACTTTGGTGAAGCTGCCGAGGGTGACCACGGTGTCGCGGTCGGTGTCGAGGGCGGCCAGCGCGGGTAGTGGCTGTCCGGTGTAGCGCAGCTCGGAGTCGTAGTCGTCCTCAATCACCACGGCGCTGTGGCGGCGAGCCCAGCGCAGCAGTTCCAGCCTGCGGCTCACGGGCATGGTGCCGCCCAGCGGGTACTGGTGTCCGGGCGTCACCACCACAACATCCGGAGTTTCGGCCACATCCCACGTGCCGGTTCCCGCCCACTCGCCGGTGGGCAGGTTGGCCGGATCGAGACCGAACCCGTCCACGGGGATTGGGATCGCCACGTGCCCGGTGGCCTCCACCACCCTGCGCAGCGCGGAGTACCCGGGGTCCTCCACCGCCACGCGCAATCTGCGGCCGCGCAGTGCACCCAGGACTCGCAGGACCAGCTGGAGTCCGTCCCGGGCACCCGCGGTGATCACGATGTCGTCCAGTTCTCTCACCACCCCTCGGTTCAATCGCAGGTATTCGGCCAGGTGTTGCCGTAACGGCACCTCCCCCGCGTTGGCACTCGCGGCATCTCGCCAGGCACCCCGCCAAGCCGGAGTATCCAGTTCCGCGATGAGTGCTTTGCCGGGCCGCAGGTCGATCTGGCCCGTGTTCACAACGCTACGTCGAGGGCGGGAGGAGCGGGGCGGCGTCGTCGACACGGGGAGTTCGCTCGCCGCGGGGACCACGCGAACGTCCGGGGCAATGCGGGTGGCCCCATGATCCGCAGTGAGGTATCCCTCGCCCGCGAGCACGTCCCACGCCGTGACCACCGTGCCGCGCGAGGTCCCCAACCGCTCGGCCAAGACCCGCGATGAGGGCAACGGATCTCCCGCACACAGGACACCGCGGGCGACCAGGTCACGGACCTGGCCGACCAGTTGCTCGCCGAGCGGGACACCCGAGGCTCTGTCGACGGACAATGGCACATCCACTACACGCGCATGCCGCATGGGCTCCTCCAAAGTGGACTATTCGAATTACTCAATTATGGATCTGTTACCGGGCCACTTTGGCGGGCAGCATGGCCAATATGACTCAAACCGTGCAATCTCCCGTGGACAACAAGACCCCCGTGACCGGATCCAAGCTGGTCAAGAGCGGACTGGCCGACATGCTCAAGGGCGGCGTGATCATGGACGTGGTCACGGCCGAGCAGGCCAAGATCGCCGAAGATTCAGGAGCCGTGGCCGTGATGGCCCTCGAACGCGTGCCGGCGGACATCCGCGCTCAGGGCGGCGTGGCCCGGATGAGCGACCCGGATTTGATCGAACAGATCACCGACACCGTATCCATCCCGGTGATGGCCAAGGCGCGCATCGGCCACTTCGTGGAAGCGCAGGTCCTGGAGCACCTGAAGGTCGACTACATCGACGAGTCCGAGGTGCTCTCCCCCGCTGACTTCGCTCACCACATCGACAAGCACCGCTTCACCGTGCCGTTCGTGTGCGGTGCCACCAACCTGGGTGAGGCCCTGCGCCGGATCACCGAGGGCGCGGCCATGATCCGCTCCAAGGGTGAAGCCGGCACCGGCGACGTCTCCGAGGCCACCCGCCACATCCGCACCATTCGTTCGCAGATCGCCGAGCTGCAGGGCCTCTACAACTGCGCCCCCGACGCCCTTTACGTGAAGGCCAAGGAACTGTCTGCCCCGTACGACCTGGTGGTCGAGGTGGCCCGCACCGGCAAGCTCCCCGTGGTGCTGTTCACCGCCGGCGGCATTGCCACTCCCGCAGACGCGGCCATGATGATGCAGCTCGGCGCGGACGGCGTGTTCGTGGGCTCCGGGATCTTCAAATCCGGCAACCCGGCCGAGCGCGCTCGCGCCATCGTTGCCGCGACCGCCTACTACGACGATCCCGCCCGCATCACCGAAGCCTCCCGCGGCCTGGGCGAAGCCATGGTCGGCATCAACGTGGCTGACCTGGCCGCTCCGCACCGGCTCGCGGAGCGCGGCTGGTGACCCAACCGGTCGTCGGCGTTCTCGCCCTTCAAGGCGGCGTGGCCGAGCACCTGGCGATACTCGAATCGCTGGGTGCCCGGGCGGTCCGCGTCCGGTCCGCATCGGACGTGGTCGGGGACCGCGGCGCTCCGGTCATCGACGCGCTCGTCCTCCCCGGGGGTGAGTCCTCCACCATGGATCGACTGTGCCGCACGTTCGGGCTGTTCGATCCGCTGCGGCAGGTCATTGCCGCCGGTCTGCCTGTGCTGGGTACGTGCGCGGGGCTGATCATGCTCGCCACACATATCGAGGACCCCGCACCCGGTCAGCAGTCGCTGGGAGTTTTGGACGTGACCGTGACCCGCAACGCGTTCGGCTCACAGGTGGACTCCGCAGAGGTTTCGCTGGAGTGGGCGGGTTCCCGAGAGCTCTCCGGTCACAGTGAGCCAGGTAATGAGGCTGCGACCAATGCGTTCGGCCCGGATGCCGACACCGCAACGCCCCCGGGCGACGCGGTCCGCGCAGCGTTCATCCGCGCGCCCGCCGTGACCCGAGTGGGTGACCGCGTGGCGGTGCTGGCCCGGTATCGCGACGCGGTGGTGGCCGTGCGGCAGGACAACATCCTGGGCATCAGTTTTCACCCCGAACTCACCGGGGACACCACGGTGCACGAGGAGCTGTTGGGGCTGGTTCGCACTCGGCGATCCGCGGAAGCGTCGGCCGCCTGACAAATATGGCAGAGGTCCGCAGCGTTCGGGCGTAAGACGCTGCGGACCTCTGCCAATAATGTCGGCCCGCGTGAAGCTCACCTCTGAAAGTGCGGGGTGACATGGGTGACTTCCGATGTCATCATGATGCTTACTAATCGAGCGTCTGGTGCACCTGCGACAGGTTGTGTCTGGAACGGAGTCCCGCCCATGAACATTTCACGCAGAACGCTTTTCCGAGGAGCCGTGGGACTCTCGGGCGCAGCTATGTTGACCGGTTGCTCGGGTTTCACCGGTGGCGGCGGAGGCAGCGACTCGGGTGGCGGCGACACCCTGTCCATGGTCTCGTGGGGGCAGGACTCCGAGCAGTCAGCGTTCAAGAAACTGGTGCAGAAGTATCAGGAGAGCTCTGGGGTCACGGTGGATCTGCGGTTCGTGCCGTTCGCGGAGATGTTCACGACCATCGATGCTCAGTTGCAGGACGGTTCGGCTCCGGACATCTTCCGGGTGGATTACACGTCCTTGGCCTCCTACAGCAGTGCGGACCAGCTCTTGGACCTCAGCGACCAGATGGACGACGATCTCAAGAACGATCTGATTCCCGCGTTCATGGAGGCGGTGTCCCTGGACGGCAGGCCCTACGGTGTTCCCCACCAGACAGACACCACCGCCACGGTGTACCGCCCCGACCTGTTGCGGCAGGCGGGCATCACGTCCGTTCCGGACTCGCTCGAGAACGCCTGGACGTGGGAGGAGTTCAACGAGGTCCTCACCAAACTGAAGGGCTCCCTCAGCGGTGATGTGGCACCGTATTCCTACCAGTGGCAGAAGGCCGGGGCCTACCGTTGGCTCAACTGGTTGTTCCAGGCCAACGGGCGGTTGCTCAGCGACGACCTCAAGAGCGCCGCTATCGACTCCGACGCCGGGCGGCGCGCCCTCACGACCACCAAGGCGCTTTTTGAGAATAAGGTGGTGCCCTCCAACAGTTCCCCCAAGAGCGGGGTGTACTCGAGTGACGCGTTCGTGGGCGGCAAAACGGCCATGGCTGCCCTGGGCAACTTCACAATTCCCGAGCTCAACACGGCCGTCGGTTCCCGGTTCGAGTGGCAGGCCACCTACCATCCGCAGGACGTGCGGGCCGCTTCCGACCTGGGCGGCAATGCACTGGTGATCAACAAGGCCACCGACAAGGCGGACCAGGCCGGCGAGTTTCTGCGCTTCATGATGGAAGCGGAGAACCAGAAAGCGTTCTGCGAGGAGACTATCGAGCTACCCACACGACGTTCCGTTGCAGAGGGGAAGCTGAACCTCAGCGTTCGCCCCGATCTGGCACCGGTCTTCACCGCGCAGGCCACCACCCTCAAGCCCGAAGACGTCGCCCAGGTGACCATCCCTGGCTTCAGCCAGATCAACACGGAGTTGCAGGAACAATTGGAGCAGTGCTTCGTGGGCGGCAGGTCGGTGGACGATGCCCTCAAGGGCATCGCGGATCGCGTGAACCAGATCGTCTCGGCATAGGTGGGCGGATGAGTCTCGCAGCCACCGGGGCGGACCCGGGTTCCGCCACCCAGCCCGCACCGGGCACACGACCCCCAACGACCACACCGCCCCCGCCGGTCCGCGCCAAGCGCTCGGCGGGGACCAATGCGGCCGGGTGGGCGTTCGTCACACCCAACATGATCATCCTGATCGCGTTCCTGTTCCTGCCGTTGATTCTCACGTGGGTGGTGTCCTTCCAGGCCGCCACCCCGCTGGGTAGCAACGGCTGGGTGGGCCTGGACAACTACGCACGGTTGTTCCGCGACCCCATTTTCTGGCGGGTACTGCTCAACTCCGTGGTGTTCACCGTGTTGACCGTTCCAATCAGCATTGGCCTGGGCCTGAGCTTCGCACTGCTGCTGAACAAAGCGATACCCGGGCGGGGGATCTTCCGCACCGCCATTTACCTGCCCATCGTGCTGAGCAACCTGGTGACCTCGCTCATGGGTCTGCTGTTGTTCAACGAGGGCGTGGGGGTGCTCAACAACCTGCTGCGCAGCATCGGCGTGGGCGGGCTGCCGTGGCAGTCCAGCGGGAGCCTGGCCATGATCTCCGTGGTGCTCATGACCATCTGGACCCGCGCGGGCTTCGCCATGGTCATCTACCTGGCCGCCCTGCAGGACGTCCCGGAAGAGTTCTACGAGGCCGCACGGTTGGACGGAGCGAACTCCTGGCAACAGTTCTGGTACATCACCCGCCCCCTGTTGGCGCCCTCCACCTTGTTCCTGGTGATCATGAACGTGATCTGGTCCTTCCAGATCTTCGACATTGTCTACGTGATGACCGGGGGTGGTCCGGGCAACTCCACGTCCATGCTGGTGACCTACGCGTACGACCAGGGGTTCGGACCCGCCCGTGACTTCGGGTACGGCTCGACCATCGGCGTGGTGCTGTTCCTGCTCACGCTCGTGATGACGGCGTTCCAGTTGCGCTCCCCCAAGTCCGAGTCCACCGGACCCACGAGACGCACACGTCGTAAGGGGGCCCACGGCGTTCGTACCGACGGCCCCGCAAGCGCACCCCACGCTACGAAGGACGCATCATGAGAACCGGACTGCGCGTGGCCATCTGCACGGTCATCACCGTGATCATGGTGTTCCCGCTTTACGCCATGGTGCGCATGGCCTTCTCCACCCGTTCCGAATTGTTCGCCGGGAACATCCTGATCCCGAATTCCTGGACACTGGCCAACTTCCAGAACCTGTTCGAGAAGTATCCCATTGGCACGTGGGTCCTGAACTCGGTGGCGGTGAGCCTGGTGACGGTGGTGCTGTCCGTGAGCATCAACCTGCTCGCGGGATACGCGTTCGCCAAGATTCCTTTCCGGGGCCGTTCGGCACTGTTCATTCTGGTGCTGAGTACGCTCATGATTCCCGCGCAGGCCATCATGATCCCGCAGTTCAGGATCGTGTCCAATCTGGGAATTTACGGCACGTTCTGGGGAGTCATCCTGCCGACCGCGGCCACGGCTCTGGGAATCTTCCTGGCCCGCCAGTTCTTCCTCTCCATCCCGGATGAACTGCTGGAGGCCGCCAAGTTGGACGGCGCCGGTCAGCTGCGGATCTTCTGGTCCGTGGTGCTGCCCCTGGCCAAACCCTTGATCGCGGTCATGGTGTTGTTGGCCTTCATGAACACGTGGAACGACTTCCTATGGCCGTTGATTGTGCTCAAGGACCCGCAGCTCTACACACTGCCCGTGTCACTACGCTTCCTGCAGGGCGAATTCAGCAACGATTACGGCGGGCTCATGGCCGCTGGCCTGATCAGTTGTCTACCCCTCGTGATCCTGTTCCTGATACTGCAGAAGTGGTTCGTGCAGGGCATCGCCCGCACGGGTATTCGCTGAAAGAGCGAACGCCGCCGCTGGGGGGGGTACCCCCCAGGTCCTCAGAAGCTGCCCGATGAACCGCCGCCGCTGAAACCACCGCCACCACCGAAGGACGCACCGGCAGAACCCGAGTAGCCGGAGGAACCGCTCGCAGAGGTCGAGTGGTTGGCGCCGCTGTAGATCGCCGGGTACATCAGGTAGAGCGGCAACCAACTCTGGAACGTCGAGGCGTACTGCACGTCCCGCTCCACGCCGTCCTGGTCCTTGGCTGTGGGCGGTTTCTTACCCTCCTTGGGCGGTTTCCGGTGATTGGAACGGTACGTGTAGTACTTCTTGCGGACCTCATCCGAGATCTCCTCGCCCGGATGCTCGCGTTGGTACCGCTCGATCTCACGGTCCGCCTGCTCACGGATCTTCTTCTGGTCCCTGCGCCACCACAGGATGGACCCGAGCACCACGGCCACGACCAACCCGGCAATGCCGAGGAGCACCGCGGTGACGATGTTCCCCTTACGCTCGCGATCCGCGGCAGCCTGGGCCGCCGACTCCGGGTTCGCTTGGTCGTACACCGAATCCACGGTCGTGAGGAAGGCCTGGGCGTACTGTTCGTCCCGGAAACCGGGCTCCAGATGGTCCTCCATGATGACTTCCGCGGTGTCGTCCGAGAGCACTTGACGTGCGCCGTCGGCCACTTCGATGCGCAGGTTGCGGTCGTCCATGTCCGCGACGATCAAGACACCGTTGTCCCGACCGGCCTCACCCACGCCCCATTCGGTAGCCACTTGCCGGGTGAAGTCTTCGAAATCCCCGTCCACGCCGTCCACGGTGAGTACGGCCGCGCGGATGTAGTCATTCTGTTCGTTGCCGCGGCCGATCCGCTCGTTGATGTGCTGCTCGTCAGCGCCGGAGAGGATCTCGGCCTGGTCCAGCACCGCCCCGGAATCCGGACGCGGGGGCACTTGAGCGGCCCGAGCGGCGTCGGCGGACCAGACCACCAGCGACACCGCCGCGAGAAGCGCAAAGAGGGAAAATACGACCCAGCGCGGGACGCGGCTGGAACGCGGGCTCGTTAGGGTGAGCATGATGCCTCCTCGGGTGCGATTGACACCACAATAGGCACCGCACGCCCACAACGGATCCACCCGCGGAATGAAAACGGCGCCCCGCCGGTGGAGACGGGGCGCCGACGTCGCACGGGGCCTCCCGTACGCTACGTTGCCTATTTTTCGCGGTTGGGCACGATCATCAGCGGTGACTCGGTGTCCGCGAGCACGGCCTGGGAGACCGAGCCCATGAGCAGCCCGCGGAATCCGCCGTAACCGCGCGAACCCATGACCAGGAGGTCAGCGGTGCGGGACGCATCCACCAGGGCATCCGCCGGGCGTCCCTGCAGCACGCGGGTCACGATGTTCAGATCCGGGTACGTGGCGCCCAATTCCTGGGCTACCTGGTCGGTGAGCTCTTTCGCCGGGGCCAGCAGTTGCTCCTGCACCGCGCGCTCCAACTCGGAGGAGTTCATGGGCAGGTAACTGGTGGTCGGAACCACGCTGACCACCGCCAGGGTGAGACCGTGCGCGCGGGCGTAATCGGCGGCCACGTGCACCGCTTTGTTCTTGGCGCCGAGCTTGTCCACGCCCACCACCACGGCGCCCTCGAAGGACTCGTCCTCGGAACGGGACTCGCGTTGAGCCGGGTTCCAGCTCTCCGGCAGGATCACCACGGGCACGGGCGAGTGGGATGCCGTAGCGGCGGAAACGGATCCCACGCGGCCGCGCACGCCGTGACGGCCGCGCTTTCCCATGACCACCAGGGAGGAATCCTTGGCCTCGTACACGATCACGCCGGCGGCGTCACCGCGTTCGATGATGCCCTGCACCTGCACGCCGGCGTCCTTGGCCTTGGCCACTGCCGCGCGGGTGAGCTTCTCGGACTCCTCCTGCACGGCGTCCAGAAAGGGACCGTACAGGGACTGATCCACACCCACGGGGCGACCGGTGGAGACCACGATCTTCAGCGGAATCTCCTGAGCTGCTGCTTCCTGGATGGCCCAGTCCAACGCGCGTTCGCTGTAGTCGGAGCCGTCGTATGCCGCCACGATTCGTTGTGACATCTGTTTCGCACCTGTTTCTGTGTGTAGTGAATGGCTACTGTTTCAGGCTCACTTGCCGTTGGGGACCACCATGACGGGTCCGGCGGTCGCACCGAGCACCGACTGGGAGACCGAACCGAGCAGCAGGCCGGTGAAGCCACCAATGCCGCGTGAGCCGACCACCACGAGGTCCGCGGTGCGGGTTGCCTGGACCAGCACGCGACCGGGGCGGCCCAGGAACCCGTGACGGGTGACCTTCAGATCCGGGTTCTGTTCCGTGAGATCCTGAGCGATCTGGTTGAGCTTCCGCACGGACTCATCGAAGTAGTAGGTCTGGTTGTACTGGTCCTGGAACCAGTCCGGGGTGCCGGAGAGGGCACCGTTGACGGACACGAGGCTCAGCGTGGAACCGTGGGCCTTGGCGTACTCGATGGCCTGGGCCACCGCCGGGTTCTTCTCTCCCGCGGCGTCCACACCGACCACCACGGATCCCGTGAAGTCCATCTCTGAGGCCGGGGTGCGGGTGTCGCCCTGGGATTGCTCATCGGTGACGTGGACGTCCTTGTGGTGGGCGGATTCGCGAGCGGACTCCACATCGGAGCTGTCATCGTCTGCATGAGGCGGAACCACGATCACGGGCACCGGGCTGTGCGCGGCCACTGCCGCGGACACCGAACCCAAGCGGCCCCGCAACGCGCCGCCCTTACCGCGCTTACCCATGATCACCAGGCTGCAGTCCTTGGCGGCCTCAATGATGGCCTTGGCCGCGTCTCCCTCACCACTGACGGTGTCCACCGTGACATCGGCTTGTGCTACGCGGTCCAGAGCGGCCTGAAGGTTCTGGTCGTTCTCAGCGGTCACGGCTTCACGGAAGCGACGCTCCAGGCCGGGGTCTCCCACACCGACCACCGGGAATGCTCCGATGAGGCGCACACCCAGGTTGCGGACGCGCGCTTCCTCGATGGCGCGATCCAGGGCTCGCAGTGCAATTTCGGAACCGTCAATGCCCACCAAGATCGGGCCGTTGACGGATGCGGACTTGGTGTTGGGAACGTCTTTGTTCATGCCTTAAGGATAGTAGATCCGCCCGTGTAAATAGAGACGTGCGCCACTCGTTTCGCCCGTCGATTCGCGGGGTAACGCCCGATCCGAAGGGCGCGAGCGGCGCGGTCGACGGCTGAAACCAGCGTGTGGTCAGGCCATGGCGTACATCCATCGGTCGCTGCGTATCCGCCAGCCCAGCGTGAGCGCCCGCGCGCCGATGTACCCGCCCGCGTATGCAACCCACAGCCAGGCCATACCGGCCGCGCCACCTCCGGCGAACTGCATGACCGCCCACAGCAGCGGCGCGTACACCACGATGTTGATGAGGCCGGCCAGCGCCAGGTACCGGGCGTCGCCGGCGCCGATCAGCACGCCGTCGAGCACGAACACATATGCCGCGAGGGGTTGGCCCACCGCGACCACCACCAGCGCGATCCCGAACAGGTATTGCACGCGCTCCGACGGCGTGAACAGGAACCCCAGGTGTGGGCCCGCCAAGCCCACCACCAAGCCCGTGACCACGCCGAATCCCAGCCCCCACCGGATGAGCCGGTGCATGAGGTGGCGCACGCCGTCCCGCTCGGTCCGCCGGTCGAGGTCGCGGGCACCGAGTTCCTTTCCGAGCAGGGCCTGGGCGGCGATCGCGAGCGCATCGAGCGCGAACGCCAAGAAGTTGAAGACGGTCATGGTCAGTTGGTACGCCGCAAGATTTTCCGCTCCCTCGGCCGTTGCCACCACGACGGTCGCGAGGATCGCCGCGCGCAGCGACAGGGTGCGCAGCATGAGCCAAGATCCCACCGTGAGGTGCCCGCGAATGCCACGCCAGCCGGTGGTCAGCCGCACGTTCTCACGGGCAAATTGCCGGCCCAGCAGCACCAAATACGTGATGGCCATGGCCCACTGAGTGATGCTCGTACCCATTGCCGCCCCGGCCACGCCCAGGTCTGCACCATAGACGAGCGCGACGTTCAGTCCCGCGTTCACCGCCGCGCCGATACCCGCGATGATCAGTGGGGTTTTGGTGTCCTGCAGCCCGCGCAGCACGCCCATTGCAGCCAGCACCACCAGCATGGCCAGCAGCCCGGGCATGGACCACACGAAGTACGACGTCGCGTGCTCCAGTACCTCACCCCGCGCGCCGAGCGCTTGCAACAGGGGCCTACCCGCGAGGATGCCTACGGTGGCGAGCAGCACACCGAGACCGGCCGCGGTCCAGAGACCGTCACGACCGACTTCGAGGGCCTGTTTGAGCCGACCACCCCCGAGATGTCGCGCCACGGCGGGGGTGGTCGAGTACGCCAGGAACACCATGAGCCCGACCACGGTCTGCACCACCGTTGCGGAGATGCCCACGCCCGCGAGTTGCGCGGTGCCCAGGTGGCCGATGATCGCCGAATCCGCCAGCAGGAACAGCGGCTCCGCAATCAGCGCGCCGAACGCGGGGACCGCGAGCGCTAGGATCTGCCGGTTCAGGGACCGGGTGTCACGGGGCTCTGCTGTGGCTGGGGATTCGGGTTCGGGCTGCACCCGTCCAGAGTAGGGGGTGCTGAGTAGTCGAAGAGTCTGGTGTGAGGAAACTGCAGTGGTGCAGCCTTAGGGGAGGGAGATGCAGAATTCGGCTCAATGTCGGACATTTGCATCACATGAGACTTCGGGGGTGCAGTTTCCTCACATGTGATTGGCCTCCCCGCCGATCACGTTGAAGGTCAGGTGGCGGGTTTGACGGAGATCACCGGGACGGCGGCCTCCAGGATGATCTGCTGGGCGGAGGAGCCCAGGAAGATCTTGCCCGCGGGGCTGCGTCGCTTCACACCCACGACCACGGCCTCGACCTCGGAGCGGTTGGTGGCGTCGATGAGGTCCCCCACGGCGTCCTTGCTGCGGCCGTCTGCGTTTTCCAGGGTGACGCGGTCATAGCCGAAGCCGGAGATGTCCGGGGTGGAACCGTCCACGGGAAACACAATGAGGTCCGCGCCGCGGCGTCGGGCTTCGTCAATGGCGAAGTTTCGGGCGGCGTGCCCGGCGGGGGTGTCTGCGCTGGCAAGGATGATGGTCATTTCTGGAAACTTCTCCTCGGTCTACGGGCTGGGGCAACTCATTGAGCGGCACGACTTGTTGTTACCCAAATTATGCGCGACTTCTGTGATTGATTACTTTCTCAGATGAGCTTATGTGTACTCTAGGTCACAATCTTTCGGTCGGTCCCAGGCCGCCAGTCCGCTCGCCACCAGTGCATTTAATTCAGGAGACCCGTTTGGTCGAGAAACGTCCGCCGAACCGTCGGCAGTTCATCACGTACGGGATCGGTGGGCTGATCGCGGCTGGTGCCATTGGAACCGCCGTCACCGGATCCATCACGTCCGCCTCCGGAGGTAACAACCTTCGTTCGAGCATGACCATCATTGCCCCGGCCGCGGCCGGCGGCGGCTGGGACACCGTTGCCCGCGAAATGCAGCAGGCACAGCGGGCGAACAGCATCATCAACAACACGCAGGTGGTCAACATGCCGGGCGCTGGCGGAACCATCGCGTTGGGGAACCTGTCCGTTCTGGACGGCGACGCGAACAACTTGATGGTCGGCGGCACCGGCCAGCTGGCCGCAACCATTCAGTACGATTCCGCCACTAAGTACGACGACGTCAGCCCCCTGGCCGTCACGGTCGAGGAGTACGACGTGATCGTGGTTCCCGCCGACTCCCCCTACAAGACCCTTGACGACCTCTTGAGGGCCTGGTCGCAGAACCCCGGCAATGTCCCGTGGACCGGCGGCGGCTCTTTCGACCAGCTGGTGGTCACCGAAATGGCCATTACCGGCGGCATCAAACCGGCGGACATGATTTACGTGTCCTCGGACGGCGGCGGCGAGTCCACGCAGGCGCTGCTCAACGGCACCGTGGCCGCGGCGGCCAGCGGTTACCCGGATTCCATTGACCAGATCGAGTCCGGCAGGCTCCGCGCGCTCGCGATCGTGGCGGAGGAACCCGTGGAGGGCGTCGACATTCCGACCACCGTCGAACAGGGCTACGACGTGACTCTGGCCAACTGGCGCATCCTGATGGCTCCCGGCGGCATCACCGATGACGAAAAACAAGAGCTGGAGAACATCGTGCTGGAAACGATCGCCACTCCCGAATGGGGCGAAGCCATCAAGCGCTACAACTGGAACGAGAATGTGATCACCGGCGACGCGCTCACGCAGTTCATCACGGACGAGACCGAGCGAATCACCGCCCTGTACAAGGAGTTGGGACTGTGAGTCACGCATCGGTTTCGGATTCCTCGGCGCCCGCGCCCTGGACGGACGCCGCCCCTTCCTCCGGCGGCAGTCCACGCTCCGCCGGCGCTCTACTTCGCGCCCTCGTCATGCCAGTGGTGTTCGCCGCGTTCGCCACGTATCTGCTCGTGGGCATGCTGGTGATGGACGTCCCGGATTCCGTGGACTTCCCCGGCCCGCGCTTCTTCCCGGCCATCATCACGGGCGTCATTTACGTCCTGGTGGTCGTGCAGATCATCACCGTTGTTCGTCACTGGTCCAGCGGCACGTTGGGCGACACCGACGACGCCGCTCCCGCCATCTTTTCGTGGCGTTCGCTCATCTGGGTCATCGGCGGGTTCTTAGCCTTCTCCCTGCTTCTGGAGTTTCTGGGGTGGATCCTTGGAGCGGCGCTGTTGTTCTGGTGCGTGGCCCGCGGATTCGGGTCCAAGCGGCCCTTGGTCTCATTGATCATCGGATTGACGGTCAGCTCCGTTGCGTACATCGCGTTCGACATGGCACTGGGGCTCTCGCTGCCCTCTGGAATTCTCGGGGGTGGCTTCTAAATGGAGACTTTGTCCTTACTGATGGAGGGCTTCGCTGGAGCCCTCACCTGGCAGAACTTGTTCTGGGTGGTCCTGGGGTGTTTTCTGGGCACCGCCGTGGGCGTCATGCCCGGTCTGGGCTCATCCATGGCCGTGGCACTCCTTCTGCCCGTGACCTTCGCCCTGGAACCCACGGCCGCGTTCATCATGTTCTCCGGCGTGTACTTCGGAGGCTTGTTCGGTGACTCCACCATGGGCATTCTGATGAACACCCCGGGGCAGGCGTCCGCCATTGCTTCAACCTTCGAAGGTCACAAGATGGCCCTGGACGGGCGCGCTCCACAGGCACTGGCCACCGCGGCCATCGGCGCTTTCGTGGGTGGTTTCATTGCCTCCGGCGTGGTGGTTTTCCTGGCGCCGTTCCTCGCGGAATTCTCCACGCAGTTCGGGCCCGCGGAGTTCTTTGCCCTGGCACTGTTCGCGTTCATGGCCACGTCGTCCGTGGTGACGGATTCTGCGGTCAAGGGTTTGCTGGCTCTGGCATTCGGTCTGGGTATCGCGGTGGTGGGTATTGACGGCGTCACGGGTATCCCCCGTTTCACCATGGACTCCCCGTTCCTCTTCGATGGCATCTCGCTGGTCACCGTGACCGTGGCGGTGCTGGCTCTGGGCGAGGTCATCTACTTCGCGACCATTGCGCGTTTCCAACGTGAGGGCCAGATGATCCGGTCCAAGGGCCGCCCGTGGTTGAGCAAGAAAGAGCTCCGCGAAGCCGCACCTGCTTGGGCGCGCGGCACGGCCATCGGCCTCCCCTTCGGAGTGGTCCCCGCCGGTGGTTCCGAGATCCCCACGTTCTTGGCCTACGGCGCGGAACGCAAGTTGGATCGACGTCGTCATGACCCGCAGTTCGGTAAGGGCGCCATCCGAGGCTTGGCGGCGCCCGAGGCCGCCGGTAACTCCACAACCGGCATGGCCATGGGCGCCCTGCTGGCTCTGGGCCTACCGATCTCCGCGACCGCGGCCATCATGCTCGCGGCGTTCCGTCAGTACGGCCTGCAACCGGGCCCGCTGTTGTTCGAACGCGCCCCGGATTTGGTGTGGGCGCTGCTGGCGAGCTTCTTCATCGCGATGATCGTGCTGCTGATCATCAACCTGCCGTTCGCCATGGTGTGGGCAAAGCTCCTGCTCATTCCACGCCATTACCTGTACGCCGGCATCACGGTGTTCTGTGGACTGGGCATCTATGCGACGTCCGGCTCGTCGTTCGACCTGCTTCTCCTACTGGGTGTGGGCATTGTCGGCTTCTTGATGCGTATGCATGATTATCCGCTGGCGCCGCTCATCATCGGCATGGTGCTGGGGCCGTTGGCTGAGACGAGCCTGCGCGATGCCCTCATCAGCGCCGACGGCGATGCCTCCGTACTCGTGCAGGGCCCGATTGCCCTGACGCTCTACGGCTTGCTGGCGATCGTGCTGCTGGTGACCCTGCGGAGCAAGATCACCAGCCGGACCAAGCGGGATACGTAGGAGGTTCCCTCGCGGGCACGCGGCCTCATGTGAGGAAACTGCAGCCACCAAGTCTCAAGTGATGGAAATGTCCAAACTTGCTCCATTTTGGACCCTTCCCTCACACCAGTCTTGAGGGCTGCAGTTTCCTCACATCTGGCTTCATCGGGGTCGGCAGGAACCAAACTTCCGTGGTTCAGTTAGTTCCGGGACAGCCAAAGCTGCGGGGGTTCTCGTTGCAGTCATCGGCAACGTTTCGGACAGTGGCTTTCCACACGCTGATCGGAACGGGAGCGGAAGCCACCTCATTGAAGCCAGCAACCGGCTGCCAGCCGGTGCCCGCCACGTTGTATTCGCCGTAAAAGTAGGTGGTCAACGTGACGCTGTAGTCGCCGGTTTCCGCATAGACGTGCGACGTGTCCGTGGGGATGTCCCAATCGCCCTCCGCCAATGGAACACCCGTCAGAGGCGTGGGACCAAGGATGGCCCCATCACCATAGTTCCAGGAGTACTGCGTGGGATACGCCCGCACCGCAACTGGGAAACCACCCAGTTCAGTTTGGAACACCTGGGCACCCGCAACGGCGAACACATTGGTGTTCATGTTCTTGAGAGTGTCCGGCGCCGGTTCAACGGTAGAGACAGCAGGGGCCACGTTCAGACGTTGGAAATCCTGCAGGGTGAATACGGGAAGCGGGATAACACCCTCGTCATCTGCTTCTGCCGCATCAGCATTGGCCACGCACATCTGGGTTCCGCGCGATGCACGGCCTTCTTCCCCCGCTTGGCCGACAACCACGTCCATGTTGACGCCTTCACCGCCACCATCGACCGTGCACTCTTGTGCTTGACGACAGTCATCGAAAGCATCGCCATCTTCTCCGGCGCATGGGTCTTGCAGGCTATAAGTGGTTCGATTCAGCGCCGCATCCATCTTGGTGGGGTCGAAGAAGATCGAGTCATCGTCGCTCATCAACTCCTGCCGCAAGGCCTTTTGATAGGCGGGATCTTCATCCGGATCCCAGGCGGTGTCGGCATCGCGGCCAATAACGCCTCCAGGATGCTGCTCACCAAGCGATACAGAGATCCCGGCCGGACCACCGCTTGTCTCACGGTCCCAATTGACCGACAGGTCCGTGAACTTACCTTTAGCCTCTGCTCTGATGTTCTCTTGAGCGGGTGTCTGAGTCACCCACCCCCATCCACCCTCAACAGCGGCTTCATCTGCCTGGGCAGGTTCAGCTATCCAAAACCCATGAATTAATGCAAAAAAGGCGATTACACCGCACACAAAGTACACGGGAAGATTCAAGAAGACCGTGGGGATGCGGTTACGTATTTCCACTTTTTATCCTTGAAAATAAGGTTCCCGTTGAATTCCGAGTCTGTCGAATATGGACGCTGCTGAGATGTCAATTCGCCCTCTTCGAATACCTTTACCCCCGAACTATCCAGCTGCACCGGAAGCGAATAGATACCGTCAGCGCCCTGCGAAAATGCCCCTCCAAGGATTTTCGCCCTCTCAAGTCCCCCCGCTAACCAGTCACCCGACCCATAGATTGCGTCTATACGATCCAACTCGTCGAGACACTTCTCACAGTGCTCCGACGTCACTTCTCGTGCAAATTGCGTGTCCCCCGTCTGGAACGCGTACCAGACTGCGTCCGTGCGGTAATCCAAAAACGCCTGCGCCCCCGCCTCGGTCTCCTGCTTAGCTTCTTCCGGCATTACCGGTTTGGGCACATTGCGGGCGGGGTGCTCAAGGCTGGCAGGTTCATAGTCATCTGGGAATTCTTGGCCGGTAGCCATCTTGTCCGGCTGCTCGGGCCACCAGTCGCCGCTGGCGGACGGATCCGGTGTCGAGGCTGGCGAATCGGATGACTCCGCGCCGGTCTCACCGGTGCTGGGAGATGAACTACCGTCGACAGTCGTGGCCGTACCCTCCGACCCGGGGTTGTTAGTGTCGCCGCAGCCGGCCAGCGTCAGCCCCAACGCCAGCGCGGCCAGGCTCGCCGCGAACTTACTACGCTTCAGCGCATCCCCCATTGGATAGTCCCCTCTAACTCAATGAAGCTCGCGGCCACCACCGTCATGCGGCAGCCATTCGAGCTTACGAAATTTCGTTTGGCACAATCCACCGCAAGCAAAATCCTGTGGAAAACTCTTCAATGCAAATGCATAACTACTGGCCAGATACGGTCGTTGTGTCTTACTGAAACAGCAAGGTGACCGTTTGTTGCACGGTCACCTTGCTGTACTGGTCAGTAGCCTCAGAACGGGTACTGGGGAATATCGGGGCTGATCGTGACCCACTGGCTCTCGGTGAACGCCTCGATGTTCGCGGCCGCACCACCGAAACGAGCGCCCGTCCCGGAGGCCTTCATGCCTCCCATGGGGGCGGTGGCCTCGTCCATCACGGTCATCTCATTGATGTGGATCTTGCCCGCGGTAATCCGGTCCGCGACCTTGAGCGCCTCACCCACGTCACCAATGATCGACAACGACAGCGCATACCACGAATTGTTCGCCAGGTTCACGGCCTCATCAACGGAGGACACCTTGATGACCGGTGCCACCGGGCCGAAGATCTCCTCATTCCACGCCGGCATGTCCACGGAGAGATCCGCGAGAACCGTGGGTCGGTAGAACAGGCCGTCATGCGTGGCGCCCGCGCGGATGGAAGCACCCGCGATGACCGAATCCTGGACCTTGGAATCCACGGACTTCAATTGCTTCTCGTCGATGATCGGCCCCAGGTGAACCTGCCCCTCGGACGGATCGCCCACCGCCAGCGCGCCCGCGCGCTCCGCCAACTTGGCCACATAAGACTCGTACACATCCTCGTGCACGATGTGCCGGCCCGTGGTCATGCATACCTGGCCCTGGTGGAAGAACGATCCCATGGAACCCACGCTCGCCGCCAAGTCCAGATCGGCAGAGGGCAGCACCACCATGGCGTTGTTGCCGCCCAGCTCCAAGTGTGTTCGCTTCAAGTGCTTGGCACCGGCGGCCCCCACATGGCGGCCCGCCTCGGTCGACCCGGTGAAGGACACGATCCGCACCTCGGGTGCATCCACCGCGGCCGCGCCCGCATCGCCGCCGCCCGGCAAGACCTGCAGGACTCCCTGGGGCAGCCCCGCCTCCTCGAAGATTCGGGAGATCAGCACCCCACCGCTAATGGGCGTGCGAGGATCCGGCTTCAACAACACCGCGTTCCCCAGAGCCAACGCCGGGGCCACGGAACGGATGGACAGGATCAAGGGGAAATTGAACGGTGAAATCACCGACACCACCCCCGCGGGCACGCGCCGGGCAAAGGACCAGTGCGGCTGATCGGAGGCCAAGACCTCGCCGGAAGGGTGCGTGGGCAGTGCGGATGCCTCGTAGCACTCCTGCGCTGCCACGTTTGCTTCCATCCCCGCCTTGGGCTGGATCGCCCCGGTCTCGCGCACCACCCAGTCGATGATCTCGTCCGCGTTCTCCTCGAACAGCTGGCCCGCCTTGCGCAGGACCGCTGCGCGTTCGGTAGGTTTGAGCCCGGCCCAGGCGACCTGCGCTTCGGAAGCCTGCCGAGCGGCGTCGTAGACATCGGCCGGGGATGCGGAACCAACCGTGGCCAGAACCTCTTCCGAAGCGGGATTTTGAACGGAGATCGGCTCGCCGGACCCGTCACGCCACCCATTGATGTAGAGCTTCCCGTGCCAGCGGGTGTCCTCAAGGATTGCCATTGTTCGCTCCTTCTGGTGGATCGATGTGCGCCGTGCGCAAGGCCCTGCACAGCACCCGATTTCTTTTCCATTGTGACGTACAAGACATGAATTCGGCTCAAGAGGCTGCCACTGCGCACCTTGAAACTCACACTGGAGTCATCCCTACGGTTGCGGATCGCGTGCGTCGTAGCGGTTGAACGCGGGGAACTTCCGCACCAGGACGACCACGAGCACCAGACACACGACTGCACCCACCACGGCGGCCAGACCGGGGCCAGCGAACTGCCCCGCGGTGCCCATGAACGCGTCACCCAGGCGCGGGCCGCCGGCCACCACCACAATGAAGATGCCCTGCAACCGACCCCGCAGCGCGTCCGGTGTGGCGGCTTGGAGGATGGTGGTGCGGAACAGCATGGAGATCGCATCCATGGCGCCCGCCGCCACCAGCACGGCGCACGACGCCGCCAGCGGCCACACGGTCTCGCGTCCCCAACCTGCGGAGGCCAGCAGAATCACACCACCGAACGCCATAATGCACACGGCCCAACCGGCCACCGCCATCGCGCACGCCTTGCCGTGCCGATGCAACCGCACCAGCGGCCCGGACAGCAACCCCGCCAACACGGAACCGGCCGCGAGCGCCGCTGTCAGCAACCCCACCGTGAACTGATCGCCGCCCAACACCGTGGCCCCCAGCACCGGGAAAAGGGCGCGCGGCATCGCGAAGAACATTGCGGCCATGTCCAGCAGGAACGTCATGCGCAGATTGGGCCGGGTGGCCAGGAACCGGAAGCCCTCGATCACGGAACGGAACCCAGCGCGGGAGGCGACTCCGTCCGGCGGAAGGGACGGCAACCGGTACATGGCCCACAGACTGGCCATGAAAGTCAGGGCATCCACGGTGTAAGCCCACTGGAAACCCAGCCCGGCCACGGTCAATGCACCCAGTAACGGCCCCACCATGAGTGTGGAACCCATGGTCAGTTGGTACAGCGCATTGGCTGCGGGCAACTGTTTCACGGGCACCAGCCGGGGAACGATCGCCCCTCGCACGGGCTGGTTGAGCCCCTGCGCAAACGAATGCAGGGCCACCAGGGTGTACAGCACGGTCAGGGATGAAATCTGCGCCCACGAGTGCGCGGCCAGCGCGACCGTGACCGCGAAGAGTCCGAATGTGGTCCACAGCCCCACGGTTCGGCGGTTGTGGGCATCCCCCATGGAGCCGCCGTACAACCCCGCGATGATCAGCGGCACCAGTGCGGCAACACCCACCATGCCCACGGCGAACGTGGAGCGCGTGAGCTCGAAGACCTCCAGGCTGATCGCCACGACCGTGAACTGATTCCCCAGCATGGACATGGTGGAGCCGATCCACAGGCGGCGGAACGCCGGGGATTCACGCAGCGGGGTGATGTCGAGCAGTAAACGGGGCACTGGTCGATCCTAGGCCCACAATCCAGGGCACGGCACCGCCGGAACGGCCGGAACCATTTACCCTGAAAGGAGCCCACTTCCCCGGGACATCAGGAGTTCTCATGCGCACACGCGAACAACGCTGGGCCGCTCGTTCGGCGCGCGGCTGGCCTCGGTTGCGCGTGTTCGCCATGATCAACGGCATCACGGGTCTGCTGATCGGGGGCGTGATCCTGTGGTTCACCCACGGGGTGCTGCAGTTCGAGAACTTCCCGGCCGCCGGCGTTCCCTGGATCTGGCGCGTTCTGGCCCTGGCCATCGCCGTCCTACTTCCCGGGGTGCTGCTGTCCATGGGCGGCTATTTGGTGCTGGCGGGCGCCACGGCGTCGAACAGGGCGGCTCTGGCGGCGGGGCGAGCGCGCGACGTCGTCCGCAATGCATCCCAACCGGACGAACCCCCGGTAGTTGTCCACAAGCTCACCGACACCACCCCGCCCGGCGTGAAGATCCGCGCCCACGCACTGCACGGTTCGGACGCGACCAACCGGTACACCCGCACCCTGCTCGGCGCGCTGCCGGTACAAACGCCCATGGCGCTCGCGCCGGTGGGGTTGGGTTTGGTTCTGCTGGTGGTCGCCACCGTCTACTATGCGATTGGCTACGGCGCCCCGGCCACGGTCATCCTGCTGGGCGTGGCGTACCTGGCCTGGAAACTCTGGCGCGGCTTCAGCAGCTACCAGGCCTTTTCCGAGGCCGACTGGGTTCCCACCCGCGCGGACGATGCGGACACCGGCCCCCTCCCCGCGGTCACCGAGCTGCGCGAGAGCGAAACCACCCAGCCGATCCCCCGGCAGCGCGCGGCGTACGACGACGCTCCGCCCACCTACCGCGCCCATGACGAGCAGGTCGCGTACGAGACCACGGATGAGCTGCCGGTCATCGAACGGATCCGGGACAACTACTCGCACCCCAAGAGGGTGAGCGCGTCCCAGCGCAGGCTGGCCGAGCGCGCCGAGCGTGAACGCCTGGTCATGGAACGGCGCCAGCGCAATCGCCGCTCCCCGGATGACCAGCCACCTCACACGATCACCTCCGTGGAACGCCACCCGGACAGCGACGACCTGGGCGGTGCATCCGAACAGGAACAGCAACGCCAACAACAGCGCCGCTACGAGCAGTACCTGGATGAGCACCAGCGCATGCGCCAGGACAGGCTGCGGAACGCAAATACCAAGGAACCGGAGGAAGCGCCGTCGTTGCTCAGTTACGCCATGACGCGCTGGAAGGGCAAACGCAACGGGTCCGCGAACGACCGGTGACCCGCCGTGGCGCGCTGCGAACACGTTCAGCGTTCCCCTCCGCCGGAGATATTCCGGATTTCATCCCTGAGGGTCTCGACGGCGCGGTCCTTGTCCTCGGACGCGTCCCGGTGCATGAGATGCAGCGCAAGGCCATCCGTGAGGGCGTGAAGTCGCCGGCCCCTCCGCGTTGCTTCTGGGCCGGGGGCCTCCGGGTCTTCTTCGCGAAGCAGGGCAGCCAATCGAATACACGCGGAGGCCAACTGGTCGTGGGCGGCATCCCGCAAAGTCTTAAGTTCGGGCACCGCGGTTGCCTCGGCAATCAAAGCAACATTGACGTCCATTTCCGCCCGGGTCTGCTCGGTGAAGGGCACCAGGTTCTTGACCACCTCGAGAACGTAATCTTCAGTGCTGCCGTGCCGGGGAAGATTCACGATGCGTTCGTACACCCGCTCCATCATAAGTTCCGCGGAATATACGAGCAGCTCGGTGCGGGTGGGAAACACGTGCCGCAATGACCCCACCGCCAGGTCCGCTTCTTCCGCCACCGTTCGCACGGACACCGCAGAAACACCCGACCTGAGAATCACCCGCCACGCGGCCTCTGCAAGTTCGGCCTTGCGCGCTTCACGGTCAATTCTGGATGGCATAACTCAAAACTAGCACGGTTGTGCTAGTTTGATCTGGCACGCCCGTGCTAGTTCAACACGGAAGGCCCCCCATGGAGACTCTCGGAATTCTTGCGGTTCTCGCCCTAGTCGATTCCACCAGCTTCGGAACACTGCTCATCCCGATCTGGCTACTCATGGCGCCCGGTCGCCTGAGGACAAGCCGCTTGCTCGTCTACCTGGCCACGGTGATGGCCGCGTATTTTGTGATCGGCGTGGTTGTCATGCTGGGCGCCACGGCCTTCCTCGACACCTTCGGGGATGCCCTGGAATCTCGCACCGCGTACATCATTCAATTAGTGCTGGGAATCGGCCTGGTCACCCTGAGCTACCTGATGGACCCGGGCACTAAGCGGGCCAAGCGCATGGCCGCCGAACGCGCGGCGGCCGGCGAGGCGGCGTCGTCGACCGGGGGCCGAGTCTCGCGCTGGCGCGGCCGAATCCTGGGTGCCGACGGCGCTCCCGCCGACACTCGCGCCGGTGCCGGATCCCTGGCTGCGCTCATGGGTCTGGCCCTAGTGGGGGTCTCGCTCGAGGTGGCCACCATGGTTCCGTACCTGGCGGGCATCGGCATCATCTCGTCGACAAGCCCGAGCCTGACGATTTCACTGGTTTTGCTTGCAGGGTACTGCCTGGTGATGATTGCGCCGGCGTTGATCCTGACTCTCGGACGATTGGTAGCCCGCAATGCGCTGGAGCGCCCGCTGTCCGCGCTGGACCGCTGGCTCACGAAGAACGCCCAGTCCACCACGTCGTGGATCATCGGCATTGTGGGTGTGCTGCTGGCCATCAACGCCTTCGGGATGCTGCAGTCGATGTAGCTGGGCCGGTGTCGCTGCTCAGCACGTTGGGTCGAACTCGGTTCCCGGTCTCCGCACGGGCGTTCGTGGCTTACCCTGACGGACTAGCGCGAACCGTCCAGACCGCGCAGTCGTTCCATCTCGCGGCGATCCTTCTTGGTGGGCCTACCGGCACCGCGGTCACGGCGCCCCACGGGAACACTGAGTTCGGCCGGCCGTGGCGGCGAATGATCGATGTAGCACTGCGCCGCCACCGGGGCACCCACGCGCTTGACGATCAACGTGGTGACCTGAAATTCCTGCTGCCACCCGGGACGCCGCACCGTGACTCGATCCCCCACGCGCACGGGCTGCGCCGCCTTCACGGGCGCCGCATTGAGCCGCACGTGACCGGCCCGGCACGCGGTGGTTGCAGCGGATCGAGTCTTGAACAGACGCACCGACCACAACCATACGTCCAGGCGCACGCTGGTTGGTTCATTGGCATTCGCGGGCATGCTCCCACGCTACTCGGGGCGCCGCGGGGCGGAAAATTCGGGGCACGCGTGGCCACGGCAAATTCGGCGCCCGTTACCCCGGCATGGACCGCGAGAAGGACCTATTCCACCACGGGCAGTTCAGTGGTTTCAAAACGCTGGCGGAAGAACGAACGGTTGCGCAGGTACTGCGTGAACATCACCACCAACCCGAGTACCAGAATTCCCGCCCCTAGGATGAAGACGAGCCCCACTCCACCGATCTGGGAGCCTGACCCGTAGTCAGGGTCCATGGAATCCACCGATGTCTGCACGAAGAAGACCAGCAGCAGCACACCACCCAGCAGCGGGGCCACGAGATTGGTGAAGAAACTCTTGGTGGACCGGAACCACGAGCGGCGGAAGTACCACACACATGCCAGGGCGGTGACCCCGTAGTAGAAGCACACCATCATTCCCAGCGCCGTAATGGTGTCCCACAGGACATCCTCACTGACGATCCGCATGAATGTGTAGAACAAGGATGAGATCACGGCCGCCGCCACGGTCGCGAAACCCGGGGACTGGAACCGCGGGTTGATCCGGGCGAACGACTTGGGCAGGGCCCCGTAGTAACCCATTGCCAACAAAGTGCGAGCCGGGGACACGAAGGTCGACTGCAAGGAGGCCGCGGAGGATGACAGCACCGCCAACGACAGCAGGATTGCCAAGGGCCCCATGACGGGCCCCGCCAGCGCCGCGAACACGTTTTCTTGGATTTCAGCGTTGTTGAGGCCGATCCCCTGATCGGACAGTCCGGCGAAGCTTAGAACCGCCAGCCCGATGACCATGTACAGCACCACGATGGAGAAAATCGTGGCCAACGCGGCTTTGCCCGGAGTGGTGGACGAACCGGTTGTTTCCTCGTTAATGGTCAGCACCACGTCCCAGCCCCAGTAAATGAACACGGACAGGGAGACCCCGGCGGCAAAGGCGGAGAACGATGGCACCCCGAACGGATTGAACCACTCGGCTTCGATCTGAAGGCCACCGAAAGCGGTGCCGTTGGCCACGTGAATGTAGGCGGATATCGCGAACCACAGGAGCACGATGATCTGGAAGGCCACCAGCACGTACTGGACCTTCTTGGTGGCTTCCATCCCTCGATACGAGATCCAACATGCGCCGGCCATGAAGACCAAACACGTCAAGATGTTGACGGGCACGTTCCGCGCGAGATCAGCCAGAGAGTCGTTACCGGTGAGCTGCGAGAGCATCAGGTAGAAGAAGTCCACGGCGATGCCCGCAAGGTTGGACAGCACCAGGATGGTGGCGGCCAGGAGCCCCCAACCGCCCATCCATCCGACCCACGGTCCGAAGGCCTTGGACGTCCACGTGAACGTGGTCCCGGAGTCGGGCATGGCCCGGTTGAGCTGCCTGTAGCCAACGGCCACGAGCAACATCGGAATGAAACCCACCAGGAAAATGGCGGGCAAATGGGTACCGACCGCCGCGGCGGTGGGCCCCAGCGCTCCGGACAGCGTGTAGGCGGGGGCAATGCAGGACATACCGATCACCACGGCGCCCAACAGGCCCACGGAACCCGAACTCAATCCCTTGCTGGTGTCGCTGCTGGTCATCTCGCTCATCAGCGCACCTCCTCTTCATCCGGTCCGGCACCGCCCATTCCGCGGCCGCCTTCGTGACGGTTGTCCGCAGTGGGCGCACTCGGATCATTTGCTCCGCGGGGAAGCACAATCATGGGAACGGGCAGGTGCCGCACAATGCGTGCGGCGGTGCTGCCCAAGAAGATCTGACGATCTCCGGCGAGGCGTGATGAGCCCACGAACAGCACTGAACCGGTGTCCCAGTCCATGCTGGTAACGGTCTCCCTGAGATTCTTTCCCTCAGCGACGGTCACGCTAACGGGGTGGTCGACACCGATTTCTGCGGCGTTCTCCTGAAGCTTTTCGCGCGCGGCGTCGATGGCCTGCGCCGGCTCCCCATGGATCTGATCAAGTGGCAAGAAGCTCACCAACACCAGGTCCAGACCGGTGCGTTTCACAGCGCGTTTAGCCACGTCAATGACCCGTTGGGCGCCCGGTCGCAATCCGACGCCCGCGTACATGCGGGTGATGGGCTCGGTCCCCTTGTAACCTCGGGGCGTCAGGGCCACGGGAACGGTGGCGCGGTGCAGCAGCGTGTCCGTCACGGGCCCCACGGAGAACTTGGCCGTGTATTTTCCGCTCGCCGCACCGACCACGATCAGTCCCGCACCGAATTCGGTCACGGCGTCCAGAAGCCCGCCCGCGATCGAGGGTGAGGTGCGGATATGGGTGCGCGCTGGGACGTCGTCAGGAACGAGCTCGAGACCCTTCCGGAGCCACCCCGAGGCCTGCTCGCGCAGCATGGGAGAAATATCGCCCACGGGCGGATACACCTGCTGGTAGGGATCGTCAGCGCGCAGTACGCACACGATCTCCAGCTGGGCGTTGAAGGCCCTGGCCATGACCGCGGCGAGTTTCACGGCCTCTCTACTTCGCTTGTCACCGCCGTAGCCCACCACGTAACGCACCGAGGGCGACGTCGCTCCCACCATCCCGGGGTTCGGCACCTTGGCGCCGGGTTCGTTGTCCTGAGTTCTCATGCCCGATCCCGCGCTTCCACAATGTGGGAGGCCGCGAGAGCGCCCTGACGCAGCGCGCCGTCCACGTGCTGGTAGCCCTCGGCGGCGAGGTCCGAGCAGGCCCACCGAATGGGACCCACGGGTTCGGACTGGATGGCGCCGTAGCGGGACAGGCCGCCCAGGTCGTAGGAGGCCGCGTACGCACCGCGCGTCCATTCCTCGGATCCGAAGTCGGACTCGTAGTAGACCACCGGGTTCTTGGCTTCTTCACCCAGGTAGTGGGACAGGGATTCCAGGATCTGGCGCTTGCGCTCCTCGGCGGGCAGGCGGAAGAGTTCATCGGCTTTCTCGTCCGACACAAAGCTGACCAGGGTGCCGCGGGTGTCCCCGTGGTTGCTGTTGTCGTAGACCTCCTGGGCGAGCTCGTAGGCACCGAATCCGGTGCCGCACAGGCCCTTCTCACGCCAGAACGGAGTCTCGTACACGGCATGGATCTTGATCACGATGCCCAGCGACTGGTGCTGGTGCATCTGGTGCTGGAACCGCGGCAGCGGCGGCTCGAAGGACATGCGCGAATACAGGTTCGGGGGAACCGCAACCACCACGTCCTTGGCCTTGACGCTGACCCGGTCCGAGAAGACGGTCACGGTGTAGTTGGGGTCATGCTCGTCATAGGTCTCCCCCTCACCGGCCCAGTTGATGGTGCGCACCGGGGAGTTGAGGAACACGGAGGCGTCCGAGGAACCGGAAAGGACGTCCGTCCCGTCATCCACGCCCAGCTGGTCGGCCATGGTGATGGACACGGACTGCATGCCACCCAGTACACGGCGGTCCAGGATGAAGTCCTCGTCCACGAGGTTCGAGAAGGAACCCGCGGAGGCGGCCATGAGGATGGCCTGCAACGCGGAGAACGCGTGAGCAGGCTTGGTCAGCATGCCACCGGCAATGAAGATGCTGATGTTGTTGCACGCTTCCTCGTCCGAGCTGGTCTGGCGCAGCCAGTCCTGGAAGGAGACGGTGTCCAGCTCGCGAGCCTTCTCGTGGGCCCACGGTTGCCTGGCGCCGATGTCCGCGGCGAGTCCGTCCACGAGCTCGATGAGCTTGGCCATCTCGGCCTTGGTGGTCTCCGAGGCCGGGAACATGTGGCCGGTGTAGGTGTGACGGGTGCCGTCCGGGGCGATGTACACGGAATCGCCGTCGCGATATCGCTGGAAGGTCGACAGGCCCAGCTCTTCCACGAGGGACAGCAACTCGGTCTGGTCCGGGGAGATCCACTGGCCGCCGATTTCCAGGAACGCGCCGTCAATCACATTGGACCAGGTGCGGCCGCCCACGCGGTCGCGGGCCTCCAGCACGGCCACCGATTTGCCGGCCTGGGACAGCCGGCGGGCCGCCATGAGTCCTGCCGGTCCGGCGCCGACAATCACGACGTCGCGTTCAATTGCTTCGGGGGATCCTACGGTTCGCTGGTCAGACACGGTGTGTTCCTTTCGCTTTTATGAATGAAATTCATTTATTGCTGTCGTGCATCACGGCACGTCATGTTTACTGTTGTTGTTGTCCATCCCCGCGGGTCACCGCGTGTGGAGCCCGGGGTATCAGGAGGATCAGTGAGTCAGGACGATCGCGCACGCGGCCGAGGGAGGCCTTTGAGCCCCGTGCTGACCCAGCGCAAGATTGCCTCCGCGGCCGTGGCCCTGATCCAAAGCCGGGGTTACCGGGCCCTGACCATGTCCGCGCTGGCTGAGCAGCTGGGGGTCTCCGCATCCGCGTTGTACAACCATGTGGGCTCCAAGCGGGACATCATGATCCTCATCCAGGACCGAGTGAACCAGGACATCGATTGCGGCGCCTTCGAGAGTGAGCCCTGGGACGTGGCCCTGGATCAATGGGCCCGCTCCTACCGCGATGTCTACATACGCAACATCCCGTTGATTCCCGTGATGGCCGTGCTGCCCGTGGCCAACTCCCCCCACACGCTGCGCATGTACGAGAAGGTTGCCACGGGCCTCACTCGCGCCGGGTGGCCCGAGTCCTGGGTGGTCAATACCATCGTGGCGGTCGAGTCCCTGGTCTTCGGTTCCGCCTATGACGCCGTGGCCCCCGAGAACATCTTTGATCCCGGCGAGCTCAGTGACATCGCCCCCGTGTTTTCCGCAGCCGTTGCTCACCGTGACCTCCTCCTGGGTTCCGTACCGAACAACACCGCCCGCGCGCCCGAGGCGCCCCGGACGCCGTCGCCGGCAGACGTCGCTTTCGATGTGGGCCTGCGGAGCTTGCTGGCCGGATTCCGTTTGGCTCTGCAAGCCCTGCACGACCGCACCGCTGCCGACTAGAACGCGACCCTCAGACCTCGAGCGAGTGCATCACGTGCTTGACGCGCGTGTATTCCTCGACCGAGTAGAGGGACAGGTCCTTGCCGTGGCCGGAATATTTGAAACCGCCGTGGGGCATTTCCGAGACGAGAAGCACGTGGGTGTTGACCCACACGCACCCGAAGTCCAAGTCGCGGCTCACGCGCATCGCCGTGCCGTGGTCCGAGGTCCACACGCTGGAAGCCAGAGCGTAGGGGACGTCGTTGGAGAGCTCCACTGCCTCCTCCTCGGATGAGAACGACTGCACGGTCAGCACGGGACCGAAGGTTTCCTCCTGAACGAGCACGTCGTCCTGGTGCACGCCCGAAATCACCGTGGGCTCCACGAAAAAACCTTCTGAACCCGCAACCGGCTTCCCACCGGTCACGACGGTCGCGTGAGCCGGGATGTTCTCCAGCTTGCCGCACACGTCCGCGTAGTGGCGCTTGTTGTTGAGCGGCCCGTAGTCATTCTTGGATTCGTCCGCGTTGCCGGTCGCAACCTTCTTGGCCTCCGCAGCCAACAGCTCCACGAACTTGTCGTGAACGCTGTCCTGCACCAGGATCCGGGTGACGGCGGTGCAGTCCTGACCCGCGTTGAAGGTGCCGAAGCCGATCAGCTGTTCTGCCGCGCGCTCCAGATCCGCATCCGCGAAAACCACCGCGGGCGCCTTACCGCCCAGCTCCAGGTGGGTGCGCTTGACCCCCGCCCCGGCGCTCTTGGCCACGGCCTGACCCGCGCGCACCGATCCGGTGATGGAGACCATGGCCGGCACGGGGTGCTCGGTGAGGAGCGCACCGGTTCCGCCATCACCCAGGACCACGTTGAGCACACCCGCCGGGAGAACCTCTCCGGCGATCTTGGCCAGCACCAAGGTGGACTCCGGTGTGGTGTCACTGGGCTTCATCACGATCGTGTTGCCCGCGGCGAGCGCCGGACCGATCTTCCAGATGGCCATCAACAGCGGGTAGTTCCACGGTGTCACCTGAGCGACCACGCCCACCGGCTCACGGCGATCGTAGGAGGTGTGCTCGCTCATATATTCGGTGGCCGCCTTGCCCTCGAGCGTTCGGGCCGCGCCGGCAAAGAACTTAAGGTTATCGATGCCCGTGTCCACTTCTTCCACACCGATCTGCTCCTTGGGCTGACCGGTGTTGCGGTGCTGAGCCGCCACGAGTTCGTCCCGGTGTTCCCGGAGGCCCTCGGCGAGGTTGAGCAGCGCGTCCTGACGTTCGGCCGGGGTGGACCGCCGCCAGGTCTTGGCCGCGGCCACCGCTGCCTCGAATGCGGCATTGACATCCTGCTCATCAGAGATGGGAGCCACCGCAACCGTCTGCGCGTTGACGGGGTTCACAATGTCGATGGTGTCCCGCCCATGAGCCTTCACGAACTGACCATTGATGTAGTTCTGCAGCACCTCTGTCATGGAAATCCTCCCTGCTTGTGAGTGAGTCTCACGGTGCCCGTGTCGTCACCGTCACGTGATGCACGGAAGCTCGTGCCCGACACACCAAGTTGTGTGGATCACTCTAAATGATCGCCGTTCATTTTTGAACCCCCAAGAGAAACGCGCACAACCGGCGCCTCCGGCTTACCCGTCACCACGGCCATCTCCACCGGAGTTTCCGGAAGGTCGATGGATTTGGCGACCTTGCCCTCGGACAGGTCGACCACGTGGAGTTTCTTGTTCTCCGCATCGGTCACGTACGCATTGGAACCCGCCACCCTGACCGCGGGACCGGCCTCCTGCCAGTCCTCCTTCTCCTCCCACGGCTCGATCACGTCGATCTTTTGGGCCACCGTGCCGGTTTCCTCATCGATCACGTTGAGCTTGCCGTCGTAGGTCAGCACCAGAGCCTCTCCCTCGGGGCCGCGAGCCAGCGAGCGGAACCAGTAGGACGAGCCCAGGTCCACCAGCTGATGTGAATCATCGCGAGTGTCGAAAAGCGCGACGCGGGTGGGTCGCTCCTGCTCGGCGTCCTCGTCCACCTTGTAGTCACCCAGCACGATCGGCGATTCTTCCGAGCCGGCCAGGTTGCCCGAACGCGAGTAGGCATCCGCCACGGACACCTTGTGGAATTCACAGTTGCGGTAAATCACGGGCCCGTTCTCGCAGCCAACGATCACAGTGTCGGTGGTCTTACCTGGTTCCGCAGCGGCCTCGCCGTGCACACCCGGGCAGTCCGTGGTTTCGGCCTTGACCGAGCCGTCCTCATTGAGCACCTGCACCGTGGTGCGCTCGTCCTCGGTGCCCTGGGTCGTGAACAGTGTGCCGTCGGCCAACTCGAGCGCCACACCGTGGTGCGGATTCTCGGTGGCGGTTTCCGTCATCTCCGGTGTGCCGTCCTTGAGCGCCTCGGAGTCGAAGGTCTTGATGGAACCGTCCCCATCGCCGAACAGCGTGGTCCTGCCGTTGTGGACCACCACGTGCCCGGCGTGCGGGGCATCGAAGGTCACGTCGGTCAGCTCGGGCGCGGATTCGCGGTAGTGGTAGTGATCGCCGTGTTCTTGCGCGTCCAGGCCGGCGTCATGGACCCGGAACACGTCGCTGTCGCTGACCATCACGTGCCGCCCGTCGCCCGCGTTGTTGAGCCGCAGGAACCCCTCGTGCTTCGTGTCATCGATAACCTCGCCGGATTCGGTGTCCACGGTGAGCAACCCGCCGTCGTAGGACACCACGGCGCGCGGGGTCAGGCTCGAGACTTCCTTCGCGGCGGCTTCACTCGCCGTTTCACTGGGACTCGGGGACGACGACGCCGCTCCCGCCTCCCCATGGCCGCCCGCCCCACACGCGGTGAGGGCAAGTGCGGCGACGGCCATCGCGGCCATCGTCATGAGCGCACGACGGCGCGCCTTGGTGGATCCGGACATGGGCGATTGAGCCCCTTCGTGGGCGTTGCGTTCGATGGTGTGCATGCGAGCACACTATCTTAAGTGATTATCATTCTCATATGTGCCGTCCAGTCAGTCCTGCGCTGGCCGCCCTGATGACGCGGGAGGCTCTCTCGAGGCCCGAAAATCTCTAACTTTGGGTCCGAAAATCTCCAAGTTGAACTCCGAAATTCCCCACGTTGGGGGGCTATTCAATCCCGCCCCCTGGACGCCCACACCGCCCTTCACGGCATGATGGAACCAGCCGTCACCGTCGCGAGGAGTCACAACATGAGCCCGTCACCGCACACCGTAGGGATCATTGGTCTCGGAGCCATGGGACAGCCCATGGCCGGGCACATCATTGACGCCGGGCACGACGTGGTGGTTCTGCATCGCAGCCTCCACAAGGCCCAGGGGGCACGCGCGGTGGATTCGCCGCGGCACATGGCGCGCCAGTGCGACGTCGTGATTCTGCTGGTCCCCGGCGCCCCGGAAATTGACGGGGTGCTCGATGAACTCGTCGAGGGTGCCCGCGAGCGCGACCCCGACCACGACCGCCTGATCCTGGCAGTCAGCTCCACGGTCTCCCCCGTGGACATCACCCGCTGGCACCGGGACACCACGGGTGTGGAATTCGTGGACGCTCCCATCAGCGGCGGGCAGGCGGGCGCGAAGCGCGGGGACTTGTCCATCATGGTGGGTGGCGACGACGCCGCCGTCGGCCTGGTCTCGGAGGTCCTGTCCTCGTGCGGTCGCCCCGTCCACCTGGGGCCGTTGGGGTCGGGGCAGGTGGCCAAGGCCTGCAATCAGTTGATCTGCGCGGCCGAAATCGTGGCCCTCTCCGAGGCCAGCGTGGTGGCCGAGCGTGCCGGGCTGGATCTGGCTAAACTGCTCGACCTGCTCCAGGGCGGCTATGCGGGCTCGGTGATCATGAACGACAAGACCCCCAAACTGGTGGCCCACGACTACTCGGTGTCGGCGCAGGCGGCCTTCGTGCACAAGGACGTGTCCGCCTACTTGGACGCAGCCCGGGCCACCGGAACCAAATCAGTACTGGGCGGCCCCATTGCAAACGCCGCCCAGCAGCTCATCGACGCGGGGTTGGGCGAGCAGGATTCCGTGGTGTTCCAGAAGTGGGTCGCGGAGCGCGGGACGCCTAAGGACTAAGGGGCCAGCCTGCAGCTCGGGCACCCCATGCGGTCAGGCCCCCCATGAATCACCCATGCATGGATGTCGCCTGCGTCCGACCGCACAGGGCATGAGTTGCAGTGGCAAAAAAGACCAGAGCTCCCCCACCGAGCGCGAGGTAAGCAGCTGCTGCGCCGACGGCGGTGTCATCCAGCAACACTGCGCCGAGTGCGATCGCCACTGCTGCACCGGCGTTCACTGCAGTGTTGATCAGGACGGACGCTTCGGTGCGCTCTTCAGCTGGGGCAACATCATCCGCAGCGAGATACCCCGAAATCAGTGAGGGCGAAACGAAAAGACCCATCACCACGAAAGCCGCGAGCTGCAGACCGAAGTGGCTGATCCATGCCAGCGCTAGCAGAACAATAAGCCCGCACAGAGCCAGAAATACCATTCGTGGCACAGCAGACGATTTCCAGTTCCGAGAGCCGTAAACCAGCCCACCAACCGCACTCCCGGCCGCAAGTCCTGCGACCAAAATGCCGGGACCCGCGTCTCCCATTGCGCGGCCCTGAACCGTGGAAAGCAGTTCCGCGGCCCCTAGAACCAAACCGACCGCTGCAAGCACGAGAAGTACCGGCCAGAATCGAACATGTCGCAAAGGACCGACCCAGTTACGCCACTCGAAGCCATGGGCGGTACGTTCCACCGGTTCGGGGGTCGGCCCAGCCGCAACACCAAGCGTTCCAATGAGACCAGCTGCGGCCGCTACGATCACCGCGATGACGGGCCCGCTGGGCAACAGCATCAACCCCCCAACGAGTAATGGTCCGATAATGAAGACCAACTCCTCGATGACCGCATCCAGGCTGTAGGCCCGAGCCCGATGCCCACCCGTTGGTGAGAGCAGGACCCACACCCCTCGGACCACGGCACCGAGCGGGGGCGCACACACGCCACTTGCCGCGCCCAAGAGCACAAGACACCAAACTGAATCGGCACCACCCACCACGAGGATGACAAGCCCGACGAGGCTGATGGCATAGCCAAGCCCCTGAGACGGTAGAACGCGGCGTGCTCCGTACTTGTCTACAAGCCGCGCACGCAGAGGCGCGACAACCACGTTACAGACACCGAACACTCCGGCTACAGCTCCGGAGATCGCGAATCCCGCAGACGCGGTCTGGAGCAAGAGCAACAACGCCAGCGAGACCATCGCGAACGAGAGCTTTCCTATGACTGCTGGCACGAGCACGCGAAGAAAGTGCGGCAGGCGCAGCACATCGAGGTAGGTCGGTTGGCCCCCGATATCCATCTGCACTGTGCGCTCCTCTGCGGCCGCTCCCGGCAAGCTCCGCGCAGTTCGCGATGCTCCTGCCATGCATACCACTAAACGTTTCTTAGGTGGCAGCTTCAGCGTCATTCCTCAGAGTTGGGCCCTGCACACCACGTTCCGCGGGAACCCTCGAACACACGTCAGGGCCCGTTGGAACCTTCACACCACGCCGTGGGGGCTCTACTGAGCCTTCACGTGTGGCGGAGGGTTCCAACGGGCCCTGAGGCGCGAGAACTGAAGGACGCCTACTTGTAGAAGCGGTTCAGGAAACGCGCCACCACGGCGGGGCGCTCTTCGCCCTCGATCTCGATGGTCGCATCGGCCACCAGGTGCAGCCCGTTGCCCTTGACCTCGGAGACCTCCGTGATGGTCACGGTCATGCGCACGCGCGAGCCCACCTTCACGGGTGAGGTGAAGCGGACCTTGTCCAGGCCGTAGTTGACCTTGGTCTGCACGTCGGACACGTCGAAGAGCTCGGACCACATGGGGATCAGCAGCGACAGGGTCAGGAAACCGTGCGCGATCGGCGCGCCGAACGGCCCGGATGCGGCCTTTTCCGGATCGGTGTGGATCCACTGGTGGTCGTCGGTGGCGTCCGCGAAGAGGTTCACCTGGTCCTGGGTGATCTCGCGCCACTCGGAAAAGCCCAGGTTCTTGCCGGCGAGATCGGCAACGTCGGCGAAGGAAACTACGGTCTTGGCGGTCATGACATTCTCCTTGCAATAGTGAGTCAGAGACGCGCACAACGGTGCGAGCGGCGTCGTCGGCGAATCAGGCGAAAGCTGACTTGCCGGTGATGGAACGGCCGACCACGAGCGCGTTGATCTCGTGGGTGCCTTCGTAGGAATAGACGGCCTCGGCGTCCGCGTGGAAGCGGGCGACGTCGGTCGCGAGCGTGATCCCGTTGCCGCCGACCACCTCGCGGGCCAGGGCCACGGTCTCGCGCATGCGCAGTGCGATCCACATCTTGGCGAGCGCGGAATCCTCGTCCCGGTACTCGCCGCGATCCTGCTTCTCGGCGAGGTCGGAGACCATCGACAGGGACGCCGTGACGTTGCCGAGCATGCGCGCGAGCTTCTCCTGCACGAGCTGGAAACTGCCCAGCGACTTGCCGAACTGTTCGCGGGAACGCACGTAGCGCAGCGCAGCTTCGTATGCGCCGGCCTGGATGCCGGTGGCGATCCACGCGACGTCCGAGCGCATCACGCGCAACATGGCGGCGACATCCTTGAACGAGTTGCAGTTCTGCAGCCGCTGCGCCTCGGGAACGCGCACGTTCTCAAGGGTGATGTCCGCGTTCTGCATCATGCGCAGGGCGGTCTTCCCGTAAATCTTCTCCAGCGTCACCCCGGTTGCCTCGCGGTCCACGAGGAACGCCTTGACCTGACCGTCGGCCACGTCGCGGGCGAACACGGCCAGGTAATCGGCGGTGAGCGCGCCACCGATCCAGCGCTTGGCGCCGTTGAGGATCCACTCGTCACCCTGGCGTTCGGCCGTGGTGGCCAGCCCGCCGGCAATGTCCGAACCGTGATCCGGTTCGGTCAGGCAGAACACACCGGTGGTCTCGAAGCTCGTGATCTTGGGGTCCAGCTCGGCGAACTGCTCCGGGGACGCTCCCACGCGGCACGTGGTGCGGAACAGGCCCGCCTGCGCCGTGTAGAACGTGGCCATGGAGGCATCCGCGCGGGCCAGTTCGAAGATCCGGAACCCGTGGTACAGCGAGCGCGGCGCACCCTCGATCTCGTCCGGGGTCATCAGGTTCAGCCCGTACAGGGACGGCGCGATCTGATAGGGGAACTCGCCCTTCTCCCAGTACTCGGCCACCAGGGGCGTGATCTCGTTCTCGAGCACCGTGCGCAATCGCAGGATGGGCGCGCGCTCGGCCTCGCTCAACCGGTCGGCAATGCCGTACGGGTCGCAGTCCGGGTACAGCTGGCTCATGCCCGCTCCACCTTCTGCGCCTGGGCCGCCTTCTCGGCGGCGTAGGCCTTGGCCGCGGCGACGACGCCGCCCTCGCTGGGTTCGTAGCTTTCCTCGAGTTCCCCGAGGCCGAAGAGCCGCAGGGCGTTGCCCTTGAGGATCTTGGGCTTGACCTGGTCCTTGAAGCGCTGCTGCTCGAAGGCGCCCAGCCACTTCTGCGGAGTGATCAGCGGGTAGTCGGTGCCGAAGAGCACCTTGTCCTGAAGCATCGCGTTGGAGGCACGCACCAGGGACTCCGGGAAGTACTTGGGCGACCATCCGGACAGGTCGATCCACACATTCGCCTTGTGGGTGGCGATCGAGTTGGCTTCCTCCTGCCACGGCACCGAGGGGTGGGCCATGATGACCTGCAGGTTCGGGAAATCAGCGGCCACCGAGTCCAGCAGCAACGGGTTGGAGTAGCCCAGCTTGATGCCGTAACCACCCGGAAGGCCGGCACCCATACCGTTCTGGCCGGTGTGGAACAGTGCCGGAACGCCAAGCTCCTGGATGGCCTCGTAGATCGGATAGTACTTCTCGTCCGAGGGGTCGAAGCCCTGCAGGGACGGGTGGAACTTGAAACCCTTGACCCCGAACTCCTCGACCAACTGCCGGGCGCGTTCCACGGCCTTCGGAACCTGGAGCGGGTCCACGGAACCGAACGGAATCAGCACGTCGTTGTTGCGCGCTGCGCCTTCCGCGATTTCTTCGATCGAGTTGGGCTCGTGACCCAGTGCGGTGGTGGCGTCCACGGTGAATACGACCGCGGCCAGATTCCACTCGCGGTAACGCTCGGCAATGGTGTCCAGCGACGGGGAGCGATCCTCCGCCTTGAAGTACTTGGCAGACGCGTCCGTCAGGGCCTGGGGCAGTGACGCGTGGCCGTGGTCCGAGCACTCGATGTGCACGTGCACGTCAATGCCGTCGCGCTGGGCGAGCTCTGCACCGAATTCATAACGCATGGTGATTTCCCTTCAGTTCAACCGGTCCGGACCGCGGTTCAGCCCTGCGCGGGCTGAAGTTCCTCGGGCAGCGGGGGCATCATCTCGCCGCAGGTCTGCAGCTTTCCCTCGAACAAACCGTGGGCCTGCTCGGCCAGGGCTTCGTAGCTCCAGCCGCCCTCCCGGTACTCGGTGACCAGCGGAGTCGGGTGGCTGAACAACTGGAGGCGGTCGCCACCGGCACCAATGGCCTGGCCGGTGACGTCAGCGGCGTCGTCGGAAGCCAACCAGGTGATCAAGCCTGCAACGTCAGCGGCGGTGCCGAAGCCCAGGTCGTGTCGGAAGAAGGAAGGCATGGCCTCGCCGCGCTCATCGGCCTCCACGGCTTTCTGGAAGAACGGGATGGTCTTGGTCATGGCGGTGGCGGCCACGGGGATCACGGCATTGGCGGTGACGCCGGCCTTCTTCATCTCCAGGGCGAAAGTGCGGACCATGCCCACGATGCCCGCCTTGGCGGCCGCGTAGTTGGTCTGGCCGAAGTTGCCGTACTGGCCGGTGGGCGAACCGATCGCAATGATGCGCCCGGCCACGCCGTTCTCCTTGAAGTAGCGGTAGGTTTCGCGCACGCAGGTGAAGGTGCCGCGCAGGTGAACCTTGATGACCAGATCGAAATCCTCGTCGGTCATCTTCAGCAGTGACTTGTCGCGCAGCACGCCGGCGTTGTTGACCAGGATGTCCAGGCGACCGAAGGCATCCACAGCGCCGTTGACCAGCGCGGTTGCGGCCTCGGTGTCACCCACGGGGGCGACGACGGCCACGGCCTTACCGCCCTCGGCCACGATGGATTCCACGGCGGCGTCCGCGGTGTCCTGGTTGACGTCATTGATCACGACGGACGCGCCCTGCCGAGCGAGTTCCTGGGCGTAGGCCAGGCCCAGGCCTTGGCCCGACCCGGTGACGATGGCGACCTTGCCGGCCAGTGGTGACTGAGTCATGTCTGCTCCCAAATTCAGTGCTGCGGTTCACAATGTGCTGTGTCCATCGCATCGTATTTCGTTGATGATGTCAATGATCAATATTCTCCATTACTTAGCGTTTTGCCGGTACGATTGACGTATGCCGCACACACTGAGGGAATCCGATCTTTCGCAAGAGCCCGTGTTTCTCATGGCGCGCGCCAGTTCATTGGGCTCGGCCACGGCCAACCGGTCCCTGGCAAATCTGGGCTTGAAGGTGCGCCACTACTCGGTGCTGTCCCTGGTCTGCGGAAAGAAGCACCCCACGCAGCGCGAGTTGAGCTACCACCTGGTGCTGGATCCCAGCCAGATCGTCCTGATCGTGGATGCCCTGGAGAAGCGGGACCTGGTCCACCGTGAGACCGACCCCAGCGACCGCCGTTCCAAAATCATCGTGCCCACGGCGCAGGGGCAGAAGCTCTATCAGGAGGCGAAGGTCGCCGTGGAGGCATCATCGAACTGCACGCTCTCGAACCTCTCTGCCGAGGAACGCGCCAGCCTGCTGGATATGCTCCGGAAGATCTCACTGGACTGAGTGTCCAGCGAATCGGCCTCAGCGTGGCTCCAGCGTCCACTCGCCGTCCGCGTGCACCATGATGACTTGCTCGGCAGAACCCGCCGTGACATCCAGTTCCACGGGGCCCGTTCCGTATTCGAACTGGGTCCAGCTGCTCAGATCGTCCTTGTCATACACCTCAACCCGGGGAACGCCTTCCTCCGAGGTGAACCGATAGTCCTGCTCCTCGCCGGCCGGGAGCTCCACGACTGCGGGCCCGCCACCGGTGATCTCCGCGCCGCGTTCGACACGCGGCATCTCGGAGGCGGGGAACCCCTGAACCTTCCATTCGGTGTCACTGTTGCCCTCGGGGTAAATCACCGTGGTTTTGGGTGCATTCGGATCCGTGTCGATGAGCATCATGCCCGTCTGCCCGCTATTGACGGCGCCCAGGTGCTCGGTCATGTCCCCGCCCTTGCTTTCGTAGGCATTGAGGAAAACTCCGGCATTTTCGCGGTCACTGGCAACGGACCAGGTGATCAACAGCGGGCCGTCGTGATCCGGGACCTCGATCGCGAACTCACTCTTCTCCTCCAGCACTGTCTCCTCGAACGCGCCTTTCTTACCGAACAGGGCGCCCTCGGTGGGCACCTCCAGGTTGCCGCTCCGGGCCATGGCGCGTGGGGGCTCGGTGGTTCTCGCGGGGCTCTGTGCGTTCGACGCCGCCACCGACGGCGACGTCGTCGACTCGCGGTCCTGGGTCGCGGTGGGTTGGGCAACCGCCGTGGTCGGTGGGGGCGCCGGCAGGTCCTCCCCGCCGCCACCCGGAAGCAGCGTGGGGGCAACCCTGGTGATCGCCCACAGGAGAGCGCCGAGAAGCAGGAGGCCGAGGAGCGCCGCAAGACCGATCAGCAGAATGGCCGTCTTGACGGATGTGCCTTCGCGGGCTGTGGGCGCACCGTAGGCCGGGACGTATTCCTGCGGTCCTTGATCCGGTGAGCCGTCCTGCGAAGGCTCCTGCGGACCCGAGGGGGGTGTGTAGGACGAGCTCATGAAAACCTCCGGGGGGATGAGTACTGTCATGTTCCCATGCGCCCTAACTGTTTACGCATAGGCTGGCGGTACCGCCACATGGACAGCATGCTGACAAGTGGTGACGCCCCGCGACCGACCTACCCCCCTGAGGTGTTTGCATCATGCGCCGATTGTCCGCCGTTCTCGCCACCGCCGCCTGCGCGGCCCTTCTGCTCTCCGGTTGCGGCACTGGGGAGTCCGAACCCCAAGAGCAGGCGCCCAGCACGCAGAACGCAACCGCCGCGGCGTCGGCATCACCGGAGGCAACGCCCTCGCCCACCCAGCCGCCCGAGTTGATCGGCGGCGGAACCGAGCTGTTCCCCGACCGGCGCTTCGTGGCGCTCTACGGGCATCCCGGAACGCCCGGGCTGGGCGCACTGGGTGAGCAGGGACCGGAGGCCTCTGCGCAGCGGGCCGTGGAACTGGCCAAGCAGTACCAGCCGTACAGCGAAGAAAAGGTCATTCCCGCCTTCGAGATCATTGTGACGGCGGCTTCTTCGGAACCCGGAGCGGACGGCAACTACTCCAACGAGGTTCCCGTGGATCACTTCATCCCCTACATCGAGGCCGCCGAGAAGAACGGCGTGTACGTGGTGCTCGATCTGCAGCCCGGCCACACCGATTTCCTGACTCAGGCCAAGCGCTACGAGGAACTCCTGAAACGGCCCAACGTTGGCCTGGCGCTGGATCCCGAATGGCGTTTGGCCCCGGGCCAGGTGCACATGCAGCAAATCGGCTCGGTCTCCGCGGATGAGATCAATGAGACTACCGAGTGGCTGGCCGAGCTCACGGCAGCGAACAACCTGCCGCAAAAGGTCGTGATCCTGCATCAATTCTCCATGTCCATGATTCAGAATCGCGAGAACATCAAGACCGACCACCCCGAACTGGAACTGGTGCTGCACGCTGACGGCCACGGCACCCCGGACTTGAAGATGGAAACCTGGGGTGTGCTGCAACAGGGCCTGCCCGAGGGCATCCGCATGGCGTGGAAGAACTTCTACGACGAGGACACCCCCATGTTCACACCGGAGCAGACGTACAACCTTGAGCCCAAGCCGTGGTTCGTGTCCTATCAGTAACCGCCTCTGACGTTGTTCGCTGTGCATCCGTAGGCGAGCTGGGTGCACGCTTTGGGCGAAATCTCAGGCGCTGGCTCTTCCCCTCCCAGCCAAGTCCGTCTAGATTATGGGTACCTGTTCGTTCTACGAAAGGAAGTGCTTATGGGCCTCGGCGATAAAATTAGTAATGCTGCGGAAAAAGCGTCCGGATCCGCCAAGGAAAAGCTTGGTGATGCCACGGAGAATCGCGATATGCAGGCTGAAGGCGCATCCCAGAAGGCTTCTGGTGGCGCAAAGCAGTCCGTGGAGAACGTCAAAGACGCCGGTAAGAATCTGAAGGACGGACTGAACTAGATTCCGCACCACGCAATCTTTCGACCGAAAGGCCCCCGCCACTGGCGGGGGCCTTTCGCATGCGCCCGTTCGCGGGACGCGAGGTGCCCGGATATCACCGGCCTCCACCCATATGCTGGAGGAGAAGACCGCAACCCGAGGAGGCACACCCACCATGATCTTTATCGTTGTGAAATTCGACGTGAAGCCCGAGCACGCGGACAACTGGCCGCAGCTGGTCCAGGAGTTCACCCAGGCCACCCGCGCTGAGACCGGCAACAAGTGGTTCGACTGGTCACGCAGCCTCGACAACCCCAACGAGTACGTGCTCGTGGAGGCCTTCAACGACGACGCCGCCGAGGCCCACGTGAAATCCGAGCACTTCACCACCATGACCGAGCAGTTTCCGCAGTACCTCAGCTCCACTCCCCGCATCATTTCCCGCCAGATCGACGGCGACGGCTGGGATGAAATGGGTGAGCTGAAAGTCCAGTGACTTTCACCGGCGACCTGATCGGCCTGGACATCGGCGGCAGCACCACACGCGGGGTGCTGTTCCGCGATGGCCGGGCCGTCCGCCATGCCAGGGGCCCCAGCGCCAACGTTCAAAACGTCTCGCCCAACGCCGCCGCTTCAGCCTTGCGCGGCGTGTTCGGTGAGCTGGGGGCTGGGCCTTCCGTTCCCGTGGTCGCCGGCGCCGGCGGCGTGGACACCCCCGCCGACGCCGCCCGGCTCGAGGCTCGTATTCGCTCGGTGTCCGGGGCGCCCTCCGAGGTCCCCGTCACCGCCGTGCACGATACCCGCCTGATCCTTGCTGCGGGTGGTCACACCATCGGCATCTCGGTGATTGCCGGGACCGGCTCCGTGGCCTGGGGCATTGACTCCACCGGCCGCGAGCGCCGCGCCGGCGGTTGGGGTTACCTCCTGGGCGACGAGGGTAGCGGCTACTGGCTGGGCCGTGAGGCCGTCCGCGCCGTACTGCGCGCACACCAATGCGAACCCGATGCCCCTGCGAGCACGTTTGCCCGGGCGATTGTGAAACAGTCTCGGGTCCGCGAACCCGTTGAACTCATTGCCGCCTTCCACGACCGCCCGGAGCGTTCCTTCTGGGCGGGCCTGTCCCGCACGGTGGTGGAGTACGCCGCAAGCGGTGACGCAACCGCATTGGATCTGACACAGCGCGCCGCGAAGGAGCTCCACTCGCTGGTCATCACGGTTGCGGGGCACATCCGCGGGCCCTTGCCCGTGGTGCTGGGCGGTGGACTCGCCCGCACTGCGGTGGGCGAGGGACTAAAGAAGCTTCTCGCGGATTCCGACGTCTTGGACGTGACCGTCCTGAGCCAAGAACCCGTGCTGGGCGCCCCGATGCTGGCCCGGGCTGTCTGGGGTTGACGGGTTAAGGGGAGTTCTACTGCGCCCCAGGTCAGAGCGTACATGTGCTACCCGCAAGTAATATTGACCGATCGGTCGTTTAAGTCTTGACAACCTTCCGGGCGGACTGGAGAGTGAACTCCGTAGCGTGATTCACCTCACTTCCCCAGGAGACACTGTGCCCACACTCAAGACCCGCATTCTGATGCCCGCGCTGACGGTCGCCCTGATAGCGGGCACCACCGCAGCCCCGGCGACCGCGGCTCCCATCGCATCGCAAAGCGCCCAGCACGGTCACGGCCAGGGGCACGGCCACGGCCAGGGCCCTCAGGAACGCGTGGAGAAGAACGTGACCATCAAGCGCGACAACTACGGCGTGCCACACGTGTACGCCAAGACCATTGGCGGTCTCTACACGGGCTACGGATATGCGGTGGCCCAGGACCGGATGTTCCAGATGGAAATGGCCAAACGCTCCGTGCTGGGCACGTCCTCCGAAGTGATCGGTGAGAGCGGCGTCGAAAACGACAAGCGTTCCCGCGCGACACTAGACCCCGAGTCGATTCAGCAGCAGATCGACCAGCTCTCTGAGGACGACCGCGCGGTGCTGCGCGGATACGCGCGCGGGTACAACAAGTACGTGGACACCGTCCTCGCGGACCAAGCCACCCTGCTGCCCAAACAATTCACCGATTTCGGTTTCCAGCCCTCGCACTTCACCGAGTACGACGTGGCGATGATCTGGATCGGCACCATGGCCAACCGGTTCTCGGATTCCACGAGCGAAGTGGAGAACCTCAAGGTCAAGAACCAGCTCATTGCCGAACACGGAGCGGATGAGGGCGCCAAGCTGTTCGACCAGCTGATCTGGACGGAAGACCCCAGCGCACCCACCACAGTTCCGCGGGGCGAGTCGGTGTCCACACAGTCCTCCGGATCGAATGCGCTCGCTCCGATCGACCCGTCCGTTCAGGACAGCTCCGCGGACACCGCCGCAGCGTTCGGAGGCCAGGGCTGGCCCCATGCGGCGCCCGAAGCATCGAACATCTGGATCGCCGGCAAGGAGAAGACCACCGACGGCGGTTCCACGCTGCTGAACGGCCCGCAGTTCGACTGGTTCAACCCGTCCTACGTGTACGGGATCGGCCTGCACGGCGCGGGCATCGACGTCACCGGCAACACACCGTTCGCCTACCCGTCCATTCTCTTCGGCACCAACAAGGACATTGCCTGGGGATCCACGGCGGGGCCGCTCGATGTCAACGACATCTACCAAGAGGACCTCAACCCGGCGAACCACAAGCAGTACATGTTTGACGGGCAGTACCGGGACATGACCGAACGGACCGAACAGATCGCGGTGAAAGACTCCGCGCCCGTTGACTTCACCGTGCAGTCCACGGTGCACGGAACCGTGACGGCCACCGATCCGCAGAACAACTCGGCCTATTCCAAGAAACGCGCGTGGAAGGGCACCGAGGTGCAGTCCCTCATGGCCTGGGTGAACATCATGAAGGCCAAGAACTGGGACGAGTACCTGGCGCAGGCCGAGAAGGTGGGCATCACCATCAATTGGTACTACGCGGACAAGGGCGGAAACATCGGCTACGTCTCTCCGGGCAAGCTCCCCGCACGGCCGGAAAACCAGGACTTCCGCGTACCGGCCAAGGGTGACGGCACCATGGAATGGCAGGGCTTCCGCCCGTTCGAGGACAACCCCAAGACCTACAACCCCGAACAGGGCTACGTGGCCAACTGGAACAACCAGTCCGCGGCCGGTTTTAATTCGGACAGTGGCAACTGGTCCTCGGTGGATCGTTTCAACGAGATCACGTCCCGGTTGGAATCCCAGGAGAAGTTCACCCCGCAGGAAATCTGGGACATCAACAAGGAAACGTCGTTCGCGGACCTCAACATTCGCTACCTCCGCCCCCACCTGGAATCGGCGATCGAGTACGTTCCGGCCGACGACCAGCTGCGCTCAGACGCGAACATCCTGCTCGAGTGGGACGGACAGACGGTCGACCAGGACAAGGACGGCAACTACGACGGCGCCGCCCCCACCATCATGCGCACCTGGCTGCCCAAGCTCTCAGAGGCGGTCCTGAAGGATGACCTGCCCCAGGAGGTTTACGACCAGTACGCCGCCTCGATCTACCGCAAGCCGGGCGGATCCGTCCGGCCGGCGGAGACTACCAAGTTGCTGTCCAACGCCTTGGCCGGTGAGGATTCCGCGGTACCCCAAAGCGTGGACTTCTTCAACGGCCAGGACCACGGGAAGGTGCTTCGCGATACTTTCAAGGCCGCAACAGATGAGCTGCGTGAGACGCGCGGTGACGACCCCGCACAGTGGACCACCCCGGTAATCCCCCACGAGTACAAGACCAAGAACTTCATGGGGATTCCGCAGGCCGACCCGTCCGAGGCACTCAGCACGCACCAGTACATGAACCGCGGTACGCAGAACGATCTGGTGCACCTCAACCCCGAGGGCGCCAGCATGTGCGTGGCTGCTCCCCCGGGTCAGAGCGGTTTCGTAGCCCCCGATGGCACCACGTCGCCGCACTATCAGGACCAGTTGGAGCTGTACACGAACTTCCAGTGCAAGGAAGAGAACCTCTACAAGAACCAGCTCGCCCAGAACCTGGAATCGGTGACCAACGTCAAGTAGCTACCACAGGGAAAGGACCCGGACTCAGCCTCCCTGAGTTCGGGTTCTTCCCATCTACAACAGCGCCCTACTTCGCGTACTCGTAGAACCCCTCGCCGGACTTGCGGCCGAATTTTCCCTCGGCCACGAGCTTGGAGATGGACTCGTTGGGCTTGTCCTCCTCGGCCCCGGTTTCCTCGTAGGTGGCCTGGGCAATGAAATCGATGACGTCCAGGCCCACCATGTCCATGAGCTCGAACGGCCCCATGGGATGGCCCAGTCCGGTGCGGATCGCGCCGTCGATGTCTTCCTTGGAGGCGTAACCGTTCTCGTAGAGGAACAGGGATTCCTTGTTGATGGCGCCCATCACTCGGTTGGCAATGAACCCGGGAATCTCGCGATTGATGAGCACCGGTTCCTTGCCCATGCGGCGGGCCAGTTCCATGGTGACGTCCACGGTGTTGTCGCTCGTGGACTCGTGGCGAACCACTTCCACGCACTTCATGACCAGGGCGGGATTGAAGAAATGCATGTTGCACACCTGCTCCGCTCGCCCGCTGGCCTCGGCCACCTTGGACGAACCCAGGGTCGAGGAGTTGGTTGCGAGGATCGCGTGCTGCGGTGCCAGGGAACCCAGGGACTCGAAGATGCCGCGCTTGATGTCCAGGCGCTCGGTAGCGGCTTCGATCACGAAATCAGCGTCAGTGGCCGCGCGCTCGAGGTCCGTTTCCCACGCCAGGTTGGCCAGAGCGGCGGCGGCGGCGGATTGCTCGAGCTTGCCCTTGGCCACGCGGGACTCGGCCCAGCCGCCCATCTCGGCGGAGGCGGCGTCGAGCATGTCCTGGCTGATGTCCTGCACCGTGGTCCGGTACCCGGCCAGCGCGGCGGTCATTGCGATCTGGCGGCCCATGGCACCGGCGCCAATTACGGCGATCTTTTTGATGCTGTCAATGGTGATGCTCATGCGAAAGTCTCCCTCGAACTCGAACGCGGATTCGGACCCACATTCGGATGCGAATCCGGCACCGAAACGGGGGCGCCCGCGACGGAATCCGCCGCGAGCGCCGTGTGGAACGTGGTGATCAGCGGAAGGCCGGCTCGCCGGTGAGGTGCTGGCCGAGGATCAGGGTGTGGACCTCGTCGGTGCCCTCGTAGGTGCGCACGGACTCGAGGTTGTTGGCGTGGCGCAGCGGCGAGTAGTCCAGGGTGATGCCGTTGCCGCCCAGGATGGTGCGGGCCTCGCGCGCGATCGCGATGGCCTCGCGACAGTTGTTGAGCTTGCCCACCGAGATCTGGTGGTTCTGCAGCGTGCCGGCGTCCTTCATTCGGCCGATCTGCAGCGCGAGCAAGAAGCCCTTGTTGATTTCCAGGGCCATGTCCACGAGCTTCTGCTGCGTGAGCTGATAACCGGCCAGGGGCTTGTCGAACTGCATGCGCTGCTTGGAGTAGTCCAGGGCAGCCTCGAAGGAATCGCGAGCAGCACCCATGGCGCCCCAGATGATGCCGTAGCGTGCCTCGTTGAGACACGAGAACGGGCCGCGCAGGCCCTTGGCATCGGGAAGCATTGCGCTGGCAGGCAGGCGCACATCCGTCAGCTCGATCTCGCACTGGATGGACGCGCGCATCGACAGTTTGGGTTCGATGGGTGTGGCCTTGTAGCCGGCGGTGTCGGTGGGCACCACAAAACCGCGGATGCCGTCATCGGTTTGCGCCCAGATCACGGCCACCTTGGCCACGTTCGCCAGGCCGATCCAGCGCTTGGTGCCGTTGAGCACCCAGTCATCGCCGTCACGCTTGGCGTTGGTGGTCATCGAGGACGGGTCAGAGCCGGCGGTCGGCTCGGTCAGGCCGAAGCAACCGATCGCCTCACCGGCCGCCATCTGCGGCAACCACTCCTGTTTCTGCTCCTCCGAACCCCACTTGTAGATGGCGCTCATGGCCAGCGAACCCTGAACCGACACGAACGTGCGCAGACCCGAATCCCCGGCCTCCAGCTCCGCGCCGGCCAGGCCGTACTCCACAGCCGACCGACCCGCGCAACCGTAACCCTTGAGGTGCATGCCCAGCAGGCCCAACTTGGCCATTTCCGGCACGATCTCCAGCGGGAAATGGCCGTCCGCGAACCACTGGGCAATCTGGGGCTTGATCTGCGCGTTCACGAATTCGCGCACGCTCTGGCGCAGCTCGAGTTCCTCGGAAGTGAGCAGGGAATCGAAACTGATCAGATCTGAGGGATCCGTAGACAGCTCGGGGGTGGTCAAGGTGGTCATGGTGCTCCTTTGCATCATTGGTCATGCCGGTGTTGACGGGGCCCGGAGCAGACTGCGACCGCACCCGGTACGCTTTTGTGACTCACGGTACGCGGACAACGCCGCTCGCGAAACTTAACTGCGTCAGCCCCGGTATTTATATCGTTCGCCTAAGAAATTCGGTGGAGCCACTCCAGCACCGATTCCGTGTGCTCCCCGAGCTTCGGTGGTGCCACGGTGGGTGATGGGAGGGGCGGTTCCCAGGTCACGGGGTGCCGGAATTGTCGGCCCACGGTCTGCCCGGAGGCATCCTGAACGTCCACGGTGGGGTCGAGTCCGAGCTCTTCGGCCAGAGCCACACCGTCATCGATGCCACCCACCTTGCCCGCGGGCAGCCCCGCGCCCGTGAATACGTCCTCCCAGTGCTGGGCGGTGTGGGTCGAGAGGGCTTCTTCGAGCAGGGGAACCAGGGTCTCACGATGGGCCACCCGGGCTGAGTTGGTGGCGAAACGCTCATCCTCGGCAAGGTGGGGGACCCCCAACGCCGCGGCCATGCGCGCGAACTGACCGTCGTTGCCGATGGTCACCGCGAGCGGCCCGTCCGAGCACTTCAGCAACTGGTAGGGCACGATCGACGGGTGGTCGTTGCCCATGCGCGAGGGCACCTTGCCCGCACCCAAGTAGGCCTGACCCTGATTGACCAGTGCTCCCTGCAGGCTGGAGAGCAGGTTGATCTCCAAGTGGGCGCCGCGGCCACTGTTCCGTCGCCGGGCCTCCAGGGCGGACAGCACACCGATGGTCGTGTCCTTGGCACACAACACGTCCACCAGGGCCACGCCCGCCTTGTACGGAGATTCGGCGGGGCCCGTGATGCTCATGAGTCCACCGACCGCCTGCACCAGGAAGTCGTAACCGGCCAGATGACGGCCCCCGGCGGACCCGAACCCGGAGATCGAGGCGTAGATCAGTCCGGGGTTCTCGTCCCGTAGATCCTCGTAACCCAGCCCCAGTTTGGCCAGTCCACCGGGTTTGAAGTTCTCGACCAGCACGTCCGCCTTGAGAGCCAATTTTCGGGCGAGCGCGAGGTGCTCGGGATCCGTGAGGTCCAGCGCCACGGATTCCTTGTTGCGGTTGGCGGACTCGAAGTAGGTAGCTCCGGTCTCGGACCACGGCGGCCCCCAGGTGCGGGTGTCATCGCCCGCCCCGGGGCGTTCCACCTTGATGACGCGCGCGCCGAGATCCGCCAGTGTCATGGTGGCCAGCGGACCGGCGAGTACGCGCGAAAAATCGGCGACCAGAACGCCGTGGAGCGGGAGGGTGGTGCCGGGGTGTTCACCCGCCTGCCGCGTGGCGGTTTCCTGACCGTGCGTGGATTGGGACACTGGGCCTCCTTGCCGAGTTGTGGTTCACCCCACACTCTAAGGGGCGGCGGGGACGCGCATAACCCGCACCCACCCGCACTCGGCGCGCGCGGCGCGCGGTCACGCCAGCTCGCCCTGCGCCACCCGCGTCAGCACCCCGGTGAGCATGTCCAACCCGGCAAGCATGTCCTGGTCAGAGGTGAATTCGTACTCGTTATGCGTGATGCCCTGGTGCGAGGGGACGAACAACATCACCGCGGGCATCACGTCTTTCACGTTCGTGGAATCGTGGCCGGCCAGCGTCATGATCCGCGTGTACGGCAACCCCAGTTCCCGCACGACCTGCTCCGCGAGCGCCACACCCTCCGGTGCGTATTCCTTCACGTCCCACGCGTTGCGGCTCAGCGTCTCGATCGCAACGTTCGCCTCCGACGCCGCCGTGGTGACCTCCCGCGCGAAGGCCGCATCCGCGGCGTCGAGCCGGGCGGCGTCGGGGCTGCGTAGGTCGATCAGCAAGCGCGCCTCGCGCGCGACCGCGACGGGTGAATTGGGTAGGACCAGCAATTCGCCGCACGATGTGATCACGTTGTGTTCCACCGCGATCCGGCGCGCCGCCGCAATCAACAGGGAGGCGCCCAGCAGCGCGTCCTTGCGGTCCTCGATCAGGGTGGCGCCGGTGTGGGACTGCTCGCCGGTGACCAGGAATTCATACTTGCGCGCACCCCACGTGGCTTCCACCAGGCCGATGGTCTGCCCGTTCTCCTCCATGGACTTGCCCTGCTCGATGTGGATCTCCACGTACGCCGCCGCCTCGGGAATGCTCCCGCTGCCACGCTGGCCCAGGGTGTCGAGTGCGTTCCGCACGGTCACACCGTGAACGTCCTCGGTGGCCAGCGCGGTCTCCAGTTCGAGCTTGCCCGTGTACACCAGGCTTCCCATCATGGACGGCTTGAACCGGCAGCCTTCCTCGTTGAACCAGTTCACCACGCACAGGTTGTACGTCAGCTCCAACTCCCCCGCCGACGCCGCTCGGTGCAGTTCCGCGCACACCGTGGCCCCGGCGAGTACGCCGTAGGCGCCGTCGAACCGCCCGGCCCTGGGTTGGGAATCAAGGTGCGATCCGACCAGAACGTACGGGGCGCCGGGGTGAAGTTCGAATGTTCCGAACTGGTTCCCGATCTCGTCGTAGTGCACCGTGGCACCACGCGCCGCCAACCAGCCGGCGAACCACTGCCGGTTCAATCCGTCCGCGGCGGTGGCGGCCTGGCGTTCGACACCGCCGGAGTCCAGCCCGCCATTGCGGGACATGAGCTGGAAATCATGCAGGAACGACTGATGCGGTGCGGTCATGAGATCTCCCGGGGTAGGAACCAGTTGCGGTCATCGTACGCATGGGCGTGAGTGGCTCAGCGAGCGGAACGGTTGTCTCCCCAGAGTTTCTCGGTGCCGCTGACCAACAGGACACCGCAGCACATCCACACGGCCGCGGCAGGGCCCAACGGGGCAGCAACCACCCCGGCGAGCAGCGGGAGCACCACCTGCCCCAGACGGTTGCCCGTGAGCCGGACGGCCAGCGCGGAACCACGCCAGTTGGACGGCACGGACGTGGCGATCATGGTCATCGTCAACGGTTGCCCCAGTCCCAGGAGAAAACCGCCGATGGCCAAGAACACGGCCGTGATCCAGAAATGCTGAAACAACAAGGGCGGGATGATCAAGGTGATTCCAGCACCGAACAAGCACGTCAGCAGCAGTGCGCTCCGAGAAAAACGCCCTGACAACCACGGCAATAGCACTCGGGAGGCAATGGACGCCAAGCCTCTGACACCCAGCAGTACACCGACCACCGCGGGCGCCACGCCCGCTTCTTCACCAATGACCGGGAGGAACGCCGTGAGGATGTCCAGCATGGCCAGCAGGGACAGTGCAGCGAGCATGTGGGAGCCCACGCGGGGAACCTTGAGCACTCTGAGCACCGTGGGCTTTTCCGCCGAGACCTGGCCCACCTGGCCGGTGCACGGCTGGCCGGGCCGCGACGTCGTCGATCTGGGTGGTGTGAACCGGAAGATCAAGAGCGGCACGGCGAAAAGCGACAGTGCGGTGCCTATCCACAGGGCCTGATTGACGTCAGCCAAACGTTCTGCGGAATCAACCCCGGCGCTCCGACCCACCAACCAGCCGCCCAGCAAGGGGCCAATCATTTGCCCGGCGGAGAAGGCGGCGGTGAACCATCCGAAGCCCTTGTCCAAATCACGATCTGCGGCATAGCGGGCGATAGCGGCCTGCCCGCCGATGGTGAAACATAAGTGGCCCATGCCCAGCACCACACTGGCGGCCACGATGGCCCACACCGTGGGAGAGGCTGCCAGCAGTGCCCCACCGGCCACCAGCAACCCCACCCCGGCCAGCGTCAGGAGTTTTAATTGCGGGGCACGGTCCGAGTACCGACCGAGCCACACAGCGGTGAAGAGCGGGACCAGGGCGTAGGCGGCCGTGGTGAGACCAATGGTCACGGAATCCGCGTGCAGCGCGAGCAGCTTGTAGGAGGTGACCGGGCGTAACAGGTTCACCGTGGACTGGGTGAGCACCGCGCAGGCCACCAAGAGCCACAGCCACACCCCGGAACCGGATGGACGGTCGGAATCAGTCACACGCACCCACCCGTTTCCACCGTCTGCCGGTCATGACACCCGGTTGTGCCGCGGTCAAGCGCGGATCCGCTCCCTGATCCGACGCGCCAGCCGCGCGGTGCCTTCGGCCAGTTCCTCCGCGCGTTCGACGTCAGCGCTCAGCTCATCCCGCGTCGCGGGGTCTTTGAGCGAGGCCAGGTTGATCTCGATCGTCACCACGGCCGTGGCAATGGCGGCCCGGGTGGCCTCGGCGGCCGCGGCCACATCACTGAGAACGTTGGGGTTGACCCACGTCTCCAGCTCGCGGGTCAGTTCGAAGACCTCGGCGCCCACGCCCACGAGATCCCGCGGGGGCCGCGCGGCACCCACGGTGGCTTCCTGGATCGCACGGGAGCGCTCGGACTGTTCCCGGTCCGAGGCCTTGGGGAGTGCATACGCCGCGGAGAGAGCCCCGAACGCATCGGCGTCCGCGTCGGCCAGGCGCAGGGCCGCGGGAATGAGCTCCTCAGCGCGCCCTGCCGCGCGCCGGGCATCGTCGGCGTGCTCCGGGGCGGTGGTGTAGCGGGCGGACATACCGACCAGGGCCGCACCCAGCGCGAGTTGCAGAGCCGCGGCGGCGCCACCGCCCGGGGCGGGCTCATCCGAGGCCATGCGCTCGACGTAGGCCCTGATGTTCTGCGAGTCGATCACGGTCGCTCCTCCGGGATGCGGATCGGGTACGGATACGGCGGGACCCGAAGGCGGCCGCGGATGACGACACGAGTCTAGATGCTACAAAGCGCCACACGGGGTTTGCTGCCCCGGGCCTCAGGTCCCGCAGAAGGTGCGGTAGGGGCCGAAGCCCCCGGGTGCGGGTTCCGCGTAGCGTTGCAGCTCGGGGCGCTCGTGGTAGGGGTGGATCACGGCGTCCAGGAGCCGATCGAGCGGGCCCGTGTCGCCCTTCTCGGCGGCGGCGAGTGCCTCCTCGACCAGGTGGTTGCGAGGGATGTAGACAGGGTTGACCCGGTCCATGCGCTCCGCATCCGGGCCCAGGGCACGCCAGCGCTCGGCCCAGACATCGAAGGCCGCCGGATCCGTGAACATGCTCCGGGCGGATCCTGAGTCACCGCGGGCCACCGCTCCGAGACCCCGGAAGAACGAGGTGTAGTCCACCCGGTGCTCTCCCAGCAGGGTGACCATTTCGTCGATCAGCGGAGCGGTGACCTCACGGTCCAGAGCCTCGGGCAACCCGAGCTTGTCCCGCATACCCGCAGACCACGCGCTACTGTAGTGCGCCCGGAACGCCCCGAGCGCCTCGCTGAGCCGGGACACCGCGTCGTCCTGGTCGTCACCCATGAGGGGCAGGAGGGTCTCACCCAGACGCGCGAGGTTCCACTCCGCGACGAACGGCTGGTTGCCGTAGGAGTAGCGGCCGGTCTCGTCGATGGAGCTGTACACCGTCCGCGGGTCGAAGGCGTCCATGAAGGCGCACGGCCCGTAGTCGATGGTTTCCCCGGAGATGGTCATGTTGTCGGTGTTCATCACTCCGTGGACGAAACCCACGAGCATCCACTGCGCGACCAGCTCCGCCTGCGCGGCGACCACCGCCTCGAACAATGCGAGGTAAGGGTGCTCCGCGCTGGCGGTGTGGGGGTAGTGACGGTCGATCGCGTGGTCCGCGAGCCGGCGCAGCAGGTCGACATTGCCCGTGGCGCGGGCGTACTGGAAACTGCCCACCCGCAGGTGGCTGCTCGCGACCCGCGTCAGCACGGCTCCGGGGAGCAAGGTGTCGCGACGTACCCGTTGCCCAGTGCCGACCACGGCCAGGGAACGTGTCGTGGGGACACCCAGCGCGTGCATGGCCTCGCTGACGACGTATTCGCGCAGCATGGGCCCCACGGCAGCCAGTCCGTCGCCGCCGCGCGAGAACGGGGTGGGGCCGGAGCCTTTGAGGTGGATGTCCCTCAGCCGGCCGGCGGTATCGGTGATCTCGCCCAGCAGCAACGCGCGGCCGTCACCGAGGCGCGGGGAGAACCCGCCGAACTGGTGCCCGGAATACGCCTGCGCCACCGGTGCGGCACCCTGCGGGACGAGGTTCCCGACCAGCAGGCGCAACCCGTCGGAGGTGCGCAACCACCCCGGGTCCAGACCCAGGTCAGCGGCCAAGGGTTCGTTGAGCACGAGCAGGCGCGCGTCGGGCACCTCCCGGCCGTGCCAGGGGACGGCCATTTCGTTGAGTTCCCGGGCGAACCGGTCACCGAGGACAACGGTGGGGTCGGGTGCAGTGCTCACGCCTCCAGCCTACTCGCGCCCCTGATCGTGGGCTCGGAGTGCCGGATCACCGCCCCCGCCTGGGAACAATCAGAACGATCAGGCGGGCAGGTCGCGGCGCAGCCTGCGCTGCCCCGCGAGCAGCCTCGCCCGGACGGCGGGGGTCGTCGCGGCGTCCACGGCCGTGGCGGCGAGCCCGTAGGCGCCGTCGAGCACGGCGCGGTCCCCGTCGGGTCCGCCCGCGTGGGCGGCGAAGGCTTCGTTGTGGACGGGAACATCCGCGCAGATCTGAATCGTGGGGTGGATGGTCGGGAACCGCAGGGACACGTTGGCCATGTCCGTGGAGCCGCCGCGGGTGTCCGCCGGGAGCGGCTCGCGCCCGCGGCTGCGGAGGTTCTCCGTCCAGAGGGCCTCGAGCCCGGTGTCGGATTCCATGTGGGAGTATGAACGACCGACCTGTTGCAGGTCCAGGGAACAACCGGTGGCCAGCGCCCCGGCCTCGAGACAGCGGCGCAGCGTCTCATCAACCCGTTCCAGGGACGCCAGGGTGTGCGCGCGGGTCATGAACATTCCGGAGGAGTTACCGGGGATGACGTTGGGGGCGTCCCCGGCCCCGGTGAGCATCGCGTGGACCTGCTGGTCCGGCTCGAGTTGTTGACGGGCCAGGCCGATCGCCGTGTTGGCGATGACCATGGCATCGAGGGCGTTGATACCGTCCCAGGGCATGGCGGAGGCATGGGCGCTGCGCCCGGTGTAGGCGGCGGTGTACCCGGCGCAGGCCATGGGAAGCATGTTCGAGCGTTCCTGGTTCATGGGGTGGACCATCATGGCCAGGTGGGTGCCCTCGAACTCGCCCTGCTCGAGCATGACGATCTTACCCCCGCCGTTCTCCTCGGCGGGGGTGCCCAGCAGCCGGACGGTGACGCCGATCTCCTCGGCGATCTCGGCCAGGGCCAGGAACGCCCCGAGCCCGGCGGCGGCGATGACGTTGTGCCCGCATGCGTGGCCGACGCCGGGCAGCGCGTCGTACTCCGCGCACACCGTCACCACCAGCTCACCCGTGCCGGCCTCGGCGCGCACCGCCGTGGGCAGGGCACCGAGGCCTTGCTGGACCCGCGCTCCGCGGCCGCTCGCGGACTCCTCCGCCAACCAGCCGGAGGCCTTGACCTCCTCCCAGCCCAGCTCCGGGTTCCGATGGAGCCGGTGGCTGAAGTCCAAGAGCTGTTCCCGGCGCTCGTCGAGGTGCTCGACGATGCGTTGCTTGAGCGCGCTGCTGGCGGTCGTGGTGGTCTTTGTCATGGGGTCCGTTCTTTCGGGGCGGTGGGACCGGGCGGGTGCCCGACCCCCGCGGGGGGGTCGAGGCACCGTGTGGCATGTCAGTGGCGCAGATCCTTGGCTCTCGTCTCCGGCAGTGTGGCGGCCACGACAACCGAGACCACCAGCAGCACGATGACGTAGAAGGAGAAAGCGCCCACGGAGTAGGTGGTGCTGACCCAGTTCTGCAGGTACGGCGCGGTGCCGCCGAAGATCGCCACGGCGAACGAGTAGGGCACGGCCACGCCGATGGTGCGGATGCGGGTGGGGAACAGCTCGCTGAACACGGCCGGGGTGATAGCGAGGACCGATCCCATGAGAATCAGCATGATCGTGGCTGGCACGAACAGGGACAGGAAGGACTGTCCCACCATGGCGTTGAGGGGGAAGAACAGCAGGGCCGGGACCACGTTGCCGAGGATCAGCAACGGCTTGCGCCCGATCCGGTCCGAGAGCGCGCCCCAGAACGGCAGCGTGCAGATGAGAATCAGATTGGCCAGCAGACTCGCTTGCAGCGCCGTGCCCTGGGCCATGCCGTGGACCACGACGGCCTGCTGGATGGCGGATACGGACCACACGTAATAGCAGACGGTGCCGCCCACCGACAAGCCAATGACGCGCAGGGCGCTGCGCCAGTGACGCCGGATCTCCGGCAACATCCGGGGCCTGTCGGCTTTGCGCTCCTCGGTGAAGTGCTGCGTCTCGTGCATCGTGGAGCGGGCGATGACCGCCCACAGCCCCATGAGGGCACCCACCGCGAAGGGAATGCGCCAGCCCCATGCGGCCATGGCCTCGGCGGCGAGAACGAGGTCGAGGAGCACCCCCATGAGGATGCCGATCAGGATGCCGGCGGTACCGGAGACGTAAATGAGCGAGGACCACTTGCCTCGGCGTTCCCGCGGGGCCGCTTCGGCGATATAGGCCTGCGCCGTGGGCATCTCGCCACCGTGGGCGAGGCCCTGGAGGACGCGGGCCAGGAGCAGGATCGCGGCGGCCCAGAAACCGATGGACTCGTAGGAGGGCACCACGGCGATCAGCAGGGAACCGAGAGAGGCGGATCCCACGGTGGAAACCATGGACGACTTGCGGCCGAAGCGGTCCGACATCCAGCCGAAGAGGAAGCCTCCCAGCGGGCGGAAGACGAAACCGACGGCGAACACGGCCATGGCACCCAGGATCGCGGCCACCGGATCCTCAGGGTTGAAGATCTCGCCGGCGAAGTAGATCGCGAAGGTGGCGTAGATACCCCAGTCGTACCACTCGAGGGCGTTGCCGATGCCGGTGTTGAACAGGGTCTTGCGCGTCGACTGCGGAGCAGCGACGGGCGACGGCGTGGTGTGGGCGCCGGTAGCGGTGGAGCTCATGGGCGGGATCCTGACGGTCGAGGGTTCGGGGCACGGCCGACACATTCTGAAGCTTTTGTGCGACTGCCTGAAAATAGTGTGATCTATAACTCACTCGATGGCTAGACTTCCGCAAAAAATTGCATTGATTATTCCCATTACAAAAATTGTCTGCACCCTGGCACGCCCGGGATCGTCCGGTCAGTTAGGATCGTCATGAGGAGAAACCGGAGGACCCATGACAGAGCGCCACCACGAGGACCCGGGACTGTCCGAGCAGGACCTCGCGTTGGTCAACGTCCTGCAGTGGGCGCCTCGCATCACGTGGGGCGACGCCGGGGAGATCCTGGGCGCGCACCCCACGACACTCGCAACTCGCTGGGAACGGCTCCGGGAAACCGGTGCCGCGTGGCTGACCGCGCAACTCGACATCTCCGACACCCCGGCCGGGCTCGCCTTCGTGGAGCTGTCCTGCCGTCCCGGTACGCGGGGGGACGCCCTGGCCGAACTCGTGGCGATGCCCGAGGTACTGTCCGTGGACGCTTTCTCCGGGGATCCTGACATCGGGCTCACCGTGGTGACGCAGGACCTCGCCGCGCTCAGCGAGCTGGTCGAAGAGCGGATCTCCCCGGTGGCGGGCGTCGGCGGGATCCGGGTCATGCTCTCCTCCCACCTGCACGTGGCCGGGCACCGGTGGCGGCTCGATGTCCTGGACTCGGAGCAGCTCGCGCAGGTGCAGTCGGTGGCCGCGCGGGAACAGGAGGAACTGCCCCGGCGGGCATCGTTGCAGGAGGAGCACCGGGCGGTCGTGGAGGTGCTCATGCGCGACGCCCGCGCCAGCGCCGCCGAGATCGCCCGGCTCACCGGACTGCACCCGGCCACCGCGCGGCGCCACCTGCAGAAGGTACTGGCCAGCGGGATGCTCAACCTGCGCTGCGATGTGGCCTAGCCCCTGGCCGGCTTCCCGCTCACCGTTCAGTGGTTCACCCGCCTGGATGCCGCAGAGCACGCGGCCGCCGCCGAGCGGCTGGCCGAGGACTCCCGCACACGGGTTTTGGCCTCGGTGACTGGTCGCGCCAACTTCTTGGTGGTGATGTGGCTGAGCTCCGTGGCACACGTTCTGGAGACCGAGCAGCGAATCCAGGAGTTGGTACCGGGCATCGAAATCCAGCAGTCGGTGATCTCTTTGCGTCCCGTGAAGCGCCTGGGGTGGGTCCTGGACCCACGAGGCGGTGCCAGCGAGCGGTTCATCGTCCCGGAACTGCCCTTGAGCTGAGGTTCCTGCTGACTCGGTCTTACCGGTTCAGGAACGAGGTGAGGGTGGCGCCAAGGATACGGGTGCCCTCGGCAATCTTCTCCTCGGTGGGGTGACAGTAGGAGAGTCTGGCCTCCCGGTGCCCGCGTCCGTCGGTGTAAAACGCGGTGCCGGGGACAAAGACCACACCCTGGTCGATGGCGGCCAAGCACAGCTCGTAGGAATCCACACCCTCCGGGAGACTCAGCCAGCAGTAGAATCCGCCCCGCGGCACGTTCCAGGTGACACCTTCCGGCATGTGCTCCTGGAGCCCGCGCACCATGGCCTCGGCGCGCCTGGCATAGAGCGCCCGGTAGTGCTCGAGCACGGCCTGCCAGTCGGTGTCCCGCAGGTAGGCGGCAACGATCTCCTGCGTGAGCACGGAGGGGTTCAGCACCGCAGCCTCGGCCTGCAGCCCGAAGGGACGGGCCAGGGAGGACGGCAGCACGGTCCAGCCCACGCGCGGGCCGGGGGCGAACATCTTGGAGAACGAGCCGAGGTAGACCACGTTCGGGTCGTCGGCGCGCATCGCTCGGGCGGGCGTCCCATCGAAGCCGAGCAGGCCGTAGGGGTTGTCCTCCGCCACGAGCACATGGGCGTCCGCGCAGATCTGTCGGACGCGGTCGCGGCGCTCCTGCGACAGCATCGTCCCGCCGGGGTTCTGGTAGCTGGGAATGGTGTAGAGAAATTTGATCGCCCGCCCCTGCCCCTGGAGGCGTGCAATGGTGCGCTCGAGCTCGTCGGGCAGCAGACCCTGATCATCCGAGGGGACATGCACGACCTCGGCCTGCGCCCCGGTGAAGACGGCCAGGGCGCCCGAGTAGGAGGGCGATTCGGCCAAGACCACGTCTCCCGGGTCGACAAGAATACGGGTCAGCAAATCCAGGCCGTTCTGGGATCCGGTGGTGACCACAACGTCGTCGGGGGCGGCGTTGTCGATGCCCTCGAGCCGCATGAGCCCCAGGATCTGTTCCTTGAGCCCGGGGGTTCCGGTGCTCGCCCCGTACTGCATGACCTCGGGGCCCCGCTCACGCAACAGACCGGCAGCGATGTCGGCCAGCTGATCGTAGGGCAGGGCACCGAGCTCGGGCAGCCCGGAGGCGAAGGAGATCATGCCGGGACGGGCGGACATGGCAAAAACCTTGCGAACCTCGGAGGCCTTCGCATTGCGCACGCCCGTGGCGCAGTGCTCAAGACCGAACCCGAGAGCGGTGTTGTGGTCGGTATCGGTGGTGTGGGACATGGTGGGGCTCCTGGGAGGGGGTCGGTCAGTTCGCGGAGGGCAGCATGAGGGCGCGGTCAACCTTGACATGGACCACGGCCAGCCGGCCGGAGCGCACAGCGTTCACGGCGGCGGTGATCGTCTCCTCGATGGCGTCGTCGTCGTCGAGGACGGCGCCGAACGCGCCATAGCCGGCGGCGAGGGCGGCGAAGTCGGGGTTGACCAGTTGTGTTCCGGAGACGCGGCCCGGGTAGTGGGCTTCCTGATGGGAGCGAATGGTGCCGTACTGGCCGTTGTCCATCACGAGGACCAGGGCCTTTGCCCCGTACTGCACGGCGGTGGCCAGTTCTTGGCTGTTCATCTGGAATTCCCCGTCCCCGGCGACCGCGACGACGAAACGCTCGGGCCGGGTGAGGGAGACGGCGGCCGCGGCGGGGATGCTGTAGCCCATGGTGCCGTTGCGCACCGAGAACTGGGAGGGGTAGACGGTGGAGGGGAAGTAGTAGTGCGCCCACGCCGTGTGGTTGCCGGAGCCGTACGCCACGGCGGCGTCGGCGGGTAAGTGCCGGCGGATCTCGGCCATGACCCTCGTCATGTTGGCCGTGCCCGGCCGGTTCGCCCCGGGCTGCTCCGGAATCGCGACCGTGCGGGCGTGGTCCTCCGCCGCGGCGCGGACCCACGCGTTCCAGTCCGCGTGATCACCCAGCGTCAGGTTCTCGACAGCCCGGCCGAAGGCCACGGGGCTGGCCAGGAGGTGGCGGGTGACCGCCCCGGAGTGCTGTCGCAGGGAGGGGTCGATGTTGACGACCCAGTTCACGGCCGCAGGGTCCTGGCGCAGGGTGAAGCCGTCGGTGGGGACGTCGGAGAGGGTTCCGCCGACCACCACTAGAACGTCCGCCCGCTCCAGCACCTCGCAGGTCGCGGCGGCCCGGCCATAGCCGAGCTCGCCGGCGTTGACCGGGGAGTCCCAGGGGACACGGTCGGCGGCCCGCCAGTCAGAGAGTACCGGGATCCTGTTGGCCTCGGCGAAGCGGGTCACCTGGACGGCGGCCTCAGGAGTCCAGCGGGGCCCACCCACGAGCAGGGCCGGGCGGTGTGCGCCTTCGAGGGCCGCGGTGAGCTCGGCGAGCTCCTCCGCGCTGACGGCGCCCTCGGTGACGGGCACGGGCGGGTGGACGGGGCTGTCGACCACCTGGGCCAGGATGTCCTCAGGCAGGCCGACGACGACGGGACCTGGTCGGCCCGAGGTCGCCGCGAAGAAGGCCTGCGCCACGATTTCGGACGCCCGGGCGGCTTCGTCCAGCACGAACACGCGCTTGGCCTGGGTGCCGAACCAGGCGTGGGGGTCGAACTCCTGGAACGCCTCCTTCATGCGGTGGCCGAACGGGATCAGGCCGACGAACAGCACCAACGGGGTGGAGTCCTGCCACGCCAGATGGATACCCACAAAAGCATTGGCAGCGCCGGGCCCGCGGGTGACCATCGCCACGCCGGGCCGGCCGGTTGCCTTACCGACCGCCTCGGCCATGTAGGTCGCACCGCCCTCCTGGCGGCACACGACGTTCTCAATCCCGGACCCGTAGAGTCCGTCGAGCAGATCCAGGTAGCTCTCCCCGGGCACGGAGAAGACCCGCTCGACGCCGTGGACTTTCAGTGATTCGACGATCAAATGGCCTGCGGACTGGGTGGTCATGGTGCTCCTTGGTCTCGTCCCCCGCCTCGCCGGCGGAGGGGGGAAAGTCTGCGTGGTGCGGGCCGCACGATCGTGGTACCGCGGAATTGTAGGGTCTCAGTCGAGAGAGCCGTGGACAAGGTCGCCACCGACGACGGTGGCGATCACTTGGACGTCCTCGATGTGCTGCGGGTTCACCTCGTGGAGGTCCTCGGAGAGCACCACGAAGTCGGCCAGCATGCCGGGGGCCAGGGTGCCGATGTCCTGCTCACGGTGCACGGCCCAGGCGCTGTGCACCGTGTACGCGCGCACGGCCTGCTCGACCGTGATGCGCTCCTCGGGTCCGAACTCGGCCCCGGAGCTGGTGCGGCGGTTGACCATGTCGTGGATGTTCAGCAGTGGTCGATCATCGACGACGGGTGCGTCGGTCGAGGCCGGGGCCTTGATACCGGCCTCGAGCAGGGACCGCATCCGGTAGGCCAGCGGGGTGCGCGCGGGACCCAGCGCCCGGGCCACGCCGTCTCCCAGCTCCCGGACAAAGCGCCCCTGGGACACCGGGACCACACCCAGGGCCACACAGCGGTCGATCTGTTCGTCGCTGGCCACCCCGAGATGCTCTATGCGGTGACGCGGATCCGGTCGCGGGTGCCGTTCCTGCGCCTCGGCGATGATATCGAGAACCAGGTCCACGGCACCGTCACCGATGGCGTGGACGGCCAGCTGCCAACCGTCACGGTGGGCAGCGATCAGTCGGGTGCGCAGGTACTCCGGGGCGAACTGGAGCAGTCCCCGGTTGGACGCGCCTTGCTCCGCGTCGAGGGCGTAGTCCGCGCACATGAACGCGGAGCGACCGATGAGGGAGCCGTCGGACAGTACCTTCACGGGGCCGATCCGCAACCGGTCGTCGCCAAGACCGGTATGCATCCCGAGGTCCAGCCCGAAGGGCCGGCCCTCGGTCGGCAGCTCTTGGGCCACCGTGCGGCCGGTGGGATCCACGGGGTGGAGCGTGGTCAGGTAGGGCATCACGGTCATCCGCACGCCCAGCCGGCCCTGTTCGCGGGCGAGCTGGAACGCGGCGAGATCGGTGACGCACTGGCCGATGTGGGCGGGCGCCCCGATGCCCGGCTCGGTGGCGGAGGTGATGCCGTGGGCGAGCAACTGGTCACAGGCCGCGGCGATCTGATCCGCGACCTGCTCAGTGGTCTTCGCCGGGATCGCGTCGGTGACGAGGGCCTTGGCCGTCTCCTGCAGCAGGCCCAGGGCTCGACCTTCGGCGTCGAGAGGAACGCCGCCTCCCTCCGGGACCCGGAACCCGGTACGTTCGGGCAGGCCGGCCGCGGCGAAGGCCGCGGTGTTCGCCACGCCCATGTGCCGGGAGTTGTGCCACAGCCACACCGGGTGATCCGGGGCGACGGCGTCGAGTTCGGCCGCGGTGGGGTGCGCACCGTCGTCGAAGCAGTTCTGGTCGTATCCGGCGCCGACGACCCACTCCCCGACGGACACACTTGCCGCCCGTTCGCCCACGGCGGCCAGTAGATGTGCACGAGTGGGGGCGACCTCGGGGCGCAGATCCACCTGGACCAGGGCCTCTCCGACGAAGCTCACGTGGCAGTGCGCATCGTTGAAACCCGGGAGCACGGGCGCCCCGCCGAGGTCCACGACCCGGTCGAACGCGGAGGCAGGCAGGTCGTCATCCAGGCTCACGACACGACCGTGGTGGATGCCGAGGCTGTGGGCCATGGGGCGGTCCTCGTCCTGGGTGCGGATCCGTCCGTTCGTGAAGATCACGTCGAGCGCCATGGTCGCCGTCCTCTCGTTGTCGTGCTGGTGCCGGTGAATGCAAGCGGCGGAACGCCGCGCCACGGAGCGTCCCGCCCCGGGTCCGGCAACCGATCCGGATTAGTTCAATATCAGCACAAATATTTGTACCTGTGAAGCCTTTGAGACTTTTTTAGCTCATATCGGTCGAATACGTGGACGACGCTCATGGCCTGTGTCACCCTATAAGCCACATCATTTCCGCTCGAAGGAGACCCGTATGCCCATCCACCCGGACGCGCCGGTGACCGGCGCGATCAGCATGTACAAGGATCGGGGTGACGCCGGGTACAAACACTCCCTGGGCAACTTCCAGATCCAGATGATCGCGATCGGCGGCGCCGTCGGTGTCGGGCTTTTTCTTGGCATCGGGGATCGCCTGGCGACCGCCGGACCCGCGCTGGTGCTCTCGTACCTGGTCGTCAGCGTGGTCGTCTACCTGTTGATGCGCGCTCTGGGCGAGATGGTCATCTACCGCCCCACCACCGGGGCCTGGGTCTCCTACGCCCGTGAGTTCGTCTCCAACCGGTTCGCGTTCATCACCGGGTGGATCTACGTCTTCCTGGCGGCGATTGCCGGGGTCGGGGAGATCTCGGCCCTGGCCGTGTACGTGCAGTACTGGTGGCCGGCGATGCCCGGTTGGATCCCGTCGCTGGTGGCGGCGCTGGTGATCGTGGCCGTCAACCTGCTCAGCGTCCGATGGTTCGGGGTCGTTGAGCTCTGGGCCTCGGCGATCAAGGTCCTGGCCATCATGCTCTTCCTCGCGGCCGGGCTCGTCCTGATCGTTGCGGGCGACGTCTTCGGTGCGCCCACCCAGGCATCGTTGACGAATCTGTGGGCCGGCGGTTTCGCGCCCCACGGCGCCCTACCCTTGGTCATCGTGCTGGCCGGGGTGGTTTTCTCCTTCTCGGCGATCGAGGTCGTCGGTGTTTCCGCTGGTGAGGCGAGAGATCCGCAGGCGTCCATGCCACGGGCCATCCGGTCCGTGGTGCTGCGCATCGCCTTGTTCTACATCGGATCCATCCTGGTGCTCTCGATGCTCTTACCGACCTCGCAGTATTCCGGCTCCGAGTCCCCCTTCGTGACCGCACTGGCGTCACTGAACATCCCGGCGCTGGCCGGGATCATGAATTTCGTGGTCCTGACCGCAGCGATCTCCGGTGTCAATGCGACCCTGTACGCCTGTGTGCGGCTGCTGCGCAATCTCGCAGCCCACGGGCAGGCACCCAGGGTCACCTCCACGGTCTCCCGCCGTGGCGTGCCCTCCGGCGCTCTCATCACCATCCTGGGGGTCTATCTGGCCGGGATCATCATGATCTACTTCCTGGGCGCCTCCCACGCCTTCGAGGTCGTTCTCAGCGCCTGCGCGGTCTTCATCCTCTTCGGTTGGATCTCTATCTTCGTTTCCCATCTGGGCTATCGACGCGCGGTCGCCCGGGGCGACGCCCACGCCGTCGGCTTCCGGATGCCCGGCGCCCCGATCACCAACTGGGTCTGCCTCGTGTTCCTCGTGGCCGTGGCCGGGTACATGATGTTCGACGTCCGGAATCCCCACTGGTACTACAGCCTGATCGCGGGCGTGCTGATTCTCGTGGGCACCAATATCGGCTACGAGATCTCCCGCCGCCGGGTCGACAAGCACGGCCTGCCCCACCTCACCGACCGCAGCCACTGAAGTGCACATCACCCGGGGAGCTCCGCGAAGAACTCGGGAATGAGACCTGACCGACGTCGAAAATGAACTGGAACTCGCCGCAGGGTCGTGCCGTGTGGTTCACCGCCCCCGCAATGGAAAGCGTTCCACCTCGTGATGCAGTGCTCCCCCGCCCCGGCCCTCACCCAGCACCGAGGCCATCAACCTGATGTCGCTGACGGTCCATTCGGGGCCCTTGTACACGGACAGCGCGTGCACCACGTCCGACAGCTCGGGAGAGGGGCGCGCAATGGTGCGCGAGCGGCGCCGTTGTTCGCGGGCCTTGCGAGTCCGCTCGGCGCGGGACATACGCGCCACCGTGAGGTGGGCTCTTTGCCGGGCGCGCTCCTCCTCATGGAGAGAGCAGGCCCGCATGAGGTCGACCATGCGATCGGATTGGCCGCCCAGCCCCAGCCACAGCGTGGTCCCGGAGAACGACCCGGCCCCTCGCAAGCACGAGGTGAACGGCGCGGTCTCGCGGGCGACGCCGCTCAGATGCTCCGCGAGGTCGGGCAGCGCGCCCTCGGGCTGATCACCGTAGAAACCGAGCGTGACGTGCCACTGCTCTGGATCAGCCCAGCGCAGGGCCGTGCCCGTGATCTCTCGGACCTCACGCAGGGCACCGCACAAGTGCTCGCGCGCGGTCCTCGTGGGATAAACAGCCGCAAACAGCCTCATGACCCCACCCTAAATCCCGGGCGGTGGCTACTGCGTGAGTCCGGCCAGAAGGTTCTCCGCGCTAGCCGCGATGTCGTCGCGGATCAGGCGCATCCGTTTGAGCCGATGACTGTGTGTCAGCGAATGGGAACGGTGCGGTCGCCGGGGAACAGCTTGCGGCCGGCCCACAGCGAGACGTAGACCAGTGCCACCAGAACGGGTACCTCGATGAGCGGACCCACCACACCGACGAGCGCCTGACCCGAGGTGACCCCGAATGTTCCGATGGCCACGGCGATCGCGAGTTCGAAGTTGTTGCCCGCAGCGGTGAACGCCACCGTGGTGGACTTGGCGTAGTTCAGGCCCATTCCGCGCGAGGCCAACAGGCCAACGCCGAACATCGCGAGGAAGTACACCAGTAACGGCAGCGCGATCCGCGCGACGTCCCACGGGTTGGAGGTAATGGCATCGCCCTGGAGCGCGAACAGCAAGACGATGGTGAACAGCAAACCGTAGAGAGCGAACGGGCCGATCGTGGGCAGATACGTGTTTTCGTACCATTCTCGCCCTTTGGCGCGTTCGCCGAGAGTTCGCGTGAGGAATCCCGCCAGCAAGGGGATCCCCAAGAACACCAGGACGGACAACACAATGGCACCCATGCTGAACTGGGCGCTCGTGGTGGGCAGCCCCAGCCAGGAGGGCAAGAGCTGCAGGTAGAACCAGCCCAGCAGACCGAACGCCATCACCTGGAACACCGAGTTGATCGCAACCAGAACCGCGGCGGCCTCCCGGTCGCCGCAGGCCAGGTCGTTCCAAATCAGCACCATGGCGATACAGCGGGCCAGACCCACGATGATCAACCCAGTGCGATATTCGGGCAAGTCCGGAAGGAAGATCCACGCCAGGGCGAACATCAGCGCGGGACCCACGAGCCAGTTGAGCACCAAGGAGAGACCCAACAGCTTGCGATCCCCCGTGACCCGGTGGGTCTCGTCATAACGCACCTTCGCCAGCACCGGGTACATCATGACCAGCAGGCCGATGGCGATGGGCAGTGAGACCTCACCGACCTTCACCGCTTCGAGTGCGGTGCCCAGGCCGGGGACCACGCGCCCCAGGAATAGGCCGACCACCATGGCCGCAATGATCCACGCGGGCAGCCAACGATCCAGGAAGGACAGGTCCTTGACCACCCCGTGCTGTGCGGCGGGACGCTCGGTGACGGTGTCGCTCATGGGACGTTAAGCCTTTCGAGGTGATGTTCGGCCGTGAGTGACCGTAATGGACCCGTGGACGAGCATCAATTCGGCTTCCGCACCCCTGAGTGATCACGTGCGGGGAGGCAACCGGACCAGCTGGACCGCGGTGAGCGCGCCGTCGTCGGCGGTGACCCGCATGTACGTGCAGTGCGGCTGGCGGCGGCGATCCGTGGGTGAGCCCGGATTGAGCAGGCGCATGCCCGCGGGTGACACGGAATCCCAGGGGATGTGGCTGTGACCGAAGATCAAAACGTCGGTGTGAGGGAACGCCTTGTCCATGCGTTTCTCGCGCCCGCTCGACGCTCCGGATTCATGCGTCATGGCCCAGCGCAGACCCGCCATGTCCCAGTGAACGGTCTCGGGCATGAGCTCTCGTAATTCCGGACCGTCATTATTGCCCCACACGGCAATCAAGCGCCGGGCCCTGTTCCGGAGGGCTTCAAAGGTGTCCAGGTCCACCCAGTCGCCGGCGTGGATCACGACATCTGCGGCGTCCACCTCCCCCCACACCTGATCCGGGAGGGCTTTGGCGCGTTTGGGGAGGTGGGTGTCGGCGAGCAACAGAATGGATGTGGTCACGATGGAATTGCCGCGCTCAACACTCGATCACATTGACCGCCAGGCCACCGCGGGAGGTTTCCTTGTACTTGACCTTCATGTCCGCGCCGGTCTCGCGCATGGTTTTCACGACCTGATCGAACGAGACCTTGTGTTCGCCGTCGCCGTGCATGCACAACCGCGCCGAGTTGATGGCCTTGACGCTGGCGATCGCGTTGCGCTCGATACACGGGATCTGCACCAGACCACCCACGGGATCGCACGTCAGACCCAGGTTGTGCTCGATTCCCAGTTCGGCGGCGTTCTCCACCTGACGCGGGGTCCCACCGATCACGGCACACAGGCCCGCTGCCGCCATGGCGCACGCCGAGCCCACCTCACCCTGACAGCCGACCTCGGCGCCGGAAATCGACGCGTTTTCCTTGATGATAATGCCGATCGCAGCGGCGGTCAGCAGGAAGTTGAGCACTTCGTCATCGCTGGCGTCCTCCATGAAGCGCGTGTAGAAGTGCAGCACCGCCGGGATGATGCCCGCCGCGCCATTAGTGGGCGCGGTGACGATGCGACCGCCGGACGCGTTCTCCTCGTTGACCGCGAGCGCCCACAGGTTGACCCAGTCCATGCCGCGCATGGGATCGTTGTCGGCTTCCTTGGCGAGCAATCGCTTGCGCAGTTCCGGGGCCCGACGCCGCACTTTCAGTCCCCCGGGCAGCGTCTTCTCCTCGCGCGTGCACCCGTTCTCGACACACTCCTGCATGACATCCCAGATGTGCAGGAGTTGCGCTCGGGTCTCCTCCAAGGGGCGCCACGATTCTTCGTTGGCGATCATGACCTGGGCAATGGACAGCCCCTCGGTCTCGCACACGGCGAGCAATTCGTCACCGGTGTTGAACGGGTACTTCACGGGGGTGGTGTCCGCGACGACCTTGTCCGAGCCGGAGGCCGATTCGTCCACCACGAAACCGCCACCCACCGAGTAGTAGACGCGTTCGCGCACCAGCTCACCGACGGCATCGTAGGCTTCGAAACTCATGCCGTTGGGGTGAGTGGGCAAGGACTTTCGACGATGCATGATCACGTCGTTCGAACGGTCGAAATTGATCTCCTGACGCCCCCCCAGCAGCAGCTTTCGGGCTTCAGTGGCCCGTTGGACCTGATCATCGGCGGAGTCGGTGTCCACCGTCTCGGGATCCTCGCCCATCAGGCCCAAGATCACAGCCTTATCGGACCCGTGGCCCCAGCCCGTGGCGCCCAGGGAGCCGAAGAGCTGGGAATGAACGCGGGCCACCGATTCCAGCAGGCCGTCCTGCTCAAGGCCCTCGACGAACAGCCGGGCGGCCCGCATGGGACCCACCGTGTGGGACGAGGACGGGCCGATACCTACTGAGAACAGATCTAATGCGCTAAGTGCCACGATCTCACCTCCGGTTTTCTCGTGGGACTGATCCTTGAACACTATCAATGTTGGCTCCGGCGATACCGGGCCGCACAGACCGCCTGCGGATGAGACGGCCACTTCGGCTACCGCAACACCACCGTGCGGTGCCCGGAGAGAATCACCCGGCCTTCGCAGTGCCACCGGACAGCGTTGGACAGCGCCTTGCATTCCGAGTCCCGCCCCGCGGCTACTAGGTCTTCCGGGCCGTGCGTGTGATCGACTTCCAGGACCTGCTGGGCAATGATGGGACCCTCATCCAGTTCGTCACTCACGTAGTGTGCGGTGGCTCCCACCGTCTTCACCCCCCGTTCGTAGGCTTGGTGGTACGGCTTGGCGCCCTTGAAACTGGGGAGGAACGAGTGGTGGATGTTGATGACCCGGCCCCGCATGCGTTCCACCAGGGACTCACTCAGTACCTGCATGTACCGGGCGAGCACCACCAGATCCACGGTGTACTGGTCCACCAGGTCCAGGAGTCGTGTCTCCGCCTCCGGCTTGTTCTCCTTGGTCACGGGCACGTGATGGAAGTCGATGCCGTGCCATTCCACCAGTCCTTGGTGATCCAGATGGTTGGACACCACCGCCACGATCTCAATGGGAAGTTCCCCCACTCGGGCACGGAACAGCAGGTCATTGAGGCAGTGACCGTACTTGGAGACCATCACCAGCACGCGGCGCTTCTGCCCGTGAGGTCGCAGCTCCCAGTTCATGTGGAACCGCTGCGCCACCGGCTCCAAGTCCGCCCGCAGCGCTTGCTCATCCAGTGCCTCACCCCTGGATGACACCACGTGGACGCGCATGAAGAACCGTTCCTGACGGCGATCGTCGAACTGCTTCAGTTCCGCAATGGTGCACCCGTGCTCAAGCAGCACGCCGGTGACCGCGTGCACGATACCCACGTCCTCCGGGCAGTCGAGGGTCAGAACCAGTTCGGTGGTCTCAGCGCCGGTGCGCGCCCGTTGTACGTCCGTCACGAGGCAACTCCTTCTTCGATCTTTCACGACTGTGGTGGTTCCGCCCGTGAGCTGATGGTGACCGTCACGGGCGGAACCCTCAGGCGACTTCTTCCCCGGAGTACTCCACCATCGCGTCCAGGAGCCACCGGACCGTGTAATCGGCGAAGGACGCCCTGGGCATGATCCGGTAGGTGAGGTCCTCCGTCTGCCACAGCAGGACGGGTACCGGACCCAGCAACGTGGACACCGCCCGCCCGGGGGTGAAGCTGCGCGGGTGCAGATCCACGTGGCAGCCCTTCTCCAAGACGGCGCGCGCCGAGGGCCCGGACAGCTCCAGCGTGGTGCGGTTGGCGGACAGGTCCACGGCCTGCCCGGCCGGGCCACCCTCGACGAAGACCGCCGCGAGCTTTTGCGCGAGCGGGTGGGTGGCCAGGGTGGGCAGGGCGCCCGGGTCGCGCTCGGAGCGGGTGTCCAGTCCGGGCACGGGGGCGACCTCGTCCCCGGTGACGGCCAAGAACTCGTCCGGGCCCAGCCACACCACGGCTGCCTCCGAGGTGTCCCCCGTGACCTCACCGCACTCGGCGGGGAGCCCCACGCCGAGCACCTCGGTGACCGCCTCCGCGGCGGGGGTCCCCGGCGTCACCCTGATCCCGACCATGGTCAGGAAAGGCACCTCCCGCAGACTCACCCCGCGCTCGCCGGGCACGCTCGCGCTCTTCATCTCCCCGGCCAGGTGCTCGACGGGGCTGCGGCGCAAGTGCGCCGCGTGCTCCGCCGTGCGCTCGGCCCTGTTCATCATGGTTTGCTCAGCCATCTCGACGCTTTCCTTCCGGGTCGTAAACGACGGGTTCGGCCACCAGCACGTCCACCAGCTGCCCGTCCAGGGGTGCCTGCAGGGTCTCACCGATGCGGTTGCGGCCGTCCTTGATCAGGGCCAGCCCGAAGGTCCGACCCAGCGCGGCACTGTTATAACTGGAGGTCACATGCCCCTCCATGGGCACGGGTCCCTCCTGAGGAGTGATCGGTGTGCCCTGTTTAACCAGCTGGGTACCTTCCGGCAACCTGTAGTCGGTGTCCACGGGCAGCACGGCGACCAGTTCCTTGCGCACCTCGCCCTCCAGCCCCTTGCGGAAGTACGAGCGGTTGCCAATGAAGTCCTTACGCTTGGACACCACCCAATCCATCCCCAGATCCTGCGGGGTGACGGTGCCGTCCGTGTCCTGACCCACGATCGGGAAGGCCTTCTCGGCACGCAGCACGTGCATGGTCTCGGTGCCGTAGGGAGTGATGCCGTACTCCTGACCGGCCTGCCACACGTCCTCGAAGACCTCCGCTCCCCACCACGTGGGCACGTTGATCTCGAACGCGAGTTCCCCCGAGAACGAGATCCGGCAGATGCGCGCGGGGATCCCGCTGGCCAGGGAGACCTCACGGTAGGCCATGAACGGGAACGCGTCGTTGGACACGTTCAGCTCCGGTACGAGCTTCGCGACCACGTCCCGGGAACGGGGCCCGGCCACGGCCACGGTGGTCCACTGCTCAGTCGCGGAGGTGCACACCACGTCCAACTCCGGCCACTCGGTCTGCAGCCACTCCTCGAGCCAGTCCAGCACGTTGGCGGCCCCACCGGTGGTGGTGGTCATGAAGTATCGGTCCTCGTCCAGCCGCAGCGTCACGCCGTCGTCGAAGACCATGCCGTCCGGCTTGCACATCACGCCGTAGCGGCCCATACCGGGCTTCAGTTTCTTGAACGCGTTGGTGTAGACGCGGTTGAGGAACTCCCCCGCGTCCTTGCCGCGGATCTCGATCTTTCCCAGGGTGGTGGCGTCCATGAACCCCACGGAGTCGCGGACGGCCGCGCACTCGCGAAGCACTGCGGCGTCCATGTCCTCCCCGTCCTGGGGGTAGAACCACGGCCGCTTCCATTGCCCCACGTCCTCGAACTTCGCACCGTGCGCCAGGTGCCACTCGTGGGGCGCGGACAACCGGGCCGGGTCGAACATCTGCCCGCGCTGGGTACCCGCGAGCGCCGCGAAGGCCACGGGGGTGTAGGGGGCGCGGAAGGCGGTCACGCCGATCTCGTCCGGGGAGCTGCCGCCCAGCGCGGTGGCGATCACGCCCATGGTGTTCACGCTGGAGGTCTTGCCCTGGTCGTTAGCCGTGGAGATCGAGGTGTAGCGCTTGACGTGCTCCACCGAACGCATGCCGGCGCCCAGTGAACGCATCACGTCCTTGACGGCCTGGTCGCGCTGGAAGTCCACGAAGTGCTCGTCCCAGGTGCCGGGCTCGCCCTCGGCGCCGGGGACCAGCCACAGCGGGCGTACGATCCCAGGGGCCTCCGGCTGCGTCGTAGCGGCACGCGCCGTGGCGCTGAAGCCCGCCGCGCGGGCGGCGTTCGCCCCGGCCTGGGCACCCTCGACCAGGCACCCAGCCAGGTCCAGGGTGCCCGCGGTCCCGCCGGCCACGTGCTGGCCGGCAATCGCGGTCTCGGGCACGAACGCGGCGATCGTCTCGTTCCAGCGCAGCGGGCCGCGGCGCTGGTTGTGCAGGTGGATCACGGGATTCCAACCACCGGACACCGCCAACAGGTCCGCCTCGATGGTCTCGGGCTCGCCGGCGAGCTCGCCCGCATCGTCGAGCGCGCTGACGACGACGCCGCTCACGCGCCCGTCCGCGTCGGCGGTGGTGTCGATCACGGCCGAGCCGTAGCGCACCGACAGGCCACCGGCCTCGGCCATCTCGGCGGACACCGCAGATGCCTGAGGGCGGGCGTCCACGATCCCGGCGACCGTGATGCCTCGCTCCACGAGATCCGCCACGAGCCGGTAGGCGGAGTCGTTGGTGGTGGCCACCACCACGGTGGAGCCGGCGGCGGCGCCGTAGCGGTTGAGGTAGCTGCGCACCGCGGAGGCCAGCATGATCCCGGGGCGGTCATTGTTGCGGAAGACCACGGGGCGTTCGTGGGTGCCCTGGGCGAGCACCACCTGCCGGGCCCGCACGTGCCACACCCGCTCGCGGGACACGCCCCGGGGCACCTCCCCCGTGAGGTGGTCGGTGCGGCGCTGGACGGCCACCACGTAGTTGCTGTCGTAGCTGCCGATGGCGGTGGTGCGGGTGAGCACCGTGACCTCCTCGGCCGCCTCCAGCTCGGCGCTCACGCGTTCGACCCATTCGAGGGCCGGGACACCGTCGATGCGCTCACCCTTGCCGGACAGCAGGGCCCCGCCCGGGCGCGGCTGGTCATCCATGAGGATCACGCGTGCCCCGGAGGCCGCGGCGTCCCGGGCGGCGGACAGTCCCGCCGGGCCCGCGCCGATCACAAGCACGTCCGTGTGGACGTACTTGCGGTCGTAGTAGGCGCGGTCGGTCTCGGGGTCCAACTGCCCGTGGCCTCCGAGGTAGACGGCGTCCATCCCGGGGGTCAGTTCGGTGACCGTGGCCTGCAGCATGGACTCGGCCACGTCCTGCTGGTGACGGGGAGTGACCTTGATCAGCGCGTTGGGCTCCTCCACACCGGCGGAGTACAGCCCGCGGGGGCGGCGCCGGTACATGGACGGGGCGCAATCGATCTTGCCGTTGGCCACCAGCGCGGAGGCCACGGTGTCCCCGCGGAAGCCCGTGTACCGGGCGCCCTCGAAGGTGAACTCCAGCGGGGTGGAACGGTCGATGCCGTGGCCGGCGGCACGCTCGGCCGTTAGGCGATGGGTCTGTTCGCTCACAGGGCACCTCCAACATTTCCCAGGTCCGGCCGGGGGTCGCTCATCTTGTACTCGGTCTTGAACTCGTAGGTCACCGTGTCACGCACGGCGTTGAACCACCGGCGGCAGCCGGCGGCGTGGGACCAGCGCTCGGAGAGCAGCCCCCGCGGGTTGGCGCGGTAGAACAGGTAGCGGGCCCACTGGTGGTCGTCCAGCTCGAACGGGTCCCGGGGGTAGGGCACGTGGGCCTCTCCCCCGTAATGGAATTCGGTCTCGTCCCGTGGACCGCACCACGGGCAATTGATCTGCAGCATGTTCGCTCCCTCTAGTGCGCCACGGCAGCAGCGCCGTGCTCGTCGATCAGCATGCCCGTCTCGAACCGTTCGAGACTGAAGGGCTCGTTGAGCGGGTGTGGTTCGTCGTGGGCGATGGTGTGAGCGAGCGTGAAGCCCGCCCCCGGGGTTCCCTTGAAGCCGCCGGTGCCCCAGCCGCAGTTGACGTAGAGCTGATCCACGGGCGTCTTGGACACGATCGGGGAGGCATCCAGCGTGACATCCACCACGCCGCCCCACGTGCGCAACACGTGGGCCCGGGCGAAGATGGGGAACAGCTCCACCGCGGCGGCCATCTGCTCCTCGATCACGTGGAACGAACCGCGCTGCCCGTAGCCGTTGTAGGCGTCGATACCGGCACCCATGACCAGCTCGCCCTTGTGCGCCTGGGAGACGTACACGTGGACGTGGTTGGACATCACCACGGTGGGGTGGACCATCTCGTGCAGTTCGGAGACGAGAGCCTGCAGCGGGTGGGACTGGATGGGCAGCTCAAAGCCCGCCAGCTCGGCCAGCACCGAGGAGTTACCCGCGCCGCACAGCGCGACCTTGCCGGCGTTGATCCGGCCCCGGCTGGTCTCCACGGCGATCACCCGCCCGGCTTCCTTCACGAAACCGGTGACCTCGCAGTTCTGGATGATGTCCACGCCCATCTCGTCCGCCTTGCGGGCGAAGGCCCAGGCCACGTGGTCATGCTTGGCGATACCCGCGCGCGGCTGGTAGGTGGCTCCCATGATCGGGTACCGGATGTCGTCACCGATGTTGATGATGGGGCACAGTTCCTTGACCTGCTGGGGGTCGATCCACTCCGCATCCACGCCGTTGAGCTTGTTCGCGTTCACGCGCCGCGTGCTCTCCCGCACGTCCTGCAGCGTGTGGGCCAGGTTCAGCACCCCGCGCTGGGAGAACAGGAAATCGTACTCGAGTTCGTCCGGCAGCTGCTCCCACAATTTCAAGGAGTGCTCGTACATCCCCGAGGACTCGTCCCACAGGTAGTTGGAGCGGATGATGGTGGTGTTGCGGGCCATGTTGCCGCCGCCCAGCCAACCCTTCTCCAGCACCGCCACGTTGGTGATGCCGTGGTGCTTGGCCAGGTAGTAGGCGGTGGCCAGTCCGTGCCCGCCACCGCCGACGATCACCGCGTCGTAGGAAGGCTTGGGGTCCGGGTTGCGCCACAGGAAATCCGGGTGGTCCGGCAAGAGATCAGCCATCAGGACACTCCGTTCATCGCCGCTTCGGCGTAGTCATGGGTGGATTCGACGTCAGCATTGCTCGCCGAGAGTTCGGGGTAGAGCGGGAAGGCGGCGGCCAGGGCGTTCACGCGCTCGCGCAGGGCGTCGAGGGCGGCGGCGTCGTCGGCGGCCGTCAGCAAGGTCCGGGCAATGATGTCGGCGACCTCGCGGAACTCGTCGGGGCCGAATCCTCGGGTGGCCAACGCGGGGGTGCCGATCCGCAACCCCGAGGAGACCATGGGCGGGCGCGGGTCGAAAGGCACCGCGTTACGGTTGACCGTGATGTCCACTCGGTGCAGCAGGTCCTCGCCCTGCTTGCCGTCCAGCTGGGCGTTGCGCAGATCCACAAGCACCAGGTGCACGTCCGTGCCGCCGTTGACCAGCCCGATCCCCTGCTCCGCCACGTCATCGTGCAGCAGTCGCTCGGCCAGGATTTTGGCGCCCTCGAGGGTGCGGCGCTGCCGGTCCTTGAACTCTTCACCGGCGGCGTACTTGAAGGCCACGGCCTTCGCCGCGATCACGTGCTCGAGCGGGCCGCCCTGCTGGCCGGGGAACACCGCGGAGTTCATCTTCTTGGCCAGCTCCTGCTTGCACAGGATCACCCCACCGCGTGGGCCGCCCAGGGTCTTGTGCGTGGTGGTGGTCACCACGTCCGCGTGGGGCACGGGATTGGGGTGCAGGCCGGCGGCCACCAGACCGGCGAAGTGGGCCATGTCCACCATGAGGTAGGCCCCCACCTGGTCCGCGATCTCGCGGAAGCGCGCAAAATCCAGCTGGCGGGTGTAGGCGGACCAGCCGGCCACGATCAGCTTGGGCCGGTGCTCGACGGCGAGGCGCTCGACCTCGGCCATGTCGATCTCCAAGTCCTCTTCCGACACGCCGTAGGCCACCACGTTGTAGAGCTTGCCGGAAAAATTCAGTTTCATGCCGTGGGTCAGGTGACCACCGTGAGCCAGGTTCAACCCCAGAATCGTGTCCCCTGGGTCCAACAGCGCGAACATCGCCGCGGCGTTGGCCTGCGCCCCCGAGTGAGGCTGCACATTGGCGTGTTCGGCGCCGAACAGGTCCTTGACCCGGTCGATGGCCAGTTGCTCGATCACGTCCACGTGTTCACAACCGCCGTAATACCGACGGCCGGGGTAGCCCTCCGCGTACTTGTTGGTGAGCACCGACCCCTGCGCCTGCATCACCGCCATGGGCGCAAAGTTCTCGGAAGCGATCATTTCCAGGGTTCCTTGCTGGCGTCGCAGCTCGGCTTCGATGGCCTCGGCCACTTCAGGGTCGCCCTGGGCGAGATGAGTATTCAGATCGACCATCCTCGGCCTCCTCAAGTGTTGCTTCGTCTTCTGATACGTAATTGATATATCAGGCTGTGATCCAGGTTACGGTCACGGTGGCGACCCGTCAATGGGTTTCCGAGATTTTTTCTGATCGGTGTCACCCGGGCCGGTACGGGGTCCGGACGCCAGACCCCGGTGAGCCATCGGCCGGCCGGCACGAAGCCCGGTTAGAATCTGGTCGGAATCGAGAGGAAGGGCCGGATGAAGAACACGGGATCAAGCGCATCGTTGGCCACTCGGGCGTTCGAACTTCTCCAGGACAGGCTCATCTTCTTGGACATCGCCCCTGGCGATCCGCTGAACGAGACGAAGCTGGGACTCGAGCTGGAGGTGGGTCGCACTCCGCTGCGTGAGGCACTGAAGCGACTGGAGTCCGAGCGGCTGGTGACCACTTTCCCTCGTCGCGGCACGTTCGCCACCTCCGTGGACATCACCGTGCTCTCCGAGGTCTCGGAGGTCCGGGAGGTACTCGAACCCCTCGCCGCCCGGCTGGCCGCACAGCGGCTGGACCACCGCTCACGCGGTGAGCTCGAGAACCTCAAGGGTCAGCTCGATGCCGCCTCCCCGGGAGATTCCTCCGACCCCCAGGACGCGTTGCGCTGGGACAGCACGATCCACCGTGCCCTCTACCACGCCGCCGGCAACGCTCATCTGGAGGCCACCCTGAACCGGTACGGGAACCTGGCCACCCGGATCTGGTGCCTGGCCGCCACCCGAAACCCCACCCCCGTGGAACACATTGCCATTCACTCCCAACTGCTGGATGCCGTTCTGAGTGGTCGCGGTGAGGACGCCGCGGAGATCATGCGCGAGCACGTGGGCGAGTTCGAGCAGCACATGCGCAAGGTGCTCTGACACCCCACGGACCATCGGACAGCATTGTCAATGATTCGGCACAGCGGGCCCGTGACGATTGCGGTGCTGGACCGCCGAATCCGTGGACCCCACGGCACGGTGCTCAGGACGGACACACCCGTCCCCCCGGCCGATTCCCCGGGGCTGGCGGGTTGCAGTGCGGCCACTGCGATCATGTGGAACGGAACGCGTGGTTGCAGATACCACAACAATGTTGCACTGAGGTAGACCTCTGCGTCGGGTCCAACCCGTCCCCACCCTTACGGCATGTGGAGTCCTTTTCACGCGGGGTGGAACTTTGGTGGTGCCTCGCCGAGGACCCGGTGTAAAAATCTGCCCTCTGGGCCTTGACTCGAGATGTGATGCAGCTTACTTTTGAACAACTAGCTTGCACTCACTGCAACTCAATTGTTTATTCGGTGAGTTGTCCTCTGCCACTGATCACACACCTGCCTCTACACGGCAGGTCGCCCGAAAGGAATCCCGTGGCACAACAAGCATCCAGCACCACCTCGAAAGCGGTCACCTCCAGCGAGCGACACCGAGTCATTGCTGCGAGCTTCGTCGGCAACTTCGTCGAGTGGTTCGATTACGCGGTGTACGGCTATTTGGCCGCAACCATCTCGCGGGTGTTCTTCCCGGAATCGGACCCGCAAACAGCCCTGCTCGCAACTTTCGGGCTCTTCGCCATCTCGTTCTTCATCCGCCCGATTGGCGGGTTCGTCTGGGGGCACATCGGGGACAAGATCGGGCGAACGGTGGCTCTGTCGTTCTCCATCCTGGTGATGTCCGCCGCCACGTTCGCTATCGCCCTGATTCCCGACTACAACACTATTGGCATTGCGGCACCCATCCTGTTGTTGCTCGTGCGTGTGGTCCAAGGGTTTTCGGCCGCGGGCGAGTACGCGGGTGCCTCGGCCTTCCTAGTGGAGTACGCCCCGGCCAACAAACGAGGGATCTATGCAGCCGTGGTACCGGCAAGTACGGCCAGTGGCCTACTCTTCGGCTCATTGTTCGTCGCCGGCCTCACGGCGATCCTCTCCGACGATCAGATGCTGTCCTGGGGCTGGAGAGTTCCGTTCCTTCTGGCGGGACCCATGGGACTCATCGGCCGATACATCCGTAACCGCCTAGAGGACGCACCCGTGTTCCGTGAACTCGCAGAGCAAGAACAGACGAAGTCAACCCCGGTTCGGGACATGTTGAAGTACCACTGGTGGACGTTGCTGCGCACCATCGGCGCGGTACTACTGAACGCGGTGGGTTTCTACATTTTGCTCAGTTACATGCCCACCTACCTTCATGAGGAAGTGGGGCTCGGCCAGACGGAGTCCTTCATTGCGACGTCCATTGCCCTGGTCACATACGTGGGGTTCATTTTCCTGACAGGAATGGCCTCAGATCGATTTGGGCGCAAGAAAGTCCTGATGGCGGCGTCCATCAGCTTCATGGTGCTTACGGTGCCCATCTTCATGCTCCTGGACACCGGTTCGTTTGTTCTGATCCTCATACTTCAGGTGGTCCTCGGAGCCATGCTGACCCTGAACGACGGGACACTACCCAGCTTCCTGGCCGAATCGTTCCCCACCCGAATGCGCTACAGCGGCTTTGCCGTCAGTTTCAACGTCTCAAATGCGTTGTTCGGCGGCACCGCGCCTTTCATGGCCACTCTTTTGATATCAGCTCTCGGTACGCCATTGGCACCAGCATGGTACTTGGTGGTTGCAGCCCTTGGATCTTTGATCGCCGTAGCCGTCTCCAAAGAGACTGCAGGCCGCCCACTCACCCATTGATCGCGTTCGTCCCTACACCTTCCGTTGCGCTTGGGTCGCAGAACCGACAAGTGTTGCAACAAAGTTGCGCACAGGTTCCGTTCGACTGAACTTTACGTGGTGGGATCCCGCGCACTCGCTTGAAGATCGCGGATTCATAAGAACTCTTGACCAATGAGGTGTGATGCTGTTCACTTTAATTGCAACACCGTATTGCTAGATGCAACTTCGTTAGAGAGACCATCACCCAGCTTTTTTCGACAGAACGGTCGTCGGCAAGGCCGTCGGCGATGGAAGGAGGTCCCATGGCCCAGTCAAGAGACCAGCAGGTCACGGACCGCACGGGCGAAGCAGTGCCCGAGGCAGATCAGCAGCTGAAGGTTTCGCTTCCACGGTTCCGAGGACGGGTGATCCCACCGGTCGATCGAACGATCATCACGGTCCTGCCCCCGCTGTTGATCATCGCGGTCATCGTGGCCGTCAGCGTCAATCCCGACGGGTCGGCTCGCGTCATCAACGATCTTCGGACGTGGGTGACCTCCGGATTCACCTGGTGGTTCGTGCTCTATTCCTTGACGGCCATCGCAGTGTGCGTGTGGTTGGCGTTCAGCAAGATCGGCCGGGTTCGACTGGGCGGCCCGAAGGCTCGGCCCGAGCACAGCAAGTTCGCCTGGTACTCGATGCTGTTCGCCTGCGGGCAGGGCGTGGGACTGATCTTCTGGTCCGTTGCCGAGCCCATGCTGCTGGGCGACGAGGCTCCCGTGGTCCCCGGCTCCGACAGCCCGGGGGAACCCGGGATGGTCTGGGCCTATTTCCACTGGGGATTGACCGCGTGGGCGATGTACTGCGTGGTTGCCATCTGCCTTGCCTACTCCCACCATAATCTGGGGAAGACCCTGACCTTCCGTGAGGCCACCGTTGACATCCTCCCCGCACCCCTGCAGCGTCCCGCGGGCGTAGTTGTCGAGCTGCTGGCCATTATCGCCACAGTGCTGGGTCTCGCGACTTCTTTCGGTTTTGCCGTGATGCAGTTCACCAGCGGCCTGTCCACCTTCACCGGCGTGGAGCCGAGCATCACCGTATGGGTCATCGTCATCATCGCACTAGCCGCGTTCGCCGCTTTCTCGGCATTCGTCGGGGTCAACAAGGGCATGAAGCGCATCAGCGAGGCCAACTCGGTGCTCAGTATCGTGCTGGTCGTGGGGGTCTTCCTCTTCGGCCCCATCGTTTTCGTTCTTTCGAACCTGACGCAGACCTTCGGTACCTTCATCTACAACTTCATCCCGATGAGCTTCTGGTCCGACTCCGGCACAGCCGGTGCCCCGCTCGAGAGCTGGTCCGATAGCTGGAGTGGACCGTGGACAGTCTTCATCTGGTGCTGGGTGATCGCCTTCTCCCCCTTCGTCGGGGGATTCATCGCCAGGATTTCCCGTGGTCGCACCATCCGGGAATTCATCCTGGGCGTGACCATTATCCCGTCGTTGATCGTCATGATCTGGATCGGCATCATTGGATCCGCCGCGGTGTACTACAACCAGCAAAGCAGCGGTGAAATTGCAGATAAGGTCGCGGCAGACACCTCCTCCGGTCTGTTCGCAGCGCTCGAAATGGTCCCGCTCGTGGGAGGGATCCTCCTGGTGGTGGCCACCATCCTCGTGGCGACCTACTACGTCACCAGCCTTGACTCAGGGACCTACGCGCTTGCCGAGTTTGTGTCCGCACCCCGGAAGGCCGGTCCGTGGTTCCGGGTGGTCCTGGTTGTGAGCATTGCCGCCGTGGCGACCGTGCTCCTGTCCATCGGTGGCACCTCGGTGGTCGACACGGTCCAGACCGGCACCATCATCGGGGCCTTCCCCTTCTCCTTCATCATCTTCCTGATGATCGCCAACCTGATCCGCAGGCTGGTCACACGGACCAAGGACAGCAGGAGACTCGAGAAAGAGATCAACGACCCGAATCCTCGCCCTGAGGACGACTACGTGGACGAGCACGGTCTCCCCACCGGAGAGATGCCCATCCTCACCGACACCTCCGTCGCGGATTCCCGCCGGCCTTCCACCGCGCCGGATGAAGATCCCATGAAAGGGGGACACGCGTGAAAACTTCCCTCCTCGCACATGCCACGGCACCTGAATTCTCCAACTGGCTCGACAACGAACGCGCCACAGTCCTGGTCCCCGTGGGAGCGCTCGAACAACACGGGCCCCACCTCCCCCTGGGAACCGACAGCCTGCTCGCGACCGCCGTGAGCCTGGGGGCGGCCGAGCGCACCGGCGCCAAGGTGGCCCAGACTCTCAACTACGGATACAAATCCCAGCAGAAGTCCGGCGGGGGAAACCACTTGCGGGGCACCCTGAGCCTCGATGCCGACAACTTGATCGGCATCACCCGGGACATCACCCGCTCGTTCCTGCAGCAAGGTGTCCGCAACCTGGTGTTCGTCAACGGCCACTACGAGAACTACCAATTTCTCTACGAGGGCGTGGACCTGGCGCTGCGTGACCTCGGCCTGTCCGACCCCGCCGGCCCGTCGGTCCTGCTGTTGTCCTACTGGGACTACGTTTCCGAGAGCACCCTCGCCACCGTGTATCCCCAGGGCTTCCCGGGCTGGGACATCGAACACGGCGGAGTCCTCGAAACCTCCCTCATGCTCCACCTGCACCCCGAACTGGTGCACCTGGACGAGGCTGTGGACCATGACCCCGCGCTGCTCCCCCGGTTCGACCGGCTACCGGTCGTTCCGGAACGGACCCCGCACACGGGCGCACTGTCCGCGCCGAGCGGTTCCACGGCGCAGAAGGGACGGCTGCTGTTCGAGCAGACCGTTGCGGACCTGGCCACCGATCTTTCCACCGAACTCGGGCTCGAGCGCTGACCGTACGCACTCGAGTCCAAACATCCACACACACAAAGGAGAAATAATGACCACCAATACCCACACCACCACCAGCGTCTCCGACCTTGAGCGCCTCAAGGTTCTGCACAACGGCGAGAAGACGCCCCTGACGTTCTCGGACGCGGAGTTCGAGCGCCGGCTGGGCGGGCTGCGCCGGATCATGGCGGAGAAGGACCTGGACGCCGTGGTGCTCACCAGCTACCAGGGCATCAAGTACTACTCCGATTTCCTGTTCACCTACTTCGGCCGCTCGTACGCCCTGGTGGTCACCCCCGAGGACACGGTCTCGGTGACGGCGAACATCGACGCCGGCATGCCGTGGCGGCGCAGCTACGGCGAGAACATCGTCTACACCGACTGGCGCCGTGACAACTTCTACTACGGCGTCCAGCAGGCCTTGCAGGAACGCGGGATCACCGCCAAGCGCCTCGGTGTGGAGGACGACACGATGCCCGAGCTGATCCGCCGGCGTTTCCGGGAGACCTTCCCGGACGCCGAGTTGGTGGACGTCTCCCAGGACTCCATGCGCCAGCGGACGATCAAGTCCGAGGAGGAGATCGAGGTCATCAAACACGGCGCCCGCATCGGCGACCTGGGCGGCGAGGCCATCCGCAAGGCCATCCGGGAGGGCGTCATGGAGTACGAGGTGGCCCTGGCCGGTGTCGAGGCGATGACCCACGAGATCGCCCGGACGTTCCCGGATTCCGAGATCCGCGACACGTGGGTGTGGTTCCAGTCAGGAATCAACACGGACGGCGCCCACAACTGGGCCACCACCCGTAAGCTGCGCCGCGGGGACATCCTCTCCCTGAACTGCTTCCCCATGACCAGCGGGTACTACACGGCCTTGGAACGCACCATGTTCCTGGGTGAGCCGGACGCGGAATCCCTGCGACTGTGGAACATCAATGTGGAGGTCCACGAGGCCGGGTTGGAGCTCATCAAGCCCGGCGCCGTCTGCAAGGACATCGCCGCGGAACTGAACAAGATCTACGTCTCCCACAACCTGCTGCCCAACCGCACCTTCGGCTACGGGCACTCCTTCGGTGTGCTGTCCCACTACTATGGCCGCGAGGCGGGCCTGGAGCTGCGCGAGGACATCGACACCGTTCTGGAACCGGGAATGGTCGTGTCAATGGAACCCATGATCACCGTCCCCGAGGGCCAGCCCGGGGCGGGCGGGTACCGTGAGCACGACATCCTGGTGGTCGGCGAGGATGGTGCCGAGAACATCACCAAGTTCCCGTACGGCCCGGAGAAGAACATCGTGGACGCCTGATCCGCGATACCGGGCCCCGTTCGGCGCCGCAACCCGATGCGGCGCCGAACGGGTGGGGGCCGTGGGACGGCAACACCGTCCCACGGCCCCCACCCGTGTCACCACCGAGCAGCCCGGCTTGGAGAACAACCCCTCGGAAGGACGAAACAGCGATGAGCGCAACATCCCAGCAACCGGGGCGACCGCACGGCAACTCGGTGATCGATCACGCCCTGGCCGTCCTGCGCTGCTTCTCGGCGGAGGAACCCCTGCTGGGAGTCACCGAGATCGCGAGCCGGGTGGGTCTGCACAAGTCTTCGGTATCCCGGATCCTCGCCACCCTGGAGAACTCCGACCTGGTCGAGCAGGACCCGGCGTCCCGCCAGTATCGCCTGGGGATGGGGCTGATCACGGTGTCCGGTCCGCTGCTGGCCACCATGGACGTGCGGCGCGTGGCCTACCCGCACATGCAGGAGCTCACCGCGCAGACCGGGGAGACCACCGCCCTGCTGCTGTGGAACGGCTTCGAGGCGGTGTGCGTGGAGCAACTGCCGAGCCCGCACCCGATCAAGCACACCTCCCCCCTGGGCACCCGATACAACACCGCGTACAGCTCATCCGTCCAGCTGTTCCTCTCCGACCACCCCGAACCGCGTATCCGGTCCCTGGTGACGTCGGGCGCCATAGAGCTACCCGTCCAGGACGAAACCCACGTGGCGAACTACCTGCAGAAACTGGCGGAGGTCCGCGTCTCGGGCGTGGCCCTCAACTACGGCAGGACCTCCGTGGACGAGGTGGGCATCTGCGCCGGGATCCGGGACCACCGGGGCGATCTGGTGGCCGGGCTCATGGTCGCTGCGCCACGCTTCCGCGTGAGTGAGGAACAGGCGCGGCACATGTGCCACGCGGTCGGTCTTGCGGCCACGGAGGTTTCCCGCCGCATGGGCCACACCGGCGCCTGAGCGGCGGACCGCTCACTCACCCGCGTCCCGCAGTGCGTCCGCCGCGCGAATCAATCCCAGGTGACTGAACGCTTGCGGGAAATTACCCGCCATCCTGTGCGCGGAGACATCGTACTCCTCCGCCAGCAGGCCCAGGTCCGATGAGAACCCGACCGTGGTGCGCATGAGCTCGCGGGCCTCGTCCAGCCGGCCCGAACGCGCGTACTGCTCCACGAGCCAGAAGGTGCAGATCACGAACGGGTACTCGTGGCCTTTCAAACCGTCCATGGACTCAACGGAATCGAAGGTGCGGTAGCGCCAAACCTGCCCGTAGCCGCCCTGCAGGTCCTCCTCGATCCGCGCGGTGGTGCGCAGCATGGCCGGATGATCCGGTTCGATGAACCCGGTGTGCGGCAGCTGCAGCAGGGACGCGTCCACCTCGGTGTTGTCGTAGGTCTGCGTGAAGATCCCGAGTTCCTTGTTGTAACCCTTCTCCCAGATCTCGTCATGCAGGCGGTCCCGCAACGTGATCCAGTGGTCGACATCGCCCACGAGCCCGTGTTCTCGCACCGCTCTGATGCCCTCGTTGAACGCGGCCCACATCATCACGCGACCGTGGGTGAAGAATTGCGGTTCGCCGCGCATCTCCCAGATCCCGTTGTCCGGCACGCCCATGTGGATCTCGCAGAAAGCCATGAGGTTGCACTGCAGCCCCCAAGAATAGTCGTTCTCTCTGATCCCCGCCTCGCGCAGGATGGCCAGAGCGATCATCACCTCGCCCACGACATCCGCCTGGTACTGGTCCACGGCGCCGTTACCCACGCGCACGGGAGCGGAGGCTTCGTAACCGCTCAGGTGTTCCAACTCGTACTCCGCGAGATTGCGACGCCCGTCGATCCCGTACATGATCTGCAGCTGATTCGGGTCCGCCGCGACCGCGCGCAGCAACCAGTCCCGCCACAGGAGCGCACCGTCCTGATGGCCGTGCTGCACCAGAACCTCGATGGTCAGCGCCGCGTCCCGCAGCCACGTGTAGCGGTAGTCCCAGTTCCGCTCACCGCCGAAGTCCTCGGGCAGGCTCGCTGTGGGGGCGGCCACGATGCCGCCGGTCTCCGAGTGGGTCAGCGCACGCAATACGAGCAGCGAGCGCGAGACCGCCTCGTCGTATTCGCCGTCGAAGGTCACGTCGGAGGCCCAGTCGCGCCAGAACTCTTCGGTGGCTTCCTGCGCGAGAACCGGTTCCGCCGGAACGGGGAGTTGGTCGTAGGAGTGGCACCAGGTGAGCACCCAGTCCATCCGCTCCCCCGCGGAAAGGTCAAACGTGCCGTGGTGGCCCCGTCGCAGTTCTTCGAGGACGCGAATGTCCGCGCCGGGGCCGTGCGCCTTCTCACCGCGCGAGGGAACGGACTTTCCATTGCGATCCAACAGGTAGGGCTTCAGCTGAGGCCCGGTCAGCAGCAACGCGTCCGGGCCGGCCACGGCAAGCAGACCGCGCTCCACGTCTCGTCTGGCCGCAGCCTTCTTTGCCGCGTGGCGGACCCTGCCGCGGAAATTCTTGTACGAGCCGGCATCGGTTCGACTCTTGAACGAACGCTCCAAATGACCCTGCCCGTCCTGTTCGCGCAGGTCCTGGTTGGTGCCCACCGGGTGAGGCTCCGATCCGGACCGTGACGACTGAGCGGCGTGGTCATGATCGTGGGATTGGGCACCGGGCGGATTGAGTTCCACGCGACGGATCCACGGGGTAACCCGGCCGTAATCGAAGCGGATGCGCAGATCGTGCGCCACCTGGACCGTGCCTTCGAGGCATTCCACGCGACGCACCAGGTCCGCATGAACGTCACTGGGCGGCAGGAAGTCCGTGACCCGAACACGACCGGTGGGCGTGCGCCACTCGGTTTCCAGCACGAACGTTCGGGGGATGTAACGGCGCGAGACCACCTCGCCGTCCACCGCGGAGAGTTTCCAGCGACCATTGTCCTCGTCGCCCAGGATTGAGCAGAACACCGCGGGGGAATCGAAGCGCGGGAAGCACAACCAGTCCACGCTGCCCTCTCGGGACACCAGCGGTCCGGTGTGGAGATCGGCCAGCAGGGCATAGTCCTCAAGAGGGGTACTCATAAGGGTCATTCAATCATCAGCAACCTGCGGACACCTGGGAGATGTCGCATCTCGCGGTTCACCCGGGTGCCATAACGTAGGGGTTATGGACAACATCAGGACACTGGTCATCCTCGGCGCCTCCGGAGATCTCACGGCCCGCCTACTTCTTCCCGGCCTGGGCACGCTGCTCGACCACCAGCCCGAACGGGACATCACAGTGATCGGATCCGCCCGCGGCGCCTTTCCCGGCCCGCTGGGTCCCGACGACGACGTTCGGGGCGCCGATTGGCCCCAAACGGTCGCCAAGGCGTTCGATTCCGTGGGCGCCACCGGCCCCTCCGTGGATCGGGTGAAAGAGTCCACGCGCTGGATCGAATGCGACGCGGCCGATGCGTCCCAACTGGCCGCGCTGCTCGATGACGTGGCAGGACCGGTCTGCCTGTATTTCGCTCTGGCGCCGGCGATCACCCGGAAGGCCTGTGAGGCCCTGAAGAGCCTGGATTCGCTGCCCGATGATCTCTGCCTTGCTCTCGAGAAGCCCGTGGGTACGGACCTGGAATCGGCCCGCGAACTCAATTCCCTGGTGGGCCAGCTGGTCGATGAGGAACACACGTTCCGCGTGGACCACTTCCTGGGCATGCCCGGGGTTCTCGACGTGAGTGGACTGCGCTTCGGCAACCGGATGTTCGAGCCGATCTGGAACCGTGAGCACATTGAATCCATTGAGATCGTCTTCGACGAGACCCTGGCCCTGGAGGGCCGGGCCGGTTTCTACGACTCCACCGGCGCCGCCGAGGACATGATCCAGTCCCACCTGCTGCAGGTCATGGCGTTGATCATGATGGAGCCACCCTCGCGTTTCGACCCCGTGGAGGTCCCCGCGAATACCGCGCACATCCTCCGCGCCGCCCGGTTGTGGAATGAAGATTCTTCCACCCGTTCGCCCCACTACGAGTCGATCACGCCCGTGGTTCGCGGCCGGTACACAGCGGGCACCGTGGGCGGTCACGAGCTCCCCGATTACGCTTCCGAAGAGGGCGTGGACCCCTCCCGGGAGACGGAAACGTTTGCCCAGGTCACCCTCGAAGTGGACACGTGGCGGTGGAACGGTGTGCCCGTCACGCTGCGTTCGGGCAAGGCCATCGGCAATCCGGTCCAGCACATTCGGGTCACGTTCCGGCAACCGCCGCACGGATACGAGGGCTGGCCGCACCCGCTGGCCCCCAATGCCCTGAGCGTGGGTTTCGAGGACGAGCAGGTGCAGATCGAACTCAACGTGGGTAGCCCCTACGACTCCCGGGGCATGAACCGGTTGACGCTGTCCAGCGGCACCCCCGCCCCCGGCCTCACCGCTTACGGCTCCGTGATGCGCTGGATCCTGGACGGGGACCCCACCTTCACCGTGCGCGCGGACGCGACCGAAGAGGGCTGGCGGATCATTGATCTCATCAAGAACGCCTACGTCACTGACGCTGCCCTGCTCGAGTACCCGGCCGGTTCCGAGGGCCCGGTTCCGCTGCCCTAGCGTCCTGGGTTGGCCGCCCCGTGCAACTTGATCGATGATAAGACCAAGAACAGGCCGATCCCTGGCTCTAACGTCGATCAGAATGCGTCCAGCTCCACGCCCGGGCCCTCCACGCGCATCGCCTTGCATCTCATACTCGATCTCACCCGGGAGTTCCGTGTCCTCTTTCGCGCACGTCCACCACGTCACGCCGCTGCAGCGCCAGTCCGTGGCTCGTACTCTGCGCACCCCGTCGTGGCTCAAGACCGAGGTGCTGGGTGCCCTGGTGGTGGGGTTGGCCCTGATTCCCGAGGCCATTGCCTTCTCCGTGATCGCCGGCGTGGACCCGCAGGTGGGGTTGTTCGCGGCGGCCCTCATGGCCATGACGTTGGCGTTCGTGGGTGGGCGTCCCGCCATGATTTCCGCCGCCACCGGGGCCACCGCGCTGGTCATGGCCCCGCTGGTGGCATCCCACGGCGTGAACTACCTGATCGCCGCGGTGATCCTGGCGGGTGTTTTCCAGATCGGGCTGGGCGCGGTGGGGTTCGCTCGGATCATGCGCTTTGTTCCGCGTTCGGTGATGGTGGGCTTCGTGAACGCGCTGGGCATTCTGCTGTTCATCCCGCAGCTCGAGGAACTCATCGACGTGCCGTGGGCGGTGTACCCGATTGCCGCGGTGGCACTACTGATCGTGTTCGGCCTGCCCAGAATCACCACCGCGGTGCCCGCGCCGCTCGTGGTGATCCTGCTGCTCACCCCCGTGGTGGTGCTGCTCGGTTTGAACGTGCCCACGGTGGGTGACAAGGGGAAACTCCCCGATTCCTGGCCCCAGCTGATCGTCCCGGACGTCCCCTACACCCTGGACACCCTGCAGATCATCGCGCCGTTCGCCCTGACCATGGCGGTGGTGGGCATCATGGAGTCGCTCATGACCGCGAAACTCGTGGACGACATCACCGACACCCCCTCCAACAAGACTCGTGAAACCTGGGGTCAGGGCGTGGGCAACGTGGTCAGCGGCATGTTCGGCACCATGGGCGGTTGCGCCATGATCGGGCAGACGATGATCAACGTGCGGGCCTCGGGTGCGCGCACCCGGATCTCCACGTTTCTGTCCGGGCTCTTCCTTCTGCTGCTCGTGGTGCTGCTCGGTGAGATCGTGGGCATGATTCCCATGGCCGCGCTGGCCGCCGTCATGATTTTCGTGGCCTGGGCGACCTTCGACTGGCATTCCATCCGCCCCTCGACGCTGCGCCGTATGCCGCTGTCCGAAACCGTGGTTATGCTCGTGACCGTTGCCGTCACGGTGGCCACGCACAACCTGGCGCTCGGGGTTGCGGCCGGTGTCCTGGCGGCGATGATCGGCTTCGCTCGGCGCGTGGCGCACGTGGTCACGGTGGATCGTACGGTGACTCCCGACGACGCCGCCGTGGCCACCTACCGCGTGCGCGGCGAATTGTTCTTCGCCTCCTCCAACGACCTCTACACCCAGTTCCACTATGCGGAGGACCCGGCCACCGTGGTGATCGACTTCAGCGAGTCGCACATCTGGGATGCCTCCACGGTGGCCGCCGTGGATGCCGTCACGGACAAGTACCGCTCCCACGGCACCACCGTGAAGATCCAGGGTCTCAACCTGCCGTCCCGTCGGATGCGGGCGCGGTTGTCCGGGACCCTGTCATAGGGCACCGAAGAGTCATCAGTAGTCGGAGAAGTTCACCTCCACCGTCTCGCCGGTGACGACCAGATCACCGGAGCCGTAGAGGCTGGTCTCCGTGTCCTGGTCCTCCCAGTCCGCCGGCTCATCGTCATCCCACTCGGAGTTGTACTGGTATTCGAGCTTGGCCTCGCCCGCGGAGGACGTGCTCAGGGTCAGGGAGTCGCCACTTCCGTAGACCTCGTACTCCGGGTATTCGGTGATGGTCCATGTGGGGTTCCGGTAGTCCTCGTCGTCCGCGTAGGAATTGACCCCGAAGGAACACCCTTCCGGATCGAAGGATCCCGACGCCGCGCACTCGTCCAGCTTGGCGTTGGCCACCCGCGTGGCCTCCCGCACCAGTTCCGGGGTGTGCTCCATGGAGAACTGCACGGTGTCGCTCATGAACCGGTCATCCGCGCGCACCTCTGCCGTTTGCGGTTCGCCGTAGGTCACGTACTTACTGGGGGCGTCCACGGACATGTCGTAATCGCCAGGCAACACCGTGAGTGAGACGGAATGCGGTTCCGCTTCACTCGGAATGCTCACCGGGTTCCCGTTGACGTTCATGGTGTCGACACCCGCGGGTACCTGGACCGTGACCTCCTGATACAGCAGTGATTCCGGGCTCTCCAGGCGCCAGGACTTGAACAGCCCGTCACGACCGTCCGACACGAGGTTCATGGCCACGTCCGTGGTCACATTGTCCTGGGTGACCGTTGCGTCCACCACGGCGCTGTCCCCGGTGACCGTGGTGTCGGTGATCTCGTAGGAGGAGATTCGATTCTCGGCAGCGCCGTAGATGTCATTGGTGAGTAGACCGCGCTGCTGCGTGGACACGTTCGGATCGGCCAGTTCGGTGGCCCGCTGGGCATCTCCGTTCACCGCGGCCTCCATGAGCTCTTCGGCCTTCTTGTCCGGCCCGAATGCCGTTCGGCTGACCACGGAGAACACGATGGCCGCAATGACGGCCAGCAGGATGACTGACCCCACGATGATGACCAGCAGGCGAATCCGCTTCTTCTTGGCCGGGTCCATGGGCTCCCTGGGCGCTTGTGTTGCCACCGAGGGGGCAGCGCCCGAGCCGTACGCGGGACCGGAGCCGGGCTCGTAAGCCGGCCGTGCGGCGTCGTCGTCGTGCGGGGCGCGTCCCGCAGCCGTTGCCGCCGCGCCGCCCGCCATGACCGCGGCCGCGGCGACCACGGCGGCCCGGCCGCGCGCCCGGTCCGAGCCGCGAAGAGCCCGATTCACGCCGCCGGGGAGCACACCGATCAACGCCGGCGCCACGAACCGGGCGAGCGCCTCGATGGCGGCGCCCCAGAGCAGGAACACGATGCACGTCCACGCGACGGGACGCACGGCCAGGACACCGTCCAAGCCGAGCAGCCCGCCCAGCTGACCGGAGGCGCGCAACAACCACATGAACAGCAAACCCAGGAGGAAATACGCAACCGGCAAGACGGCCCATGACTGCACCGTGCGGGCGACCCGCTGATCCATCGGGCGCACGTGCGCCCAGCTCAACGCGGCACACACTGCCGAGACGACCGCCAGCAGAATCAGGAGGAGCATGGCCCACACGGGCTGATCATTGTCGGTCCACAGGTAGGCGACGTTCGAGGACCCTGAGGCCTCCGCGAGCCAGCCACCCGCGCCGGTGATGGTAACGGCCGACAGGTGCGAGAGCACGAACAACATGCCGGCGGCCATGGGCACCCAGAGCACCGCCGAGAATCCCGCCGCGGCGCCGCCCTCCACGAATGCGTAGACCACGATTCCGAGGCCTGCCAGGACGCAGAACACCAGGAGGTGAACCACCACGGGGCGCAGCACGGAGAGCGAGCCCGGAGCATACCGCTCGGTGGTGGTCACCACGCGCCCGGGCGCGGGCTGCGCGACCCGAACGTCGAGGGCCGCGGCCGTGCTCAACAACCCCACCAGGAAGGCGACCGCGACCAGGGCGAAGCTGACGCCGGTCAATCGCATCTCAAGGGTGGACAGGAACAGCGGAACCTCCGTGCGCACCACGGTGATGGCCGTGATGATGAGTGCCGTGGCCGCCCACGCCAGGCCGGCAATGGCCGCCATGAGCCAGTGGAACACGCGGTTGTCGAGGGTGAGGCGGTCACTGAGCTTGCGCGCCAGCAGCCACGCGGTGGCAATGCCGCACAACAGTGGGAGGTAGAGGGGGAAGATCAGACCCATGGAGGCGCCTTCCCCGGCTCCGCTCATGACCAGCCGGAGCGGGGCCAGGAACGCGAGCGCCGCCAGTTGGAAGGGGAGACAGATGAGCACCCACACCTCACTGCCGTCCGGGCTCGACTCCAGGCCCCCTGTGACGTCCGAGGTAAGGTCATTGGCCGACGAATCCCCGGCCAGTGCGAGTCCCAGCACGGTGATCAGTAGGGCGAACACCGTGGCAAGGACCGTGGCCAGATAGCCTCCGACTCCCGCAATCACCGGGACGAGCCAGTGCCTGCCGGTCATTGCGCGCAGGGGTGCGGGCAGTTGCGACCCCGCGGCACCCGGGGCGGTGGCAGGTCTCTCACCGGCGGGTCCATCGACCGCCGGCATAGTCCTGGTTGTTTGCGAACCCTGCGGTTCGTGCTCCGGCCGCGGCTCGCCCGCCGGACCGTACGCTGATGAAGACATAGCCTCTCCCCTTACTGAGTGTTTCTTACAGATCCTGCGGTCCCAACGGGATGCCCAGCACGTACCAGAGCACGAACAGCGCAAACCAGCCGACCAGCATGGCAATGGAAATGGGCAGCACCAGCGAGATCAGGGTGCCCACCCCGGCCTCTTTCTGGTAGCGCCGCAAGTACCCCAGCACCAGCGCGAAATACGGACTGACCGGGCTGATCACGTTGGTGGGTGAATCGCCGATCCGGAACAGCGCCTGCGTCATTTCCGGTGACACGTCCAGCAGCATGAGCATGGGGACCATGACCGGCGCCAGCAGGGTCCACTGCGCGGAACCGGAGGTGATCAGCAGGTTCATGACCGCCACGATGGCCACCACACCGGTGAACGTGATGATCGGGTGCAGCCCCAGTCCACCAATGAAGTCCGCGCCGTAGACCGCGAGCACCGGGCCGATTCCGGACCATTGGAAGTACGCCGTAAACTGCGCGGCCGCGAAGAACAGCACGAGCACCGGCGCCACGGAGGACAGCCCCTTGGCCATGGCTTCCGGGATCTGCCGGGCCCGGGTCATGGTCCCGGCGGCGCGACCGTAGACCCAGCCCATGACCGCGAACATCAACGCGATCACAATGCCCACGTTCAGCAGCAGCGGGGACATCAGGATGGAGCCGTCCTCGGCGCGCAGGGGTGAGCCCGGGGTCAGCAGTAACGCCAGGTACATGGCGAGCATGACGGCAAAGGCAATGCCGCTGTTGCGCAGGCCGCGCTTCTCACGAGGGGTGAGAAACATGTCCTCGAAGCTTCCCATGTTCTGTTCCTTGGTGTCCGTGTCCTCCTCGATGGCTTCACCACGTTTGGCCAGCACGGTTTCGGTGACCACGGTGATGATCGCGGCCAACACCAGGGATGACACGAACGTGAAGAAGTAATTGGAAATGGGAGTGACCAGCACGCTGTCGTCGATGAGGCCCGCAGCCGCCGTCGTAATGCCCGCGAGCAACGCGTCCGATGCCGTGGGCAACAGCGATGCGTTGAAGCCCGCCGCGACCGCGCAGAACGCGACGATCAGCCCGACCACCGGCGAGCGCCCGGCCGCTTTGAAGGCGAGCGCGCCGAGCGGGATGAGCACCACGTACATGGCGTCCGCCGCGATCGAGCCGGTGATGCCGGTCAGTGCGAGCACGAACGTCAGCCACTTGGGGCCCACGCGCGAGACCGAACCGCGCAGCGCGGCCGAGAGCATCCCGGATTCCTCGGCCACCGCAACGCCCAACAGGATCACGACGACCAGCCCCAGCGGCGGGAACTCCACAAAGTTGGTGACCGCGTCCGAGACGATCTGCCGCAGGCCGTCCGGAGCCAGGAGGTTGGTGACCTGGATGGTTTCGTCCGTGGCCGGGTTCACCGCGCTCAGCCCCACCGCGGAAAGGATCCAGCTGAGCAGCAGCACGATGCCCGCCAGAATGAAGAACAACCAGAACGGATCCGGAAGTTTGTTGCCCACCCATTCGATCCAGTTGAGCACCCTGAGCAGCGGACCCTCGCCGCTCTTCGGCCTCTTCCGGGAGGTGGCTGGCTGTGATGGCGAGGACATGGCGCGGCCCATTTCTCGAGGCGGTCACGGTCGGTTGACGACAAAAGTACCCGCCGGTTGAGCGCCCTTCGGTGATGCCGGGCCGTGGCGCGCTTGTGCACGCGAGCATTACGAACCATGTATTCCGGGCCATCTCGCCCGTCCCCGGGTTAAGGTGGCGCCCGACAACAGGTGTAATCTCCTAGAGGCTTCCGCGCCGGACGGCGCGCATTTCTGAGCAAAGCCTGAGCAGAATCACCTACTGAAGGTACTCCCGTGAGCGAATTCCCCGCTGCCCTCAAGCGCGGCCTGACCGTGCGCCACGTGCGCTTCATGGCGTTGGGCTCGGCCATTGGAACCGGCTTGTTCTACGGTTCCGCCTCCGCCATCCAAGCCGCCGGCCCCGCCGTACTGTTCGCATACATGATCGGTGGCGCGGTGGTGTTCCTGGTGATGCGCGCGCTCGGTGAGATGGCCGTGCTGCACCCTGTGACGGGGTCGTTCGGCCAGTACGCGGGCCGCTACCTGGGACCGCTGGCCGGCTTCATCACGGGGTGGACGTTCGTGTTCGAAATGGCCATCGTGGCCCTGGCGGACGTCACGGCCTTCGGCATCTACATGCAGTTCTGGTTCCCGGATACGCCGCAGTGGATCTGGGTGCTGGCCATCGTGCTACTCATCACGGGTTTGAACCTGCTCAACGTCAAGGTGTTCGGTGAGCTGGAGTTCTGGCTGACCATCGTGAAGGTCACGGCGATCGTTTTGATGATCGTGGGCGGTTTCGCCATCCTGGTCTTCGGCTTCTCCGTCCCCTCCAGCACGCCACCCGGACTGCACAACCTGATCGATCACGGCGGCCTGTTCCCCAACGGCCTCACCGGCCTGTTGCTGTCCTTCTCCGTGGTCATGTTCGCGTTCGGTGGCATCGAGACCATTGGCATCACCGCCGGTGAGGCCAAGATCCCCTCCAAGACCATCCCCGCCGCGATCAACACGGTTCCGGTGCGCATCCTGCTCTTCTACGTGCTCACGCTCTTCGTACTCATGTGCCTGTTCCCGTGGAACGAGGTCACCGGTGAGGTCAGCCCGTTCGTGCAGATCTTTGATTCCCTGGGCGTACCCTTCGCCGCGCACATCCTCAACGCGGTGATCATCACGGCCGCGATCTCCGCCATCAACTCGGACATTTTCGGTTCCGGCCGCATGGTTTACGGTCTGGCCCAGCAGGGTCACGCACCCCAGGCCTTCACGCACGTTGGGCGCACCGGCGTTCCGACCCTCACCGTCGCGCTCATGGCCGGTGTTCTGGTAATCGGGGTGATCCTCAACGCGGTGATCCCCGAAGACGTCTTCTTGATCATCGCGTCCCTGGCCACGTTCGCCACGGTATGGGTGTGGATCATGATTCTCATGTCCCACGCGGGCATGTCCCGCGAACGCGCCCGCGCCGGCACTCCGCGCAGCTCCTACCCGCTGCCCGGCGGCCGCGTGAGCACCTACCTCGCGTTGGCGTTCATGGCCTTCGTGATCGTGCTGCTCGCCTTCACCCCGGACACCCGGGTCGCCCTGATCGTGGGCCTCGCGTGGTTGATCATCATGACCGGTGTGTTCTTCACATTCGTCAAGGGCAAGGGCCGCCAGCGCACCGTTCTCCCCGACGACGACGCCGCTCTCACCGGCGATCCCGCCGGCGCCGGTTCCAGCGCGGGCGCCGTGCGGTAGGCACAGCCGACGCCATGATTGCGGCCACCGCCAGGGCGGGTGGCATGTCCATTGCTACTCGAAACATCCGGGACTTCCAAGGGGCCGGTGTGCACCTGATCAACCCCTGGAATTTCTGAATCTTTCAGATCCGGCCGGAAGTTACAGCACCTGATCCGGCAGCACCCGCTGTGGGAGGGAAACGTCGTCCGACCGGATCGTCACTTTCACGTGAGCGCTTTCCGCTGGCTCGCTGGAACCGCCGTCACCGCGCCACCACGCCATGAACTCACGAGCGGTGAAGACCGGCTTGCCCCATTTAGCCGCATTCTTGGCCTTATTGGACTGCGAACCGTCCTCTGCGGTGACCAGAACATCGCAGCGAGTCTTGGTCACGTTGTTCACCGGCTGCAGGCCGCGCTCCACCGCCATGTCCTCCAGATCTTCGCGGTAGACCTCGCGGCCGTCAGCACCGATGACCGTTCCGGTGAAACAGATGCGAGCGCCGGGAACCAACACGGAATCGATGTTCTGAGCTGAGTCAGCTGACTCGTCCAGGATGTGCTCACCGGTTTGCTCCTCCACCGCCCGCACGACCGCGAGGCTCTCGGCGGAGAAACGCCCGCGTTCACCGGCTTGGCGTAGCTTCTCCGCCAACACCGCACCGGTTGAGACCGCGGCATCCGCACTGCACCGAACGGTGAACTCCGTAGTCTCAGCGGGCCTGGGCATCAGGTACCCGGAATGATCCTGAGCCTCCGGGAACGGATCCGCCATGACCTCGGACAGGTCCTTGACCGCCACCAGATCCCGCACCGTTCGGGCGCGCTCCAGGGCGGTCGGTGCGTCGAGGGCGCGGCGCTGCTGCGCGGAAAGTCGTGTCGCGGCGACGTCGTACCCCATGGGCATGCGCGTGACGTAACCGGTGCGTTTGAGTTCGTAGTCGAGGTACCCGAGCTGTCGATCGATGCCGATGCCCATCGGAACGCGGCCGGCCAGGTGCGGTGCGAGCGCGGCCCACGCGTCCGTGAGGAGGGGCGCGAGTTGCACCTGACCCGCGGTGATGCCGTAGGCGACGCGAGCGTCACCCATGTCGCGGGTGGGGTTGACCAGGGTGCTGAGCTCCAGGCCGTCGTCGGTGACCAGGGCGATTTCCACCGGGCGGGGGCGCCAGCGATCGCCCTCGTCGCCCACGCTGCAGATGCCCAGGTAGACATTGCCCCTGGTCGGTTGGGCCGCGTGAGAACCGGACCGCAGGAACCGGCGGATGCGCTGGTCAACCTTCAGATCGCGCGGCAGAACGTTGCGGCGTAGCACGAGCCCCTCGAAGGATGTGCAGCGGCTCAGCGCAACGTACAACTGGCCGTCCGCGAACGTGCCACCCGTCAGGTCGACCACCACGTTGTCGAGTGTTTGGCCCTGACTCTTGTGAATGGTGATGGCCCACGCGAGGCGGAAGGGCAGTTGGGTGTAGGTGCCGATCACCTCGTGGCGGAGCGTTCCGTGCTCGACAACCGGGCGCGTCACCTCCCACAGGTTGGGCTCCACCTTCACGAAATCGCCGTTGGGAAGCTCGACGAACACGATGAGCTCGCCGTCCTCCCAGAAGTAGTCGGCCACCTTGGCGATCGTGCCGTTGACCCAGCGGTCGCCGGGGTCATTGGTGAGCATCATGACCTGAGCCCCGCGCTTGAAGACCAGTTCCTTGTCCACGGGGATTTCGAAACCGTCCAGGTCGCCGGTGAAAAGTGCGGCGTGATGGATCGGTTCCTCCTCGATCTGCTCGAGCATCCTGCGATTGCGTGAGGTGGCCATGCGGTTGGTGGTGGTCAGCGTCAGCCAGAATTCCTCGATGGGAGGCGTGAATTCGGGATCCGTGCGGGCGTTGAGCTCTCGGCGGGCCTCCTCGAGCAGGCTGCCCTCACGCACGGCGTTGAGAATGTCCACCAGGCGGTTGTCGCCGATCTGACGGAACACCGTGCTCAGCTCGACCGTGGCGAAATCCTCCGGGTGATAGGTGTCCGCAGAGAAGAAATACGGGGTCTTGTAGCGGGTGGAGAAGTGTTCACGTTCGTAGTCCGTGACCACGGGAGGCAGCTGATACAGATCTCCGACCAGCACCAATTGCACCCCGCCGTACGTCCGACCGGGCTTGGGGCCAAACCTCTCCAGCGCAGCCACCAGGCAGTCGAAGAGATCTGCACGGACCATGGAGGCCTCATCCACGATCAAGGTGTGCAGTTCCCGCAGCGTCGACGCGAACCTGCCGGGGAAATACTTACCGGTGCGCACCTGCTCCGGGGTCATGCCCGGATACAGAGACAGCAACCGGTGGATCGTGTAGCCCTGCACGTTGAGCGCGGCGATCCCGGTGGGCGCCACGACCACCACGTTCCGGCGGGTGTGGGCCATGAACTCTCGGATCAGCGTGGACTTACCGGTGCCCGCCTTGCCCGTGAGGAACACATTTTCGCCGTGGTGCAGCCGCTGCAGGGCGTCCTCGAATTCGCGAGTGACGATCAGCTCAGGGGTATCAATCGGATGCACGGGGATCATTCTCTCAACCTTGTGGGCATCGTGCGCGGTCATGCTGCCCGGCGCCTAAGGTCTTTCCCGGCCAGGCCGGCCTGATGTGAGGGAAACGCACGCGCGAAGTCTCATGTGCTGAAAGTGCCGAAATCCCGCCCGGATCCGGCACTTTCTCCACACCAGATTGCCTTGCCGCAATTGCCTCACATGCCGCTTCACCTGGCCCTCAGCACTCCCCTGCGCCCACTTATAGTCAACTAGACTTTAAGGTGTTAGAGTCATTCTGACACTAATCGAACGGTGTCGTGCCGCGGCGAGCAGACAGGGAGCCACCATGACTGATCAGCGTGTGCTCCTGGCCGTATCCACCGTGATTTTCACCGTCCGCCCCACCGGCGGGAATGGCTGTCATGAGCTGTGGCTCCCCCTGGTCCGCAGGATCCGTGACCCTTATCGCGGCATGTGGGCACTACCCGGCGGTCCGCTCCGCCCCAACGAGGACCTGGAGGACTCCGCGCTGCGCGACCTCACGCTCACCACAGGCCTCACCCCTACGCACCTGGAACAGCTGGCCACGTTCGGTGGCCTGACTCGCTCCGCCGGGGCCGAAGAACGTCAGGTCACGGTCGTTTACTGGGCCTCACTTCCCCCGCAGGAGGCGGCCCTGGGTGAGAACGACATCAACGTCACCTGGCTGCGCGCCACCGACCTCCCGGATCTCGCCTTCGATCACTCGGACATCGTCACCCACGCCCTCGATCGACTGCGGAACCGGATTACCGAGCCCACCGTGGCCAAGGCGTTCCTCCCGGAGACGTTCACGATCGCCGCGCTGCGCGAGGTGCACGAAGCAATCATCGGAGACCCCCTGGACCCCGCCAATTTCCGCCGCCACGTCCTCTCGTCCGGGCAGCTCGAGGACACCGGCGAGCGCCTGGAAGGTACCCGACATCGCCCGCCCAAGCTCTACCGCTTCGGACAAGCCAAGCCATCCACATTGTTCAGTCATCCCACGTCAGACCGTACCGAGGAGACCTCATGACCTCCGTAGCCACCCAGCTCAATCTCCTGCCCACGCGCCCGTCCGGCACCGCCGTGACGCTCGAGGGCGGCTCGTGCAACAGCTCCCTCGCCCAGGATCCGTGGGAGTTCCCCACCCCGCTCGTGGACGGTTACGGACCCGGGGCGTCCCAGAACGACGTCGCCCCCGCCGGCTCCCCCGCCCAGCCCACCATTCCGCAGCGCTACCGGGATGCCTCCCCGGAGGAACTGGACGCCATGATCGTCGCGGCCAAGGAAACCCTGGGCGAGCGCGCCGTCGTGATGGGCCACTTCTACCAGCGTGATGAAGTGGTCAAGCACGCGGACTTCATTGGCGACTCGTTCCAGCTGGCGCAGCAGGCCAAGGCCCACCCGGAGGCGGAGGCCATTGTGTTCTGCGGCGTGCATTTCATGGCCGAGACCGCTGACATCCTCTCCCAGGACAACCAGTCCGTGATCCTGCCCAACCCCGCGGCGGGCTGCTCCATGGCGGACATGGCGGACGAGGCCTCCGTGGCGGACTGCTGGGCGGACCTCATGGACGTGCTCGGCCCGCACGCCGTGGACGAGAACGGCCAGATCGCCAGGGACGAGAGCGGTCAACCGCTCGCCTCGGTGATCCCCGTGACCTACATGAACTCCTCGGCCGCGCTCAAAGCGTTCTGCGGCCGCAACGGCGGGATCGTCTGCACGTCCTCGAACGCGCAGACCGTGCTGGAGTGGGCGTTCAAGCGCGGCCAGCGCGTGCTGTTCTTCCCGGATCAGCACCTGGGGCGCAACACCGCCAAGGCCATGGGCGTGCCGCTCGAGCAGATGCCCCTGTGGAATCCGCGCAAGGAACTGGGTGGCAACACCGCGCAGAATCTCCAGGATTCCCGCGTGATCCTGTGGCACGGTTTCTGCTCGGTCCACAAGCGCTTCACCGTGGGCCAGATCGACCAGGCTCGCGCGGACCACCCCGGCTGCACCGTGATCGTGCACCCTGAGTCCCCCATGGAGGTCGTGGACGCCGCGGATTCCTCCGGCTCCACCGACCACATTCGCAAGGCCGTGCAAGCCGCCGAACCGGGTCAGACCTTCGCAATCGGCACCGAGATCAATATGGTCAACCGCCTGGCCGCCGAACACCCCGAGCACACCATTTTCTGCCTCGATCCCGTGATCTGCCCGTGCTCCACCATGTACCGCATCCACCCGGGTTACCTCGCGTGGGTGCTGGAGGAACTGGTGGCCGGACGCGTGATCAATCAGGTCTCCGTCTCGGACAGTATCGCTCAAGAGGCCTCCGTGGCCCTCGAGCGGATGCTGGCCGCCGTCCCGAAGAAGTGACTCATGACTGACGTGATCGTCATCGGCAGCGGGATTGCCGGTCTCAGCGCGGCGCTGTCCGCGGCCGAGGCGGGCGCCCGCGTCACCGTGGTCACCAAGGCCGCGCTCTCCCACACCGCGACCGACCGTGCCCAAGGTGGCATGGCCGCAATGACCAGTTCCCTGCCCCAGGGCCAATCCAAGGATTCGGCGCGGCTGCACGTGCAGGACACCGTGGTCGCGGGCGCTGGTTTGTGCGAGCCCCCGGTGGTTGAGGGCGTGGTCCAGGAATCCGCCGACGCCGTTCGCGACCTCACCGACCGCGGCGTCGCCTTTGCCCGCGTGGCCGGGCCGGGGTCACCGTGGGTTCAAGGCTTGGAAGCGGCTCACAGCGTGTCCAGGATCCTGCACGCCGGAGGCGATGCCACGGGGCACGTCATTCAGGAGGCGCTGTCGGATCACACGCGGGACGCGGCGTCCACCGGTCATATCCGGATACTGGAATACACACTGGTCACAGCCGTCATTGCCGACGACCACCGTGCCGGGGGTGCCACACTCCGCCCGGTTCTCGCCGGAGGCCGGTTGGGTCCCGAGGAGTTCCTGGCCGCGGATCACGTAGTGGTGGCAACCGGCGGGGCCGGTCAATTGTATCCGTACACGACCAACCCCGAGGTGGCCACCGGTGACGGCATTGCCCTGGCCTTGCGCGCCGGCGCCGAGGTTCGGGATCTGGAGTTCTTCCAGTTCCACCCCACCGCACTGGCGGCACCGGGATCGTTTCTGATCTCGGAGGCTGTTCGCGGCGAGGGAGCGGTCCTGCGCGATCAGCACGGTTATCGCTTCATGACCGACGTGGACCCCCGCGCGGAACTCGCACCTCGGGATGTCGTGGCCCGGGCGGTCTTCGCGGCTCGTACCAGCTCTCCGGATGACGCCGCGTACCTGGACTGCTCAACCATTCCCGTTCCGGAGGGGCTGACCCGTGCAGAGTTCCTGGCCCAGCGATTCCCCACCATTGATGCAAGCCTGAAAGCCCACGGCATCGACTGGTCCGCGGAGCTGGTTCCCGTGAGCCCGGCCGCGCACTATCACATGGGTGGAATCGTCACCGATGAGCAGGGCCGCACGAACGTGACCGGCCTGTGGGCCGCCGGTGAGTGCTCGAACACCGGCATGCACGGAGCCAACCGCCTGGCTTCCAACTCCCTACTGGAAGCTACCGTCTTCGGACGCCGGATCGGTGAGCTGGTGGCCGAGTCGAGCCCGACCTCGGTCCCCTGGCCTCCGTCTCACGTCAGCGAACGCGAGCCTCACGAACTCCCACGCTCACGCTCGGGCACCACCCCCGAACCATTCACCCGCGAAGCCCTCCAGCACACCATGTGGCGGGGCGCCGGTGTCTTCCGCACGGCGGAGGGCCTCGAGCAAGCGAAAGCGACGCTGGAAGGCTGGCTGGCGGCGTCGTCGTCCTGGGGTGCAACCGACGCCCCGGACACTCTGACCGACGTCGAAGACCGAAACCTCCTGACCGTTGGACATGCCCTGGTGACCGCCGCGCTGACTCGCACCGAATCCCGCGGGGCGCATCAGCGAGCGGACTTCCCCTCGGCCGATGCCCAGCAAGCCATAAGCACCCGGTGGATTGCCGCTCCAACCGCGGAGTCCACCCACGAAAGGACAGTCCATGCTGACTCGCTCGGCCGTTGAAGCCGTGATCCGCTCGAGCCTCGTCGAGGATGCCCCGTGGGGTGACATCACCTCCGAACTCGTGATCCCCGCGGAAGCCACCGCCACCGCGACCATCACCTCGCGGGAGGACGGTGTCTTCGCCGGCGAAGAGGTCATCCGTACGGGCTTCACCACCGTGGACCCGCGCCTGGAAGGCACGCTCCACGTACGCGATGGCGACCCGGTCACTCCCGGAACCGACATCGCGACCGTGACCGGACCCGCGCGGCCGCTGTTGACGGCCGAACGCACGGTGCTGAACCTGGCGCAGCGGATGTCCGGGATCGCCACGCTCACTGCCCGGTACGTGGCGGAGGTCGAGAAGGCCGTTGCGGAGGTGGAGAGCGCCAACAAGCTGCCCGCCGGAACCATCACGCGCACCCGTGTGGCCGATACCCGCAAGACCACCCCGGGACTGCGAGCGCTGGAAAAGCACGCCGTGACCTGCGGTGGCGGACATAATCACCGCTTTGGGCTCTCGGACGCCGTGATGCTCAAGGACAATCACCTGGCCGTGCTCACGGCCGGCGGAGCCACCATCACGCATGCGCTGCGCGAGCTCCGCAAACAGATGCCCCATACGACACATATGGAAGTGGAAGTGGATCGACTCGACCAGATCGAGGACGTCCTGGCCGGCGGTGTGGACACCATCATGCTGGACAACTTTGCCCTCGCGGACCTGGTCAGCGGCGTGGCCATGGTGGACGGCCGCGCGGTCGTGGAAGCGTCTGGCGGCATCACGTTGGAAACCATTGGCAAGATCGCATCCACGGGCGTGGACGTGATCTCGGTGGGCGCCCTCACCCATTCGGTGCGGGCGCTGGACCTGGGCCTGGACGTTACGGTGGGTTAGCCCGCACCCACGAGCGTCAACAACACCACGGAGTCCTCATGAGCGTGCAGGGTGTGTCGCTGCTGGGGGATCACGGCGTGATCGGCGGAGTGGAGCATGATCGACTCCTCACCGGCAACCAGTTGGACCTGGCCGATGATCACTTGGATCGTGGCTTCGCCCGGATTCTCGTGTTCTTTGAGATCCTGGCCCTGAACCAGCGCGATCAGGGTCTGCTGCAGTTTGTGCTCACGGCCGCCGTAGAGGTTGTGCGCGGATCGACCGCTGGACGATTCGCGGGCCTTGTTCAGCATGGACTGGGCGATGGTGGTCAGCGTGTTTTCTTCCATACTCCATTTTGCAGCACTCCGCCCCCGCAGTCACTGTCACCACAGGTCAGCCAGCCCGAAAGGTCACCCCATGAGTTACCTGGATCATGCAGCCACTACCGCGCCGCGCCGCGAAGTGATCGAGGCGATGTGGCCGTGGCTCACCCAGAATTTCGGCAACGCGTCCAGTCATCACGAACGTGGCCAGCGCGCCGCTCGCGCACTGGATGACGCCCGCGAGCGCATCGCCGCCGTTTTGGGAGCCAGCCCAAGTGAGATCATTTTCACCTCGGGCGGCACCGAAGGGGATAATTTGGCGGTCAAGGGCATTGCGTTGGCTCGCAGGCAGCGCCGGCCGGAGCTGAACCGGGTCCTGGTGAGTTCCATCGAACACGACGCCGTTCTGGAATCCGCCCGCTCACTCGCGCAGTACGAGGCCTTCACCGCCGTGGAGTTACTCGTGGATTCGGTGGGTTTCGTCTCCCCGGACACCTTCCGTGCCGCCCTGGCCGAGGGCGACGCCGCCCGCCCCGGATCCGGTAGCACCCCGGGTCCCAGCTCGGTTGCCGTGGCATCCGTGATGCTCGCGAACAACGAGATCGGAACCGTGCAGAACATTCCCGAGCTCGCCCGGATAGCCGCGGAGTTCGCAGTTCCACTGCACACGGACGCCGTCCAGAGCGCGGCAACTCTTCCGTTGGACGTGAACGAACTCGGCGTCAGTGCGCTGAGCCTGGCGGGTCACAAGTTCGGCACCCCTCAGGGCATCGGACTGTTGTGGGTCAAACGCGGCACTCCCCTGCGCACGCTCATGAGCGGTGGCGGCCAGGAACGAGGGCGGCGCTCGGGCACCTCCAACGTGGCCGGCGCCGTGGGGTTGGCCACCGCCCTCCAGCTGGCGGAGCGGGAACGGGAGGAATACACCGCTCGGGTCACCGCACTGCGGGATCGTCTGATCGACGGGATCCTCGGTTCCGTGCCGGGCGCACTTCTCACCGGCCCGAACCCGCGTGACACGGGCGCGATGTGGGGGCTGAACGGGACCTCACGCCTGCCGAACAACGCATTCTTCTGCTTCCCCGGCGTGAACGGTGAGACCGTGCTCGTGGATCTGGAGAATCAGGGCGTATTGGTCTCATCCGGGTCCGCGTGCGCGACCGGCTCCTCGGAACCGTCCCACGTGCTCACGGCCCTGGGGGTCCCCGCGGAGGTGGCCACCACGTCCGTGCGCTTCAGCCTGGGCAGGGAAACCTCCGAGGCCAACATCGACAACGCGATTCGCGCCACCGCGCAGATCATCGCGCGGCTGCGCGGTGGCGCACACTGATCCGCACGCTGCGGACCCCGCTGATTCTTACGGCATGACCTCGTACGGCGGGGTCTCACCGTGTGCCATGGCCACGGCATTCTCGGCGGCCATGCGCGCCATGCCCGAGCGTGAACCGACCTCGGCGGAGCCCACGTGAGGCAATAAGAAGGCATTGGGCAGCTCGGCCAGCCCCTCGGCCAGCTGCGGCTCGTTCTCGAACACGTCCAACCCGGCGGCAAAGATCTCACGGTCTCGCAGCGCTCTAACCAATGCATTTTCATCAACTACCGGGCCGCGCGCCGTATTCACCAACACCGCGGTGGACTTCATCCGCTGCAGCACGTCCGCGTCGATCAGATGGGTGGTGTCCTCCGTGAGCGGCACGTGCAGCGAGATGTAATCACTGGTCTCGATCAGTTCGTCCCACGGCACCTGGCTCACGCGTCCGGCCAGATCTCCCAACTCGTCGTCGGACACCGGGCGGTCCTCGGGTGGGCGCTGCGTGAAGATCACGTTCATGCCGAACCCGAGGGCCCGATGGGCCACGGCTTTACCAATGCGCCCCAGGCCCGCGATCCCCAACGTGGCACCGGTGATGTCCTGGCCCACCAGCAGGTTGGGTCTCAAGCCCTTGAACTTCCCCTCCCGCAGGTACTCGGAGGCCTCATACGCCCGGCGGGCGGCACCCAGCAGCAGGAGCATGGTGGTGTTCGCGGTGGCTTCATTGAGCACGTCCGGGGTATTGCCCACGGCGATCCCAAGGTCTGCGGCAGCGGCCACGTCGATGTTGTTGTAGCCCACCGCGTAGTTGGCGATTCCGCGGATCTTGGCTTGGGCCAGCAGCTCGGCGTCGAACGTGTCGGAAACCTGCGGGAGCACCACATCGTACTCGCCGCTTGTCACGGCCTCGCGCAGTTCGTCGGCGCTCATACCGTCCTTGATCACGACGTCGCCCGCATCCTTCAGGATGGACGGTCCCGGCTCCGGGATCTCTCGGGTGACCAGAAAACGATGTGTACTCACGAACTCTCCTCAGGTGTGGAAACGGCTTGGGGAAGACGAAACCCCGCGCGGCAACGGATGCTGCCGGGCGGGGTTTCGATTCACCTCACAGGGGTGAAGTGCGGGTTGGAATCCGCAATCAGATGAGGGACTTGGCGCCGGTGCGAGCCTTCTCGAAACGCTCTGCGACATCTGCCCAGTTGACGATGTTCCAGAAGGCCTTGACGTAGTCGGCCTTGACGTTCTGGTAGTCCAGGTAGAAGGCGTGCTCCCACATGTCCAGCTGCAGCAGCGGGATCGTGGCAACGGGAACGCCGTTCTGCTGGTCGTACATCTGCTCGATCACCAAGTTGCCGGCGATGGGCTCGTACGCCAGGATCGCCCAACCGGAGCCCTGAATGGTGGTGGCTGCGGCGGTGAAGTGGTCACGGAAGTTGTCGAAGGAGCCAAAGAAGTTGTCGATGGCTGCCGCGAGCTCGCCCTCGGGCTTGTCGCCGCCCTCCGGGGAGAGGTTCTTCCAGAAGATGGAGTGGTTGATGTGGCCACCCAGGTTGAACTGGAGATCCTTGGAGAGCTTGGCGGCACCGGCAGCATCACCGTTGGCGCGAGCCTCTTCCATCTTTTCCAGCGCAGTGTTGGCACCGGTCACGTAGGTGTTGTGGTGCTTGTCGTGGTGCAACTGCATGATCTGAGCCGAGATGTGGGGCTCCAGAGCGGCGTAGTCATACGGGAGATCGGGCAGAGTGAACTTTTCAGCCACAGAGAATCATCCTTCCTAGCGCTTGGTGTTGATATTTCCACCTAACGCCAGGGCACTCGGCAGGGTCAAGAAGGTTCAGCCACTAGCGTAGGAAAGATACTTTCCATGTCATAAGCCGTCATCCGGATGTCTTATTCTCGTGTGCGTGCCTGATTCATCAGAAAAGAACCACACCGCTCCCGGCCTCATCATCGCGGCGCGCACCGAGCACGCCCAGGGCATCGTCGACCTGCGCAATCGGATTGCCAGATGGCTCCAGGGGCGCGGAATCGACCAGTGGCGGGAGGGCGAATTCGACCCGGTGGATGTCGCCGAGGAAATCGGGCGCGACGAGTGGTGGGTCATTGAATCCCCTGAGGATCCCACCGTGGTGCTGGCGAGTGTGCAGGTGCTGTGGGAGGACCTGAGGATCTGGGGTGTACAGGAGGAGCCCGCCGGTTACGTGCACGGAGTGGCCGTGGATCGTTCGCTACGCGGTACCGGCACGGGCCCGGCGCTGGTGCGCCACGCGGAGAAGGTCACGCAGGACTCGGGCCGCCACATGGTGCGCCTGGACTGCGATGTGAACAGCCCGCGGCTGGCCGAGTTCTACCAGGGCCTGGGTTATCAATCCTGCGGGACGCAGAATTTCTACGTGGCCCACCAGGATTTCCACGTGACGGTGCTTCGCCACGAACTTCGGCTGGACTGATCCCCGGATCAACCGCGACCTGAAAAAAATTTTCACGCTTCCTCGGCCGCTGCTCCTTCGCCGGAAAACATGTCGCGCATGTTCCGACCTGCGGTGCGCACGAACCGCCGAGCCACCAGCTGCGTCAGGGTCTTCTTCCACCACGGCGATCCGGTCAAGCGATACATCGCATCCACCGCGACCAAGGTGCCCTCCCCGTGAGGCTTCCAGGAGTACTCGATGGTGACCTCCACGAATCCCTTGGTGGTTCGCTGAACGAAAGACACACCGGGGGTGCGACAAGCCACGATCATCACGTAGTCGAAGGACAGCGGCCCCACATTGGCCGTGAACTCCATGGCATCGCCCACGTCCATCGGCGCACAAGGATCCGCAGGTGCCGTGAGTTCTAAGTTGTGCCACGTGGCGATGGACCCGGGCGCCAAGAGCGCACGTTCGAACTCACCAGCGCTCACCGAGACAATGTCCTGCGTGCTGATGAGAAATCCGTGCGGTATGTCCATTTCATGCATGGTCGATCCCCTAGATCATTCCCCGGACGCAGCTTCTCCCAGGCTCCCGGCCAGCCCGCCGGTGGATCTACGCCTGCCGCGTCAATGTCTACAATCATGGCCCAGCATTCTTGGAAATCCCTCCGCGCCGGGCCCGAATTTTTGTGCACAGGGGTGGAGAAAGTTATCCACAGGTGTGGACGGGGTTGTGAATAGTTCGAAGACGTATCCGAGCACGGATGACAAAGAACATTTATTTCGATGGAAACTACCGCAATTCCGGGGGATTTTGGGGGCTTCCACTCGAACACATCTGCATGACACGGGTGGAATCACACCCGTGTGAGTTATCCACCATGTGGACAACTCTTGTGGATAACTGTCGACCCGGTGGTGAAAGAGAAACCTGTCCAGCCCGTCGGGCGGGATCTTGCGATGTCAGCGGCGGGTATCAGGCAGGGTGCCCACCCGTGTGCACGCCACCTCCGCGTTCTCCCCGCTGGGGATCACCCGGATCCACCAAAAGCCGTGGGCGTCCAGCAGAATGCCGCGGCGCAGGTCAAGGGTGTTGTTGCCATGCAGTTCCACACCCGTGGGTAGGAATCCGGACAGCGTTTCCCCGGTCACGAACTGTGACCAGTCACTGAAGTTGGCAAGGCACAACACGACACTGTGTTCCCCGGGGCGTTGGTAGCCCAGTACGTGCGGGTTGTGGGTGTCGAAGGGGATCAACCGGGTGCCGTCGAACTCCTCGGTCTGTTGCCGGACCGAGATCATTCGTTGCATGCCGCCGAAAATGCGCCCTTGGACGGAGAAGAGGTCGTGGCGCCGATCGTAATCGGCCGCCGAATATTCCGGTCGATGGACCCAGCGGGCATCGAGAGCGTTGTCCGGGTTGCGGTCCCACTCCGGGTCGTTGAGCTGGCCCACCTCGTCCCCCAGGTAGATCAAGGGAATTCCGCCGGTGCTCATGGCGAGCGAATAGGCCAAGAGGATGCGATCCGCCGCCGGGCCGGGCTCGGTATCCAAACCCATGAGCGACGCCGTAGTGCCGCAGATCCGGCAGTCACCGGTGCGCGGGTTGTCCTGGAACGCCACACCGTGGGCAAAGCTGCCCTCGAAGCGGCCGGTGTAGAAACCGTTGAGGAAGCGGCGGTGATCGTGCCCGTTGATCCCCAGCCGGGCGGCGTCCTCGTCCGAAAACGTCCAGCCGATGTCATCGTGACTGCGCACGTAATTGACCCAGGCGGTCCCCCCGGGAGTGTTGTGCCGCTCGTTGAGTGCCAGTTGCAGCAGGGCGACCTTGCGGGTCGCGCTGGCCTCCCATCCAAGAGCCATTTGCAGCGGGTTGTACGACAACGCGCACTGGTCGGTGTGGATGTAGCGGATCACCTCGTCCGGGTGCACGATGGCCTCGGACTTGAACTCCGTGGCGGGGGCGGCCAGTTTGACCATTGCGTTGAACGCGCGCAGCAGATCGTGGACCTGCGGCTGGGACTCGCACGTAGTTCCCAACTGCTTCCAGATGAACGCCACGGCATCCAGCCGCAACACCTGCGCGCCCTGATTGGCCAGGAACAGCATTTCGGACGCCATGGCCCGGAACACCGCGGGATTGGAATAGTTCAGATCCCACTGGAAGCGGTGGAACGTGGTCCACACCCAGCGGGAATCCTCTTCCACACCACTGGCGGCGCGGCCGGCGGGGGTCGCATCCACTCGGGTGAACACCCCCGGATGGTCATCAGGGAAGATCTCGCGGGCGGTTTCCTCGAACTGGGCGGGTACGGTGCGGTCCGGATACATCCAGTAGAACTGCTCGTAGAACGGGTCCCCCGCCGCGGCGGCCTTGGCCCATTCGTGTTCGTTGGAGGTGTGGTTGAAAACGAAGTCCAGCACCAGGGCTATGCCCTCCGCACGCAGGTCTTTCGCGAGTTCCGCCAGGTCGTGCATGGTGCCCAGGCTCGGATCCACACGCCGATAGGAGGACACGGCGTAGCCGCCGTCAGAATTGCCCTCGGGGGCTTCGTACAACGGCATCAGGTGCAGGTAAGTGAGCCCCAATTCCTTGAAGTACGGGATGCGCTCACGCAATCGGGCGATGTCCCCGGCGTAACGGTCTACATAGCAGACGCCGCCCACGGCCTGCCGGGACAGGAACCAGGACGGCTCCGCCTCCCGGTCCCGATCCAGGGTCTTGAGATCGACCGGACGCTGCGCGTAAGAATCCCACGCGGTGAGTACACTCGCGGCCACCAGGTTCCAGAAGTCCGCGCGATGCCCGTAAACGGCGCGCAGTCCGCTCACGAGTTGACCGGCACGGGCACTGAGTCGGCGCAGAAAGATCTCGCGATCGGCCGTGCAGACACGATCATCCTGAGCCAGCCGCCGTTTCATGGCGCCGATGAGCTCGTCATGGCTCGTCACGGTCGGGAGGATTATTTCTTGTTGCACCACAGTGGTCTCCTCGGTCTCCTCACGGCAATAGATCTGTGAGGTGGTTCCGAGCTCGAGATCCCCCTTGACGCCGAGCCCTCGCGGACAATGCCACCATCCAGTGGATCGTGGCTTTCCCAGCATAAACATGATTGTTAGTGCCCTAACAATGTGACACGTAGCATTGCATTCCGTTACCCCACGTTTACTGCACAGGTTGTGCACAGAGTTATCCACAGGTGTGGAAAGTGCGGCGTGTCGAATGAGAAATGACCTGCTCGAATACCGTATTCGAGCAGGTCAACTCCGGTTTACCAGAGGACCCACCAACTGTGGACAACCCCTGTGGAAACTAGGACTTGTAGCCGTTCTCCGACAACCATTCAGCCGCAGCATCGGCCGGGTTCATTTGCTGTTCACCGCTGACCTTACGATTCAGGTCAATCAGATCCTGCGTGGCCAGCTTGCCCGAGAACTCGTTCAGGGCGTCCTGCGCCTCCTGCGGCAGACGATCCGGGGCGGTCAGCGGCAAGACCTGCTGCGCAATGAAGTTGTTCTTGGGATCCTCCAGAACCACCAGGTTCTCGTCCTCGACGGCCGGGGTGGTCGTGAAGATGTTGGCCACCTGCACATCACCGCTGGTGAGGGCCTGCACGGTCAGAGGACCTGAGCCGTCATTGATGGGCTCGAAGGACTTGAAGGTGCAGTTGTATTTCTCCTCCAAGCCTTTGACGCCATAGGCGCGTTCCTGGAACTCGGGCGGGCCCGCCATGATGAACTCACCGCACACCGGGGCCAGATCCTCGATGGACGCCAACGAGCGCTCATCCGCGGTGGCCTGAGTGACCACCAGCGAATCCTTGTTCTCGGCGTCCGCTGCCTCCAACACGGACAGACCTTCGGTTTCCAGGGCGCCCGGAAGCGCGCTCATGATGTCCTCGGCGGAAGACTGGGTGGCCTCGGGGTCCGCGAAGAGCAACAAATTCCCGGAGTAGTCCGGAACCACATCCACCGAGCCATCCTTGATCGCCCCGGTGTAGGCCTCGCGAGCACCGATCCCCGTGTTGGTCTCGACCTCCAGACCGGCGTCCCGCAGAACACCCGCATACAGTTCCGCGACCACCTGGGACTCGGGAAAGTCCGCCGAGCCCACGGTGACGGTCTCCGGGGACCCGCCCGAAGCGGCGTCGTCCCCGGAATCATCGAGCGGATCGGAACCGCCGCCGCACGCGGTGAGCACCAGCGTCAGTGCAAAGAGCCCGGCCAGCCACGCGCCCGCGCGCCGGAAAAGGGAAATGTTCATGAGCGTTCTCCTGCCAATCTGAGCCCCGGTGAGGTCACCAGGCGTTGAATCAGAGCCAAAATTGCATCGGCGGCGAGCGCGAGCACCGCCACGAGCACCACGGAAGCCAGCATGCGCGCGTAGTCACGCACGGCCAGCCCGTCGATCAGGTATCGACCCAGGCCGCCCAGGTTGATGTAGGCCACGATGGTTACGGTGGCGAGCACCTGCAGCGCGGCGTTGCGGATACCGCCCAGGATCACGGGCAGTGCCACGGGGATCTCCACGCGCGTGAGCGTCTGGCGTTCGGTCATCCCCATGGCTCGGGCGCCGTCCACGAGCGCGGGCGATACCGAGGCCACACCCGAATACGTACCGGACAGGATGGGTGGGATCGCCAGCAGCACGAGCGCCAGAATGGGCGGCAGGAGACCCAGCCCCATGAGCAGGGTGAACAGGGTCAGCAGACCCAGCGTGGGCAGTGATCGCAGCGCGCCGGTGATGCCGACCACCACGCCGCTGCCGCGCCCGGTGTGGCCCACCCACAGGCCCAGCGGTACGGCGATGATCAGTGCGATCGCCATGGTGAGGGCGGTGTAGCCCAGGTGCTCGAGCATGCGTTGCGGGATGCCGGCGGCGCCGGTCCAGTTCATGGGATCGGTGAGAAATGCCAGGGCCTGATCGATCAGGTTCATGCTTTCGCACCTCCGGATTCGACCCCGGCGATGGAACGGGCGCGCTGGGAGTCCTCGTCCCCGGCCTCGTGGTCGTGGCTCGCGACGGGACGCTGATCCGCGCCCGTGCCGTGCCCCTTACGATTCGGGTTCGCGGTGCTGACCTGACCGGCACGGCGCCATCGAGTCAGCACGTGACCGATCAGGCGCAGCAGTTGGTCCAACACCACGGCCAGGATCACGGTGGCCACAATGCCCACCAGGATCTCGGACATGATGGAGCGCCGCAGGCCATCCGTGAACAGCGTGCCCAAGGACTGGATTCCGATCACCGCACCCACGGACACCATGGAAATATTGGACACCGTGGCCACCCGCAACCCCGCGATCATCACGGGCACCGCCAAGGGGAGTTCCACGCCGAAGAATCGGCGCACCGGCTTGTACCCCATGGCGGTTGCTGCCTGCAGGATGTCCTTGTCCACAGCCTCGAACGCGTCCACGCACGAGCGCACCAGAATGGCGATCACGTACAGGGTCAGCGCCACGATCACGTTGATCAGCGAGGTCACTTGCGTGCCCAGAATCAGGGGCAGCACCACGAACAGCGTGAGCGAGGGAATCGTGTACAGCAGCGACGATCCGGTCACGAACAGCGGCCGCAACCACGTGCTGCCGGCGGCCAACCGGGCCAGGGGGACGGAAATCAGCAATCCCACCACCACGGGAACCACCGATTGCAGCAGGTGGGTGCCCGTGAGTTCGAAGACCGTGGGCCAATTGTTCGACAGCCAGTTCACGGCCGCTCCCGCCGGTCGGAGCGTTCGTTACGTTGGTCCTCAATGGCGCGCATGATTTCGTCGCCGCGCAGGATCCCGGCCACGGTGCCATCCTCATGAACGGCCACGGCTTGCCCGGACGGCGAGGACAGCGCGGCGTCCAGGGCGGTACGCAGCGAATCACCGGCGTGCCACAGGGTGCCGCCCACGCGCAGTTGCTCGCGCGGGGCCGGGGTGCCGGCATCGTCCACGGGCAGCCAGCCCAGCGGCGCGTTGCGTTCATTGACCAGCAGGATCCAGCCCTCCGACGACGCCGCGCCCGCGCCGATTCCTGCGGCCGCGTGCGTGGCGCCGTGAGCGGAGTCGACCCGCGAGCGCTGACCGGTGTCCGCGTGGAACACCGTGACGGGATGAACCGTCACCGGGGCGCGGTCGAAGGTCAGGGACCGGAAGCCACGGTCACGGCCGATGAAATCCGCCACGAAGTCATCGGCGGGCGCGCGCAGTAGTTCTTCCGGGGTGGCGTATTGGGCCAGCTTGCCGCCGCGGGCGAACACGGCCACGCGGTTGCCCAGGGTGATGGCCTCGTCGATGTCGTGGGTGACGAACACGATGGTGCGGTGCAGTCGCTTCTGAAGGTCCAGGAGTTCGCGCTGCAGGTCCTGGCGCACCACGGGGTCCACCGCGGAGAAGGGTTCATCCATGAGCAGGATGGGCGGATCGGCCGCGAGCGCTCGGGCCACGCCCACCCGCTGCTGCTGTCCGCCGGACAATTGCGCCGGGTAGCGAGTGGCCAGTGACTCGTCCAAGCCCACGGAGCCGAGCAGTTTGCGGGCGTTGTCACGCGCGGTGGACTTGGCCACCCCGTTCAACCGGGGAACGGTGGCGATGTTGTCCTCCACCGTTCGATGGGGCATGAGCCCGGACTGCTGCATCACGTAGCCCATGGAACGGCGCAGTTGCGCGGCCGGAACGTCCGCCACGTTGCGGCCGTCAATCTCCACGGTGCCGGAGGTGGGTTCCACCATGCGGTTGAGCATCCGCAGAGAAGTGGTTTTGCCGCAGCCGGATGGGCCTACGAACACGGTGAGTGAGCCGGTGGGGATCTCCAGATCCAAGTGATCCACGGCGGTGGTCCCGTTGGGATACACCTTGCTCACGCCTGAATAACGAATGGCCGTTTCGGTCATGCCCTGAAGTCCCTTCCGTGGCGTGCGTTTATCCTATCCACGGAAATCATCAGCGTGCTCCGTTATGTCACGGTGTTGTCCGCGTTTATTTTTCAGATCCGTCCTGACCCAGGAACTCGGCCGGGATGCGGTCTGCACCGGCGACGTCCGTGAGCAGCCGCGGGTCAAGGGGAACCCCGCGGCGCAGCACACTGATGCCGCCCCCGGGTTCCTGAAGTACGCACGCGATCTCCTGATATGAACGGATACCCGCTCTGCGCAATGCGCCGTGCAATTCCCCCGGGGTGATGTGAGAGCGCTTGAGCGTTTTCTCCTGAATTTGCGGCCCGATCATGAGCAACCGCGCCGGGCTGTTCATGAGCCTCTGCACCCGCAACGACGAGCGCAATTGCCCGAACACGGCCTCCAGAATGAACAGGGTGGCAAGGCCCAGGATGCCGCTGGTCAGCGTGGGCGGGTGGCCCAGGATCACGCGACCGGCCACCGAACCGAGCATGACCGTGATGACCACGTCAAAGGTGGACATGGCCATGAGCACGCGCTGACCGAAGATCCGCACGAACACGAGGAACGCCAGGTAGATCCCCACCGCGGACAGGACCACGGCAATCGCGTGGGCTCCGGTGATCCCCAGTTCTTCCATCAGCTGGTCGGGTAGCGAGACGTTCATGGGCATGGCCCCAGATTAGGCCCGCTCACTCGGCCGTCGAGAACTGCGTTTCGTACAGTTCCGCGTACCGGCCGTTGACCTCGAGCAATTGCCGGTGCGTGCCGCGCTCCACGATCCGGCCGGCCTCGATCACCAGAATCTGGTCGGCCTGCCGAATGGTCGAAAGTCGGTGGGCGATCACGATGGCCGTGCGCCCAATCATTGCTTCGCTCAGGGCGGCCTGCACGTGGGCCTCGTTGGTGGAATCCAGCGCGGAGGTGGCCTCGTCCAGGATGACCACGCGTGGCTGGGCAAGCAGCAACCGGGCAATGGTCAGGCGTTGACGCTCACCGCCGGAGAGCCGGTAGCCGCGCTCCCCCACCACGGTGTCCAGTCCGTCCGGGAGGGATTCGATCACGTGCTTCATGCGGGCGCGGTCCAGGGCGTGCCAGAGGTCCTCGTCGGTGGGCTCCGGCCGGGCCAGGGCCAAGTTGGCGCGAATGGTGTCGTGGAACAAGTGACCGTCCTGCATGACCATGCCCACGGTGTCCCGCAGGGATTCGAAGGTGGTGTCACGGACATCCTGGCCGCCCACTCGCACGGCGCCGCCGTCGACGTCGTACAGACGCGCCACCAGCTGGGCGATCGTGGACTTACCTGCGCCCGAGGACCCCACCAGGGCCACGGTGTGACCGGGTTGGGCGTTGAAGGAAATCCCGTGCAGTACTTCCTCACCGCCGCGCGAGTCGAGGACCGCCACGTCCTCCAGGGAGGCCAGCGAAACCTGGTCTGCCGAGGGATAGGCGAAGTGGACGCCGTCGAACTCCACGGACGCGGGGCCCGGTGCGATGGCGCGGGCATTCGGAGCCTCACGGATGAGGGGCTTGATGTCCAAGACCTCGAACACGCGCTCGAAGCTCACTACGGCGCTCATGATGTCCATGTGGGCGTTCGCCAACATAGTCAATGGCGTATATAGCCTGGTCAAAAGCATGCCCAGGGTGACCACGGCGCCCGCGTCCAGATGACCCAGGATCGCCTGTGCACCGCCCACCCCGTACACCAGCGCGAGCGCCAGAGCCGAGACCAAGGTCAGCGCGGTGACGAACGTGGTCTGCAGCATGGTGGTGCGAATGCCCACATTGCGCACGCTTGCCGCGCGTTCGGCGAACTGCCGGGACTCACTCGAGGGGTCGCCGTAGAGCTTGACCAGCGTGGCACCACCCGCGGCAAAACGCTCGGTCATGCGGATGGACATCTGCGCGTTGTACTGCGCGGATTGCCGTTGCAGACCGGCTAGTCGTCCACCCATGGCGCGGGCGGGAATCAAGAAGATGGGGAGCAACAGCAGGGACAAACCCGTGACCTGCCACGAGATGGTCACCATGACACCCACGGTGAGCGCCAGCGACACCACGTTGGAGACCACACCGGACAGTGTTCCGGCGAAGGCGCGCTGCGCGCCGATCACATCGGTGTTGAGCCGGGAGACCAACGCGCCCGTGCGGGTTCGGGTGAAGAAAGCGAGCGGCATGGTCTGCACGTGGTCGTACACGGTGGTGCGCAGGTCGTAGATCAAACCCTCACCCACACGCGAGGACAACAGGCGATTGAGCACGGACAGACCGGCGTCCAGCAGTGCCACGATGGCAATCACCACGGCCAGCCACACCACGGCAGAGACGTCCTGACCGCCAGTGATGGCGTTCACCACGCGCCCCGCGAGGACCGGCGTCACCACGCCGAGGATCGCCAGCGCCACCGAAACAACAATGAACAGCGCAATGGTTTTGCGATGCGGGTGAGCGAAAGCCAGGATGCGCTTGATGGTGGCACCGCTGATCTTGCGTCCCTTGTACTCCTGGCCTTTGACGGTGCCCATCATGACCCGGTACGAACTGTTATTCATGCTCACCCCGCCACTCTAGACCCGTAAAAGAGGGGCAAGGAGCCGCTGTACCGCGGGCGAGCAAGTGGCACGCGGGGCGTCCGTTGCGGAGGCTGAGCGCGCCCGAGAAAGGGTGCTCACATCAATAGGTACTTGAAGCAGCTGGGCGATCAGACGATCGAGCGCAGACCCCTCGCCGCGTCCTCGACCGGTCCACAATTGAGCGCCCGGCCGATCTCGACGAGCTGCCCCACTTGCTCACAGCTCAGCCGGTCGAAGACGATCTCTCGCACGTGACGCACGTGAGCGGGCGCGGCCTGCTGGATGCGCTCGATGCCGGCGTCGGTGATTTCGGCAATGACCACGCGACGGTCATCGAGGCGACCTTCACGGGTGACCAGACCGGCCTTTTCCATGCGCGCCACGATGCGGGAGAGCCGCGACTGGGAGGTATTGGTGGCCGCCGCGAGTTCGGACATGCGGTGTCGATGGTCGGGGGCTTCGGAGAGCATCGCCAGAACCAGGTATTCCGCCAGGGACATCTCTTCCTCGCTGCGCAGCTGCGTTTCCACGGCACCGGGCAGCCGGAACATGATCGACACGAGCGCCAGCCATGCTTCGCGCTCGTCCTCGGACAACCATTCTGTATCGCTCATAACCTCGATTCTAGGTGGAATATATTGACGCGGCAAATATTGTCCCCTACAGTTGCTTGCAACAGAAACTATTTTGTAAGGAAGTAACTACCATGAGCATGACCGTTCTCGACCGTCATGAGATATCCTCGGTCCCCCGCTCGGCCGCGCAACCGCGCTGGCAAGACGGTGACGCGCCGTTGCCTTCCATTTACCTGAGCCACGGCTACCCGGGCCTGCTCGATGACGCGCTCTGGCTCTCGGAACTCTTCGAGTGGGCCATGACCATGCCCAAGCCGCGCGGCGTGGTGGTGGTATCCGCTCACTGGGAGAACGCTCCCACCTCCATCACCTCGCCCACCGCCAACACCCCGTTGGTCTACGACTTCGGTGGGTTCGAGCAGCGCTTCTACGAACTCATCTACCCCACCCCGGACGCCTCAACCCTGGGTGCGCGCATCGCTGCGATGATGCCGGACAGCGAGTCCCTGCACGTCGACCACAACCGCGGCTTGGACCACGGCGCATGGGTGCCGCTGCGCGCGATGTACCCGCTGGCAGACGTCCCCGCGCTGCAGGTCTCGATGCCCACGCACTCCCCCGAGCGCCTCATGGACCTGGGCCGTCACTTGCGCCAGTTGCGTCAGGAGGGTTACCTGGTGATCGGTTCCGGTTTCATGACGCACGGTATGCCATCGCGTCAGCTGCTGTTGGGGACCACGGCCCAGCCCGAGTCCTGGTCCGTGGACTTCGATTCGTGGGCCGCCCAGTTACTCGCCGACGGCGATGTGGCCGGCCTGTCCCGCTTCCGCACCGACGCCCCGGGCATGCCGCACGCCCACCCCACCGTGGAGCACTTCACGCCGTTGTTCATCACACTGGGCGCCGCCGATGATCCCGAGGGCCCAGTCAAGACCACGGTCGAGGGCTACAAAATCGGTCTGTCCAAGCGCTCGTTCCAGCTCGCGTAGCTCGTCGACGATCGGCGACGCCGCTCGCCCGCCCTACGCGGGCAGCGTGCGGTTGCGTCCGGCGAGCGCCACGAACACACCCTGGAGGATGATCACTCCGAGAATCGTGAGCAGCGGAATGGTCCAGGTTCCCGTGGAATCACGCAGCACGCCGATCATGACCGGACCCAGTGCGGCCAGCAGGTAGCCGATGCTCTGCGCCATGGAGGACAGTCCGGCCGCCTGGTGGTAATCCACGGTCCGCAGCCCGAACAGCGCCATGGCCAGGACGATGGCCCCGCCGGTGCAGAAGCCGATGAACAGCGCCCATACCAGTGACAGCCCGGGCATGGTCAGCAGCCCGATCACACCGATCACGGCCGAACTGGTGAACAGGATGCCCAGCCCGGACTGACTGCGGGTCCTGGGGATCATGGCCGCCGCGAAGAGGGTGCCCACCAGCCCGCACGCCTGGAACGCGAAGTGGTACCACCCTGCCGCAACCGCGCTCGTACCGTTGAACACCTGCACCGCCGGAAGCCACGTGACCATTGTGTAGTACACGGTCGACTGCAGCCCCATGTACGCGGTGACCTGCCAGGCCAGCGCCGAACCCAAGGGGAGTTTGGCGTGGCGGCGAGCGGGCGGCGTCGTCCGCAAAGCGCCGTGTTCGTCGCGCAGGTCGGGGCGGCCGGGCAGGTCCGTGGTGGGTTTGCGGCGACCCAGGATCCACGGCAGGAACACGGCCAGACCGATGATCGCCGTACCCGCCCAGATCCCCAGCGCGAAGCGCCAGCCGGACGGGGCCATCTGCGCAATGGGGACCACCACGCCGGAAGCAAGCGCCGCCGTGAGCGCGGTGACCGACTGGTACACGCCGGTCATGGGGCCGATCTTGTGCGGCCAATCGCGTTTGATCAGCGAGGGGATCAGCACGTTCATCACCGCAATGGCGGCCCCCAGCAGCACGGTGCCGATCCAGATGAAACCGGGCCCGGACGTGGAGCGAATGACAACGCCCAGCGCCAGCACGGCGAGCGCCAGACCCAGGACACGTTCCAACCCGAGGCTCTCGGCAAGCCGCGGCGCGAACGGTGAGATCACGGCGAACGCAATGAGCGGCAGACTCACGAGCAGCGACGCCTCGAACCCGGTCAACCCACCCTGTTGTTCGATCTCCGGGAGCACGGGGCCCACCGCGGTAATGCCGGCGCGCAGGTTCGCGCCCAGCAACAACACCCCCACCAGCAGCAAACCGGCACGGTGGCCGCGGTTGACCGGGGGCTGAGCGGGACGCTCGGGCATGGATGGACCACCTCTCTAGGACGTCATGCCACCATAATGGGAACCATGGATTCCATGGACACCTGGCCCACCCCCGTTACCGTTGATGACCGGGATTTCGACCTCAAAGCCATGCAGCAGCTACGACGCGGTCCGTCCGCGACCGCGACGCCCGCCGACGTCGCTTCCGACGCCGCTGCGTCCGGTACCAGCGCGGCGGCGGCCGCGCCAGCCAAGGTGGGCACCCGCGAGAAGCTCGCCAATTCCATGATCTTGGTGATCCCGCTGGTGTCGGCGCTGGCCATCGTGCTGTGCTGGATGCGTTACGCGGACAGCGACAACGGCCTGTGGTTGGGGGCGATTGCCGGGATCCTGGTACTGGCCGCGATCACGTGGATCTCCAGCGTGAAGAAGGCCTTCGCCCGCGCGCAGGGTCACCTGGCCACCCGCCTGCCGGGAGTGATCGGCTACGGCGTGGGCATCATTCGCGAGGTGGATGTGGAATCACCCTTCGACGAGAACGGCGTCTCGGACACCGTCACCGCTCACCTGGTGCTGTCCGTGAACCCGGTGCAGGGCCCCGGGTTCCAAGCGCCGGTGGATGCCGTGTACAACACCTCGGACTCCGAGAAACTCACCGTGGGAGCGCACGGCCCGGTGCGCTACCTGCGCTCCGATCCCGGAAACACCGTGAGCATCGAAACCCGCCTGGACGATACGCGGATCCGCCAGATCTATCAGGGTGCGGCGATGAACTAGCCATCCCACGTGCACATCGTGGATATGCCAACGGCCTCTTACCGGAAGGTGAGAGGCCGTTTTCGCGACGACGCAGCGGCGTCGTCGTCGGGGGAGGAGCTATTTGACCTGATGCGGGTCCTGATTGCCGTGCGCGGCAGGGCGCGAACCCGACTTGTCGGCCAGGTTGGCGCGCAGCGGGGAGGAGCCCATGCGCTTGGACGGCTTCTCGTCCTTGATGGAAGCCGCAGACTTCGCCTTGGAGGGGGCGGGCACGGTCTCCTGCTGCTCAGTGTCTACGTCAGGTTCAATCACCACGCGGGTGCCGTTGTCCACCGAGGAGCGCTTGAATTCGCGGGGGGCGCGAGGAGTGTCGTTGACCTCAGTGATCGAGACGGCCATGACGTTGAGCACGATACCCAGAATCACGAAAATCCACGCCGCCACGGGCACGGAACCGAGCGCGAACAGCAGACCGATCACCACCAGGGCGATGGAGGTGATGTACGCGGGAGTCTTGACACGGCGGAAGTTGAACTTCATACCTCTATTTGATCATGACTGGCTGACATACACCTGACGCCCATGACTTCTCTCATAACTTAACTGCTTGTCAGGGCCGCGTGCACGGGAGTTCACTGAAACCAGTTTCCCTACGAAAGGATTTTCATGCCTCGCAATGCAACTCTGACCCTCAATGACGGCAACGTCATTCCCCAGTTCGGCTACGGCGTGTGGCAGGTCGACCCGGACGTCGCCGAAAAAGTGGTGACCAAGGCCCTCGAGACTGGGTACCGCCACATCGACACCGCCAAGATCTACGGCAACGAAGAAGGCGTGGGCCGCGCCATCGCGAAGAGCGGCATTGCCCGCGAGGACCTGTTCATCACCACCAAGCTGTGGAACGACGACCAGGGTTACGACTCCGCGCTGAAGGCCATCGATGGTTCCCTGGAACGTCTGGGCCTGGACTACGTGGACCTGTACCTCATTCACTGGTCGCAGCCGAAGAAGGGTAAATATCTGGAGACCTGGAAGGCATTCCAGGAGATCAAGAAATCGGGCAAGGCCCGGTCCATCGGTATCTCGAACTTCGGTGAGGATGCCTTCCAGGACATCATCGACACCGGTGACATTCCCGCCGCGCACCAGATCGAGCTGCACCCCTACTTCAACCAGCAGGCCATGCGCGATCTGGATGCGAAGTACGACATCGTGACCGAGGCCTGGTCCCCGCTGGGTCAGGGCAAGGCCGACCTGCAGGACGAGACCATCGCCCAGATCGCCAAGGCTCACGACGCCACCCCGGCTCAGGTCATCATTGCGTGGCACCTGGCCATCGGCAACGTGCTGTTCCCCAAGTCCGTGACTCCCGAGCGCATTGAGGAGAACTGGGCCGCGCAGGACCTCACGCTCAGCTCCGAGGAGATCACCCTGATCGACGGCCTCACCCGTGACGACGGCCGCATCGGCTCCGCCCCGGAGGACTTCAACGACTGATCACTAGTGCCGCAGTGAAACGGCCCCGGTTCCAGCAATGGATCCGGGGTTGTTTTTCCACTGTTGAGGCTGCGACCCGCCCTTCGCGTAAGCCCAGCCGCCGGGCAGAAAACCGGACCGCGCACCGCCGACCAGGCCCGCAAGTGTCGCATTCGCTCCCCCAACAGGTGCAGAATTGGACGTTATGACACACAACACCCCGGGAGAGCCGCGCGCCACAACCGTGCCGGTGACCCCCAATTCGCACATAGCTCCGCAGGATCCCAGCGGAAAAACATTCTTCGGCCAGCCGCGCATGCTGTCCCACCTGTTCAGCGTGGAGATGTGGGAGCGTTTCTCCTTCTACGGCATGCAGGGCCTGGTCCTGTACTACATGTACTACGCCGTCACGGACGGCGGTCTCGGAATCCCCGAGAACGTGGCCGTGGGCATCGTGGGAGCGTACGGCGGTAGCGTCTACCTCAGCTCGATCCTGGGCGCGTGGGTCGCCGACCGGCTGCTCGGTTCCGAACGGACCATGTTCTACTCCGCGCTGCTCATCATGGCGGGTCACATATCACTGGCTCTGATCCCCAATGTGGTCGGTCTGGCCATTGGCCTGATCTGCATTGCCATTGGCTCCGGTGGCCTGAAAACCACGTGTGTCGACATGGTCGGCCACCTCTACGAACGCGAAGACCCACGCCGTGACGCCGGCTTCTCGCTCTACTACATGGGCGTCAACATCGGCGGTCTGGCCGGTCCTCTGCTGACCGGTGCCGCCTGGAACGCCTGGGGTTTCCACTTCGGCTTCGGCCTGGCCGCGATCGGCATGGCCATTGGTCTGATCCTTTACACGCGCGCTCGCCGCAAGCTCCCCCAGTCGATGCACCACGTGCCCAACCCGCTGCCCCGCTCGGAGTACGGCAAGTGGATCGCCATTGCGCTGGCCGCCCTTGCCATCATCATCGTGGCCGCGCTGCTCGGCATCCTGAACGCGGCAAACCTCGCCAACGTCATCACCGTGGTGGTCATCCTCGCGGCCATCGCGATTTTTGCCCTGCTGCTGCGCGACAAGGATCTCAGCTCGGACGAGCACTCCCGCGTGACGTCCTTCATCCCCATGTTCATTGCCACCGCGGCATTCTTCGCGTTGTTCCAGCAGCAGTTCACGGTGATCGCGATCTACGCGGACACCCGCCTGAACTTGAACCTCTTCGGTTGGGAAATGCCCCCGTCCTGGGTCCAGTCGATCAACCCCGTGTTCATCATCCTGTTGGCACCCGTGTTCGCCGCAGCATGGACCAAGCTGGGCCGCCGCCAACCCCCCGCCCCGGTCAAGTTCGGGCTGGCGTTGCTGCTCATCGGCGCCGCGTTCCTGACCTTCCTGCCCATGGTGGGCCGCGTATCCGTTCCGTTGTTGTGGATCGCCTTGATCTTGCTGATCGCCACGCTCGGTGAGCTCATGCTCTCCCCCGTGGGCCTGTCCCTGACCACCAAGCTGGCTCCGAACAAGTACCCGGCCCAGATGGTGGCCCTGAACAACCTGGCGGTCTCACTCGGTACCACGCTCTCCGGTGTGCTCGCGGTCTACTACACCTCCGACACCGAAGGCGCATACTTCGGCACGCTGGGCATCATCACCGCGATCCTGGGTATAGTCCTGCTCCTGCTGGCCAAGCCCATCACGCGCCTCATGCGCGGCGTCCGGTAATTTTCCGCCGCCGACGCCGCTCCGGCCGTTGCGAGCGCCCCGCACCTCTCGGCGAGGTACGGGGCGCTCTGTACACCGTGTTGCCCTAGGCAAGTGTGACGGCAATCGCCTACATTGACCTCACGTAGCAATTACGTTCGGCACCCCATCACGACCCTCGGTCTCACAGCCGGTTATGGACAACGCCCACATGTAGCAAGAGGTACTCATGAGCAACGAAACATCCTCCGGCCAAGGTGCCTCGGCGGCGTCGGCGGACGTCAAAGGCAACGATCCGAAGACCGGCGAATCCCACGAACTGAAACGGGTCATGGGACCCGGCCTACTGCTGTTGTTCATTGTGGGCGACATCCTGGGCACCGGTGTCTATGCACTGACCGGCAACATTGCCGGCGAAATCGGCGGTGCCGCCTGGGCACCCATCCTGATCGCGTTCGTGGTGGCCACCATCACAGCATTCTCCTACCTCGAACTGGTGACCAAGTACCCCGGTGCCTCGGGCGCCGCGCTGTACACGCACAAGGCTTTCGGCATTCACTTCATGACCTTCCTGGTGACGTTCGCGGTGTTGTGCTCCGGCCTGACATCGGCCGCTACCGCCTCATCCGCGGTGGCGTCCAACTTTGCCAAGGGCTTCCACCTGGATTTGAGCCCATTCGGCATCACCGTGGTGGCCATGGTGTTCCTGGGCATCCTGGCGCTCATCAACCTGCGTGGCGTGTCCGAGTCCGTGAAACTCAACGTGGTGCTCACCTGCATTGAACTCACGGGCCTGCTGATCGTGATCCTGGTCGGCTTCTGGGCCGCATCCCAGGGCGAGGCGGACTTCAGCCAAACGGTGGTGTTCGAAACCTCCGAGGACAAGGGCATTTTCATGGCCCTGACCGCGGTGACCTCCCTGGCGTTCTTCTCGTTCGTGGGGTTCGAGGATTCGGTCAACATGGTCGAGGAGACCAAGGACCCCACCAAGAACTTCCCCCGCGTCATGCTGCTGGGCCTGAGTATCACCCTGGTGGTTTACATTCTGGTCTCGGTCTTCACCGTGGCGATCGTTCCCATCGGTCAGCTCGGCGAATCCACCACCCCCCTGCTGGACGTGGTCCGCATTGGCGCACCCGGTATCCCGATCGACGCCATTTACCCGTTCCTGACCATCATTGCGGTGGCCAACACGGCGTTGATCAACATGCTCATGGCGTCTCGTTTGCTGTACGGCATGGCCCGCCAGGGTGTGATTCCCGGGATCCTCGGAAAGGTGCTCCCGGGGCGCCGCACGCCGTGGACCTCCATCATCTTCACCACGGTGTTGGGAATGTTGCTGATCCTGATCGTCAACAACTTCATGGGTAAGTCGACCGCCTCCGCACTGGGCGGGACCACCGCGTTGCTGTTGTTGGCCGTGTTCACCGTGGTCAATATCGCGGCCGTTATCTTGCGCCGCGACAAGTCCCAGGAAAACCACGCTTATTTCCACGCCCCCAAGGTACTGCCCTACCTGGGCGTCATCACCTGTGCCTACCTGCTGGGCCCGTGGGCGCAGGACCCCATCGAGTACCAGATTGCCGTGATCCTCATTGGTCTGGGTGTGGCCCTCTGGCTGCTGAACTTCCTGTACGACCGCCTGTTCACGGGCCGCCGCACACGGTTCCAGCACCCCGAAGATCTCGCACACCTCGAAGACACCGACCGCTAACCGCATACGTTCCACACGCCCCAGGGAGACACCCATGAGCATTGTTGTCGGCTACCTGCCCACCCCCGCCGGACGAGCCGCCCTGCGGGCAGGCATCGACGAAGCGAAACTGCGCTCCAGCAAGCTGGTCATCGTCCAGGCCCCCGCACCCAAGCAACGCTTCGGGCGCCCAGCAGAGCAGGCCTCACCGGCCGCATCTGCGGAAGACCAAGAACTTCTGGCCGAGAGCGGTATCGAGCACGAGTTGGTGTCCGTTCACCCGGACAGCGACCCCGCGGACGCCATCCTGGACGCATGTGAACGCGTCACCGCCGAGTTGCTGGTCATCGGCACGCGCAAGCGCACACCGGTGGGCAAGCTCATCATGGCGCCCACCACTCAGCGCATCCTGCTGGAGGCCTCATGCCCGGTGCTGTGCGTTAAAGCGGGTTACACCGTGGACGACTGAGTTCTTCAGCCGCCCTTAGGCCGCCCGGTCCGCTTCCGACTCGCCCAGGTCGACGGCCGGGCGGCTTCCTTCTGCCAGGGCGGGTTCGCGCCACGACGACGCTGCGGTCGCGCCGGTCGTGACTCGCGTACTTTCCGGAGCGGTCACCGTGAGGTCCGCCTGCGACCACCCGAAGCCGTACGCCAACGCCGGCACCAGCAAGTTTGCCAGGGAACAACCGATCATCACGCCCGCCCAGGCCACTGGAATGGAAACCAGCACGTCAAGGGGATAATGCGCCGTAGCGTATATTCGGCTTGCTCCGACCAGTGCCACGGCTGCCAACCCGAACAATAGAATTCGGTTGCGTTTGGACGACCGGAAATTCACCAGTGTCAGGGCCAAGACGATGGCCAGCGCGCCGCCGGTGTGTCCGGAGGGAAATGAGGTGGCTCCTTCGAGATGGAGGAGCTGCTCGCCTGTCGGCAGGGACGGACGGGGACGCTCCGCCGCGACCTTGACCAGACCGATGGCGGCCCAGCCCATGAGCGAGGTCATGAGGAACGCCGTGGCATCCAGAGGTCTCCGCCGGAAAACCGCCAGCCACCCGGTGATCATGGCAATGATCAACACGATGCTCGCGTTGGAGAACACAACGTGGATCACCATGGCGATGGCATCAAAGGCTGCGTTGCGGTAGTGGACGAGCCCCTCGAGCAACGCGGTCTCCCCGTGCGTGATTCCCGGTGAAACCACCAGCAATCGACCGACGGTTGCAACCAACAGCACCGTGACCAGAGGTACGGCCACCCGATGTTGCAACTGCGGCAAGCGCCACGGGGACCCGCCCGGCGAGGGGGAAGTTTTCTGCGCCGGATAGGTCATGGACCCATGGTGTCACCCATCACCGAATGATTGCTGAAATCGCGCGTCGGCTACTGCGTGCCTGAAGGTTTCACGTGAAACCAAATCGCCATAATAACCCTTTAGAGGTTGTATAAGACTTCTAGCATATTCAAGAAGTTTAGCCTCTGGCGTGGGATGGAATCGATAGTCCCACTGTGTCGTTATAACTGCGAACCAATCCGATTCGAGGAGGCACCACGTCCATGAACTCTCAGCACCCGCAGGTCTCACAAGACGAGGCACTCAAGCACATCGACAACAATGGCGTCGCAATTTATTGGCGCCCAGGGTGCCCCTTCTGCGAGCGCCTCGAAGACGGGCTGGGTGACGACGGTCATAAGGCCACGTGGACCAATATTTGGGAAGATTCCGCGGCCAAGGAGTACGTGGCGTCCCTGAACGACGGCAACTCCACGGTTCCCACCGTGGTCACCAGGGACACCCATTTCATCGCCGCAGCGGCAGATGCCCCCGACCAGGTTCGCCAACTGCTGGCCAATGCCACCCCCGCGACCGCAGACTGAGACAGTCAGCACCGGTAATCACAGAAAGCAGGACGACTCATGGCCGACCACTACCACTCTCCTGAAGACCTCAAGCTTCTGGGCGAACTGAAGAAACTTGCGCCCGAGGAGTTCACCAAATTCGCGGCCTTCGACGCAGCCATTGGCCGCGACGGCGGTCACATCGACCCCCTCAACCGCGAGTTCATTGCCATTGGTGTCGCGCTGACCACCCAGTGCCCGTACTGCTTGGAGGTGCACACCAAAAAGGCCAAGGCCGCCGGTGCCACCCGCGAGCAGATCGTGGAGGCGGGGATGGTGGCCGCGGGTCTGCGCGCCGGCGCAGCCGTGACGCACACGGCCATGGCCTTGCGGTTGTTCGACGAGGCCTGAGCACGGTCACACCAGCTGGGTGAAGCCGCGCCGCACGTATCGTGTGAGCGCGGCTTCACCTCATGAGCTGCGACTTTGTCTTCGAAAACCGAAGGCAGGCTACACTCCGGGGCAAGAGAATCTTCACAGGAAATTGAGGACAACGATGTCCCTGCACTCCACGACCGCTCGGAACGAGGCGGCCCCGGGCTCACAGACGTCACTGCGCGTGGCCAATCAGCGCCGGGTAATCCAAGCCATGCGCACGCTGGGCACCACCACCCAGGCCACCATTGCGCGCGAAACCGCGCTGGCGCCGTCCACGGTGTCCTCCATCGTCCACGAAATGGTGATCGCGGGGGTGCTCGCCATGGATTCATCGCACGGCGGGCGCCGTGGACAATTGGTTCGGTTCAGCGACGACGTCGGCTTCGTGGTGGGTCTCGATGTGGGCCACCGCCACCTCACCGTGGCCGTGGCCGATCTCAACCACAACGTCAGGGCACGTCAGCGCTTTGACCTACCGCACGGCCATGCAATGGCCGAGGTGTTGGACACCGCCGATTCCACGTTGACGTCCATGGTTCGAAAGTTGAAGCTATCCCGAGCCAAACTACTGGCCGCCGGGCTGACCCTGCCCGCCCCGGTGGATCTCGAGGGACGCGTGGTGAGTGCGGGGGCCATCCTCCCGGCCTGGGCGGACACCGATGTCCGCGCGGCCGCCTCGACCCGACTGGGACTTCCCGTCACGGTGGAAAATGATGCCAACGCGGGGGCCGTCGGAGAGTTTGCCCAGGGTAGGGGTCGGGGAGCGCGGAACATGGCCTACATCAAGGTCTCCCACGGTGTGGGTGCGGGCCTGATCCTCAACGGTCGACTGTTCCGCGGCGCCACGGGTTCCGCGGGGGAACTCGGCCACATGACCCTGGACGAACAGGGTGATGTGTGCCGCTGCGGCAACCGCGGATGCCTGGAAACCTTCATATCCTCCGAGGCCGTCCTCGGCCTCATGGCAACCACCCGGGGTCCCGATTTCACGGTGTCCGATCTCGTCGACACTGCCTTGGCCGGGGACATCGGTTGCGCGCGGGTCATCGGGGACACCGGCCGCACCCTGGGTACAACCGTGGCCAACCTGTGCAACATCATCAATCCGGAGCTCGTGATCGTGGGCGGCGAATTGGCCCGCGCGGGCGACCTGTTGCTGGAGCCGTTACGGGAAATCGTGTCCCGCTACGGAGTGCAGGGCTGCACCCGGGAGCTCACCATCAGCGCCGCTGAACTCGGCCCGGAGGCGCACCTCACCGGGGCCCTGATCATGGCGCTCGAAAATATTTCCCTGCCCCTTTGAGACACAGCTGACATTTTTGTATTCAAGACATGGACATTTAGTGATCTGAGTCCTAATCTTGATCCACTACCGGCAAGCCTACTTCCGGTCCCCGTCCCCACCGTGTCCTACGCCTGGGGACCCGCATTCTTACTTCGTTACAGCAAGGGAGCTGCGCGATGAGCCAAGCAGCGCAAGCAGTACCGTCGGAGCGCCACGATGCGAACACCGGCGCGGTCATCAGGATCACCACGGTCGCGGCCTTCGGTGGCCTGCTCTTCGGGTACGACTCCGCCGTGATCAACGGTGCGGTGTCCTCCATCCAATCCCACTTCGATGTGGGCCCCGGGCCCCTGGGCTTCGCGGTGGCCGCCGCCCTGTTGGGCGCAGCAGTGGGCGCCTTCTTCGGCTCTCGCATCGCGGACCGCACCGGCCGGATCCTCATCATGAAGATCGCGGCCTTGTTGTTCCTGGCCTCCGCTATCGGCTGCGGCCTGGCCAATGACATCACCATCCTGGTCATCTTCCGCGTGATCGGTGGCGTGGGCGTGGGCGTTGCCTCCGTGATCGCGCCCGCCTACATCGCGGAGGTCTCCCCCGCACACCTGCGCGGTCGCCTGGGCTCTCTGCAGCAAATGGGCATTGTGCTCGGTATCTTCCTGTCGCTGCTGATCGACGCACTGCTGGCCAACTGGGCCGGCGGTGCCGCGAACGAGCTGTGGTTGGGTCTTGAGGCATGGCGCTGGATGTTCCTGGTCATGGCGATCCCCGCGATCATGTACGGCATCGGTGCTTTCACCATTCCCGAATCCCCGCGTTACCTGGTCTCCCGCGGTCGCGAGAACGAAGCCCGCTCCGTGCTGACCAGCATCCACGGCGATCGGGTGGCCGAAGAACGGGTGGCCCGCATTCGCGAAACCATCAACCAGGAACACACCCCTCGCTTTGCCGATCTGCGCGGTTCCCTGGGTGGCCTCAAACCCATCGTGTGGGTCGGTATCGGCCTGGCGGCCCTGCAGCAGTTCGTGGGCATCAACGTGATCTTCTACTACTCCAACGTGCTGTGGGAGTCGGTGGGCTTCTCGGAATCCGATTCGTTCGTGATTTCCGTGGCCACCTCCGTGACCAACGTGCTGGTGACCATCGTCGCGATCTTCCTGGTGGACAAGGTGGGTCGCCGGCCGCTGCTGCTCGTGGGTTCGACCGGCATGGCCGTCTCCCTCGCGACCCTGGCCGTGATCTTCGCAACCGCCAGTAAGGTCATGGTGGACGGCCAGCTCACCCCGGCGCTGGGCCCCGTGGCCGGACCGGTCGCGCTGATCGCCGCCAACCTGTTCGTGATCTTCTTCGGCGTTTCGTGGGGCCCGCTCATGTGGGTTCTGCTGGGCGAGATGTTCCCCAACCGCATTCGCGGCGCAGCGCTGGCTGTGGCCGGTGCCGTGCAGTGGATCGCCAACTGGGCCGTCACCGTCACCTTCCCGTCGCTGTCCAACTTCTCGCTGGGGCTGGCCTACGGCATTTACGCGTTCTTCGCGGTGGTCTCGCTGATCTTCACCATCAAAATGGTCTCCGAGACCAAGGGTGTGGAACTCGAGGACATGCACGACTGACGCCTCCGCCACCCGGCCACGATCGCCCCGGTTCCGTACGCAAGTACGGAACCGGGGCGACGTCGTTCCCGCAGCCTTTCGCGCGGGGGCACGAGAGGGTCATAGTTTGTCGGATTAACCAATATGGAGCTTCGCTACCCCCGTCCCGCGCATTCTCGGGTAGTTTCGAATCAGGTATTCGCGGACGATCCCCGTGGAATCGCCCACACTCTTCACGATTTTTCAATGGCGAAATGAGGACCCCAACGGTGACCCAGAATTCTTCGGAACAGGCCACGGCAGGACGTAAATCGGCCGGCCACGTGATCGTGGATTCACTCGTGGCCCACGGCGTGGAACGCGCCTACGTGGTACCCGGCGAGAGCTACCTGGACGTGTTGGACGGCCTCTACAAGTCCCCCATCAACACCGTGATCACCCGCCACGAGGGCGGCGCTGCCTACATGGCCGACGCGGACGGCAAACTGAATCCCGTTCCCGGCGTGGCCATGGTCACGCGCGGACCCGGTGCCGCCAACGCCCACGTGGGCCTGCACACCGCGTGGCAGGACTCCACCCCCATGGTGCTGTTCGTGGGCCTGATCCCCTTCGAGCATCGCGAGAAGGAAGCGTTCCAGGAATTCGATCCGCACCAGTGGTTCAGTTCCGGCGCCAAGCGCGTGATGGTCCTGGACCATGCCGAACGAGCCTCGGAGTACGTTGCCGAGGCCATGTTCGCCGCGGCATCCGGCCGCCCGGGTCCTGTGGTGGTCGGTCTGCCCGAGGACGTCATCACCCGCGAAATCGATGCGACCCTGCACCCCCGGATCCCCGTGGCCGGCGGCGGCATGACGGTGACGGACTGGAAGGCCCTGGAGAACGCGCTCAAGGAATCCGAGAAGCCCCTGTTCGTGACCGGCGGTAACGACTGGACCCACGAGGGTGCTGAGAAGTTCACCCAGTGGCTCGAAGACCACCACATCCCCGCCGCCGCGGAATGGCGCACCGAGGGAACCGTGCCGTTCAACTCCCCGTCCTACGTGGGCCCCATCGGCTACGGCCGCCCGCGCCCCACCTACGACCTGCTCGAGGAAACCGACCTTCTGGTGTTCGTGGGGACCGTACCCGGTGACGTGATCACCAACGGCTTCCTGGTGCGTCAGGACTGGTCCAAGAAGAACTTCATCGTGACCATGGACCCGTCCATGCGCGGGCGCTCCGGTGCCGTTTCGCATCAGATCGTGGCCAAGCCGGACGTGTTCGTGCGCGACCTGGTGCGCATGGACCTCCCGGCCAAGGAAGGGTGGAAGGACTGGTGCGCGCGCATGCGTCAGCAGCAGGTCGAGTTCGCCGAGCCCAAGGACACCCACCCCGCCGACGGCCCGGCCACCATGGACACCATGATGGCCAACCTGGTGGCGACCCTTCCCGAGGACGCCATGGTGACCTTCGGCGCCGGCGAGCACACCAACTGGGCGCACCGCTACTTCCCGACCAACGGCTACGCGTCCATGATCTCGGCGCGCAACGGTTCCATGGGGTACTCGGTACCCTCCGCCGTGGCCGCCTCCTTGAACTACCCGAACCGTCGCGTGATCTCAATTGCCGGCGACGGCGAGTTCCTCATGAACGGTCAAGAACTGGCCACCGCCGCGCAGTACGGTGCCACGCCGCTGGTCATCGTGATGGACAACCAGGAGTACGGCACCATCCGCACCCACCAGGAACGCCAATACCCCGATCGCGTATCCGGTACGCAGTTGAAGAACCCGGACTTCGCGGGCATGGCCACCTCGTTCGGTGGTTTCGGCGTGCGCGTGCAGCGCGAATCGGAGATCCCCGGGGCGCTCGAGCAGGCTTACCGGGCGATCGACCAAGAGGGTACGTTCGCGCTCATCCACTTGATCGTCGAACAGCGCCACAAGGCATACTAATTCGGGCATACAGCCACGTCAGTTAGTTACGACGCCGCCCCCGGCAGTTCGCGCAAAAGACCGGGGGCGGCGTCGTCGTGGTGTGGTCGACGGACTACCGCAGCGGGTGCTCGGCCTGGTCCTTGTACATGCGACCCGCGACCACCGCGACCACACCGAGCAGGGGCGTGGCGATGGCCACGCCCCAGAAGATCGCCTCGGGTGGCAGAATCTGCGAGACCGGCCCCGCCACCGCCATGGACACCGGCATGAGTGAGAGGGACACGAAGAAGTCCAGGGACGAGATACGGCCGAGCATGTGCACCGGCACGCGGCGCTGCAGCAACGTGCCCCAGATGACCTGCCCCGCACCACCGGTGGCACCGAACACGCACAGGGCAATGGCCATCACCCACCAGGAATCGGTCATACCCACCAGACCGAAGGGCAGCGTGCCGAAACCCCACAACCAGATCATGGTGGTCAGGTAATGACGTGGCAGGGGCACGGACGCCGTGATCAGTGAACCCAGCGCCGTGGACACCCCGTACAGGCCGAGCATTGCGCCGTAGCTCGCCACGGAGCCACCCAGCCGATCCACCACCAGGAACGGGACCAGGACTTCCAGCGGGCCGATGAACAGGAACACCGCGGTCATGGCCCACAGCAGGGTCCACAACAACCACGGAGTGCGCACCGAGTAAAGGAACCCGTCCACCAGATCCCGCAGGATCGACGTGGCCGGCGCCGCCGTGGAACCCTGCGCTTCCTCCTCCCCGAACCGGCCCGTCGTGGGAATGCGCAGGAACATCATCAAGGCGAAGGCCGTCGCGTGGCACACGGCAATCGCGACCACCGCCAGCGCGGGGAAGGCCAGGCCCGCCAGGAAACCACCCACCGCGGGGCCGGCGGCGATCTGCAACAGGGGTCTGGCGGTCCCCTCCACACCGTTGGCGGCCAACAACTGGCCGGCGGGCAGAATCCGCGGCAACGCGGCCGAGTAGGCGGGATAGAAGAATCCCAGGGCCCCCGCGAAAACGAACCCGGCGACGGCCAGGTGCCACAGGGCGAGGTTCTCGGTCCAGGTCAGCCCCACGATCACGGCGGCGGTGACCAGGTTGACGGCCTCGACGCAACGCAGGATGAGACTCAACCGGACGCGATCCGCGGTCACGCCGCCCACCAGGACGAAGGCGACCGCTCCCACGGCGCCCGCGGCGGTGATCATGGACAGGTCCACGGCCGAGCCGCCCAGTGCCATGACCTTGGCCACCAGTGCCACCGCCCAGAGACCGGATCCGAACACGCTCATGCACATGGCACATGCCAACACCGCGTAGGCGGGCGTGCCGAAGGGTCTGAGCGCGCGGGGAAGTGACATTTGCTCACCCTATAAGTACCCGTCGGACCCGTGGTAGCAGAGCCGACGCCGGAGACCGGGGCGGCCCGTGACGTACCGTTGACACAATCAACTTCTCAGTCTCCCAGCAAAGGAGCTCCCCGTGCGCGCAACCCACGTACCCGAAACCGGCGTGATCACCGTGCGTGAATGGCCCAAGCCCCGGGCCACCGAGCCGGGAACGTTCGTGGTGCGGATGACAGCGGCGTCGGTCTGCGGATCGGATCTGCACGCGGCCCTGCACGGCACGCTGCACCCCATGGGCCCCGAGCGCGCGGGCTACCCGGGCCACGAGGGTGTGGGCGTGGTCGCGGAATCCAACTCCGAGAAATTTCCCGAGGGCACCACGGTGCTGTGCGTTCCCCCGGGTGAGTTCGGCGGGGCCTTCGCCGAGTACATGCTCCTCGACGATGACCACGCGGTCGCACTGCCCTCGGATCTGGACCGCAACGATCTCACGCAGATGCGCCGCTACATGATGGCCCAGCAGCTGGGCACCTGCATTTACGCGTTCGACCTGTACTGGCCCACCGAGGTTCCGGCGCGCACAGCCGGCACGTGCGTGATCATGGGCGCCGGTTCCGCGGGGTTGTTCTTCCTGCAGGATGCGAAGCGCCGCGGGTTCGAGCGCATCATCGTGTCGGACAAGCAGCCCGCCCGTCTCGAGATCGCGCGCACGCTGGGTGCGCGCACCGTGCTGATTCCGGACGAGGACCTGGGCGCCGTGGTCTCGGAGCTCACCGGCAACAACGGCGCGGATCTGGTGATCGAGGCGGTGGGTTCGGACGAGCTGCGCACCCAGGCCGTGGACATCGTGGCCCACCGCGGCATTGTGGGCTGGTTCGGCCTGTACGAAAGCTTCGAACCGACCCTCGTGCCGATCTTCGAGGTCTTCCGCAAGTGCGTGCGCCTACAGGGTTCCGTGGCGGCCCAGTCCGAGCCCGGCCTGAAATCCTTCCATGAAGCGGTGCGCCGCATCCACGACGGTGAGGTCGAGGTCGACTACTGTTTGGGCCCCACCCACACCCTCGACCAGGTGGCCGAGGTGCTCCGCATCGCCGAACGCGCCGGTGACGGCCAGGTCAAGTTCACAATCGTCCCGTAATCCCGCCCCGCTCATCCCGCCGACGCCGCTCGGGAGACTCGATCGCAGCACCGAGCGGCGGCCTTCGCGCACGGTGGACGCTACGAAGCGTCCCGCGGGAGGGGCAGGGTCACCGTGAAGCGACATCGCCCGTGTGAATCCTGGTCAACCGCTATGGAACCGCCGTGAGCGCGTACGATCTCGCGACTGATCGCCAAACCCAACCCGGAGCCCCCGGTGTCACGAGCGCGCGAGGCGTCCAGCCGGACGAACCGTTCGAAAACCTTCTCCTGATCTTCGGACGCAATGGTGTCCCCGTCGTTGATCACGGTCAGCACCGCGCTCTTCGCCGCCGTGCTGAGCCGAACCTCGATCAGCGACTCCGCGTGGCGGCCCGCATTGGACAGCAGATTCCGCACCACTTGTTGCAGTTTGGACCCGTCCGCACGCAACCGCACCGGTTCAATGTAGACCGTCAGCTCCTGCCGGAGCGCCGGCTTGATGCGGGCGATCTCCTCGGAGACCACCTCGTCCATGTCGGTGTCGGCCACGCGCATGTCCAGACCGGCGTCGTCGGCGCGCGCGAGCGTCAGGAGGTCCTGCACCAGCTGGCCCATACGCTGTGACTGGGAAACGAGCACCGGCGACAGTTCCTGCCAGGTCTGCCCGGAGGGATCGTTGCGGGCCACATCCAACGTGGCGGACAGCGTGGCCAACGGCGAGCGCAGCTCGTGCGAGGCATCGGCCACGAAGCGCCTCTGCGCCTGATCCGAGGCCTGGAGCCGGTCGAGCATCGCGTTCATGGTCGACGCCAGCTGAGCGATTTCGTCCCGGGTGGGCGGCACGTCCACGCGCTCGTCCAGGTTGGCCCCGCCGATGGTACGCACCTGATCAGTGATGCGCCGCACCGGTCGCAGGGAACGCCCGGTAAGCCACCACATGGTCAACGCGCCCAGGAGCACCAGAAGCGGACCCACGGCCAGCACGAAGATGGCGACCACGGTGAGGGAGCTGGTCTGCAGGTTCACGGGAACCGCAACGACCAGCGTGTGTGGTTCACCGTTGACCACGATGCCTTCGGAAACGTAGACGAAGTCATTCGGGATCCGCAGCAGCGAGTTGTTGTCCGAGCGTGATTCGAACGTGTCTCCGGGGGTGAGAACGGGCGAGTTCAAGTCGATGTCCCCGGCCATCGGGGGAGAAGAGGCCACCACCGAGCCCTCCTGATCGGTGAGCTGAACCAGCACGCCGGGCTGGCCGACCGCGCGGAGCAGATCGGCGGGATCCGCGCGGGACCACACGTAGATCACACGGTCATCGGGGGGGCCCTGCTCATCCACCAACCGCGAGAGCACTTGCTGCTGACTCGTCACCGCTTGGTCGTGGGCGGTGGACACGATGTTGCGTTTGAGTACTTCCAACAGCAACACACCGGACAGCACCAGCACCACGATCATGAGCAGGGCGGCGGCCGCCGTGGTTTTGCGCCGCACCCCCCAGCGTCTGCGAACGCCCTGCATGCTCACGGCGCGGGAGTGTCCGCTACCAGCCGGTACCCCATGCCGCGTACGGTCTGCAGGGTGTTGAGGCCGAAGGGAACGTCAATCTTCTTCCGCAGGTACCCCACGTAGACCTCCACGATGTTCTCCGAACCCTCGAAGGCGGCGTCCCACGCGTTGTCCATGATCTGCAGTTTGGACACCACCGTGTCCGCGTTCTGCATGAGGTACTGCAGGATCACGTATTCCTTGGCCGTCAGCTCGATCACCGTGTCCCCCCGGGTGACCTTATGGCGGGACGGGTCCAGTTCCAGGCTGCCCACGGTGATGTTGACCGGTCGTTCGGGGGCACCGCGGCGCATGAGCGCTCGCAATCGGGCCACCAGGACCATGAAGCTGAACGGTTTGGTCAGGTAGTCGTCCGCACCGAGGTCGAACGCGTCGGTCTCGTCGTACTCGCCGTCCTTGGCGGTCAGCATGAGCACGGGCGTCCAGTTCTTGGCGGCGCGGATTTCCTTGAGGATTGTGTACCCGTTCTTTCCGGGCAGCATGAGATCCAGCACGATCACGTCATACGGGTTCTCATGGGCCAGCCACCCGCCGGTGACGCCGTCGTTGGCCACGTCCACCACGAACCCCTCATTGATGAGTCCGCGGCGCAATGACTCCGAGAGGTCCACTTCGTCATCGACGATCAACAATCGCATGCTCAATCCTTCGTCAGTTCATGTCCGTGCCGCTTGGCCACCACGGTATTGCAGAGCCCGGCCGCGAAACAGCACCCGGCGTGAGCCACTGCCGTGATCGCAGACAGAATCTCCGGTGGCGTAGGACCAGAATGCTCCCCGTTCGCTGAAAGGCTTCTGAGCGCGGGCTCCACACAGGCTCACCCCGTGGTGGTTCCTCCCGTGCCCGTTCGAGCGCGGTAGCGCATGTCCACCACGGCCACGACCAGTGCCGCGATGACCGCCAGGGCCGTGGCCGCGAAGCCCGCCGTAATGGCTTGTCCCCAGTCGGTGCGAGCCAGCACGCTGAAAGCAACCGCGGTGATCATGGCGATCCCGATCGAGGTACCGATGCGTTGGCCCGTCTGCATAATGCCCCCGGAGCTGCCGGCGTACTCCATGGGCACCTTGGCCAGCGTGAGGGTTTGATTGGGGCTGACCACGGCGCCCTGTCCCAAGCCCACGAATGCCAGGGTGGCCAACAGCCACCACTCGCTCACCAACTCGTGTTCGCGCAATTGAATGATCATGACACTGAGCGCGAGACCAACCAGGACACTGGCCATCCCGGCCACCACGACCTTGCGCCCCAATTGCAGCACGTGCCGCCCGGCCCAGTTGGAGGCCACGGCGCTGGCCACGGCGTTGGGGAGCCCGATCATCCCGCTCTCCAGGGCGGTGTGACCCAGCCCCTCCTGCATGTACTGGGCCACGAGCACCCAGATGCTGGTGATGCCCAGGAAGTACAGACCGATCAGAACCGACCCGTGCAGGAAGCTGCGCACATGGAAGATCGACAGATCCACCATGGGGCTGTGTCCGCTCTGCTTGTGCTTCTTCTCCCATACCGCCCAGCCGCCCAGCAGCACCAGGCCCACGGGTAGCAGGGCCCACGCCCACGCGGAGGCCGCCGTGCGCGCTTCCATGAACGGCAACAGCAGCGCCAGGATGGCCAGTCCCAGGATTACGGCACCCACGGGGTCCAGCTCTCGCAGTGTCTTCCCCAGGCTCTGCCCGCGTGTGCGCTTGAACAGGGGTTTGGGGAACCACAGGAACGCCAGAACCAGGGCCAGGATGCCCACGGGGACGTTGATCAGGAAGATCCAACGCCAGCCCTCACTCGCGCCCCCGATCTGGATGAGCAGACCGCCCAACAGGGGACCCACCCCCACGGAGATCCCCACCACACTGCCGAACATTCCGTAGGCCTTACCGCGTTCGGCTCCGCGGAAGTACTGCTGGATCATGCCAATGCCCTGCGGGTTGAGCAGCCCGGAACCCAGGCCCTGCACGAAGCGCGCCACCGTGAGGGTGGTGGGATCACCGGCCATTCCCGCCGCCACCGAAGCCACGGTGAACACCACTACGCCAGCGATAAACATGAACCCCCGCCCGAAGATGTCTCCGGCACGGCCTGCGGCCACGAGCACCACACCGAAGGTCAACGCGTACCCGGACAGCACCCACTGCAATTGGGACTGACTGGCGCCCAGGCCTTCCTGGATGGAGGGCAGTCCCACGTTGAGGATGCTCACGCCCACCAGGGACATGAAGATTGCCACGAGAAGTACGGCCAGGATGCGCCAGCGGCGCGGATCCGGCTGGTCGGTGCCCAGAGCGGCGTCGCCCCCGGAAGCGGGCTCGGTAGGTCGCTGGGCGCCCGTGGCCGGAGCGGAAACGGAACTGCCGACGTGGGACACCGAGGCGCGGCTGTCGTGGGCGGGTGTATCGGAGGATGAGTGGCGGCCCATGGTGTGGTTGACGTCTTTCTGTAGTGGCCGGTGGGTGAACATGGTCCCGGAACCGTGTTCATCGCGGAAGAAGTGTGTCGGCACCGTGCGCCGACGACTCCGGGACTTCACACCCGGCGGGGAAAAGTTGCCCAAAGGCCTGCGCCCGGCGCAGCAGCCTCCTCCCAGGAGTCAGCAACGTACGAAGTGGGGAGTTCATTCCGCCGTCGCGGCCTTCCTGTCCCACCGGTGTGCGAGACCCGGGAGAAGAATATGCTGTCAGATATCACCAGCGTACGGACACGCTCCGTGGCCCACGGAGGCACGCGATGCACCAAAAACACCGCGCGTGCCCACGCCTCGGAGGATTGTCATGACCACTGCGGTTTTACATCGGTTCCGAGCCTGGTTGTTCAACGACCAGGAGAACTCGGCGGCCTACCACGGGCCGCATCAACGCCCGCGTGACGACACACGAACCCGCCCCTGGTGGGCCGTGATGTGCCTGTCCGGTGTGGACTATTTCTCCACACTGGGATACCAGCCCGGCATTGCGGCACTGGCGGCCGGTTCACTGGCTCCCGTTGCCACACTCGTGTTGGTGCTCGTCACCCTGTGCGGGGCCTTGCCCGTGTACCGCTGGGTTGCCGCGGTCAGCCCCCACGGCGCGGGGTCCATCCGCATGCTGGAGAAACTACTCCCGCGGTGGAACGGCAAGATCGCCGTGCTCGTGCTCCTGGGATTCGCGTGCACGGACTTCATGATCACCATCACCCTGTCCTCCGCGGACGCCGCGACCCATCTGGTGGACAATCCGGTCATGCCGCTGCACGGCAACGGAGCCAAGTTGTGGATCACGTTTGGTCTGATCACGCTGCTCGCCGCCGTGTTTCTGAAGGGATTTCGCGAGGCCATTGCCCTGGCCGTTTTCCTGGTCCCCATTTACCTGGCTCTCAATGTCGCGGTCATGGCGGTGGGGTTCGAGCGCATCCTGACCCATCCCGAGGTTCTGAACGCCTGGGCGTCCGCGGTGTCCACCCAACATTCCAATCCCTGGATGGCCCTGCTGCTGGCGGTCATCGTGTTTCCGAAACTCGCCCTGGGCATGTCCGGATACGAGACCGGTGTCTCGGTCATGACGCAGATCCACCCGGGGTCCACGGCCGACGCCGCCAAGGCCGGCCACGGCGCCGTCGCCGGCCGCATCAAGGGCGCCCGCAAAATGCTGACACTGGCCGCCGTGATCATGGCCGTCATGCTCCTGGCCTCGTCCATGGTCACCACCCTGCTGATTCCCCCGCAGGAATTCGCGCCCGGCGGCCAGGCCAACGGTCGTGCACTGGCGTACGTGGCGCACGAGTACATGGGACCGGTTGTCGGCAGCGCATACGACTTGTCCACCATCTTGATCCTGTGGTTTGCCGGGGCCTCCGCACTGGCCGGCATGCTCAATCTGGTGCCCCGATATCTACCGCGCTACGGCATGGCTCCGGAATGGACTCGCGCCGTACGTCCCCTGATTCTGGTCTTCACCCTAGTGGCCTTTGTCATCACATGGCTCTTCGACGCCAACGTGGACGCCCAGGGCGGGGCCTACGCGACCGGGGTGCTGGTGCTCATGACCTCGGCGGCGCTCGCGGTGACGCTGTCCGCCAGACACCATGACCGCCCGCGCCTCGCCTGGGCGTACGGACTGGTCACGGCCGTGTTCCTCTATACGACCGTGGCCAACGTGGTGGAACGCCCGGACGGCATCAAAATTGCAGCGGTCTTCGTGGTGTGCATCCTGGTGATTTCATTCGCCTCGCGCGTGTGGCGCGCCTCGGAGTTGCGCATCACGCGCCTCCGCGCCGATTCCGCCCTGCGCACCTCGATGACCGCCGCTCGCGGCCACGCTGTCCAGTTGATCCCGCGGAAACCCAAACCCCAGAACGCGGCCGAGGACTACCAGGAAAAACTGTCCGTCGAGCGCCGTTCCCACGCCCTGATCGAGGATTCGGATGTGTGGTTCGTGGAGGTCGAACTGCGCGATCCGTCCGACTTCTCGGACAAGATCTCTCTGGTCTCACGCACCGTGTGTTCGCATCACGTCATTCACGTGGACGGCTCCTCCGTTCCCACGTGCCTCGCGGGGGTCGCCTTGTGGGTGCGCGATCAGACCGGTGTGCCACCCCACGTGTATCTCGAGTGGTCCGCAGGCTCACCCGTGCGCAATTATCTGCGGTTCCTGTTGTGGGGCCAGGGCCAGACCGCGTCGGTGGTCCACGAGATCCTGCGTCGCGCCGAGCCCGACGACGCCGCTCGCCCCGTGGTCCACGTGATGTAACGTGACGCACGTGGTCACGACCCATCGTGGCTACTCGCCTCCGCCGCGCGGCGAACCACGAGAGACTATCGGTTGCAATGACCGGTGTTCGGCCGGTTCCTGGTTCCGTAGCAGCCTTCTAGACCGTGATTCGGTGGCGCCGCGCCAATCCCTCCTGCCGCTTGGCCCCGTACAGGGCGAGCAGTCCGCCCACGATCACCAGGGCGCACGCGACGAGGGCCGGCGAGCGGTAGCCGAAGCCCGCCGAGATCACCGCACCACCCAGTACGGCCCCAATGGAGTTGGCCACGTTGAAGGCCGAGTGGTTCAGGGACGCGCCCAGCAAACGTGCGTCACCGGCGGCGTCGATGAGCCAGCTCTGAATGGACGGCATAACGAACGAGTTGGCCAGGCCCATGGCCAGGCCCGCCACGAAGATCCCCACGGGGTTCCCTACGAGAGCCCACACGGCCAGCAGGACCAGGGCGAGCACCGGGAACCCGACGATCATGGATTGTTTGGGATAATGGTCAGCGCTGATGCCACCGGCGATATTGCCCACCGTCATGCCCACGCCCACGGTCGCCAGCAACCACGGCACCGCACCACCGGGCAACCCGGCCAGTTCACGGCTCATCTGGGTGAGATAACTGAAGATCGCGAAGAACCCACCAAAACCGATGGCGGCAACACCCATGACGATCCATACCTGCCCATAGCGAAGTGCGGACATCTCACCCCTGCGGCTCGATCCGGCAATGGGACGTTGGGAGGGCACGGTGAACCACAGGGCGGCCAGGGTCACAAGGAACACCACGGCCACGGCCACGTACGCCGCGCGCCAGCCCAAGGCCTGACCCAGCGCGGTCATGGTGGGAACGCCCACCACATTGGCCACGGTGAGTCCGGACAGCGCCAGTGCAACGCCCTTGGCCTGATTACCGGGACCCATCACGTCCGCGGCGATGAGAGATGCCAAACCGAAGTACGCGCCGTGGGGCAAACCCGCCAGGAAGCGCATGACCAACAAGGTCTCGAACTCCGGTGCCACCGCGGAGGCCGCGTTGCCCACCAGCAGAGCGGCCGCCATCACCAGGAGCATGCTGGTCCGGGACGCGCGTGCCACGAGCACGGAAATCAGTGGTGCACCCACCACGACACCCAGGGCGTATGCGCTGATCAACCATCCGGCCCGGGCGATGCCCTGCTCGGGCGCCGCCGCGTACATCTCGCCCAACATGTCTTGTGCGATCTGGGGTAGCAACCCCATGGAGACGAACTCCGTGCACCCTATTCCGAATCCACCCAGGGCAAGTGCGAGCAGGGCGAGCCTGCGACGGGCGGGAGTCAATTGGGGCATGCGGGCAGAGCCTTTCAAAGGGTGGGGTGTGGGCGCGGCGAATGGTGGCGCGTCTACCAGGGTGCCGGTTTTTGTTCGTGGGGTGAACTACTTGTGGTGCGATTCACCCGAAACGTGTCATTCTCCCCAGCCCGTGCACAAGAGTTATCCACAGGTGTGGAGAACATTGTGCATATCCCGAACAACATGTACGCCGTAGAGCCCCTCGACCGTGCCATCCCGGTATCCACAGGGTTGTTCACAGTTGTGGAATTACATGTTTGTAAGTTGTTAACAGGTGTGGACAACTCCTGTGGACAGGTGTCGTCAGCGCCGTTTTCGTAACCCCGGAAGCATGCCGAGAGAGACCAATGCGCCCACGATCAGGCCACCCACGTGGGCCTGCCATGCAATCCCGCCCACCAGGAATCCGAACGCCAGGTTGATCCCGATGAGCACCACGATGGGCGTGATGCTGCGCTTGAAATGGCGCATGAAAATGAACACTGCCCCGAACAATCCGAAGACACCACCCGAAGCCCCGATCACCAGGACATTGGGTTGACCCAGCAGTAGAACACCCAGGGAGCCGCCCAGAACGGAGAGAACAAACAACACGACCATCCGCCACGTCCCCAACAGTGGCTCGAGCATCCGGCCGAACAGATAGAGGGTGTACATGTTCAGCAACAGATGCACGGGTGACGGCATCGAGTGCACGAAACCCGAGGTGAGCATGCGCCACGGCTGGGACGTGGTCAGTACCGGCGCATAGCCCAAGATGGACGCCAGATTGTAGGGCGTAGCTACGTAGACCAGCCATTGGAGACCCCACACGGCCACGCACAACCCAATGATGGACCAAGAGGCCGGCATGTCGCCCCCGCGGCCGCGTCGCGCACCGCGGCCACCGCGCTGCTGAGGCGACTGAGGATAGCGAGCAGACTCGGGTGGGTTGCTCCGGCCGGAGCCTCCCCCGGGGCCCGAAATGTACTGACCGTACTGCGGGGCAGGAACGGGCCGATCGCCTCGCGGGCCCTGCGGATCGTCCGAGTTCTCTCGGGGACTCTCGTTCATGTATGCTCCCGTATATCTACTGGTCATAGCGATGACAAAGCCCACCCGGTCGACGGGTGGGCCTTGGCTGCGAAAAGCTTCTGGGTCAGAGCTTCTCAATATCAATGGAGGTGATCACGGCATCCTCCACGGGGCGGTCCTGACCGCCGGTGCGAACGTTGTTGAGCTCGTCAACGACCTTCTTGGAATCCTCGTCCGTAACCTCACCGAAAATGGTGTGCTTACCCTGCAGCCACGTGGTGGGCGCGGTGGTGATGAAGAACTGGGAACCATTGGTGCCGTGTCCGTTGCGCAGACCGGCATTGGCCATGGCCAACATGTAGGGCGCGTTGAAATTCAGTTCCGGGTGGATCTCGTCGTCAAAGTTGTACCCGGGGCCACCGATTCCCTGACCCAGCGGGTCACCGCCCTGAATCATGAAGTCCTTGATGATGCGGTGGAACACGACGTCCTTGTAGAGGGGACCGTTCTGCTTCTCACCGGTGCGGGGATCGGCCCATTCCTGGGATCCGTCCGAGAGACCGACAAAGTTCTGCACGGTCCTGGGCGCGTGGTTACCGAAAAGTTCCACGGCGATGTCGCCGTGGTTGGTGTGGATGGTCGCCTTGTGTGTGGCAATAGCAGTCATGGTGCCATTGTGGCACGCTCCCCGGGGTGCGCCAGGGTGCCGAGAGTCGTTCAGCGCACAGTGAAAAGCCCGTGAATCCGCTGATTGAGCCCTCCTGGGCCACTCGGCAGCCCGTATGCTGATTATGGAGCTTTCTAATGTCACTACTTCAGGAGGGACACGTTATGAGCTTGTTCAAGAGCGAAAGCCAGAAGAAGGCCAAGGCCGCGCAGAAGGGTGCCGAGGGGAAGGTCGTGGACGCCGGAGCATGGCTGTCCAACGAAATCGGTCACCTGGGTACCAAGCTGCAGCACGGTGTGGAGACGGGTGCTTCCGCCCTGGCCACCGGAGTTCAGTCCTCAGGCCCCTACGTCCAGGAGGGCCTGGGCAAGGCTCAGGACCTGGGCGACACCGTGAAGGCTCGCGGTGAGAAGGCCGCCGCAGCCGGTGCAGCCGCCGCCGCTCCCCTGGCCGCCAAGGCAGCGAAGAACACCGCCAAGGGCCGCGCCGCGGCTCAGGGCAAGTACGACGGCGCCGTGGCTGCTCTCGCAGCCAAGGTTGCGGATGCAGACACCTCGGAGCAGTTCGACGCTCTGATCACCAAGCTCACCGGTGACAAGAAGACCGTCAAGCGTATCCAGAAGGCCGCTCGCAACTCCGCCAAGGAGTACGCCAAGAAGCAGAAGAAGGCTCAGGGCGGCAACAAGGGCCTGCTGCTCCTGGGTCTCATCACGGCAGGTGCCGTGGCAGGCGTGGCCGCATGGCGCGCATCCCGTCCGGTTCAGGATCCGTGGAAGACCCCGGCCACCACGTCACCGCGCGTGTCCGCTTCCCCGGTCAACAACTCCACCACCGTGGCCGCGGGCCAGGGTGCCAAGGTTGATGACGTCAAGGATCCCACGTCGTCCGTGAACGACCAGGGCACTGCTTCCCAGGCTGCTCACCGCGCATCCGACAGCGCCAAGTCCGTTGCCGACGACGCCAAGCAGACCGTCAACGAGGTCAAGGAACAGATCAAGGGTTCCAAGCCCGAGGACAACAACAAGTGATCTGAGCCGGCCTCGCGCTGACTGAGTAACACCGCAACGCCGCCGGGCCCCGGGGAAGGGGCGCCGGCGGCGTCGCCGTTTAAGACCGTTGTGCAGCGCGGTGCCGCTAGGAGAACACGCTCGAGACGGTGTCCCACACTTGGTAAATGCCCAAGATGCCGAACAGCACTGCGCAAATCACCAGCACCGCATTGGTGAACATGCCGTTACGCCAGATCTTGGGGGTGCGCGAGGTGTTCAGCAGGCCCAGCAAAGTGATGGCCAGGAACGGCATGAACAATGCTCCCAGCACGCCGTAGAGCAGGATCAGGAACACCGGCCGGTCCAACAGCAGCAAAAGCATGGGCGGGAACGTGAGCCACAGCAGGTAGAACTTGAAGTACTTGCCGCCGTTGCGGGTGTCCGGGTGGTCCTTGGGTCGGTTGCGGATATTGCCCCAGTAATCGGCGAACATGAGCGAAACACCGGACCATACGCCCACCACGGACGAGAACGACGCCGCCCAGAACCCGACCAGGAAGATCAGGCCGATCACATCGCCGTAGCGTTCGCGCAGCACCGCATCCAGATCGAGCAGACCGCGATCACCGGCGCTGATGGCGTAGCCGGCGGAGTAGAGGACCTCGGCGCCCACCACCAGCATGGCCAGCACGAAAATACCGGTAATGGTGTACGCCACGGTGTTGTCCAACTGCATGACGCGCATCCACCGCGGCTGGTGCCAGCCCTTCTCACGCAGCCAATAACCGTAGGCCGCCAGAGTAATGGTACCGCCCACGCCACCGGCCAGTGCCAGGGTGTAAACCACGCCCCCCTGCGGAATCACGGGGATCAGGCCCTTGAGCATTTCCGGGATGTTGGGCAGCGTGATGATCGCCAGCCCCACCATGACCAGGAACATGATGCCCACCATGGCCGCGGTGATTTTCTCCACCGCCGTATAGCGTCCCAACCACACGATGCCGAAACCGATCAGACCCATCAAGATGGCCCACGCCCACAACGGCAGGATCGGGAAAAGAGCCGCCAGGGGAAGTGCGGACGAGGACATAGCGGTCGCGCCGTACACGAAACCCCAAATGAGGATGTACGGACCGAAGTACCAGGACGTCCAACGCCCCAGCGACCGCCAACCCTCGAAGATGGTCCGCCCGCTGGCCAACGAGTAACGCCCGGCGCCCTCGACCAGAACAATCTTCATGACCGTGCCCACGATCACGGCCCACAGCAGCGCGTACCCGTAACGAGAACCCGCGGTCAGGGTCGCAACCATGTCCGCTGCGCCCACGCCCGTGGCGGCAACCACCAGGCCGGGGCCCACGATCCGCCATTTCCTGACCCGTTCCAACTGCTCACTCGGATCCACCGACGTATCCGGTAACAAGGCTGTTTTATCGCGCATTCGGTTACTCCAGTGACTTGGCAAGCATGGGAAGGGTCACAACAATTACTCATCATCATTTCATGCGCTAACTGTTGGGGCGCTTTGGTAAACAACTGTGGCAGGGAAGTACTCGAATATTTCACCCGACGACGCCGCTCGGCCGTCTTCCTGACTGGCGTCCCGATCGGTCAGTGGCCGCCTTCCTTTTCTCCCGGGCTCGAACGCGCATGAGAGCCCTGAGCCACCGCCAGAAGTTTGAGCAGGAAGCGCGAATACGAATAGACCCCCAGCGCCACATACATGGCGAGCTGGTCGCGACTCACCGACTCGTCCCCGGAAGTGCCGCCCCGATCCGCCATGCGCTGCCATTCCTCGAGGCCCCTGCGGTCCCGTGCGATGCGAAGCTGGTGCACGGCTACCGCGTCCACTGCTCGCGCGTACACCAACGCAGAATCCAGGCGAGGAGCCAATCCCCACAGGGCCATGCGGTGGAGTTCCTGATCAAGGGCAACCATGGATTCATCCGTGCCGGACAGCCACCCCATGGCGTCCACGATGTCATCCGCCGTGAGTCGGGTGCTTTGGGACAACGGTGCATCAGCACGAACTGCGCCATCTTCAGTGCCGCCAACCCCACCTTCCCCGGACGAACTCGGACCGGGACTTTCGCCCAAGAATTCTTGGACCACGGTCTGCACCTGACCCATGAGTGCCACGGTGGTCACCGTCTCGGTCGCGTCCACCGCGGTGACCACCCGCGCGCACTGCTCGAGGGACAGTCCGATGACCTGGCGCAGCGCTTTGATAAGTTCCAACCGCTCCGCGTGATCGTGTCCGTAGCGCGCGGTGGTTGCATTGAGCTTCTCCCCGGGGTGCAACAGCTCATGACGGAGGTAGAACTTAATGGAACTGGTCGGAACACCCGTGATTTCCGCGAGCTCTTTAAGCTTCATGGTGCTTCTCCGGTTGTTGATCCGGGCAGTTCTCCACCCGTGGTTTAGATACCCGTTCCGGTGTCAGCTATCTACGGTGACAGCCTTGGATACTCAAACTATCTTATGAGCATGGAAGCGCTCAATCATTTGGTCTCCAGTCCCCTCCTCATTGTTCACGTAATCACCGCGCTCTTCGCCTTGGCGGTCGGACCGTTCAACCTGGTGCGTCGGAAACGTGATCGCACCCATCGCATGCTCGGGCGCACGTGGGTCGTCGCCATGGTGATCACCGCGGTCACAAGCTTTGGAATTCAACAGCCGTTCTCGGCACTGTCCGGGCTCCACGCACTCTCGGCGTGGACGCTCATTTCTCTCACCCTGGGAGTTGTGGCCATTCGCCGCGGGAACGTGCAAGCGCATCGGGGAAACATGGTCGGTTCGTACCTGGGCCTATGGGCGGCGTTCCTGTTCGCGGCCCTGGTGCCCACCCGCACGCTGTCCCAGGTAACCGCCGCCGCACCGCTCACTACGGTCACCACCGTGCTGGTCATCCTGCTCGCGGTAGCGGCGGCGTGGTTCGTGTTCCGGCCTCAGCCGGTTGTGGCGGCGCGTCGAAGGCTTAACACTTGGGGCACAAAAAACCTCCGGGCCCCTGCCGCAACAGGAACCCGGAGGTTGTGACTGTGGAGCCTAGGAGATTCGAACTCCTGACATCCGCCTTGCAAAGGCGGCGCTCTACCAACTGAGCTAAGGCCCCGTATTCATTGTTAGTCCACCCGCGGGTGGGCCGCATTCCCTGACCGTTCAGTCCACGGGATCCACAACTGAGTCCCACGCTTGACGTTTGGCTTCCGCCTCACGCCACGCTTTGAAGGCTGCGACGGACAGGCCCGCGAGTGCAGCCAGTGCTGCGAGTCGTGCCTTCATCGCTACCTCCACACGATGTGAATCGTGAACTCAGTGAGTGGGCGTACCAGGAATTGAACCTGGGACCTCTTCGTTATCAGCGAAGCGCTCTAACCGTCTGAGCTATACGCCCGTAGCACAGTCAACCAACACATTAACCTCTTGGTTGACCGAGCTGAAACTTTACCGGAGGTTTCCCCCGGCGCCAAATCGAGAACCGATCAGTCGTCGGTCAGGGTCACCCCGATACCGCCGATCAGAGCGGCCGCAATGTTGTACAGCAGAGCGCCCAACACTGCCAGCGCGGTCAGCAGGATCACGTTGACCACCGAGATGACCGTGGCGAACAGCGCCACGTTGCCCAGGGACAGGAATTCCTTGATGTCCGTGCCGCCCGCATTCCCGCCGAGCATGGACAGCATCTCGTTGATCCCGTCGAACAGACCGGTGAGGTTCAGCACGAGCCACAGCACCAAGGATGCGACGACCACAATGATGCCCAGTGCAACGGAGAGTAGGAAGGCAAGCTTGAGGACTGACCAGGTGTCAACCTTGGACACTACCAGCCGCGCGCGGCGCACCTTGGCGCGCGGTGCCGGACGGACCAGTCCCTTGGCGGGCTGATTCTGCGGCTTCTTCGCAGCGGGCGAGCCTGACTTTTTCGCCGCGGTCGGAGAGCTCGGCTTCTTTTCCGCGGTGCTGATGCCACCCTTGGAGGGGCTCACCGGGGAGTTCGTGGGGGGCTTGGAACCCTTCGAGGCAGAGCTTGCGCTCATGCTTCACCTCCGTTGTCGTGGTTTTCCAACGCTACTGCATCGTCCGAGGGAGCCCCGGCATCACTGCCCTGGTCCGCCGCATCTTTTTGCGTTTCCCCGGGGCGGACGTCGCCGCCCTCTTCGGCTTCGGAATCCACCTTTTTCTCGATCTCACGTTCGGCGTTGTGAGCAACCCCGACAATGTGATCCGAAGGCCCCGGCTTGGCGAAGATCACGCCCATCGTGTCGCGCCCGCGAGCGGGAACCTCGGCCACGTTGGAACGAACCACCTTGCCGCCGGACATGACCACGAGGACCTCATCCGCTTCGCCCACGATCAGGCCACCGACCAGATCGCCGCGGTCATCGGCGAGCTTGGCCACCTTGATACCCAGACCACCGCGACCCTGCACGCGGTATTCTCTGACCGCGGTGCGCTTGGCGTAGCCGCCCTCGGTCACCACGAACACGAAAGCGTCGTCGGTGACCACATTGGCCGATAGCAATTCGTCACGGTCGCGGAACTTCATGCCGGTCACCCCGGAGGTCGCGCGCCCCATGGGGCGCAGAGCGTCGTCGTCGGCGGTGAAACGCAACGACTGACCGAGATGTGAAATCAACATGATGTCGTCCGCGGGAGTCGCGAGCATGGCCGAGACCAGTTCGTCGTCGTCGCGCAGGTTGATGGCGATCACGCCGGCGGTGCGGTTGGTGTCGTAGTCGGACAACCGGGACTTCTTGACCAGACCGCGGCGGGTGGCCAGAACCAGGTACGGGGCGTCCTGGTAGGTGCGCAACTGCATGACCTGGGCGATGCGCTCGTCCGGCTGGAACTCCAAGAGGTTGGCCACGTGCTGACCCTTGGCGTCGCGGCCGGCCTCGACCAGTTCGTACGCCTTGGCCCGGTACACGCGACCGAACGTGGTGAAGAACAAAATCCAATTGTGCGTGGTGGTCACGAAGAAGTGCTCCACCACGTCACCGCCACGCAACTGTGCGCCCTTGATGCCGCGACCACCACGGTGCTGCGAACGGTACTCGTCCGAGCGCGTGCGCTTGACGTACCCGTCGCGGGTAATGGTGACGACCACTTCCTCTTCGGGAATGAGGTCTTCCATGGACATGTCGCCGTCGTAACCGAACAGGATCTCACTGCGGCGATCATCACCGAAGTGATTGACGATCTCCGCGAGTTCCTCGGAAATGATTTCGCGCTGCCGGTCCTCGGAGGCGATGATCGCCTGGTACTCGGCGATCAGACGCTCCAGTTCCGCGTGCCGGTCCTGGATCTTCTGGCGTTCCAGAGCGGCCAGGCGGCGCAGCTGCATGTTGAGAATGGCCTGCGCTTGGGCCTCGTCGATGTCGAGCAGCTCCATGAGCCCGTTGCGGGCTTCCTCCACGGTGGGAGAACGGCGGATCAGCGCAATGACCTCGTCCAGGGCGTCGAGTGCCTTGAGGAGACCGCGCAGAATATGTGCTTCTTCCTCGGCCTGCTTGAGTCGGTACCGGGTGCGACGCACAATGACTTCCATTTGGTGCGTGACCCAGTGGTGCACAAAAGCGTCCAGGGACAGGGTGCGGGGCACTCCGTCCACGAGCGCCAGCATGTTGGCGGAGAAGTTCTCCTGCAGCTGCGTGTGCTTGTAGAGGTTGTTGAGCACCACCTTGGGCACGGCATCGCGCTTGAGCACGATCACCAGACGCTGACCGGTACGACCGGAGGTCTCGTCGCGCATGTCCGCAATGCCCTGCACGCGGCCGTCCTTGACGAGGTCGGCGATCTTCACGGCCAGGTTGTCCGGGTTCACCTGGTACGGCAGTTCGGTGACCACCAGGCAGGTCCGGCCGTGGATCTCTTCCACATTGACCACGGCGCGCATGGTGATGGAACCACGGCCGGTGCGGTAGGCGTCCTCGATGCCCTTGTGGCCCAGGATCTGAGCACCCGTGGGGAAATCCGGGCCCTTGACGCGTTTGATGAGTTCTTCGAGCAGGGTCTCGCGATCCACGGTGGGGTTCTGGAGGTACCACTGCACGCCGTCCGCCACCTCGCGCAGGTTGTGCGGCGGAATGTTGGTGGCCATACCCACGGCGATACCGGAAGAACCGTTGACCAGCAGGTTCGGGAAGCGCGAGGGCAGAACGGTGGGTTCCTGCTGCTTGCCGTCGTAGTTGTCCTGGAAATCCACGGTGTCCTCGTGAATGTCCCGGACCATCTCCATGGCCAGCGGAGCCATCTTGGTCTCGGTGTAACGCGGTGCCGCGGCGCCGTCGTTACCGGGCGAGCCGAAGTTGCCCTGGCCGAGCGCGAGCGGGTAGCGCATGATCCAGTTCTGAATCAGTCGCACCAGGGCGTCGTAGATCGCGGAGTCACCGTGCGGGTGGTAGTTACCCATCACGTCACCGACCACGCGGGCGCACTTGTTGAAGGAACGCTCGGGGCGGTAACCGCCGTCGAACATCGTGTAGATCACCCGGCGGTGCACGGGCTTCAAACCGTCGCGCACATCCGGCAGCGCGCGGCCCACGATCACGGCCATGGCGTAGTCCAGGTACGAGCGCTGCATCTCGGTCTGCAGGTCCACCTGCTCCACGTGATCGCCGCTGCTCACGACGACGTCGCCCTCGCCCGTTTCGAGCTCGGTCGAGTTCTCGGGGTCGACCGGGGCGTTTCCGTCCGGAGTCTCGTCACTCATTCGTTGCTATCCGTTTCTTCTCAGATCCCACGATTCGGCATTCATACCGCATACGAAATATGCGGTAGACAGCATGTCTAGATGTCGAGGAACCGAATGTCCTTGGCGTTCTGCTGGATGAATTCGCGGCGGGATTCCACGTCCTCGCCCATGAGCACGGAGAACACCTGATCCGCCGCTGCGGCGTCGTCCATGGTGACCTGCAACAGCGTGCGGTGCTCGGGGTCCATGGTGGTTTCCCACAGCTCGGTGTAGTCCATCTCGCCCAGGCCCTTGTAGCGCTGAATGCCGTTGTCCTTGGGCAGGCGACGGTTGTTGGCCAGGCCCTTGGCCACGACCTCGTCGCGCTCGGCGTCCGAGAACACGTAATCGTGGGCGGCGTTGGACCACTTGATGCGGTACAGCGGCGGCTGCGCCAGATACACGTACCCGTGCTCGATGAGCGGGCGCATGAATCGGAACAACAGCGTGAGCAGCAGCGTGGTGATGTGCTGACCGTCCACGTCCGCATCGGCCATGAGCACGATCTTGTGGTAGCGGGCCTTCTCGATGTCGAAGTCGTCGCCGATACCCGCGCCGAACGCGGTGATCATGGACTGAACTTCCGCGTTGGACAGCGCGCGATCCAGGCGCGCGCGCTCCACGTTCAGGATCTTGCCGCGCAACGGCAGAATGGCCTGGTGGGCGGGGTCGCGGCCCTGCACGGCCGAACCGCCCGCGGAGTCACCCTCCACAATGTAGATCTCGGAGAGCGTGGGGTCCTTGGACGAGCAATCCTTGAGTTTGCCCGGCATGCCACCGGATTCCAGCAAGCCCTTACGTCGCGTGGTCTCACGCGCCTTACGCGCGGCCAGGCGCGCTTGGGACGCGTAGATCGCCTTGCGGATGATGTCCTTGGCCGGGGCGGGATTGCGCTCGAGCCAGTCACCGAACAAGTCGAACATCTCGCGCTGCACGAAGGTCTTGGCCTCGGAGTTACCCAGCTTGGTCTTGGTCTGGCCCTCGAACTGGGGTTCGCCCAGCTTGATGGAGACCACTGCGGTCAAGCCCTCGCGGACGTCGTCACCGGTGAGGTTCTCGTCCTTGTCGCGCAGCAGCTTGTTCTCCCGCGCGTACCGGTTGATCAGGGTGGTCAGCGCGGAACGGAAGCCTTCTTCGTGCGTGCCACCCTCGTGGGTGTTGATGGTGTTGGCGTAGGTGTGCACCGACTCCGTGAACGCGGTGGTCCACTGCATGGCCAGTTCCAACGACATCTTCTTGTCGTCGTCCTCCACTTCCAACGCAATGACGTCCTCGTGGATGAGATCGGCCTTCTTGGACGAGTTCAGGAAGGTCACGTAGTCCAGCAGACCGTTGTCGTACTTGTAGACGACCCGCAGGTCACCGTTCGGGTTGGTGTGGGTCTCGCCGTTCACGGCATTGACGGTGCCGCCATCCTGACCCTCGACCGGTTCCTCCGCGGAAACCTTGGTCTGAGACCCGGCGATCTCCTCACCGGACTCGTCCTTCTGTCGCTCGTCCGTCAGCGTGATGCGCAGTCCCCTGTTCAGGAAGGCCATCTGCTGGAAGCGGGCGCGCAGCGTCTCGAAGTCGAAATCGACGGTCTCGAAGATCTCGGGATCGGGGTAGAACGTCTGAGTGGTACCGGTCTCCTCGGTGGCCTCACCCTGTTGCAGCTGGCCCTGCGGAACACCGCCGTGGGCAAAGTTCATCCGCCATTCATAACCCTGCCGGCGCACCACGGTGCTGACGCGGGAGGACAGCGCGTTGACCACGGAAATACCCACACCGTGCAGGCCGCCGGAGACGGCGTAACCGCCGCCGCCGAACTTACCGCCGGCGTGCAGGATGGTCATGACCACCTCCACGGTGGGCTTGCCCTCGCTGGGGTGCATGTCCACGGGGATACCGCGGCCGTTATCGGAAACGCGCACACCGCCGTCCGCCTGGAGCGTGATCTCGATGTGATCGCAGTAGCCGGCGAGCGCCTCGTCCACGGAGTTGTCGACCACCTCGTACACCAGGTGGTGCAGACCGCGAGGTCCGGTGGAACCGATGTACATCCCCGGACGTTTCCTGACGGCCTCCAGGCCTTCCAAGACGGTGATATCACCAGCACCGTATTCGTGCTGTAGGGGATCCTCTGTAGCCACGGGGTCTCCGGTCCTCCTGCGTAATCGACGTAGATCGATTGGTCGGCCCGCATGAATACAGCCGATGAGACGGCGCGCGGCTCATCGGCTGGCGGGACAAAAAGATCTTGTACCGCAATTCTACCGGATAAAGCGCTCAACGGCCCGCAGACGCCCCGGATGCCCCGTCCGCTGGGGGACCACATGAGCCGGGGGTGATTCTGAGAATTGCGGCGTCTACCGCCTCATCCGGGACATGGAACGCGGTTATCCGTAGGTATCGCGGGGCCCGCGACCCTGGACGGTCCATCGGCCCTTCTTCCAACTCGGCCCCACCGGCCCGTGAATATCGAGCTTGGTCACGATGCCCTCCCCCAGTCGATCCGCGAAAGTGCGCAGGATCTGCGATTGCATCAACCGCATTTGCGTGGCGTATGCGGTGGAGTCGCAGCGCACGCGCACCACGGTGTCCTCGAAGCTTTCGGGCCACGTGTGCTCCGCGTTGCGCGCACCCACGAGAGAGGCCCAGTCCGCGAGCACGCTGCTCACGTTCACGGGTGTTTTCCAGCCACGGTGCACGATCAGTAAATCCACGATACTGCCCAGCTTGCGGGGGTCTCGCGCCGATTTGCCCGGGCCGGAGTAACCACCCATCTGCCGGGCATCCACGGGCCGGTTGTACCGCTGTTTGAGTGCCGGCGATCCCGTGCCGTCCTCCATCGCCTGCCCAAAGAACTTCATGTTCTTGGCCGCGGCCGCCTTGGACAGTCGCGCGTCCCCGCGCTCCTGAGCGGCTCGTCGCACGCGTTGCAGTGCGGATGCGGCGGCATCGACGACGTCGTCCCGGGCCGGATCAGTCATGCTCGCCTCGATCGGGGGGTGCCTCGTCGGCCGGGGAATCCTCGACGCCCACCTGACCGGGGCTCACGCGCACCACGCGATGCGGGTTCTCGCGCAGCGCCCGCGGAAGATCCTCGTCCACGGCGGCGGTCACCAGTACCTGCTCGGCCCGCTGGACCAGTTGAGCCAGCTTCTGCCGACGTCGCGCATCCAGTTCGGCGAACACGTCGTCCAGGATCAGCACGGGTGCTGCGCCCTCGTTGGGGTCATCGGCTACGTGTACGTACCACGAACCCAGCCGCAGAGCCAGGGCCATGGACCACGTCTCACCGTGGGAGGCATAGCCCTTGGCCGGAGTGTCCCCCAGGGAAATCATCATGTCGTCACGGTGCGGACCCACCAGTGTGATCCCGCGTTCCTGCTCTTGCCGCTCGACCCGGTCGAAGGCCTGCAGCATGAGCTGGTAGAGGTCCGCCACGGAGAAATGCTCCAGGGCCGCCGGGTCAGCAGCGGGGTCCAATGACGAGCACTCGTAGTGCAGGGCCACGTGTTTCGGGCCGTCCGTGAGCTGCTGATAGGCCAGATCCACCTCGGGCTTCAGTGCCTTGAGCAGCTGAAGTCGTGCTCCCATGACCGCGGCGCCGGCTCGCGCCAATTGCTCGTTCCACACGGCCAGGGTTGCCCTGTGGGATTCCGCGTTCTGGCGTGAGTGGCGTGCGGATTTCAACAGCGCATTGCGTTGTTTCAGGGCGCGTTCGTAATCGCTGCGGGCCGCGACCAACACCGGCCGCATGGCGGTCGCCAGGTCGTCCAGGAACTTCCGCCGGTGCCCCGGGTCTCCCTTGACCAGAGTCAGATCCTCCGGAGAGAACACCACGGTGTGAAGAATGCCCATGGCCTCCCGTGCTCGCACCGGAGCTGCGCGGTTGATCTGGACCCTATTGGTCCGCCCACTGTTGAGCTCGAACTCCAGAATCGTGCGCTGGGTGGCACGACGGACTCGGATCCTGACGATCGCTCGTTCGGACCCCGTTTTGATCAGCGGGGTATCGCTGGCCACGCGGTGTGAGGAGAGGTTGGCGGCCCAGTCGATGGCCTCGACCACGTTGGTCTTACCCACGCCGTTGGGACCTACGAATACGGTCAGCCCGCGGTCCAGGGGCAGATCGAGACTCGCGTAGGTCCTGAAGTCCAGCAGGGACAGGTGGTCTACGAACACACGATCACTGGTTGGGCAACCGGACCGGCATCAGCAGGTACTTGTAATCCACGTTGTCCTCGCCATCCAACTCCTGCTGGGCGGAGAGCACCGCGGGTTTGGGAGGTGCGGTGAAGGAGAACCGCACGTACTGCGAATCGAAGGCGTGCAGACCCTCGGACAGGTAGGTGGGGTTGAACGCCACGGTGATGTCGTCACCGTTGAGCTGGGCATCCAGGACCTCGGAAGCCTGCGCGTCCTCGCCGGTTCCGGCGTCCAGTGCCACCTGTCCCTGGGTGAAGGCCAGTCGCACCGGGGTGTTGCGTTCGGCGACCAGGGAAACGCGGCGGACCGCTTCCACGAGATCCGCCGTTTTGACCGCGGCGGTGATCGGGGTGTTCTCCGGGAACAACGAGCGAATCTTGGGATACTCGCCGTCGATCAACAAGCTGGTGGTGCGGCGGCCACCGGATTCGAAACCGACCAGCTCCGCGTTGTCGGCCAGTGCAACATTGACGTCCCCGGCGGCGCCGAGGGTCTTGGCAATGTCGTTCAAGGTCTTGGCCTTGATCAGAGCCGCCGTGGAAATGGTGGGATCAGAAGGCCGCCAGGTGAGTTCACGCATGGCCAACCGGTACCGGTCCGTGGCTAGCAACGTGATTTTTTCGCCCTCGATCTCCATGCGTACACCAGTGAGGATCGGGAGGGTGTCGTCCTTGGACGCGGCGATGTTCACCTGACCCACGGCGTGGGCGAACTCGTCACCGGCGATCACACCGGACAGTTCCGGAAGGTTCGGTAATTGGGGGTAGTCACCGACGGGCATGGCCGCGAGGTTGAACTTGGACGACTTGCACGTGAGCGTGACCTTGCCGCCCTCGACCTCCACCTGCACGGGTGCGGAGGGCAGGGAACGACAAATATCCGCCAAGAGGCGGCCGGAGACCAGGGTGGTGCCCTCCTCCTGGACATCAGCGCTGATGGTCAGACGAGCAGAGATTTCGTAGTCAAAGCTTGCGATCGATAGTGAACCGCCGTCGGCTTTGATCAGAAGACCGGAGAGAACGGGGACCGGCGGGCGTGGTGACAAGGATCGTGCCGTCCATGTGACTGCTTCAGCCAGTACGTCGCGCTCGACGGAGAACTTCACGGCAATGCCCCTTTGGTCTAAAAATATGTAACTCGCCGTGTGCATCGTATCCGCCTTGAGCTGCGACTATCGAGCCCGCAGGAACCGAGTGGAGTGCGCAAACTTGTAATTACAGGTTGCTGACCGGGCTCGAGGCGAGGCGTGGGAACAGGATTTTTGTTATTCGGTGGATTTCTCTTTAAGGGTAAGAGTGTTAATAACCCATGTGGAAACTGTGGATAACCGTCTGCTTCCCGCTGTTCGAACGGCTCGCGCTTGTTGACGTCCTGTGCTTAACTCCGGGCTTACCTGTGGCCGCTCAGTGTGTAACTTCCGCGGTCTTCCGCGGAATCCACAGGGTCGTCCCCCGTGCCGGGATGCTTATCCACCGAAGCTCAATCGTTGTCCACAAAGTTTTCCACATGGAGTGATTCCGGGTTGTGCACAACCCGTCCACATGGCCGCCCGGAACTGTGCATGCAGCGGCGTCGTTGCTGGTCCTGAGCGGTGGGAACCTGTGGATGAATCACAAAAAAAGGAGGGTCCCGACCTATTGGCCGGGACCCTCACGCAGTGGTGAAACGCGTGCTCAGCCCTCGCGGGACTGCTGCTTGATGCGGTTGGTCAGCTCCGTGACCTGATCGAAGATCTGTCGCCGCTCGGCCATCAGGGTGCGAATCTTGCGGTCCGCGTGCATCACGGTGGTGTGGTCACGCCCGCCCAGCTCCTGACCGATCTTGGGAAGCGACATATCCGTGAGCTCGCGCAACAAGTACATGGCGATCTGCCGCGCGGTCACGAGCGTGCGGGTGCGGGACTTGGACTTGAGCTCGTCCAAGGTGATGTTGAAGAACGCCGCGGTCTGGCCGAGGATCGATGCCGCCGTGATTTCCTGGCCGCCGTCCTCGGTGATCAAGTCCTTGAGCACCAGCTCGGCCAGCGGCAGATCCACCGCCTGCTTGTTCAGTGAGGCGAATGCCGTGACACGGATCAAGGCGCCCTCTAGCTCACGAATGTTGGTGGAGATGTGTGAAGCGATGTACTCCATCACGTCATCCGGGGCGTCCATGCCCTCGCTGATGGCCTTCTTCCGCAGAATCGCGATGCGGGTTTCCAATTCGGGCGGCTGCACGTCCGTGATCAAACCCCACTCGAAGCGGGATCGCATGCGCTCGGCAAAGCCGGTCAACTGCTTGGGCGGCATGTCCGAGGTGATCACGATCTGCTTCTCGTGATTGTGCAGCGCGTTGAACGTGTGGAAGAACTCTTCCTGCGTGTGTTCCTTCCCGGCCAAGAACTGGATATCGTCGATGAGCAGCATGTCCACGTTGCGGTAAATGCCCTTGAAGGAGGAGCCTTCGTCATCGCGGATCGAGTTGATGAAATCGTTGGTGAACTCCTCCGAGTTCACGTAGCGCACGCGCAGTTTGGGATAGAGCCGCTTGGCGTAGTGGCCGATGGCGTGCAACAAGTGAGTCTTACCCAGCCCGGAGTCCCCATATATGAACAACGGGTTATATGCCTTGGCGGGCGTTTCCGCCACGGCGAAGGCTGCCGCGTGGGCAAAGCGGTTGGACTGGCCGATCACGAATGAATCGAACACGTACTTGGGATTCAACCGTGCGGAGCTGTCCCATTCGGCGTCCGAGGGACTGGTGTCCGTGCCGTTCGTTGTGCTCAGCGGTTCGCGGGTGCGAACCGGCGGGACGGCCTGCGGATCTCGGCGCGGGGGTAGGTCTCCGTAATCGCGGGTGGTGGATTCCGCGGCCATGGTGTCGGTCAGACCACTGGGCATCGGACGCGGATGGTCGGTACGCGGCACGTCCACTTCGTAGTGGGCCGGCGTCTGCGGGGCGCTGCGAGTGCGTTCCGCCTCAAGTTCCTCGATCGAAGGGCTCTGCGAGTCCACGGCCGGTGTTTCGTTCTGCGGCTCGGTCAGACCGAGTTCCGTGTCCACCACGAACGCGACCAGTGTTTCCGGCCCGAATACCCGACCCACGGCCTCGTCGAGCACGGTGGCCATGCTGCGATGTTGGAAGTACTCCCGCGTGCGCTCATTGGGAACGGCCACCAGCAAGGTGGTGCCCATGAGTCCCTGGGGCTCGGACAAGGAGATGAAGCCCCGGGACCGGCCGGTCACGCTGGGGTGCTCCTTCATGTACCGGACGCATTCGGCCCACTGTTGGAGCAGGGGCTGATTGTCCTGGTACATGAATTTCTCCTGACGGTAGCGGCGGGTTCTGCCCAGTTTTCCACAGAGTTGTACACAGCGGTGGATAAACCAGAGTGGGGGAAGCCGTATCGAACAGCCTAGAACATGCATCGCGGCACTTCATAGCCCGATTGGGCGGATGTGGGGAACTACAACCTTGTAGTTCGTGCCTGGGGATAAACTCCACCGCGGCGCGTGGTGGATGAGGTTGTCCACATGATTCACAGGCTGTGGATTCACAACTGTGGAGAAGTTGCCGGCGAGCGCCCGAATTTGACCGGAGGCGGGCGATTGACTACTGTAAATCAGTCTTGTGCGTTTATGCTCGGGCCTTTCTGCCGTGCCTACGCACCCAAATACCTACCGCGTGCCCATCCCCGTGCAACCGCACGGTTCGGGCACCGTTGTCCCAACCTTGTGGAGTGACTAATGACCAAGCGGACTTTCCAGCCGAACAACCGCCGTCGTGCCCGTAAGCACGGCTTCCGCGCTCGTATGCGCACCCGCGCAGGCCGCGCCATCCTGAATGCCCGCCGTGGCAAGGGTCGCGCTTCCCTGTCGGCCTAAGTTCACGTTGTAGAGGCCCCGCACCGTGCTGCCCGTCCAGCATCGGATGCGCACCTCGGCGCAGTTTTCTGCAACCGTACGTTCCGGCGCCCGTAGTGGACGCCGGAACGTCGTCGTATCCGTACGCATAAGCGACCAGGACCAGCCCACCCGAGTGGGTTTTGTGGTGTCCAAGGCCGTGGGTAACGCCGTGGTTCGCAACAAGGTCAAGCGTCGATTGCGTGAACTCGCGGCCGACACCGTGCGTTTGCGGCCCACCGGGCATGATGTGGTGGTCCGCGCCCTACCTGCCTCGGCGGGTGCGGTGTGGAGCGAGCTCGGTGACGACTACCGTGGTGCGTATCAGAGCGCATTCCGGAAGGCCGGATGACAACAGACTCCGGCATTGCCCAGGGCAATGCCGTACCGTTCGATGTGCAAGGTATTGGAGGAGGCGCACACGTGGAAGACCGGGTGGCAGCCGACGCTCTCCTGAACCGAGCGCCCCATGAGTACCACAGGGCGAACAATGCGCTCCGCGCCATCAAGTACGCCCCGCAGAACGTGTGCATTGCTCTGCTCAAGCTGTATCGCTCCATTGTGTCCCCGCTCTACGGGGACGTGTGCCGCTACTTCCCGTCATGCTCGGCCTACGCGCTCGAGGCCTTCACCGTTCACGGTGCGGCCCGTGGACTCGGGTTGAGTGTCAAGCGCTTATTGCGGTGCCATCCATGGGCGGCGGGCGGAATCGACAGAGTTCCTGGCGGTGGACGAGAGTTCCATTCACTGTCCGAGACGCCCAAAATCATGCTGCTCAACCACCCGAACCTCGCACGTGAGGCCACGTGCGACCGCCCCGGTCACCACCACGGCGTGACCCAAGGAGCCAACGTTCGATGAATTTCTTCGACATCATCCTCTTCCCCTTCAGCTGGGCCGTTTCGGCCGTGCTGTGGGTCTTCCACGAGCTACTCACCGCCATTGGGATGGACCCGGCCTCAGGTATCACCTGGGTGCTGTCCATCGTGGGTCTGACCCTGGTGATGCGTACACTGACCATCCCCTTGTTCCTGAAGCAGATCAAGTCCATGCGCGGCATGCAGGAACTGCAGCCCGAAATGGCCAAACTGCAGGCCAAGTACAAGGGCAAGAAGGATCAGCTCTCCCGTCAGGCCATGGCCGAAGAGCAAATGGCCCTGTACAAGAACCACGGGTCCAACCCGTTCTCCGCATGCCTGCCCATCTTGGTGCAGATGCCCATCTTCTTCGCGCTTTTCAAGGTGCTGCGCTCGGTGCCCCAGGCGGCAGGCAATGGTGAGTCCATCCATGTTCTGACCCCGCAGCTGGTCGAGCAGTTCAACGCGTCCACCATTTTCGGTGCACCGTTGTTCTCCACCCTCATGCAGCCCGGTATCGGTAACCACACCGCAACCGTGGTGCTGGCGATCGTCATGATCGTGGCCATGTCCGCTACGCAGTTCATTACGCAGAAGCAGTTGACGGTGCGCAACATGAGCGATGCCGCCAAGCAGTCGCCCATGTACCGCCAGCAGCAAATGATGCTGTACCTGTTCCCGTTGGTCTTCGCGATCGGCGGCATCAACTTCCCGCTGGGTGTGCTCATTTACTGGACCGTTTCCAACCTGTGGTCCATGGGCCAGCAGTGGTGGGTCATCCGCAACAACCCCACTCCGGGTTCACAGGCCGAGCGCGAGCTCAACGAACGCCGCGCAGCCAAGGGTCTGCCCCCGGTGGGTGTCAGCAAGGAGGAGCACGAGGAGAAGCTGGAAGAACAGCGCCAGCGTGCCGCCGCGGGGCAGCGCAAGCAGCCCGTGTCCAAGAAACGCCAGAAACAACAGCAGTCCCGCAAGAAGCAAGGGTCCTGAGGGAGAGCATCCAATGAACGAGACTGACAACGGTCATGACGTCACGACCGAGAACGAGACCGGCGATGCGCCCGTGACCCAGTTGAGCCCGCTTGAAGAAGAAGGCGAGATCGCGGCCGACTACATCGAGGAGCTACTGGACACCGCCGACATTGACGGTGACATCGACATCGAGGTCCGCGATGGTCGTACCTATGTGTCCGTGGTGACCGAGGACGGTCAAGACTCCGAGCTGGAGGCCCTCGTTGGCCCCAAGGGTGAGGTACTGGATTCATTGCAGGAGCTCGCTCGCCTGGCCGTCCTATCCGCCACGGAGCGTCGCAGCCGTCTGGTGCTCGATGTCGGGGGCTACCGCGTGGCCCGCGCCGAGGCACTACGGGAGATGGCGCAGAAGGCCGTGGCCCAAGTGCAGTCCAGCGGCGACAGCGTGCATTTGGAACCGCTGTCCGCTTATGAACGCAAAATCATTCACGACGCCGTGGCCGAGGCCGGTCTAGTCTCGGAGTCCGAGGGCGAAGGCCCGGGCCGTCACATCGTGATTTCTGCGGCGGACTAGGTCTGTGGCACAGTCACGTTCGTCCAAGGCGCACGACGCCGCCTCGGGGCCTTCACAGCCTCCCGTTGACTCCCGACCGGCCCCCGATCCCCAGCCGGCGCCTCCGCTGACGGGTTCGGAATTGGCGGCCGCCCAGCAGCTCTTCGGAGACAGACTGGAACTTGCCGAGCGCTACACCGAACACCTGGCGTCGTCGGGAATCGTCCGCGGGTTGATCGGCCCGCGCGAAGCGCCCAGGCTGTGGGAGCGTCACGTACTCAACTGTGCCGTGGTCCAAGAGCTCATCCCGGAGAACGCACGTGTGGTGGACGTGGGATCCGGCGCCGGCCTGCCCGGACTGTGCCTGGCCTTGGCCCGCCCTGACATCCCGATCACCCTGGTCGAGCCCCTGGAACGCCGTGTCCAGTGGCTCCACGAAGTGATCGACGACCTGGAATTGCCCAACGTGACCGTCATGCGGACGCGCGCCGAACAGGCCAAAACGCAGCTGAAGAACATCGACGTGGTGACGGCCCGTGCGGTCTCCGCGTTGACAGGTCTGATGGACATCACACTCCCCCTGCTCAAGGGGTCGGGACAGCTGCTCGCCCTCAAGGGGCGGTCGGCGCAGGACGAAGTGGACAAGGCCAGGAAGAAGTTCAATCGGTTCGGGGTGCGGTCCGCGGAAGTACTCACCGTGGGTGAGGATTTCCTGAGCGAACCCACCACGGTGGTCCGCCTGAGCCTGTGATCCTGGTCGGTGGGCTCGATGTGGCTGGGTAAGCTAACGCAGGACAGTCTGTAACCGTCGGAGAGGACGAGTGGTACGAGTGGAGCAGAACTCCGAAACTCGGAACGACCGGGTGCGCGGCCATGACTTCGGTCTTCCACCGGATCCCGTAGCACAAACAAAAAAGGTTGTTCCGGACCGAGGACGTCACGTTTCACGTGAAACAGACACCCCACACGGTACGGCAGCGCAGCAAGCAGTAGCGGATACCGCCCTTGGGAGGAAGCTCGTGGAAGAGAACAAACGTCGCGCACGACTCAGGCAGACCAAGATCGATCCCCCTGCTGAAACCCGGTACATCACGATCAGCAATCAAAAGGGTGGCGTGGGTAAAACCAGCACCTCCGTTAACCTGGCGGTTGCCCTGGCCCAACAGGGGCAAAACGTCCTGGTGGTCGATAATGACCCCCAGGGCAATGCATCCACCGCCCTGGGGATCCCCCATGGAACGGATGTCGAGAGCGTCTACGATGTTCTGATCGATGAGACTCCAGTAGTGGATGTGGTCCAGAAGTCCCCCGAGATGGAGAACCTCTGGGTGCTGCCGGCGACCATTGACCTCGCCGGCGCTGAGATTGAACTGGTGTCGGTCGTGGCCCGCGAACAACGGTTACAGCGGGCCCTCAAGGCATACGGGAATGCACGTGAAGAGCGGGGCGAGACACGCCTGGACTACGTGTTCATCGACTGCCCGCCAAGCCTAGGCCTCTTGACCATCAACGCGTTCGTCGCGGCCACCGAGGTGCTCATTCCCATTCAGTGCGAGTACTACGCATTGGAGGGTCTGAGCCAGCTTCTGAACAACATCAAAATGATTCAAAAGCACTTGAACCCGGACCTGTCCGTCTCCTCCATTCTGCTGACGATGTACGACGGACGCACCAATCTTGCCTCGCAGGTGGCCGAGGAAGTGCGTCAGCACTTCCCGGACCAGGTCTTGGAGACAATGATTCCCCGATCCGTGCGGATTTCCGAGGCCCCGAGCTACCAGCAAAGTGTCATTACTTACGACCCCAGCTCGACCGGTGCACTTTCCTATCTCGAAGCAGCCGCGGAACTGGGAGCTCGTTCACCCCAGCACTAGGCGGCATGTTTCACGTGAAACATACCCCTTGCCCGCTGATGCCGCGGAAATAGCAATCGAGGGCCGCGAACTGCGCAGTTCGCGGCCCTTGGCGCATCTTGCCTTATGGGCCCATGACAACTCTGCTGCGCGTCATCCTGTTTCACGTGAAACATTGACCCATACACGGTGCCAATAGGTCCCTGCAGCGAGTGCGGGCGGCTGCTCGCGGATAAGATGAACGTCGGAGATACGACGAGAGGATTTACGTGAGCGAGAAACGACGAGGTCTAGGTCGCGGCCTTGGCGCCCTGATCCCCAGCGGGCCAGCGCCGGACACTGACCCGGCACGGGCCAACAATGATGCTTCATCGTCTGACGATAGGACCTCGAAACAGGACCAGAGTCAAACGCGGGTCAGATCCGCATCGAACGCCCGAACGCCCGCCGCGTCGTCCAAGACATCAGGTGGGCAGACGGCATCGAACAAGAGCACATCGACCAAGCCCTCCAAGCAGCGGTCGAAGAGCAGCGGGGTAATCGCGCGGCCGACCTCCGAGCAGCCTGCCGGTCCACGGCAAGGCGGCGAGCCAGCCAAGAAAGCTGCTGCCGTAAGGAAGAGATCCGGAGAAGGCAATTCACCGGCTCTAATGGAAAATACTAATGCAGCAGCTGCAAACACGAAACCAGCCGTTTCACGTGAAACATCGCCCGAAAGCCGCGATAAGAGCAAGAGTGGCAAGCCTGCAGCTCGTGCTCGTCGTGACATGGGCCAGGCGCTCAGGAGTACCACCACCGTTCGTCGCCCGGTAGACATGTTCTTTCTTCCCTCCGACGAGTCCGACGGTATCGAGGACTCGGCTGAGCCGACCGTGGCAGGAACCGAATCTGCCTCAAAGGACCCTGCCGGATTGGCCGAAGAGAGGCCCGAGCACGATGTTTCACGTGAAACATTGAAGACGTCTCGTCACCATGTGAGCCCCGGTAGCGGGAGCATAACCGTGGATGACACATCCGAAAAAGGTCCGCAATCTGCGAACGCTGCGCCCGACTCCTTAGAATCCACCGGCATCGACGGGGCCGCCGATAGTCAGCCCCGCACACGCCAGCAATCTCCGCAAACCATAAGCAGTCCCAAATCCCCCGACACGACGGAGCCGGACGCCAGCGTTCCACGTGAAACATCCACCGGCACGGGTGACGGAACGAATATCGGCCTCGACGCGAGTCAGCTCGACGTGGTACCGGGTGCAGAGTTCGCGGAAATCCCGGTGGCCGACATACACCCCAACCGGAAACAGCCCCGGCAAGTCTTCGACGAGGACGAGCTAGCCGAACTGGCATTCTCCGTCAAGGAATTGGGAGTCCTCCAGCCGGTCGTTGTGCGCCCGAGCCGCGAGGGGGAAGGTGCCAAGTACGAACTGGTGATGGGCGAGCGTCGCTGGCGCGCCGTTCAGAAGGCCGGCATCGATTCGGTCCCCGCCATCATTCGGGAAACCTCCGATGACGACCTCCTCCGCGATGCCCTCCTGGAGAACTTGCATCGGTCACAGCTGAATCCCCTGGAGGAGGCGGCCGCCTATCAGCAACTCTTGGAGGAGTTTGGTGCCACCCAGGACGAACTGTCCCGCCGTATCGGCCGGTCACGTCCGCAGATCTCCAACACCCTTCGTCTTCTGCGCCTGCCCCCGTTGGTGCAACGCCGCGTGGCGGCCGGCGTGCTGAGTTCCGGTCACGCGCGGGCATTGCTGGGCTTGACCGACCCCGCCGAAATGGAGCGACTTGCGCAGCGGGTAGTGGCCGAGGGCATGTCCGTGCGAGCCACGGAGGAAACCGTCGCGCTATCGGACGGTCTCAAGCGTCATGCACCCAAGCGTAAGAGCGCCACCCACCGCCATGATGATCGGCTCAACTACATTGCGGACGCGTTCTCGGATCGACTGGACACCAGCGTCAAGATTCAATTGGGCGCACGCAAAGGCAAGATGACCATTGAATTCGCGTCGGTGGAAGATTTGAACCGCATCATCGACGTGTTGGACCCGAAGGTGGGCGGCCAAAGCTAGGCACTAGCCGGAGCGTTAGGATCATCTATCACCCGGGCAGATCGGCCCCCCGCTACAAAAGATGGCCCCGATGTTTCACGTGAAACATCGGGGCCACCTTCATTTCCGGATGCCCGTGTCAGTTCGTGTTGTAGTAGTCCTGGATGTCCGACAAGCTCATGGTGCCGGTCGCTACGTTATCGGCGGACCGGACATACATGCGCTGTAGTGCGCACAGAATGGACTCCGCCAGGCGCTCCCGATGTTCCGGATCCTCGAGAAGTGTTCGTTCGGCCACGCTAGAGAGGTACCCCAGGTCGATCCACACGGTGGGGGCGTTCGAGTAGCGCAGGAGCTCCCATTGGCGCGCGTGGCAGCCGAGATCCTGTGCCCCGGTACGGGAGATCAGTTCCTTGAGTATGTATCGCGCGGCGGTCTCGCCTATCGGAGAGTAGGTCTCAGCGCCGTCCTGGTTACCCCAGTAGTAAGTGGCCACCCCATTGGCAGCAGCCGAGGCATTCCAGTCACAATGAAGTGTCAGTACGAGTGCATCGGGGTGTCCCTCGGTGGCCGCTGCCTTGGACTCCACCATGCGCACCGGCTCGCCGGACCGGGTTGTGTAGTCGCCGTTGCCGAGCACCACCGGTGACGCGCCCACGTTGTTCAGCAGCTCATACGTGCGGAGGGCCACGTCGGTGGTAATACGCTCCTGGTCCGCGGTGAACTCATCGGGTGCCGTAGGGGAGACGACCTGCCCGGAAGCGGCCCAGGGCAACAGGATCACTACACGCTGCTTCAGGGCATTGGTGGCCTGTTCCAAACGGTGGTAATCGCGCAGTGAGTAGGCCTTGGATGACGTGATGTTCTTGTTGATGCGGGCAAGCGCCGCAATTGTGTCAAGATCCACCACACCGTTGGGTTCCAGGCCCAGATTCTGCTGCAGCTCCACCACGGCGTAATGGGTCTTGCGGCAAAACGTGCCGTTGAGATGACCGTAATAGAAACCCAACCGGGACAGGTTGGCTTGGATGAGTTCTACGTCCTCGCCACGCAGGGGGTGCTCGGCGTCGTAATACAGCGGGCGATCACCCAGGGTGTACTGAGCTTGTGTCAGCGCAGTCTCGGTTTCGGGGCCGAGCACACCGTCCACGATTAAACCCTTGTTCTGTTGGAAAATCCGCAGAGCGCCGTCAAGCGTCTCGTCGAAGTATGACGGGTCGTTCACGGTGTCCGGGGACAGACCAGTGGCGCCCTTGCCGGCGCGGATGAGACGTTCGCGGAGCCCCACCACGCGCCTGTCGGTCACTCCCAAGCGAAGATTGGCCGCATGTGGCTCGGATGTCACTGGTCTTCCCCCTGACGGTTATGAAACGTGAAACGCGTTGGCGGTGTGCCGTGCGCTCAGGCCGACGGGGTCAGGTAGTCCGCAAATTCCTTTTCCAGGGCGGACTTGGGCTTGGCACCGATCGAGGTTTTGGCCACCTCACCGTTGGCAAACAAGTACACCGCCGGAATGGAGGTGATGCCGTACTTGGAGGCAATGGCGGGGTTGTCGTCAACATTGACCTTCACAACGTCAATGTTGTCCGCGTGCTCGGCGGCAATGGCGTCCAACACCGGGCCCAACTGCCGGCAGGGTCCGCACCACTCGGCCCAGAAGTCCACGATGGTCGGCTTGGAGTTCTCCAGCACCTCGGCCTGGAAGTTGGCGTCGGTGACGTCTTTGGCTGCACTCATGTCGAATTGTTCCTTTCAAGCGGGTGAACACCCGGACGGGCCGGAGTACTCACCAGTGGTTGAGATTGATTATGACGCAGACACCTGTGATCAGCTGTCCAGCGCCGCCAGATAGTGCTCCACATCAATGGCAGCAACACATCCCGAGCCTGCCGCGGTGATGGCCTGGCGGTAGGTGGCGTCGAGCACGTCACCCGCGGCGAACACACCGGGGATGGAGGTTGTGGAGGAACGGCCGTCCACGGCAATGGTGCCGTCCACCGTGAGCTCCAGCTGATCCTTCACCAGGTCAACGCGGGGATCGGAGCCGATGGCCACGAACAATCCGGTGATGTCCAGCTGCGAGGTTTCCCCGGTCACGGTGTCCTCCAGGGTCAGGGACTCCACCTTGGACTCGCCATGGATGTCCGTGACCTGCTTGTTCCACAGGATTTCGATTTTGGGGTCATCGAATGCTCGCTGCTGCATGATTTCCGAGGCGCGGAACGCATCTCGACGGTGGATCAGGGTCACCTTGGACGCGAACTTGGTCAGGAAGGTTGCCTCCTCGATCGCGGAGTCGCCGCCACCCACCACGGCGATGTTCTGTTCCTTGAAGAAGAACCCGTCACACGTGGCGCACCACGACACACCGTGACCGGACAGTCGCTCCTCATTGGGCAGGCCCAACTTCCGGTAGGCGGAACCGGTGGACATGATCACACTGCGGGTGCGCAGCACGGTGCCGTCCTCCACGGTCACGGTTTTGATCTCGCCGTCCAACTCCAAGGAGGTGACGTCCTCGAAGCGGATGTCCGCACCGAAGCGCTCGGCCTGCTGCTGCATGTTGGTCATCAAGTCCGGCCCCATGATGCCCTCGATGAAACCCGGGTAGTTCTCGACGTCCGTGGTGTTCATGAGTTCGCCACCGGCGGTGACGGAGCCCGCAATCACAATGGGTTTGAGGTCCGCTCGAGCGGCGTAAATAGCGGCGGTGTAACCGGCGGGTCCGGAACCGACGATGACCACGTCGTGGACGGCGTCGTCTGAGGTTCCGGGGGCGGTCTCCTGCGCCTGGACGGGCGTCAGGTTCAAGTTCACGGCGTTCGCGAAGGAGGGGCCGAGATCATTGCTCACGTGTTTGAAAACCTTTCTGGGGATGGCCGCGTTCGCGGCGGGAAACTACTGGAAGAACGTGCCGGTACGGCGTGAATATTCCGGATCGTTACCGAACGGCAACTTCCCCGATCCGCAAACCGTACTGGTACCCGCCAATGGGGTTGGTGAGCTGCGGCAGCTGTTCCCACATGATGAGCACGTACTCGTGCTCGCCCTCCTGTGCCGCCTGGCTGAGCGGCACAGTGATTTGCGGACCGGTGAACGAACCCGTGCCCACCTGCTGCGCGCCGTCCATGGACGGGGAATCCGAGACGTACACGGTGAAGTTGCCGCCGGTGCCGCCGGCCTGGTCGATGGTGACCTCGGACACCGGCGCCGGTTCCTCGAGTTCCACGGCCAGTCCCACGTAGTCGGTGAGATTGCCGAAGTTGGCGTTCGAGAAGCCGTAGCTGAGCCAGTATGTGGCGGGGTTGCCGTCAATGGCCTGGCTCAGGGTGGCGTCCGTGGCAGCCATGAAGTTGGGATCCGAGGTCACGCGGGTCACCGCTTGCGCGCGGGGTTCGGTGGGTGCCGCCGAGCCGTCGGCATCGGTTTCCTGGGGCGCCGACGCCGTTTGCCCACCCTGCGGAGCGGGGTCACGGCCGTCATCGGGCTGCGATGTCAACGAACCCAGCGCGCGAAAGCCGAGGACCACGGCGGCCAGCAGGGCCAGCATCAGCAGGAGTAACAGCAGGGCACGCAGTGGACCGTTGCGCTTCTTGCGTCGTGTCCCGGGATCGTGGGAGGGATCGGAGCCATGACCGGTACCGGAACCGCCATCGGAACCACCGGCGACTGCGCTCGCCGCTCCCGCCGTGCCCGCGGCACCGGCACCCGAGTGGCTCTGGGCCGGGGTCTCGGGCTCGCCGACCGGATAGCCGGCCAGACGTTCCGGGCTCCCCTCGGTGGCCTCGAAGCTCTCATAGCGGTTGTCGCCGTCGTAGGTGGGATCGATTTTCCCGGCAGCGGCGGCCGATGCCCCCACCGCGGCCGCATTGCCACCGGAGGCGGCGCGATCGAAGAGTGTCGACCGGGTGGACTGGGGATCCACTTTCCGGGCCCGACCCAGTTTGTTCCGCACGGAGGGAGCGGCGGGGGCGTTCTCGTATGCCTCGTACTCGTCGTCGCTCCACCGGGTCACGGCGGGTTTGTTCCCGGGCGCCGCGCCCTCGTCCGTGTCGGCATCGTCATCGTACGGGGCGCCCGCGCTGGGCACCGCTTCGTGGGGCTGCGTGGGGTCGGGTTCTTCGTAAACGTACGGGGATGCCGGAGCGGAGCGGGAGTCGCCAAAGATGTCGTCCGAGAGGGACTCGTCCTCCAACTCGTTCTCCGCCACGAGCAGGGTGTCCAGCAGGTCCGCGGCGGGAGCGTAGGAGGTCACCAGATAGGTGGTGTCATGGGCCTGTCCGAGGTCCAGGATCTGGAACCGGTCGCTGCCCGAGCCCGAGGCCAGGGAACGCGCGTTGGACACCATGAGCTGCTCGTGGTGGTCACCGGGCACCAGGATGGACACCCTGCGCCGTAGGATCTGGTCCTCGCCCTGCAACACGTGATCGCCGTCGGCGCTGGTCAGCAGGGACGCGGTGACCTGGTAGCGGCCACCCAGGACAGTTCCGAGCGCAATGGGCTGGGACACAGCGAACTCCCTCGAGTTACGGCGCCCGGAGCGGTTCGCGGGCGCGATGACAAACTGTTGCGCAGTCTACCGGCCCAAGCGGGCCTTCAACGGGCCGATCAGCGAACCGAACTCCTCGACCCGGAAGAGCTTCATGGCCAGCAAATACACCAGGCCCATGGCCACACCGCCTACCAGGACGGAGAGCAACGCGGTGATCTGGTTCTGCCACGGGAATCCAGCGGTGTCGTAACCGCCCATCAGCCACAACGCGACGACGCCGCCCGCGCCCGCTACCAGCGAGGCCGCCAGGATCCGCGCGTGGGCACCCAGGATACGAGCGACGTCGTAATCGCCGATGCGGCGCCTGAGCGCGAAGTGATAGAGCAGTGTGGCCAGGATGTTCTGCGCGGCGTAGCAACCGGCCACGGCAAAGACCATGTATTCGGGCGGCAGGGCACGGGCGATGCCGATCGCGGATACAACCGTGAAGATCGAGACGAGCAGCTGGACCACGAACGGCGTGCGGGCGTCCTCCTGCGCGTAGAAGGCGCGCCCGAGCATGAATGCGGTGGACATGAACGGCGCGCCGATCGCAATGACGGTGATGACCTGGCCGATCACCGCGCCGGCCGGGGCGATGCCGCCGGAGAACATCATGCCGAGCGGGCCCGCGTACACGATGAGCGCGACCATGCAGAAGACCGTGGCCACGCTCGTGATGCGCATGCTGGAGGACAACGAGGAGACCAGGCTGTCGCGGTCCTTGGCGTCCGCGGCGGCGGCCATGCGGTTGAACAGGACCGTGGCGATGGACAGGCCGATCACCCCGTGGGGCAGTGAGTAGAGCAGAGAGGCCTGGTTGAGCGCGGTGACACCGGCGATCTGTTCCGGGACCCCGCCGGGCGGGCCCACGTCACGGGCGCCGGTGGGGATCGCGGCGGTACGGGTCAGGGCCAGGAACGCGAGGTTGGCAATGATGCCGGTGGCCAGCGTCCACCCGCCCAGCTTGGCGGCGGTGGACAGACCAATGCCGCGCCAGCCGAACTTGGGGCGCAGCCCCAGGCCCAGGCGCTTGAGCGGCCAGAAGAGAATGAGCGCCTGAGCGATCACGCCCACCGTGGACATTCCCACGAGCCAGAACGTCTGGGCCGCGGTCCAATTCTCCAGGGTGTGGTGTGTGCGCGCGAACGGACCGAACTGGTAAATGAACACCAACAGGCCGGCAATTGCAATGATGTTGTTCAACACCGGCGCCCACATGTACGCACCGAAGGCACCCTTGGCGTTGAGCACCTGACCCACCACGGTGTAGAGGCCGTAGAAGAAAATTTGGGGGAAGGTGAGCAGGGCGAATGTCATGGCCATGGCCAGCTGGCCCTCGGACCACCCGGGGCCCATGATGCGGATGATCGGGATCGCACACGCGAGCACCACCGCCGTGACACCGAGCAGTGCGAGCACGGCCAGGGTGATCAGTCGGGAAATGTAGTCCGCGCCCGCATCCGGGTTCTTGGAGGCCTTGATGATCTGCGGAACCAGCACGGCATTGAACACGCCGCCGGCGATCAGTACGTAGATCAGGTTGGGCAGGTTGTTGGCGAGTTCGAAGACGTCCGCCATGGTGGTCAGCGAGCCGATGGCCACCGTGATCAGCAAGGCCTTGGCGAAACCGAGAACCCGGGAGACCAGGGTTCCGGACGCCATGATGGCGCTGGAACGCGCGCCGGATCTCTCCATGAAACAGGCCTTCCTGCACGGGGATTGCAACGGCAGGCACCGCGGAACCGATCCGCGGGCGCGATTACAACTGATGAATGATGTACTCCCGAGCGATGTCAGCAATGCGCCGCTCGTTGGGGAAGGACAGCTTGCGGTCAAGATCGTCGATCCCGGACCAGGCGACGTCAACGGCCTCGTGGTCGGGATCGTTCTCCGTGGTCAGGAAACCGCCGGTGGCTTCCAACAAGAAGTGATGAACGGTCTTGTGAACTCGGTGCCCGGAAACCGTGAACCAGTAGTCGATACTGCCCAGGGGGGAGAGGACGCGGCCCATGATGCCGGTTTCTTCCTCGATCTCACGGACAGCAGCTTCCTGATTGGTCTCATTACCTTCGGGGTGGCCCTTGGGCAGGCACCATTCCAGGCGGCCACCGCGATTGATGCGAGCAATGATGGCCACCGGATGAGTGGGTTCCTGAAGGTTCACCACAATGCCGCCGGCCGAGACTTCTTCCACCGTGGGCAGCGCGGAGACCGGTTGGTTCGGTCGCCTCTTGGGCGCGCTAGGGACGGGAAAAGCCATGACTCCTACCTTAGCCACATTCCCCGAACACTCCCTGACCCGGGAATCCGCAGGCCAGGCAGGGGCGGAAGAAATGAGACAATTACGGCCATCATGACGCAGCTGTTCGATACCTCCTCTCTCCACCCCGTTTCCTTAGAACTGGGGCGGCTCTTTGCCGACGCCGGATACGAGTTGTCCCTGGTGGGCGGGCCCGTGCGTGATCTCTTCCTGAACCGGGACGCCCTGGACCTGGATTTCACCACCAACGCCACCCCGGAGCAGACCCTCGCGGTCATCAAGAACTGGGCGGACGCGCACTGGGAGATCGGTCGGGACTTCGGAACCATCGGGATGCGCAAGGCGGGTCTGCAGCTCGAGGTCACCACGTATCGCGCAGAGGCCTACGATCCCGATTCACGTAAGCCGGTGGTCGCCTTCGGTGAAGACCTCACCGAAGATTTACGACGCCGCGATTTCACCGTCAACGCCATGGCCCTGCGGCTGCCGGACCTCGACCTCGTGGATCCGTTCGGCGGCATCAAGGACCTGCATGCCGGTGTGCTGCGCACCCCGGGCACCCCCGAGGACTCCTTCACGGACGACCCCCTGCGCATGATGCGGGCGGCGCGCTTCAGTTCACAGTTGGGGTTGAACGTGGCCGAGCCCGTCCGGGAGGCCATGACGGCCATGGCGCAGCGCATTGAGATCGTCTCCGCCGAACGCGTGCGCGAAGAACTGGTCAAGCTGGTGTGCGGTTCATATCCCCGCCGAGGCATAGAACTCATGACGGATACCGGTCTTGCGGAGATCGTGCTCCCCGAGGTGCCCGCGCTCAAGTTGGAAACCGATGAAGCCCACCACCACAAAGACGTCTACCAGCATTCCTTGACGGTGATGGAGCAGGCGGCGGAGAAAGAAACCGATGCGCACGGCCCGGTCCCGGCTCCGGACTTCGCCCTGCGTTTCGCCGCGCTCATGCATGACGTGGGTAAGCCGGCCACCCGCCGCTTCGAACTGAACGGCGCCGTGAGCTTCCGACATCACGAAGTGGTCGGTGCCAAGCTGACCCGCAAACGAATGAAGGCGCTGCGCTTCGACAACGACACCATTAAGAAGGTTACCCGCCTGGTCGAGCTGCATATGCGTTTCTACGGATATGGGGATGCGGGCTGGACGGACTCAGCAGTGCGCCGCTACGTCCGCGATGCCGGTGACCAGCTGGAGCGATTGCATCGCCTCACGCGCTCGGACGTGACCACCCGCAACAAACGCAAATCCGCGCGCCTGGCCACCGCTTACGACGACCTCGAACGGCGCATTGCCGAGCTGCGCGAACAAGAACAGCTCGAGGCCGTGCGTCCGGAGCTGGACGGCCAGCAGATCATGGACACCCTGGGGATCGGCCCCGGTCCCGAGGTGGGCAGGGCATACAAGTTCCTGCTCGAGATGCGCTTGGACCAAGGCGCAGTGGGTGAGGATGTGGCGCGCGAACGGCTCATCGAGTGGGCCCGCTCCAAAGGCATCGGCACGGCCTGACGGCGCGGCCCACCGGGCGGGCGCACGCGCACGGTGGGTGACGTGAAGTCTGCGGGCCCGCACCGGTCCCGGACCCGTGCGCGAGCGGCGTCGTAAATTGTGGGAGTGGATCGCGCCACGAGCGGCGAACGGGGCGGGGCCATGGAAGACTGATGCCGTCCCTGTGTCCACCGGAGGAGTACGTGCATGAGCATGGAAGGCGCCAAGAAGCGCGGCGGCGGCAAAAACTCCGGCCTGCTGCTGCTCGGTCTGGGCCTCTACACGGTCATGATGGCGTATCTGTTGCGTGTGCCGTGCCGGGTGCCCGACTGGAACCTCGCGGAGGACGTCCCCGAACTGTGTGCCACGGTGATCGGCACCGGCGATCTGGGTGTTCGCTCCACGGACGTGGCCAGCGGCTTCTTCACCGGCGGGCCGACCGGGGATCAGCCGGTCCTGGTGGGCATGATCACCACGATCATCGGGTGGTTCGCCTCCAACCTCTCCTCCCTGCTGGGCATCGACGTGGACCAGGGCATCTACCTGGACCTCTCGCTCGTACTGCTGGCCCTGGTCTGGCTGGCCATTGTGGCCGTGGTGTCCTCGCTGAGTGGTTCACGCACATCGGATGCGCTGGTCATGGCCCTGTCACCCGTGGTGGTGCTCGTGGGCTTCCAGACCTGGGACCTGTGGGCCGTGCTCTTCATGATGCTCGCCCTGCTGGGCTACGTGCGCGGCAACCCGGCGCTCGCGGGATTCATGGTGGGCTTCGGTGCGTCCGTGGCGTTCTTCCCCGTGGTGGTCCTGCTGGCCATCCTCATCATGGCCGCGCGCCACCGGTTCATCAAGGACTTCATCAGCGCGTTCATTTGCGCCGCCATCGCGTGGATTCTGATCAACGGCACATACATGCTCACGGCGTGGGATCAATGGCGGGCACAGTTCGACAACATTGTGGGTTCCACCACGGAGCAGTCCTCGTTCTGGAATGTGTGGAACACCAACATTGAACCGCGCACCGGGCTGGCCCTGGACGGCGGCAGCGTGGGCCAGTACGTGCTCCTGACCATGGTGCTGGGCCTGGTGTTCGTGCTGCTGGTCTCTCTGCTGAGCCGCCGCGAACCGTCCGTGGTGCAGGTGATGTTCTTGCTGCTGGCCCTGTGGGTGCTGCTGGCCAAGGACTACTCGCTCAACTACGTGCTGTGGTTGGTGCCCTTGGTGATCCTGTGCCGCCGTAACTGGATCGAATTCGGTCTGTGGCAAGTGGTCGAGGTGCTCTACTGGGCCACGGTGGTGCTCCCCGCCGCCGCCTGGCCCACCCTGCCGTGGGTCGAGCAATTCGGGTGGGCGCCCCAGGACATTCTGGCGGTCATCCGCTACTTGTTCCTGATCTACTTCGTGGTGGCCGTGGTGATCGACATGTTCCGCGGCCGCAAGGCGATGGCACTCGGGGTGTCCGCTCTAAAATGATGCGGCCCCGCTCACGAGACCATGAGCTGAACCCACCCACTCCTGCTTCTCGGACAAGGATCATGGAGAACACCAAGTCTGCAGTGGCCCGTTGGCAACCGCCCTCGTTGCGATCGCTGAGCAAGCCCTTGTTGTTGATCTTGGCGGGAGTGGTCGTGGTGGTTGTGTTGTGGAGCACCGTGATCAACTTCTTCCTGGTCGCACGCGAACCCCAGTACGCTGTCGAGAACTACCTCGAGCAATTGGAGCGGGGCAGTGCGCGGCAGGTCTTGGCCCCGCTGAGCATTACCAGCAGTGATCCCACCGTGCAGATCCTGCCCAACTCCGTGTACCACAATTCGCACGACCGTCCGGTGGCCCATGAGATCGTGTCGGTCTCCCAGCACGGAACCCAGGCTGACGTCGAGGTGAATGTTCGCACCGGTGACGGACTGACCCACCGCCTGACCTACACGGTGGACAAGCTGGTCACGTCCGGTTTCCTCAACGACACGTGGCGGCTCAACGACCTGGACGACCAAACGGTCGAGGTGAAGCTGCCCGCGAAGGTGGATGCCCTGTCCGTGAACGGCCAGTCGGTACGGCCAACCGCCGCCGCGTTGCGCGCCACGGACGACGGGCCCGCCCGCACGTGGCAGTTCGCAGGCCTCCCCGGTAGTTACGACGTGGGTTTCCCAGAGGACTCGTACCTGGCGGCCCGCAAGAATGCCGCTGGAGGTATAGACATTGGGGATCCGCGGCCCGTGTCCATGGCACTCACATTCGGGCCCTCCCCGCGCATGTGGGAGACCGTGGACCGCGAGATCACCGCGGTGTTCGGTGACTGCGAAGGTGGGCTTCGCCTGGACCTCGAAAAGTGCCCGGCGCCCAGCGCATGGGCGGAGGGAGCGGCGTCGGACTCGGAAAGCGCGCAACCCGACGCCCTGCCGGACGGGGTGACCAATGTGGAATGGGAGCTGGAAGCCCGGCCGGCCCTGGTTCTGCAACCCGATGACACGGATCCGCTGGAGTTCCATGCGCAGCGCTACCGCCCGGCCGTGGCCAAGGTGACGTACCGCGACGACGGACGCGCCAAGACCGAGCGCGTGGAATTCGGTCTGGACGTCACCGCTCGCTCCACCGGCAACGACATCACCACGGACGTGCAATTGCGCCGAGCGCTGACCGATACCGAGCGTGCGTTCGACGACTCGTAAACTTGAATCAGTCGAAGAGGGAGTCATCGTGGCCCAAGAGCCGGAATACTACACACCTCAACCGCTGTCCCCGCGCGACGGCGCCCGCGCCGGTGGTTTTCAGCACCACCCCGGGCAGTCCCAGTGGGGTCAACCCCTCCAGGGCCCGGCCGTGGTCAACGTGGTGGGCGGCAAGTCCGCACTGTTGTCCTATGTGCTGTGGTTCTTCCTGGGGTGGTTGGGCGTGCACAAGTTCTATCTGCAGCAGCCTTTCCAGGGGATCTTTTACATCCTGCTGTGGGCGCTTGGATGGTTCACCACCCCGATCATCATCGGGTGGTTCATCCTGGGCTTCTGGGGACTGCTCATGATCATTGACCTGTTCCTCATCCCGCTGCGGGTCGCCCAGCTCAATGCGCGGCTGGCCCGCCGCGTCAATGGCTACTGAGCCGCAGTTGTAGTAAACTCGGTAAGTCTGTGTGCCGTTCGATACGCGATCGGTACCGACAAACGCACAGAACCTCCTGCTGCGGAAGGACCGCAGCCGCTTAGCCCGAAGGAGGTGGGTTCTTTACATGCGTGAATACGAATTGATGGTGATCCTCAACCCCGAGGTCGAGGAGCGCGCCGTTGAGCCGACCCTCAAGAAGTTCCTCGAGGTCGTCACCAAGGAGAACGGCACCGTCGACAACGTCGACATCTGGGGCCGTCGTCGCTTGGCCTACGAGATCCAGAAGAAGGCCGAAGGCATCTACGCCGTTGTGAACTTCACCGCTGAGCCGCACACCGCTCAGGAACTGGACCGTGTCCTGGGCCTGAACGAAGCCGTGATGCGCACCAAGATCATCCGTCCTGAAGAACAGAAGATCGAAGCCAAGTGAGTTGACTGTGCGGTCCACCAGGGCTGCACAGGGTGCCTCACACACGGCCCGTACGGGTTAACCGTGAGATGCTTCAAAACCCACAACGTCTCGCATCCAGCGTCCACAGATACCGGAGGTTCACATGGCTGGCGATACCGTCATTACAGTGATCGGCAATCTGACCGCCGACCCCGAACTGCGCTTCACTCCGTCCGGAGCCGCGGTGGCCAATTTCACGATTGCGTCCACCCCGCGGGCCTTCGATCGGCAGTCCAATGAGTGGAAAGATCAGGAGACCCTGTTCTTGCGCTGCTCGGTGTGGCGTGAGGCGGCGGAGAACGTGGCCGAGTCCCTGACCAAGGGCACTCGCGTGATCGTTCAAGGTCGGCTCAAAGCACGCTCTTACGAGACCAAGGAAGGGGAGCGACGCACCAGCCAAGAGCTGGAAGTCGACGAGATCGGCCCTTCCATGCGGTACGCAACCGCCAAGGTCAACCGGAACTCGCGCGGTGGTGGTCAGGGAGGCAACTCCTACGGCGGCAACCAGAACTTCGGTAACACCGGCGGCGGTGGCGGATTCGGGGGAGACTCCGGATACGGCGGCGGCCAGCAGGGCGGCTTTGGTGGAAACCAGGGCGGCAACTTCGCCGGTTCCGGCGGCGGCAACCAGCAAGGCGGTTTTGGCGGGGGTAACCCCGGTGCCAACCGCGGCGGTGGCCCGCAGCAGCGTCCGCAACAGGGCAACGATCCTTGGGGTCAATCCTCCGGTGGTAATTACGACTGGGGTACTGATTCCGAAGACGAGCCCCCCTTCTAAACACACTTATTCACCCCATCCCGCAGGTTCGCCTGCGGGCTCCGCATCCGAAAAGGAGCACCACGATGGCCAAGGCTGAAATTCGCAAGCCGAAACCAAAGCAGAACCCGCTCAAGGCGGCAGGCGTCACCGAGATCGATTACAAAGACGTCGCTCTGCTTCGCAAGTTCATCTCCGACCGCGGCAAGATCCGTGCACGCCGCGTGACCGGCGTGTCCGTTCAGGAGCAGCGCAAGATCGCCTTGGCGATCAAGAACGCTCGTGAAGTTGCTTTGCTGCCCTACTCCGGCGCCGGCCGCTGATCTGAGAGGACTGAGAATCTATGGCAAAGATCATTCTGACCCACGAAGTTTCCGGGCTGGGTTCAGCCGGTGACGTGGTTGACGTGAAGAACGGCTACGCCCGTAACTTCCTCTTCCCGCGCGGTTTTGCAACCCCCTGGAGCCGTGGCGCTGAAAAGCAGATCGAATCCATCAAGAACGCACGTGCCGCTCGTGACCTGGCATCCCTGGAGGACGCACAGGCTCTGGCTGCCAAGCTGACCTCCACCACCTTGACCGTTCCGGTCAAGTCCGGTGCCGAGGGCCGCTTGTTCGGCACGGTGCGCGCTGACGACATCGCCAAGGCCGTTGAGGCCTCGGGTCTGGGCTCCATCGACAAGCGTCGTGTCGAGCTCACCCAGCGCATCAAGACCACCGGCATGTATCAGGCCGTGGTTCGGCTGCACGAAGAGGTCAACGCGAACGTCGAGTTCGAGGTTGTCCCCGCCTGATTTCATCCCCTGGGCATTTCGCACAATGTCCCCAGAATGTGATGGAGACAAATCCCGTAGGTCACTGACCTGCGGGATTTTCTCTGCGGTTCCACGGCCCGGGCGGCACCGATGACTTTCCCACGTGTCACGGTCGGCCGTCCCAGGGGGTTACGTGCAACGATTTTCATATGGAGATCAAGGCACACAGGGGACTCAGCGGGTCCCGGCTTTACTGGGTTGGGCTGGGCTGCCTTGGCCTGACCGTGGCCGCCTTCGCCGGAAGTTTTTCCCTGGGCAATTCCCTGGATCCCCAGGGGGCCGTGGTGGTACTGGTGGTCGGGTTGGTCATCAGCGTCGTAGCATCCATTACTGCGGCGATATTGGCCATTGCCGGGCTGGTTGCTTTTCCCCTGCTCAGGGGGAGATTCATCATGTTGTTGGTACTGTCGCTGCTGTTCTCACCCTTGCTATGGCTTGGGTTGATGGCCGTCGCGCTCTAGTTATCCACAGCGCCGCCCACAACCCGTGCACAAGTTACGCGGCGTGTTCCACACACTGTCCACAGGTTTTCCACAACCCGTGGACAGCGTGTGTCATTAAGCCTCCCGAATCATGCGGCTGTCGTCGCGGATCTGCCCCACGAGTTCCTCAAGCATGTCCTCCAGCGTCACGATGCCCTCCACCCGGCCGTCCGGTGAGGTCACAGCGCCCAGGTGGGCACCCGAATTCTGCATGATGGTCAGCGCCTGCCGCAGCGGCATATCAGCGCCAATGCGGGGCAGCGCGCGCACCTGGGAGGCCTGGATGGGAAGGTCGCGAGCGGCGTCGTCCTCTTCGATCAGGTCCTTGATATGAACGTAACCGGCCAGCGAGCCGTCTCGGGCGAGCATCGGGAAGCGCGAGTAACTGTCTGCGGCGATGATCTCCGCCTGGGCCGTGGTCACGCCCGAGGGCAGGCACGTCACCTCGCTCATGGGGATCAGGATGCCGTTGACGCTGCGTTCCTCGAAGGTCAGGGCGCCCAGCAGCAGGCGCTCGTCGTTGGCTTCGAGCAGCCCGCCGTGGCGTGATTCGGCGACCAGGGCGGCCACCTCGTTGCGGGTGAAGACCGAGGTGACCTCGTCCTTGGGTTGCACCCGCATCAGGCGCAGAATGCCATTGGAGATCCCGTTCATGAGCCACAGCAGCGGCCGCAGCACGGTCACCACCCCCGTCAGCATGGGTCCCAGCACCAGGGCGCTGCGCTCGGGGGTGGCCAGCGCAATGTTCTTCGGGACCATCTCGCCGACCACCACGTGCAGATAGGTCACCAGGGCCAGCGCGATCGCGAACGCAATCGGGTGCTGCACGGCCTCGGGCACCCCGAGCGCGGCGAACGGGACCTCGAGCAGGTGCGCGATGGCCGGTTCGCTGATGGCGCCCAGCGCCAGGGTGCAGATGGTGATGCCCAGCTGCGCGCCGGCCATCATGAGCGAGACGTTCTCCATGGCCTTGAGGGTGACCTTGGCGGCCCATTTACCCTCGAGTGCCCTGGGTTCGATCACGGTGCGGCGGGCGGAGATCAGGGCGAACTCCGCGCCCACGAAAAATGCGTTGCCCGCCAGTAGCACCACGGTGAACAGCAGTCCGGCGAAGTCACTCATCGGTTCTCCTCCTGCTCGACGACGCCGCTGGCGGCCTCGGGGCGGTCCGTGGCCTTCGCGTGGTGCTCCCGGTTCTCGCGCTCGGTCTCATCCTCGGACGGCAGCTCGCGCACGCGAGCGGTCAGCTCGGTGATGCGGTGTTCGTCCAGGCCGGTCACCTCGAACGTGATGAGCCGGGGTTCCTCACCGGGGTCCGGATCGGATGCGACCGTGACGGTGTCTCCCACCTCGGCCAGGCGGCCCAAATCCAGGGTGATGAGCCCGGCCAAGGTCTCGTAGTCCTCGTGTTCGGGGACCGTGACACCCAGGTGCTCACTGGCCTCGTCCGGGCGCAGGGCGGCGGCGAAGGTCCAGACGTCGTCGTGCTGTTCGGCGTGAGGCTCGTCCTGGGGGTCGTGCTCGTCGCGCACCTCACCCACGAGTTCCTCCACGAGGTCCTCCAGGGTGACCAGCCCGGCGATATCGCCGAACTCGTCCACGAGCAGCGTCATCTGCAGGGCACCGGTGCGCAGCACGTCCATGAGGTCATCGAGCTCCACGGTGTCCGGGACAAATCGCGCCTCGCCCATGATGTCCTCCACGGTCACGGACTCACGCTGGACGTAGGGCACGGCCAGGGCCTGGCGCACGTGCACCTGGCCCAGAACGTGTTCCTTGTCCTCGTGGAGCACGGGGAAGCGGGAGAAGCCCGTGGCCTTGGACTCCCGCAGCAGATCCCGCACGGTGTTGTTCGGGGACAGGGTGACCATTTGACCGCGCGGGGTCATCACGTCATGCGCGCGGCGGTCACCGAACGCGAACGAACGCTCCACGAGTTCCGCGGTCTGGGAGGCCAGCGCGCCCTGATTGGCGGAGTGACGGACCAGTCCGGCGAGTTCCTCCGGGGAGCGTGTTGAGGCCAGTTCCTCCTGTGGTTCCACGCCCACCGCGCGCACGATCGTGTTGGCGTTGTTGTTGAACAGGCGGATGGGCCAACCCAGCACCTTGGTGAAGCCGCGCTGGAAGCCGACCACCGCCTTAGCGGTGGCCAGCGGCTTGGCAATGGCAAGGTTCTTGGGTACCAGTTCGCCGAAGATCATGGTCAGGCCGGTGGCCAGTACCAGCGCCAGCGTGATGGAGGTGGAACGGGCCGCGACCGGTGACAGACCGGCATCGGTGAGCGGGCCCGTGATCAAGGCGGCAATGGCCGGTTCCGCGAGGAAGCCAATACCCAGGTTGGTCACCGTGATGCCCAGCTGAGCTCCGGAGAGCTGGGTGGACAGGGTCTTCATACCCTTCAGCACACCCTGGGAGCGGCGGTCGCCGGTCTTGGCGGCGGCCTCTACGTCATTGCGATTGACGGTGATGAGGGAGAACTCGGCGGCCACAAAGGCACCGCACGCTGCAATCAGCACAACTCCGATGATGACGGAGACGACTTCCACTAGCTCCACCACCCCTGGCTACAACTCAGAAAACCGGGTCTTTTGCAGGGGGCGTCGCTAGGGGCGCTCATGATCTCCGTATCTTAATGAAGGCCGCGCTCGGTGCGCCGCGAGGTATAAAACGGGACAAATCTACAGGCGGAACCCGGGAGTTTCCAGGGGGCGAGCGGCGTCGTAGTCCCCCTTGGCGAATGCGTGTTATCCATGTCCTCGCACGGTGCGACAATGGAGCGCAGTCTTCGAGGAATGGAAGTGAGTCAGGGTGTCGGAATACACGTCCGGATCGCGCGAGGAGTACGGCCGCTCGCTGCCGCACGACAACGTGGCGGAGCAGTCGGTGCTGGGCGGCATGCTGCTCTCCAAGGACGCCATTGCGGACGTGGTGGAAGTGCTGCGCGGCGTGGATTTTTACAAGCCGGCGCACGAATCCATTTACGACGCCGTGATCTCCCTGTACGGGCGCGGCGAACCCGCCGATGCGATCACCGTGGGCGACGAGCTCACCAAGCGCGGTGAGATCGAACGCATCGGTGGTGTGGCGTACCTGCACTCGCTGATCGCGTCCGTGCCGACCGCGGCGAACGCGGGATTCTATGCGGAGATCGTGCGTGAGCGTGCGGTGTTGCGGCGGTTGGTGGAGGCTGGTACCAAGATCGCGCAGCTGGGGTACTCGCAGGACGGCGAGGTCGATGACATCGTCAACGAGGCCCAGGGTGAGATCTATCAGGTGGCGGAGCGGCGCACGTCCGAGGACTACGTGGTGCTCAGCGAGGTCATGGAGGCCGCGGTCGATGAGATCGAGGCCGCCGGTAACCGCGAGGGCATGCAGGGTGTGCCCACCGGGTTCATTGAACTGGACGAGCTGACCCACGGTTTCCAGGGTGGCCAGATGATCGTGATCGCGGCGCGCCCGGCCATGGGTAAGTCCACGTTCGCGCTGGACATCGCACGCTCCGCGTCCATCAAGCACAACATGACGTCCGTGATCTTCTCGCTCGAAATGAGCCGCAACGAGATCGCCATGCGTCTGCTGGCCGCCGAGGGCACCCTGCAGATGCAGGACCTGCGCGCCGGCACACTGCAGGACGAGCAGTGGGCCAAGATCGCGCAGATCATGGGCAAGATGGACTCGGCGCCGCTGTTCATCGATGATTCGCCGAACATGTCGCTCATGGAGATCCGCGCAAAGTGCCGGCGCCTGAAGCAGAAGCACGATCTGAAGCTCGTGGTGCTCGACTACCTGCAGCTCATGAGTTCCGGCAAGAAGGTCGAGTCCCGTCAGCAAGAGGTCTCCGAGTTCTCCCGCGCGCTCAAGCTGCTGGCCAAGGAGCTCGAAGTCCCGGTCATCGCGCTGTCCCAGCTCAACCGTGGTTCCGAGCAGCGCACGGATAAGAAGCCGCAGGTGAGTGATCTGCGTGAATCGGGTTGCCTGACCGGCGACACTCGGATTTTGCGCGCGGACACGGGCGCGGAGACGACCATGCGTGAGCTGTACGAGTCGGGCGAGAAGGATGTGCCCGTGTGGGCGCTCGCGGACGATCTGCGCTACGTGCAGCGTCCGATGACGCATGTGTTCTCCACCGGTGTGAAGCCTGTCTTCCGGTTAGGCCTTGCCTCCGGGCGCGAAGTGCGGGCGACGGCGAACCACAAGTTCTTCACGTACGCGGGCTGGCGGGCTCTGGGCGACCTGGGTGTGGGGGATCGTGTGGGGATCCCGCGGCACGTGGGGGCGCCCGCTTCTTCTGTGTCCATGAGTGACGCTGAGGTGTCCGCACTGGGCGCTCAGTTGGCCGGGCTCTCGTCCGTGCCAGCGTCCGTATTCGCGCTTCCCAAGGAGCAGGTGCGGTTGCTACTCGGCTCAGTATGGTCCCGTTTCGGATCGGTTTCGGATGCGGGTTCCGGTGAGTGCGGTGAGATGTCTTTGGCAACGACGTCGCGCGAGGCTGCCGACGCCGTGGCCCGCCTGTTGTTGCGGTTTGGAATCGTGGGGACCGTTTCTTCTGCTGACGGTGTCTCTGCTGGTTCTGTCGTGTCGATTGACGAGTTTGAGGATCAGCTGATGTTCCTGGAGCAGATCCCTGTGAACGGTGGATCCGCGGTGGCTGCGGCGCAGCTGCGCGCTGCTTTGCGAGCTAAGAAGGCCGAGAAAGCTGCTCCTGGCTCCGGCGGGATGTACAACGCGTGGGACGAGGTCCGGAGTCTTCTGGAAAACCGCGTAGCGGTGTCCGGCGATTCCTCCGTATCCGCTGTGGCTGGTGGCGGCACAGCAACGATGACCCGACCGCCCCAATCGCGGCTGGAGGAAGTCGTCTCCGCCCTCGATACCCACGACCTGGACATGATGGCGATGAACGATCTGTATTGGGATCGCATTGTGTCCATCGAGGATGACGGCGTGGAGGAAGTCTTCGATGCCACCGTGGTTGGCGCCCACAATTTCGTGGCCAACGGCGTGACCGTCCACAACTCGATTGAACAGGACGCGGATATGGTCATCCTGCTGCACCGCGAGGACGTGTACGACAAGGAGTCACCGCGTGCCGGTGAGGCAGACGTGATCGTGGCGAAGCATCGTAACGGCCCCACCAAGACCATCGTGGTGGCGTTCCAGGGTCACTACTCCCGGTTCGCGAACATGGCGTTGGAGGGGTTCTGACGTCGCTGATCCAGCGGGTGCTTCGCGGAGAGACTCTCGCGCACCGCCGTATGACCAACTGGATTCACCGGGACGACCTGGTCACCGTGCTGCGGGCCGTGCCGGAGGTGCAGCACCCGCGGCACGCCGTGCTCGCCGTGCCGCGGTCACCGCGGCGCCAGGACGGAATCTCCTGCGCCCTGCCCGGCCGCCAGGCGGCGGTACTCGCCGGGCGTTTTCCCTACGAGCCGCTTGAAGGCGTCGCTGAACGTGCTCGCGGTGGACCAGCCGCATTCCGCGCCGGTGCGCAGCACCGGACGGCCTTCGGCGAGCAGGACCATGGCCCGGTGCAACCGGTACTGGCTGCGCCACTGCCGGTAGCCCATGCCCAGTTCCTCTCTGCACAGCCGGCTCAGTGTCCGCTCCCCCACACCGATCCGGCGCCCGATCTGCTCCAGGGTGACCGGGCGGGAGAGATCTTCGGCGAGCAGCGCCGCGACCTGCCGTAGCCGCGGGTCCCGGGGCAAGGGAAGATGTAAGGGTTGCTCGGGGCTCGGGCCGAGCTCGTCGAGCAGTACCTGCCGCAACCGCGCGCGCCGCTCCGGTCCGCGGCTCGTGTCCTCGCCCGCGGCGCCGCCGGTCAACGCCAGGACCGCCTCGCGGGCCAGCGGGGTCATGAGCAGCACCGCCGGGTGCTCGGGCAACTGCTCGGCCGGGTTCGGGTCCAGATACACCAGGCGCATGTCCACTGCGCCGTGCGCCCGGTGCTGATGCACGGCGCCGGCCGGGACCCACGCGATGCGGTTGGCCGGGGCGATCCAGGACCCCTGAACCGTGGTCAGGGAGAGCACACCGGTGACGGGGTAGACCAGGTGACCGCGGTGGTGGGAATGCAGCGGGGTCAGGTGACGGTGGTTGAAGCGGTGGACCTGCTTGTCCGTCCCCTCGGGAGAGTACGGGTCCTCAAAAGAGCCGATCTGGCGGTTTTCCGACACAACATGGCATATTACCGGTCGCGGGACACGACGATCCAGGATGTACTGGCCCAGTTCCTGCGCGCGACCGGACCGGCCGCCGCACCCCACCACCCGAGGAGTTCCGTGTTCGTGTCCACCGGTTCCGTTCCAGCCGTGACGCCCGAGGGGCCCGGGGCCGCGTCCTCGCTGCCCGTGGACCCGGCGGCCACGACGCCCGCGCCCGAGACCCCCGCGCCCGTCGTCCCGTCGCGCGGACGGGGCCCCCGCACACCCGCGGACCGGCCCCTGCTGCTCGCGGCCGGGCTGCTGCTGATCGCGTTCAACCTGCGTGTGGGGGTGGCCGCCGTGGGGCCGGTGATCGCCGAGATCAGGGCGGACATGGGCTTCTCCGGCACGGTGACCAGCCTGCTGACCGCGATCCCGGTGTTCGCCTTCGGGGTCTTCGCGTTCCTCACGCCCGGGCTGCAGAAGCGCTGGGGCATGCACCGGCTGCTGGGCATGACCATGTTCGTGATGGCCGCGGGGATCGCCCTGCGGCTGGAGGTCCACGCCGTCGCGCTGTTCGGGGGCACCGTGCTGGTGGGGATGACCATCGCCATCGGCAACGTGGTGATGCCCACGATCATCAAGCAGGACTTCGCTCACCGCGCGGGGCTGATGATGGGCCTGTACTCCACGGCGCTGTTCGTCGGCGCCGCCGCGGCGTCCGGTGTCACCGCCCCGGTGGCCGCGGCCACCGGATCGTGGCGGCTGGCGTTGGCCACGGGGGCGCTGCCCGCCCTGGCCGCCTTCCTGCTCTGGCTGCCGCAGCTGCGCTGGTCCAGCGGCCGGCAGCCGGTGCGCGAGGCCGTGGCCGAGGTCCTCGAACGCCGGGAGCCGACCTTTCGCCGGCTCATGAAGGATAGGCTCGCGTGGGGTGTGACCCTGTTCATGGGATTCCAGTCCATGAGCTACTACACCGCCATCACGTGGATCCCCACGATCCTGCGGGACAGCGGGATGGACGAGCACACCGCTGGGTGGTTGCTGTCCTTCTCCCAGTTCCCCGCGATCGCGACGGCGCTGCTGGCCCCGATGCTCGCCCAGCGCCTCCGGCGGGCCGGCCTGGCCGTGGTGCTGACCGTGCTGGTGACCGCCGGAGGATTCCTGGGCCTGCTGCTGGCGCCGGTGCAGGGCGCCTACGTGTGGATGACGCTGATCGGGCTGGGGCAGGGGGCCTCGATCAGCCTGGGGCTGAGCTTCATCGTGTGGCGCTCCCCGGATGTTCACCACACCGGGCACCTCTCCACCATGGCCCAGGGCTGGGGATACGTCATCGCGGGCCTGGGGCCCCTGGGGATCGGCGCCCTGCACAGCCTCACGGACGGCTGGGAAGTGCCGATCCTGGTCTTCGGGATCGTGCTGGTGCTCCAGCTGGTGACGGGTCTGGTCGCCGGGCGGGACGGGCACGTGCTGGCCGGGCGGGTGTGAGGGCGGCTCGCTCCACGCCCCGATGTACGGCGAGAGCTACCATGCGGTGTTCGATGATCCGCAACAGCAGGGGGTGAGCGGAGCGTACCTGTCCAATCGGCAGGAGGTGTGCGCCGGCGGCGTCGTGCGGGCCGTGGTGCATGAGGACGGCGCGTGGTTCGTGCACATCGACCGGGACGCCGCACGGACGGGGCAGCTGTGCCGGAACCCCGTTTTCCGCTGGGAATTCGGCCGTGTACCGGTGTCTGTCTGCCATGCCAACGACGCCACCGCGGTGCTGTCGAGACGTCACGAAACCCTGACGGCCAACACTCTCCTTGGCACGAAGAGACCGGGAGGATGAGGTGCATGCGCAGGTACCTGGAGACGGCCGGAGTGGACGCCGAGATGGTTCCGGACCGGTTCGTCGAGTGCGGCCGGGTGCCGCGCCTGGACGGGGCCGAGTAGCCGCACGTGAACCTCGCGCACCCGGAGGAGATCTTCCACGAGTACCTGCGGCGGATCGGCGACGTCGTGGACGTCGTGGCTCCGCCCGGGCGTCCCGATCACCGCGGTGCACCTGGGGACGGGGGCTATGACCCTGGCCCGCTGTATCGCGGTGACCCGCCCCGGTTCCGGGCAGGTCACCGTCGAGCGGGAGGAAGAGTTGCCCAGTCTTGTCCTCGAGGCGCTACCGCTGCCGACGGGGCGCGAATGCGGATCGTCGTCGACGACGCCCGCGCGGCACTGCCCCGTGTCGCCGCTCCGAGCACCGTGGTCGCGATGGTGCTCGACGTCTTCACCGGCCGCGGCTCGCCCCGCCCACCTCGCGAAGGTGGCCTTCTACGAGGAGGCCGCCCCGCTGCTGGCGCCGGGCGGGGTGATGGTGGTCAACGTGGGCGACGACCCGGGGCTCGCGTCCCTCGCGGACCAGGCCCGGGCGATGCGGGCGGTCTCCGCGGACGTGTGGTGTCTCGCGGGCCGGGGATGTGCACGGGCCGGAACGCGGGCAACCTGGTGCTGGTGGGCGGGCGCGACCCCCTGCCGCGGGAGTGGGCGGCGTACTTCGCGGCCGCCGGCCCGCACCCGGCCGGCGTGCTGGCTGCGCAGGGCCTGACGGAGTTGGTCGCGCGGTCCAGTTCGCGGCCCGAGTTCCCGGCCGAACCCGGAACGCTTGACGCCGCCGAACGGCATCTCGGCACCCTCGTCGGCCGTCCAGGAGGACAGCGGCCCGTAGGCGCCCTCCGCTTCCTCGACGAGTTCCCCGGTGGCGGGGTTGACCACCGCGCAGGTGGTCCGGGAAGTGGTCTGGGACGTCGTCGTCTCAGGCACGAAGAAGCCTCTCGTGTGGGCTGTGACGCAACCGTAGCAGGGGTGCTCGGAGGAGTATCAGCCGGACGTGACCCTGGCGATCTCCGCCACGAACTCGTCCACCTCCTGCCGGGTGGTGTCGAAACTGCACATCCACCGCACCTGCCGGTGAGCGGCATCCCAGTCGTAGAACCGGAACCGCTCGCGCAGCCGCTCGGCCGCACCGGCGGGCAGGGTGACAAACAGGCTGTTGGCCCGCGTCGGCTGATTGAACTCGACGCCGCGGATCGAACCGTCCGCCATGCCAGCCGCCACTGCCTCGCGCAGCCGGGCCGCCATGGCGTTGGCGGCCCGGGCGTTGCGGATCCCGAGATCGTCGGTGAGTAGCGCGGTCAGCTGCGCGGAGAGGAAGCGCATTTTCGAGGCCAGCTGCATGAGGTACTTGCGGGCATAGTCGAGGCCCGGTGCGGCGTCGGGGTTCAGCACGATCACGGCCTCGGCGAGCATGGCCCCGTTCTTGGTGCCGCCGTAGCTGAGCACGTCCACGCCGACATCGGTGGTCGCCTCCCGCAGGGTGACGCCGAGGGCTGCCGCGGCGTTGCAGATCCGCGCGCCGTCCATATGCAGCAGCATCCCGCGGTCGTGGATGTGATCGGCGAGCGCGCGGACCTCGTCGAGGGAGTAGACCGTGCCGAGCTCGGTGACCTGCGTGATGGACACGACCGCCGGCTGAGTGCGGTGCACGTTCCCCCAGCCCCACGCCTCCCGGTCGATCAGCTCGGGGGTGAGCTTGCCATCCGCGGTGGGGACGGGCAGCAGTTTGATGCCGCCGGTGCGCTCGGGCGCCCCGCCCTCGTCGGTGTTGATGTGCGCGGAGGCCGCGGTGATCACCGCGCCCCAGCGCGGCAGCATGGTCTGCAGCGCCGTCACATTGGCGCCGGTGCCGTTGAGCACGGGGTGGACGACGGCGTGCTCGCCGAAGACCTCCCGCGTCCGCTGCCGCAGTTTTTCCGTGTAGGGGTCGTGCCCGTAGGCGGGGTGGTGGCCCTCGTTGGCCGCGGTGATGGCGGCGAGGACGTCGGGGTGGATCCCGGCGGCGTTGTCGGAGGCGAAGTTGGGCAGCAAAGGTCCGTGGCTGTGCGCGGTCATGGCGTCACGGTACCGCCGGGCCCGGCCGGGGCGACAGGGTTCCGCCGCTGTCTTAGGCTTGCCGCCATGTCATCATCCGAAAAGCCCGTGGGCTCCGACCACCCCGCCCGGCAGTCTCCGGGAACGCACCCTCCGGGGCTGCGCCGCGAGGTCACCTTCCTCCAGCTGGTGGCCTACGGGCTCGTGTTCATCGGCCCGGCCGCCGCGGTGGGGGTGTTCGGGGCGCTGGACGCGAAGTCCGGCGGCGTCGTGCCCCTGGTGTACCTGGTGGCCACCCTGGCGATGGCGCTCACCGCCTCCAGCTACGCGCTGATGTCCCGTGCGGTGCCGCGCGCCGGCAGCGTGTTCGCCTACGCGCAGGTGGCCATCGGCCCGCGCACCGGGCACATGGCCGGGTGGATGGTGCTGCTGGACTACCTGTTGATTCCCTCGGTGGCGTACCTGTTCTCCGGGATCGCCCTGAACTCGCTGTTCCCCGCCGTGCCGGTGTGGGCGTTCGTGATCGTGGCGGTGGTGGTCACCACGGGCCTGAACATCGCCGGGGTGCGGGTCACCGCCAGGATCTCCATGGTGGTGGTGATCGTGGAGACCCTCGTACTGCTGGCCGTCCTGGCGGCCGGGGCCCGCGTACTGGCCCTGCACGGCCCGGTGCGCGGCTGGCTCGAACCCTTTACGGGCGGCGCGGCCGGGCTCTCGTGGCACCTGCTGCTCGGGGCGGTGGCCGTGGCGGTGCTGTCCTACCTGGGCTTCGACGCCCTGGCCACCTTCGCGGAGGAAACCCGCGGCGGCAGCGCTGTGATCGGGCGGGCCACGCTCGTGTGCCTGGTGGTGGTGGGGATCCTGTTCATGGCCCAGACCTACGTGGGTGCTCTGCTCAGCCCGCTGTCCACCGCCGAACTGCAGGCGGACCCGTCCCTGCAGGGCAGTGCCTACTACGCCATGGTGCAGTCCGAGATCTCCGGGGTGCTGTACTGGCTGCTGGCTCTGGCCAAGGCCGTGGGCGCGGTGTTCTCCGCGCTCGTGGGGCAGGCGGCGGCATCCCGCATCATGCTGGACATGGGTCGGTCCGGTGCCCTGCCCGCGTTCTTCTCCCGCGTCTCGGCGCGTACCGGGGCACCGCTGACGGGGGTGCTCGTGGCCGCGCTCGGTAACGTGCTCGTCGCCGGCTGGGCGGCCACGCGGGGGGACGGGCTGGATCTGGTGGTCTCGCTGGTGGACGTGGGCGCGCTGACCGGTTTCGTGCTGGTCCATGCCTCGGTGATCGCCTACTTCGCGATCCGACGCCGCGGCGGCCGGGTATCCGTGGCCCGGCATGTGGTGGTGCCGGTGCTCGGGGCGTTCGTGCTGCTGGCGGTCTTGGCGAACTCCACCCGGGTCGCCCTGCTGGTGGGTGTCGCGTGGGCGGTGCTGGGCGCGGTGGTGCTGGTGGCACGACGGCGGCGGGCCGCCCGGGATGACGCCGCGGCCTGAGCGCCGCCGTGTCCGGCCCGCCCGGGGTGGGCAGGGTGGCGGGTCAGAACATGCCGATGACCCGGCCCACGATCGCCAGGACGATGGTGAACAGCAGCCCGCACAACGCCCACGGCCCGGCCCGCGGCCACGAGGACCACCCCGAACGTCAGCGCGTAGCCGGAGAGGATCTACTGCAGTTGGGACTGACTGGCACCCAGGCCGGTCTGGATGGAGGGCAGCCCCACGTTGAGGATGCTCACTCCCACCAGCGACATGAAGATCGCCACGAGCAGCACCGTCAGGATCTTCCACCGCTGGGGATCGGGTGCGCCATCGCCCCGCCGCTGTCCCGCGCCGCCCTTTTCGGGAGCCCGGGTGGCGTGGGGTGCGGTGGAGGAATCGGAGACCGAGTGGCGGGCCCTGCGGTTATCACGGTCTTTCTGCCGAGGGAGGCGGGTGCGTGCAGCACCAAAAGTAACGCGCGCCGGTGGGTCTCACCGGCGCGCCGACGGCGGCGCCCACCCGGCCGCTCCCGAACGATCGACGGGCGGGCGCCGGGGTCGGTCAGCCCTGCTGGGTGACCTTCCCGGTCTTGGCGTCCACCTGCACCTCGTAGTCGCCGTCCTGCGGGTTGTCCGACTTGTCGATGTCGAACTCGTACTGCGGGCCGGACTCCTTGCCCTCCAGCTTCCACTTGTTGATCGGCCCGTCCTGTGCGCCCTTGGCGGCGTCCATCGCCTCGTCCAGGGACACCACGCTGTCCATATCGATGCGCTTCTGCTGCCGCTCGGTCCCGACCTTGTCGCCGTCGAAGTCGTCGGTCTTCTCGTTGGCGACGTCTCCAGAGTTTGCGTCCACTTGCATCGCGTACTTCTGCTGGTCGGAGAGCAGCTCGATCTTGTACTCGTAACCGCCGGTGTCGCTCTGCTCCAGCTCGATCTTGCTGACGTCGCCGTCGAACTTGTCCTGAGCCTTCTGCAGTGCGTCCTGCCAGCTCACGGGGAACTCGTGATTCGACAGATCGATGGGCCCGCTGGCGTCCGCGCTGCCGGAGGCCGAGGGGTTCTCCGTTCCCGGCATCGTCGCCGAATAGGTCTCAGCGGCCGCCGCGGGGGTCTGCATGCCCGGAGACTGGTCCGGGGCCTCCGTGGCGTTGACCTCGGGGCTCTCACCGGCTCCTTGGTCTCCACCGCCCGGATCGGTACTGGAGCAACCCCCCAGCGCGAGCGCGACCAGGAGGAAGACGGTTGCTGTGGCATTCTTACGCATGGGAACCCCTGATTTCTGCTTGCTGTCGTATTGCGAAAATGCAGGTACTGGAAATACTCAGGCTAGGGATGATCGATGGGGGGGGAACAAGACCCGGTGGCTGTCCACCCGGCGGCGCGGGGTGATCAGCCGCCACCGGCCCCGGAATCGGCGTGCGCGGCAATGCCGTAGGCGGCGATGAAGCGCCGGAGCATCCCCAGGAACCGCTGCCTCTCCTCCGGTTCCAGGGCCTGCAGACCGCGGGTGCAGCAGTCGAGAGCGAAGTCCGTGGCGTCGTCCAGGGCCTGTTTGCCCTCCGGGGTGGGGCTGAAGACCATCCCGGCCGAACCCTCGCCCTTCCGGCGCGCCACCAGCCCCGCCGCGAGTGCAGCATTGGCCTGCCGGTTCACGGTGGACTGCTCCAGTCGCAGGTCCTGGGCGATCTCGCGCAGGGTGCGGGCCCTGCCGTCGGAGAGCAGCCACAGCAGCCGGCTGTCCGCAGTGCCCAGCGTGCTGCGGTGGTCCACGGCCCGGCGGTGCACGTCCAGGCGCAGGAGCTGGTTGAGCAGCCACGCGTCCTGGCGCTGCGCGGCGTCGGGCACGTGGCGCAGGGGGTCCGAGGGAGTGGCCGAAGTCTCCATGGCTACGACTTTACGCCGATCTGTTGGGTATGTAGCATACATAAGTCGTCGATAGAAGTTTACCCGCCCCATGAAGTCATCCACCCCTTCCACCGCACCGTTCCCCGGCCGGTCCGCCGCCATCTTCTCGGTGCTGTGCTTCGGTGGACTCAGCGCTGCCCTGATGCAGAGCCTGGTCATTCCGATCCAGGGCTCCCTGCCGCACCTGCTGGCCACGAGCCCCAGCACGGCTTCGTGGGTGCTCACCGCGACCCTGCTCTCGGCGGGGGTGGCCATGGCCGTGGGCGGGCGGTTGGCCGACATCCACGGCAAGAAGCCCGTGTTGGTAGGGACGGCCGCCATGCTGCTGCTGGGTTCCGTGCTGTGGGCGCTCGCCCCCTCCGTGACGCTCATGCTCACGGGGCGTGTCCTGCAGGGTTTCGCCATGGGGTACATTCCGGTGGCCATCAGCGCGGTCCGGCAGGTGGTGCCGGTGCACCTGAGCAACACCGCGGTGGCCGGCGTCAGCGCGACCCTCGGGGTGGGCGGCGCGCTCGGTCTGCCGCTGGCGGCCTGGATCGCGCAGGTCTCGGACTGGCACAACCTCTTCTGGGTCTCCGCCGCACTGGGCGCCGTGGTCATGGTCCTGAGTCTCACGGTGGTCCCTGACCTGCAGGACGCCCACCCCGGGAAGCTGGACGTGGTGGGCACTGTGGGGCTGGCCGTGGGCCTGCTCGGCGTGCTCGTGGGCTTCTCCAAGGGCAACGAGTGGGGCTGGGGCTCGCCCCTGACCCTGGTCATGCTCGTGGGCGGGGCTGTCGTCCTGCTGCTGTGGGGATGGTACGAACTCGGCCGGGACGAGCCACTCGTGGATCTCAGGACCACAGCCCGCGCCCCGGTGCTGTTCACCGACATCGCCGCGGTACTCATCGGCTTCGGCATGATGGCCCAGTCCGTGGTGGTCCCGCAGCTGCTGGAACTGCCCACGGCCACCGGCCACGGCCTGGGTCAAAGCATCCTGCAGGCCGGGCTGTGGATGGCCCCGGGTGGTCTGGTGATGATGCTGTTCACCCCGATCTCCTCCCGGTTGCTCAACGCCCTCGGTGGCCGCATCACCCTGGCAATGGGGGGCCGGCGTACTGGCCGGCGGCTACGTGATCGCGGTGTTCATGATCAACGCGCCGTGGCAGCTCATGGTCGCGTCCTGCGTGGCCAGCGCGGGCGTGGGTATCGGTTACGCCGCGATGCCCACCCTGATCCTGCGCAACGTCCACGAGGAGGAGGCCTCCGCGGGGGTGGGACTCAACAGCCTCATGCGCTCGGTGGGCACCACCGTTGCCGGGGCCGTCATGGCCCTGGTGCTCACCAGCAACACGCAGGAACTGGGGGCGGGTGCGGATCCGGTGCCCACCGGGGCCGCGTTCCAGCTGTGCTTCTTCATCGGCGCGCTGGCGGCGCTCGCGGGCATGGGTATCGTCCTGCTGATCCCGCGGGAAGGACGCGTCGGTGAGGCCACCGCGTCCGTGGAGGTCGCCACGCCCGCCGCGGTCGCGGACCTGGAGGCCTGCCGGGAATCCGATACCGCCCAGGGTCCCGTCCCCGTCCGCCCGTCCGGGGCCCCCGTCGAGGATTCCTCCGCGGTGCGGAGGCCCGCGTCCCGGACCACGGGTCCCCGCCATCGCGCTCCCTCCCGGCGGCAGCTGCGGCAGCGGTCCTGACGAACCCCGCGTCGTCCGACCGGCTAATCGGGAGCCGTCCGGGACCGAGCTGCGAACTCGGGAGGCGATGAGGATCCCAGGCGACCGGAACCGTGCCACACGCCGGGGCGTCGGAGAAATGGACATTACGGCCGACGGGGCGAGAATGGACGCATGACGACGGATCCACTGCCCAAGACCGCCACAGGCGCCGCACGCGTTCAGGACCGGCGGGCCCGGGAGCGGGAAGTGTTCCACCACCCGCGCGGCCTGTTCACCTTGTTCAACCTGGAGCTGTGGGAACGGTTCTCCTACCTCGGGTTCCAGGCGATCCTCGCGCTGTACTTCGCGGACTCGATCGCCGACGGCGGGCTGGGCTACGACTCCGCCACGGCGTCTTCGGTGGTCGCCGCCTACGGGGCTCTCGTCTACCTGGTGGCGATCGCCGGTGCGTGGATCGCGGACCGCGTGACCGGCACCCAACGGGCCGTGCTGTGGGGGGCGATCATCATCGCCGCCGGCCACATCAGCATGGGCATCCCTGCGGAGACCACCACGTGGATCGGGCTCGCGCTGATCATCGCCGGGACCGGCCTGCTGAAACCCAACGTGGCCACCAAGGTGGGAGAACTCTACGAGATCGGGGATCAACGCCGGGACGCCGGGTTCTCCATCTACTACGCCGGCATCAACATCGGTGCCTTCCTGGGACCGTTGGTCGCCGGTTTCCTGGGACAGACGTACTCGTGGCACTACGGGTTCGCGGCGGCGGCCGTGGGCATGATCCTGGGTATCGCGCAGTACGTGGTGGGCAGCAAGAACCTTGCCGGGCGTGAGCGCGCCGTGCTGATCCGGGAGGCCTTCCGCCCGGACGCCAAGTTCTGGGGCACTGTCGGCGTGGTGGCCGCCGCCGTGGCCGTCGGGGTGGTGTTCGCCGTGGTATCGGCGGAGGCGCTCGCGAACCTGGTGAACGTGGTCACGGGGATCACCATGGTGGTGCCCGTGGTGTACCTGCTCTGGATGCACCGTTCCCCCAAGGTCACGGACGTGGAACGGCGTAACCTCTTCCCCTTCGTGCTCCTGCTGATCGCCCTGGTGGCCTACAACCTCACGTACTTCCAGACCGGCAACACCTTGAACTTCGTGGCGCTGGAGCGTACCGACAACACGTTCCTCGGTCTCGCGTACCCCTCCACCTGGTACATCTCTCTCACGGCGATCGTGGAGATCGTCATGGGACCCGTCCTGGCATGGTTGTGGGTACGGCTGGGCCGGCGGCAACCGCACGTGGCGGCCAAGGTGGGGCTCGGCGCCGTGCTCGGCGGCGTGGCGTTCCTCGTGGTCGCACTGGGGGCCATGGTGTCACCAGGGACCGCACTGCTCTCGAGCGCCTGGCTCGTGGCGTGCTACGTGTTCCTGGGCCTGGGCGACCTCGTCCTGCAGACCTCGGGGATGTCCGCCACCACCAAACTTGCACCCCGCGCGTTCGCTTCCCAGACGATGGCCATGTGGTTCGCGGCCATGGCCCTGTCCCAGGGGTTGCAGGCGCAGCTGGTGAAACTCTTCAGCTACGAGAACATGGCGGTGTACTACGGCATCCAGGGCTTGGTGGTGGCCGGGTACGGAGTGCTGCTGATCGCCCTGACCCCGTGGTTGAGGCGCAGGATGCACTCTGTGGCCTGACCGGCGCCCGTCATCCCTGCCCGGGCCCCGGCGGGCACCCGCGTTACGGTGGGAATGACAGTTCGCCGCGAATGCCGTGACATCGTGCGGCACGGCGTCCCATTTCGACCCCCTGAGGAGAGCGACCGTGGAGATCATCAAGGACTTCCCGTTCGAGACGAGGATCGTGGAACAGTGGATCCCCCTGTCCGACGGCACCCGGCTGTGGGCCAAGATCTGGCGGCCCGTCACCGACCAACCGGTTCCCGCCGTCCTGGAGTACCTGCCCTACCGGCACGGGGACTGGACCGCACCGCGGGACCACGAGCGCCACCCCTACTACGCGGGTCACGGCTACGCCTCCGTGCGCGTGGACATCCGCGGTCACGGAGGCTCCGAGGGCGTGCCCGGGGACGAGTACGACGAGGCGGAGCAGGCCGACGGCGTGGAGGTCGTCGAGTGGCTCGCCGCCCAGGACTGGTGCACCGGGTCCGTGGGGATGTTCGGGATCAGCTGGGGCGGGTTCAACTCCCTGCAGCTGTCCTCCCGGCAGCCGGAGGCGCTGAAGGCGATCGTGACCACTTGCTCCGCCGATGACCGCTACGACAACGACGTGCACTACATGGGTGGCTCTCTGCTCGGGGTGGACATGCACGCGTGGGCCGCCACCATGCTGGCTTTCGAGTCCCGCCCGCCGGACCCCAGGGTGTGGGGCGAGAAGTGGCGCGAGCAGTGGGAGCACCGGCTGAACGGCATGGAGCCCTACCTGGACGAGTGGCTGCGCCACCAGACCCGGGACGAGTTCTGGAAATTCGGTTCGGTGTGCGAGGACTACTCCCGCATCAACACCGCGGTCCTGGCGGTGGGCGGCTGGTTCGACCCGTACCGGGACACCGTGCTGCGGCTCGTGCAGCACCTCTCGGCCCTGGGCAAGAACGTTCGCGGGATCATCGGGCCCTGGGCCCACCAGTATCCGGACCGGGACCTGCGCCCCGGCCCCCACATCGACTTCCTGGGTGAGACCCTGCGCTGGTTCGACCGCTGGCTCAAGGACGAGCCCAACGATGTGATGGACACCCCCCTGCTGCGCACCTGGATCACCGACAGCATCCGTCCCTCCTCCGTGTACGACGAGGTGCCCGGCCGGTGGGTCGCGGAAGCGCGGTGGCCCTCCCCACAGGTCACCGAACACCCGGTGGTGCTCGACGAGTCTCACCTGGGTCCCACGGCGGGGCTGGCCGACGGCTCGGTGTACGTGAAGTCCCCGCAGCACACCGGTCAGGACGCCGGCCGTTACTTCCCGTTCGGCAACGACGCCGACCTACCGGTGGACCAGCGCGCGGAGGACGCCCGCGGGGTGTTCTTCGACCACCCGCTCACCGAGGACCTCGAGATCCTGGGCAACGCCCGCGCCCGGCTGCGGGTCACCACCGAGGCGACCCGCGGGCAGGTCTACGTCCGGTTGCTGGACGTCGCGCCGGACGGCTCCTCCACCCTGGTCACCCGGGGTAACCTCAATCTCTCCGCTCGGGAGGGCCGGGAGTCCACGGTCCCGTTCCCGGCGGGGGAGTGGGTGGACGTGGACGTGGCGATGACGGGGATCGGGTACCGGTTCCCCGCCGGGCACACGCTGCGCGTGGCCGTGACCACGGCGTACTGGCCGTGGATCTGGCCCCAGCCCGAGGACGAGGGGCTGCGCATCGACCTGGACGCCAGTGCGCTGGTGCTGCCCCGGCGCGCCGTCGACACCGCCGGTGCGGAGGCGGACGCGGCGGTGCGCTTCGACCCGCCGGTGCAGCCGGAGGGCTTGGACGTGCACTACCCCGAGGCCGGCCGCGCCGGGGTGAGCAGGCCGGAACGGCTGATCAGCAGGGACGTCGCAGCCAGGGAGACCGTCATCCAAGTGGACCCGGCCTACGGCGGAACGAGAGTTTACCCGGACGGGTTGCACTACGACGAGGACGCCGTGGAGCGCTACTGGATCTCCGGCGATCCCCTTTCGGCCCGCACGGAGGCGGTGTGGAACGTGCGGTTGGCCCGCCCGGACAGCGGGTGGGAGGCCTCCCTGGAGGCGATCACCCGGATCCGGTGCGACGCGCAGAACTTCTACACCGAGTCGACGGTCACGTGCCGGGACGGGCAGGAGGAGTTCTTCACGAGGACCTGGGAGAACACGATCCCGCGCACCGCCTCCTGATGCGGGCCCTGCGCACGACCCCGATCCAGGAGCACCGATTCCCGGTCCTCACCGGGTTACCGAGGCCTGACAGGACCTCTCGCAGGGCTGCCGGCCCCTGACAACCCGCCGGATCGGCCGCGATCCTCGCCCACCTTGCGGGCTGCCTGTTGCTCATCCTGGTGATTGCTGGCCCTCGCCCGGGCTGGAGAACCTCACCGGCCACAGCGGGCTCATGCCCACCGCGGCCCCGCCCCCGGGGCGGGGCGCCGCGTGCGCTCCTAGCATGAGAGGGTTGTGACCGCCCCGCGGGTGGTGTTGTAGTGAGAAATGTGAGTATTCCGGCCGCCGGGAACGGCGGGCGTGCCACGGCTGGTCGGCCCGAGGAGAATGGGCGGGCGCCGACCACGCGCTCCGGCCCCGGCGGCGACCATCGAACAAAGAGAGAACACGATGGCCGAGACCGTGACCGTGCCGGAGCCCGCCGGAGAGACCAAGACCCGCGAAGAGAACGCGGAGAGGGGCTTCGAGGCACCCAAATCCCTGCGTGAGAACCTGCAAAAGGTCGTGGTGGACATGATCGCCTTGCACCTGGTGGGCAAGCAGGCCCACTGGAACATCGTGGGACCGAACTTCCGCGACCTGCACCTGAACCTGGATGAGATCGTCACGATCGCCCGCGAGGGAGCGGACACGTTCGCCGAGCGGCTGCGCGCGCTGCACGCGACCCCGGACGGACGCCCGAGTGTCGTGGCCGCGCAGACCTCCTTGCCGGAGCTCCCGCAGGGAGAGATGCTGACCACTGACGCGATCGACTACATCGTCTCCTCGATCGAGGCCTGCACCGGGACCATGCGTGAGGTCCACGACGCGGTCGACGAGGACGACCCGACCAGCGCGGACCTGCTCCACGAGTACCTCGAGAAGCTCGAGCAGCAGTCGTGGTTCATCAGCGCCGAGACCCGACGGCCCTCCGACAAGAACAAGTAGTCCCCGGCTTCCGCCACCCGGCGAGCCGGGTGAACGCCCCCACCGCACGATGGGGGCGTTCTGTCGTCCGGGAGCAGAGGAGAAGGGATGCTCCGATTGTCCGCACCGGCCTGGTGCTGGCGCCCCCGGGCCGGGCCCACACCGCTGTCCACCGGGTCATCGGCAGCGCCGTATTCGACGCCCTCATCGGCGCGGTGACGATGCCCCGGGTACCAGGGTGGGGGGCGGGATCTCCCACGGCCCTGGTGCGCCGCCCACATTCCCGTAGGCTTGGCCGGATGGCGACGACACCGGCGGGCAGGATCTGGTTCGGCATCGCCGCGCTGGCCGGCACCCTGCACGCACTCGCAAGCCTCTACTGGGGCCTCGGGGGCACCTGGCTGTTGGACACCGTGGGGCGGGACCTGGTGTCCACGTTACGGGACAGCCTCTGGGTCCTGCTGCTCGTCGGGGTGGTCAAGCTCCTGGCGGCGTGGTTGCCCTGGTCCGCCCAGGACTGGCCGGGGCCTTCGCAACGCGCGGTGCGCGGTGTCTCGTGGGCCGGGTCCGTCGTGCTGGTGGCATGGGGCGGGATCAACACCGTGACCGCCAACCTCGTCCTGGCGGGGCTGATCATGCCTGACAGCGACTATGACCGAACGGGCATGATCGGACACGCGTGGCTGTGGGATCCGCTGTTTCTGCTCTGGGGAGCAGCGCTGATCACAGCGCTGCTGCGCTCGCGGACCTTGCCTCACCGTTTGCACCGCAGGCCGCGTCCCACGCCCCCAGGTGAGAACACACAAAGTGACATGAAGCGCCGAAGACCGCACAGCCGGTAACCCACATCACGCCTGATCACGCGGTGCTCACCGGAGCCTCTGCACAGCCCGCAGTGCATGGTACGCGGCGGGTCGAACGGGTAGGTCCCAGGCCCCCAGATGTTCCAGGACATGACCGCCGAACGATGCTTTGAACTTGGTGAACCCCGCCCACGGGTGTTCGGGATCGTCATTGGGCGCGATTCCGAACAGATCGGCCGCCTCGAGTCTGCGTTCCCGACCGTCCAGAACGGCCGCGACCGTGAGCGATTGTTGTGCTCGCAACTTGCGGTACGCGGGATCGGATGCACCGTGGAGGAACATTCGAACACCGCCGTCATCGATCACCAGGTTCGCGCTGAGCACGTGGTCATCCTGACGGGCGAGAAAGAGGGTGCCGGCGCCGGTGGGGAGTGCGGTCTCGGCCAGGGTCTTGAGATGTGTGGAGTCACGGGACCTGAAGTCCTGACGCTGCGCGGTCGAGGCCAGCAGACTGATCAAATGGTGGATGTCACCCGGGTCGTGACTGGCCTCAATTGTCAGGCCACGTTTTGCCGTACTGCGGTGGAGGGTGCGGTTGGTGCCGGTCATGGCTCCCAGCAGTTCCGGCTCGTCCACCGTCAGGTCCAGACACCGGGTGCGGAGTGGCTGCAGCGCGCGAGCCGCTCGTCGGAAGCCTCGGCGTTGCAGGGCCGTTCGGCGCCGGAAGATCTCCTTGTCGGTCGCTTGCCGTAACCAGCCCGACGGGCTGGGCGGTTCCACGCGCAAGAACCACGATCCGGTTTCTCGAGCCTGGGTGAACAGCCAGTGCAGTGCGGCGTCGAAGGATGCGTCGTCTCGAGCCACCGGACCGTAGGGACAGTACAGGTAGCGGCCGACGCGCCGCTCCTCCACGATGGCCTGTGCCATCCATCCTTCTCCCTTGCCGGGCAGTACACGGCGACCTTCGGCCTCCTGGACCCGGCGCCACGTGGTCCCTTGAAGCGGAGCGAGAATCACAGTGCGGGGCTTTCCGCTAGTAGGGGCCAGGTCGCGGCGATCGGTGACGCGTTCTGGCGGGAGGTGTCCCGGAGGTCCTCAGATTTTCTTATTATCCGCATTTGCACAGACTACAGTCGCCCGGTGTCAGTCGACAGGGGCACCCGGGTCTGATCAGGTGTGTTGTTCCGTTTCTAACGTCATTGGCGGCATCCGTGAAGTGACGTTAGGGTGACCGTCATGCTCTCCACTGAACAGGCCGCTTATAAGTTGGCCTTTCTGATCGCGGATGCTCTGATCCGGAGCGGTTCGGGATCGGCCAGTACCACTAAGTCCCTCCTGTCGATCTTCCAAAAGACCGAGATGCCCAACGTCACCGTGAGCGTCAGTTTGGGTCAGGTCACCATCAGTCACCAGGAAGAGCCCGACGACGCTCCCAGCACCCGCATCCTCGAATCCGAACCGGGCACGCTGGACATTGGCCTGCGCACCGAGACCGGTGAGGTACTCGAAGCCTTCGTGATGAATGAGCTCTCCATTGAAGAGGCCATCAGAGAGATGGAAGAAGTCACGGCGAAATCGCGTGTCATCGGGCATCGCCTGACGGCCACGGGTTTCGCGATGTTCGGTCTCGGATTTTCCCTCATTCTGGGTGGCGGGCTGATCACGACCATCAGCGCAGCCTTTATTGCCGCTGCGGTGTACGCGGTCTACGCGCTGGTCGTGCGCACTCAGGCGCCCTTGATTTTCAGTCTCGCGGCGGGTGGCTTCACCGCGGTCATGGGCGCATGCGTTTCTGGTCTGTTCTTTTCGACGTCGCAGCCCGCGGTCTGCATCGTGGCCTCCCTGGCTGCGTGGTTGGCAGGTATCGCCGCTTACGGCGCGGTGCACGATGTCATCACCGGATGGTATCTCTCTGCCTCCGGCCGCATCTTGGACGTGATCACCAGTACCGCCGGCCTGGTCGCCGGTGTGACTCTGGGTATCCATTTGATGCAGCCGATCTTCGGTGAGGACATGAACTTCATCGAGCACCTCGAGATGGATGACACCCGCTGGGGGCTGTCAGTGCTCGGTGCCGTCTTGGTATCGGCCGGCTTCGCGCTCGCCTCCGGAGGGCGCGGTTGGAAGCTCGGTGCCCTTGGTCTGTTCGGCGGGTCGGTAACGCTTCTCATGCTGTCCCTGACCACCGCCGGGATCAGTTCCTTCGGGGCGATCCTGGTCGCATCAGTTGCAGCCGGGGCTGTGTGCGTGGTCCTCACGCGCGCGCTGAACATGGCGTCCAACGCCTCATTGATGGTCGTACTCTTGCCGCTGTTCCCCGGAATGCTGGTGTACCAGGGTGTGCTGGGCACGATTTTCGGTATGGATGGCGCCAACAAATCGCTGTTGGACGCCGCCATCACCGCGTTCTGCCTGTCCATGGGGGGCATCCTGGGTCAATACCTCGCCTCCGAGGCTCTGTGGGCCAGCCGCCGCAAGCAGTTCACCCACAAGTACCCGGGTCGTGTGTTCCGCAAGGAGATGGCCGACGAGGAGAATTTCCGCGACATCATGGTCCCGATCTTCTCCAAGCCGTTCACGCAGTGACGGGTTGAGTCGGGATTCTGCAGCGCGGAAGTCCTATGTGAGGAAGATGCCGTTTCGCCGGGGAATCCGTGCACTTGCCTCCCCTGAGACCGCGGTGCTGCTTTTTCCTCACCTCAGGCTGAGGGCTGAGCCGGTGGGGCCCGCGTGCTCGTCCTAGGCCACCGACGGCGTCCGGGAGAACCCGAGAACAGCCAGGGCCCGCGGCATGAAAGCGGGCAATCCCGGTATTTTTTATGAACTCGCATATTCTTGGGGGTAGCTCCTGACCCGCACCCTCGCGGAGCGTATTCACCCCCCCACCACACGGAGTTCCCTCGTGACCCCTGCCCAACATTCAGTTCTCGTGGCGGACGACGACCCCGATATTCGGGACCTCGTGGTCTTCAAACTTGAACAGGCCGGTTTCAATGTTCGAGCCGTGGCGGACGGCAATGCGGCCCTTGAGGTACTCAAAGACACCACACCGGACCTGGTGGTGCTGGACGTCATGATGCCGGGACTCAGCGGATTGGATGTCTTGCGTCAGATCCGGGCCGAGCAACGACTCGAGCCGGTCAAGGTGCTCCTGCTGACCGCACGCGCCCGGGACACGGACGTGGACGACGGTTACAACACCGGCGCCGACGAGTACGTGACCAAACCCTTCAGCCCGCGAGAATTGCTGCACCGGGTCAACACCCTGCTCGGCCGGGCGCGGTGAGCCGTTCGTGGTAACCCCCACCGTAGTGGCCCCGCAGCTGTTGACCGTGGTGTTGTGGGTCCTGGTGTGGGCCGCAATCTTTCTGCTCGCAGTGATCCTCGGCTCGCGGACCGGGCGGCTCTGGCGCGAACGCCAAGATCGTCAGGTCCTCGATGAGCTGAGACCCGCCATGCTCGCGGTGGCCTCGGGGGAGGACGAGGACTCCGCCGCATTGGGCCGGCTGGCCACGGTGACCCACCGGCGCATACGCGTGGTCGACCGCACGGTTTCCACCATGCTCTCCAAGGTCAAGGGGGAACCGGCGCGCGCCTTGGCCCAGGTGCTGCGCTCGCACGGCCGGGCCACCTGGGCGCTGCGGGGGCTGGCCTCGAAACGGTCGATCCGGCGCGCGTACTCGGCCTGGACCCTCGGGTTGATGCGGGAACGCGAATCGGGCTCCAAGATCGTGCCCCTGCTCCAGGACCGCTCCATGGACGTGGTGGTCGCCGCAGCGCGCGCCCTCACACTGCTCGGCGACAGCAAGGCCGCCCGGCCCGTGATGCGCGCGGTGGCCCCACGACGTCGTCCGCGCGGGCTGCCCAGCTGGGTGGCCGTGGAGTCCCTGTGCGCGTTCGACGACGCCGTGGCCCCCGTGGTCGCGGAGGCGACAGCGCACCCGCAACCTTCCGTGCGCCACGTCGCGGCCACGGTGATCGGCACCCGCCCCTTACCGCGAGCGGCCCCGGTGGTCCGGAAACGGCTCGTCGTGGAGGAGGACCCCCGGACTCTCGCGGCGCTCGTGGAAGCACTCGGCGAGATCGGGGGGTCGTTCGATCTGCCCATGCTGGCCCGCTTCGCGCAGCACTCGGACGAGACGGTGGCGCTCGCTGCCGTGGACGCCCTCGAAGAAATCGGGCTGCCCTCCTCGGTGGACGCGTTGGCTCCGCTCGTTGCGGACACCCGTCCGAGACTGTCCGAACGCGCGGCCGTGGCCCTCGCCGAGCTGGGGCCGAGGGGCCGCGAGCGGCTGCGGACATTTGCCGATGCACCGGGTCCCGCCGAGCTGCCCGCCACCTACGCACTGCAACTAGTCGCCATGAGGAGTGCCACCCGTGGACTGGATTGAGTTCTTGCGCGCCGCCGTTGCAGCCGTGCTCGCGTTCGCCGCGTGGCCCGTTCTCGTGTACTTCCTGCTGATCAACACCTCCTACCTGGTGATGATCGTGCTCGCGACCGTGGACTTCGTGTCGCATCGGCGGCGGGTCCCGTTCGCCGGTCGGGAGGAACTCATGCGGTCCCGGACGATGCCGGGAATTAGCGTGGTGACGGCCATGCATAACGAGGAGATGGGGATCCGCGTGGCCGTGGAATCGTTCTTGTCCCTGCAACACCCGCATCACGAGGTCATTGTGGTGGACGACGGCAGCACCGACAACGGCTTCGAGGTGCTGCGCAAAGCCTTCGACCTGGTCCCGGTGTCACGCCGGATGCCGCAGGACGTGGCAGTTCTGGAACAGCCCACGAGTATTCATGTGCCCCGCGACGGGCGTACCCGGCTCACGGTGGTGCGTAAGGCCAACTCGGGCCGTAGTGATTCGGTCAACGCGGGCGTGAACCTGGCCCGCGAGGACCTCGTGCTGTTCGTGGATTCGGACTCCATCCTGGACCCCGGGGCGCTGCTCGCGGTGGCCCGGCCGTTCATTGAGGACCCGATCACCACGGTGGCCGCGGGAGGGGTCATCCGCGCCGCCAACGGGTGCCGGGTGAAGGGCGGACGCGTGCTGGATGTTCGGATGCCCGGAAAGCCGCTTGCGGACATCCAGGTCTTGGAATACCTGCGTGCTTTTCACCTGGGACGGGCCGGATGGTCCCGTATCAATGCGCTCTTGCTGATCAGCGGGGCCTTCGGCGTGTTCCGCCGTGACGCGCTGATCTCGGTGGGTGGCTTCGACACCAAGAGCATCGGTGAGGATTTCGAGCTGGTCATGCGGTTACACAAGACCTTTCGGCGGCAGCGTAAGCCCTACCGGGTCACATTCTTGACCGAGCCCATTTGTTGGACCGAGGTGCCCGACACCGCTCCCGTGCTGCGCAGACAACGGTCACGGTGGCATCGAGGCCTGTGGGAGACGCTGTGGGCCTACAGGGGCATGCTGTTCAACCCCCGCTACGGTCGACTGGGCCTCGTGGCGGTGCCCTACTACTGGATCTTCGAACTGATCGCCCCGCTGTTGGAACTTGCCGGACTGGCGCTCATCGTTCTCGGCTTCCTCCTGGGGCTGGTGTCGTGGCAGTACTTCCTGCTCTTCATGTTCGTGGCCTACGCCTACGCCATCATCGTGACCCTCGCCGCCGTGACCGTGGAGGAACTGAGCTACCACAAGTACCCTCGCTGGCGGGATCTGGGGACCACCCTGATAGCCGCGGTGCTTGAGAACGCGGGTTACCGCCAACTCACCGCGTGGTGGCGCCTGGAGGGCTGGTTCGCCGCGTTGACGGGACGCCAGCAGAAGTGGGGGACCATGACCCGCTCGGGGTTCACCGAGGTCGACGCGTGAGCTCCCGGGCCCAGCGCATGCGCGCGCGGTTGGGTCGTGTGCGCCACCGTAAAGTACGCGTCATCCTGCAGCGGTTGGTACTGCTGTGGTTCGTGGCGCTGCTGATCACGGGGGCCACGGCCGCGTGGGGATTGGCATCGGTGCGGGAGCACGTGGAGACGACCCGGACCACCATCACGCCCCTCGTGGACGCGGCCCACGAAATGCAAGGGGCCCTCCTGCAGGCCCAGACCGCCTCGCGGGGTTATGTGATCAGCCAGGATGAGAACTTCGCGCAGGATTACGTGCGGGCGACCGCTGACCTGACCGATGCGCAGGAGCGGCTCGAGACCGTCGCGGCGGGGCGCCTGTCCCAGATTCAACGCATGAACGAGGCCGTGGACGAATGGCTGGTCCTGACACGCAGGCCGGACAGTTCCTCCCCGCGGTCAACAACCGATCTGCAGCAGACCGCGGCGGCCATGGATGAGGCCCTGGCCGAGTTGGGCAGTATCAGCAACACCGCGGTGGAGCTGCGGACGCAGAGCAGGGCGGAACTGAACCGGTCCATGAGGATGGCCAACATAGCCTTGCTGGCGGCCGCACTGGTGTCCTCGGCCGTGATTCTCGTGGCGTTGCGCCGGGTGGACCAGTTATTGGCCGCTCCCCTGCGCAATCTGCAGCGCACCGTGGCTCGACAAAGGCAGGGGGAAACCGATGCCGTTGCGGACACCTCGCGGGGTGCCGTGGAACTCATCCACCTCGCGGAGACCTTCAACGAGGCGGTTAAGGAGGCCAGGGAGGTGGTCACTCAGCGCGAGCGGACGGTCGAGCAACTGCACGAGCTGAACCGGCAGAAATCCATGTTCGTATCCACCACGAACCACGAGCTGCGCACCCCGCTCACCTCCATCAGCGGTTACGTGGAAATGCTGCAGGACGGGGACTTCGGGAAGATCACTCCGGAGCAAGATCGTGTGCTGAACGTGGTCCAGCGCAATACCAACCGGTTGCAAGTGCTCATCGAGGACCTGCTGCTGATCAACAAGCTGGACCAAGAGCAAGACGGTCGCTCGAGGCACTACCGCGAGCTGGACCTCGCCGACTGCGCCTCCCGGGTGATGACCAATCTCGTGCCGCAGGCCACGAGGGGTCAGGTGACCCTCACGGAGGAACTTGCGGGAACCTGGCCGGCGCTGGGGGACAGGGACCGATTGGAACGTGCCATCACCAACGTGGTGGGCAATGCCGTGAAGTTCACCCCGCCGGGTGGCACAGTGACCCTCTCCCTCTCCCGGACACCCGACGGCGAGGGAGCGCGATTGACGTGCGAGGACACGGGAATGGGGATCCCCGCTCAGGACATCGATATGCTGTTCACCAGCTTTACCCGTGCCTCGAACGCTGCGAACCAGCAGATCCCCGGTACGGGGTTGGGGCTGGTCATTGTGCGCACGATTGTGGAGCAGCACGGCGGGACCGTGGAGCTGCGCTCGGTCGAGGGAGAAGGAACCACGGTCATCATGGATCTGCCCCCGGTGTCGGAGGTTCAAACGGCGCCCCCGCGTGAGGACTGATTGGCTCGGGTCTTTCTGCATCCGGAACCGGACATAGTGTGGAGACCATGCAGGACCACCACACCGCTATGCAGACCGTCGACGCCGCACCCACACCCCTGAGCGTCCTCTCCGACGTCTTCGGCTACGACGAGTTCCGCGGTGAACAGGCCGCCATCATTGACCGGGTGATGAGCGGGGCAGATGCCGTGGTCCTCATGCCCACCGGCGGCGGTAAATCGCTGTGTTATCAGATCCCCTCAATCCTGCGGGAGGGCACCGGGATCGTGATCTCGCCTTTGATAGCGCTCATGTCGGACCAAGTGGCAGCACTTGAGGCGGTGGGCATTCGAGCGGCCTTCCTGAACTCCTCCCTGGACTTCCAGGAGGCACAAGCGGTGGAACAACAACTGCTCGCCGGCGACATCGACCTGCTCTACATGGCACCCGAACGACTGATCCTGCCCCGCACCCTCGACCTGCTCCGCCGGGCCCGGATCGCACTCTTCGCCATTGACGAGGCGCACTGTGTGGCCCAGTGGGGCCACGACTTCCGCCCCGACTACCTGGGCCTGTCCGTGCTTGCGGACGCGTTCCCCAGCGTCCCCCGAATTGCGCTGACCGCCACGGCCACCCGCAGCACGCATCGCGAAATCACCAAGCGCCTGCGCATGGAGAACGCAGCCCACTTCGTCTCCAACTTCGACCGCCCCAATATCCAGTACCGGATCGAACCCAAGGACCGCGGCCGCGACCAGCTGCTGAAATTCATCACCACCGAACACGACGGCGACGCCGGCATCGTGTACTGCCTCTCCCGCAAGAGCGTGGAAACCACCGCGGAGTGGCTGGAGAAGCACGGGATCGCGGCGCTGCCCTACCACGCGGGTCTCGATGCCTCGGTCCGCCACGATCACCAGGAACGGTTCCTGCGCGAAGAGGGAATCGTGATCGTTGCAACCATTGCGTTCGGCATGGGCATCGACAAACCGGACGTGCGTTTCGTCGCGCACCTGGACCTGCCCAAGAGCATCGAGGGTTACTACCAGGAGACGGGCCGCGCCGGACGCGACGGGCTCCCGTCGACCGCGTGGCTGGCCTACGGTCTGGGCGATGTGGTCAACCAGCGCCGCATGATCGACCGTGGCGAGGGCAGCGAACTGCACTTGCGCAACGCGCGCTCGCACTTGGACGCGATGCTCGCCCTGTGCGAGACCGTCTCGTGCCGCCGTGTGCAACTGCTGCGGTACTTCGGCCAGGAGTCCGAGCCGTGCGGCAACTGCGATACGTGCCTGAAACCGCCCGCCATGTGGGATGCGACGGTGCCCGCGCAGAAGTTGCTCTCCACACTCATCCGATTGCAGCGCGAGCGCAGTCAGCAGTTCGGGTCGGGCAAGGTCTTCGACGTGCTGCTCGGGCGCGAGAACGAGCGTTCCGTGGAATCACGCCACCACGAGTTGAGCGTGTGGGGGATCGGCACGGAACTGTCCGAACGCGAATGGCGTTCGGTGCTACGGCAGCTGCTCGCGCGCGGGATCGTGGAGGCCGTGGGTGACTACGGCGTGCTCGTCCCCGGCCCGAACGCCGGTCCCGTGTTGCGCGGCGAAGTCACCCTGAACTTGGCGGTCGACAGGGCGCCGACGTCGCCGGCTCGCGGGCGCGCCCGGTCCGCCGGGGGCGCCCGCGCCTCGGCCGCCGAGGGTTTGGAGACGGCTGACCGCGAAGTCTTCGAGACCCTGCGGTCATGGCGCACGTCGGTCGCCAAGGAGAAGCAGATTCCGCCCTACATGGTGTTCTCGGATGCAACGCTCGTGGGCATCGTGGAGGCGAAGCCCACGAGTGTGCGAGCATTGGGCGCCGTGAGCGGCGTGGGCGTGAAGAAGCTCGCGGAGTACGGGGACGCGGTGCTGGAGGCGCTCGGCGCGCACGCGTGAGCAACGCGCGCACGCGGGGTCGTCGTTAGGTCAGGCGCTGCCCAAGTTACGGTGCGGTGCTGGCCCAAGCCCCGGAGTAAAACTTCTCCGACCGGGATTCCAAGAGGTCCTTGTACGGATCCGGTTCGAAGCTCTGCGCGGAACTGCCGGGGATGTCAGAGGTGAACGCGGAAACGCCCAACCCGGCCTCGCGATTCTCCAGGGTCAGCCCGGCGGCCTCGAGCAGGGTGGGGAACATGTTGAGCTGATCGGCGCCGGAGCGGGTCTCGGGGGTGCCCGTCTCACCCGGAACCCAGATCCGGTTGAAGATCGTGCGGTTGGTGTTCCCACCCAGCTGCTCGTGGAAGGCGTCGCCGGCGCTCATGTGCTTGAGGTGGTCACCCATGATCACCACGGAGGTGTCCTCGAGATATCCCATCTGGTCCATATATTCCACGAAGTCCGCCACCTGGGTCATGGAGCAGAAGAACGCGGAGGTCACTTCGCTTTCGGTGTCCACGGTGCAGTAATCGTAAATGTGCACCGGTTCGTGGGTGTCCAGGGTGAGCATGGACAGGTTGAACGGCTGGCCCGTCTGCACCGACGTGGCGTACAGCTGATCGATCTCGTTCTTGGCGTTGGCCATGAGGCGCTGATCGCTCAGGCCCCAGTCACTGCGGAAGCTCTCCTCGGGTTCCCCGGCGGCGCGCCAGTCATCGAGGCCCAGATCCTTGGTGTACCCGTGGTTCGCCAGGAAGGTGCCCTTGGCCGCAAAGGACGGGTTGGCGCCGCCCAGGAACACGTTGGTGTAACCCTGCTCGGCCAGGATGTCGCCCAGGCAGGTGAGGCCACCCAGGTAGCTGTTCATGCTGCCGACGAGTTGGTCGGGGGAACCGCTGTCCACCGACGCCCCCACGCCCTTGAGCGGTACACCGCACTGCGTGGAAACCAGCCCGGACATGGTCCAGCCGCCGCCCTCGTACTGGTTGAAGTCCTCGATGCTCTGCCAGCCGTCCTCGGGTCGCGTCACGTCCTTGAGGGGAGCGAACGCGTCCTTCTCGAAGTGCTCGTCATTCGCGAGGGTCTGCTCACCGGACTCCAAGTAGATCGTCACCAGATTGCGCTTGGCGTCCGCGTTGGTGACCGTGGGTTGCGCGTAGTAATCGCTCATGTTGTACGGCGAACTGGCCGAACGGATGTAGTCACCGATACCCACGGTGGAGGCGAACGCCGTGGTCCCGCCCGCCGCAACCGCGGCCACCAGGGCGGTCGAGATCCCGCGCATGGCCCATTTCTTACCGTGGGGCCGGGTGTCGCACCCCAGCCGACGGCGCTTGCGGCGCCGGAAATACTGCCACACCGCAATGCCGACGGTGATGACCAGGGGTAGTACACCGATGCCCAGAATGCCCATCCAGACCAGGGAGCCACCGCCGCCGTCGGTTTCCAAGGTGACAATGTTGAGGCGCATCTGCCCGAAGGAGATTTTGCCGAAGTAGTAGCGGATGCCGATCGCGGCAACGAGCATGGCGAGACCGGCCCAGATCATGACGTACACCAGGAGGTACCCCAGGATCACGCCAAACCGGCGGATTGCAGGGAGGGTCCGGGTGACCATGAGAACTCCTCGCGTGCGATGCTCGGGCCATTGCCGAACGTCTGTGGATCCGCCCGTACCCGGGCATCTGAAAAACAACTACCGTTAACCTACCCGTTCCCCGGAGTTAAGGCGGGGGTTGGCTGCTTGGAAATACCGGCGAGACCGGGTCAGGAGGCTCGGAAAAGACTCTCGCGAGCTAACGGCACGGGCGGCTGTTTACGGGTTAGTGTCTGTAAGCACATCATTCGCACGTGTGAAGGGCATAACATGAGCACCCCCAACTCTGATGCCTCCCAGCAGAGAGACTCGCAGCTAGACAACTACCAACGGTACGACGCTTCTCCGGCCGCCGATCAGTATCGGCCCGGTGGCGCACCCGGTGACGACCAGAGCGGCCACCAGCAACCAGGCTCCCAGCCGGGCGTTCCCGTGGGACCCGGCCAAGCCATCAAACGGTTCTACAAGAAGTACGCCCAGTTCTCCGGACGCGCCAGCCGCTCCGAGTACTGGTGGATCGCGCTCTTCTTCTTTCTGATCTACGTCCTGCTCACGGTGCTCATCAGCACGGTGGGCAGCGAGGTGGTGAGCAGCAATACGGTCACATCCGCCACGTCCTACTCGTACTCGGCACGAAGCGAACCCAACGGGTTGGGGATCTTCCTGTCCCTCTTGCTCCTCGTGTTCGTAGTGGCCCACATCATTCCGAGCATCGCGCTCGCCGTGCGGCGACTGCATGACGTGAACATGTCCGGTTTCTTGTACTTGCTGTCTTTGATTCCGTTCCTCGGGCCGATCATTCTGTTGGTCTTCTACGTGCTGCCGCCGAACCCCGCCGGAGCGCGGTTCGACCGGGAAGTCAGCACGTCGTGAAGTGAGGAGGGCCGCCGATCGGGAGAATCGGCGGCCCTCCGTCTGTCCCGTCCCGTACCCTCTATGGGTGCGCTATCCCGTTGAACTTCCCGCCCGGCCCGACGATCACGACGACGCTCCTCCCGTCGGTTCTCGCTACCAACATCTGGACAGCACCGCCGTCCGCGAATCCACGGCGGCCCTGCAGAAACGGGTGTATTCGCGCTTTCCGGACCGTGGCCTGTGGGAGGTGTGCGGAGAACTGCTGGGTCTCGTCGATGAAGTCATCAGCGGGGGAGGCATCAGTCGACGTCGCATTCGGCTCGCCCGGCTGCTCTCCCGCCTGGGAATCATCGCGGTGCTCGCGATTTTCGGTGGCGCAATTGTGCTTGCCGCCGTCAGTATCTGGCAGACACCGGATTCATTGGGCCCGGTGGACTGGCTTCCGCTGCTGGAAACCGTGGTCAACAACCTGGTGTTCGCGGGCATCGCCATCTTTTTCCTGGTGGCGATCCCCGAACGATTGGAACGCGCCCGTGTGCTGCGTCTGGTGCACCGGCTGCGCTCATTGGCGCACGTGATTGATATGCACCAGCTCACCAAAGTGCCGGAGCGGCTCCAGCGTGGTTCTCGGGCCGACGGCGGGCTGGACCTCACCCGGGAACAGCTCGCCCACTACTTCGACTACTGCACGGAGATGCTCTCGCTCGTCGGGAAGACGGCCGCGCTCTTCGCCGAGGACACCACGGACGGTGACGTACTCGACGCCGTGGAGGGCATTGAAACCCTCACCTCCGACATGGCCCGCAAGGTGTGGCAGAAGATCGCCATCATCCAGGCACAGGGATTCTGATCCCGGCCGGCGGCAGCGGACTACATGAACCCGACCACGCGACCAATGATCGCGAGGATCAGGAACACGGCCACGAGAACGGCGAGCACGGCCACCGCGATTTTTCCCCTGGAACGGTCACCGGGACGGTCGACATCCAGCTCGTTGTTGGTGTCTCCCACACCCAGACCTTCGGCGGGCGGAGTATCTCCCTCGATGCTGTAACCCGAATCCTCGTTGGTTGCGGCGGCCATCTGTTCACGGTCGGGACGCGGGTTTTCCGGATCGATGTCTGACATGTGGGCCTGCTTTCCGTAATGGGCGGGATGGGAAGTCACACGTCCCGTTTAGAAAGCATACGTGTCACGTGCGTCGATGGAGCGGGTGTGCGGTGCGGAGCGTCTTGGGAGTCCGGCGGCCCACAGCGCGGCCGCGATCAACAGCGGCTGACCGAACAACCGCGCGAGGCGTTTAGCGTCCGTGTCCAGGCCGAAGGCGTCCGTTCCCTCCACGTACTGCGCGATATTGCCGGGAAACACCACCACGAAGAACACGGCCAGGGTAACGCCGGTGATCAAGCGGTACCTGGGGAGCGCGATCAACGCGGCGCCCAGGGCGATTTCGACCACGCCGGAGCCGAGCACCACCAGGTCGTGGTCGATGGGTAGCCACGAGGGAACTTGTGCCTGGAATTCCTCGCGGGCAAAGGTCAGGTGCGCGATGCCCGCGAACAGCATGAAGCTGCCCAAGACGATTCGGGTGATCGTCCGGGAACGCTCGCGGGCGGGGCGACGTCGGGGACAAGACATGTAGCGAATCTACTTCGAATGGCGGGGGAGCGGATGTGCGGTGGCCTCGGCTCGGGAGCCGGCAGGAGCGGCGTCGGGCGGCGCGTACTTGCTGAAAACAAGACCGCGCCGCCCGGCTCGGAACGAGAGGCTTACTCGTCGGTGACGCGCAGCTCGACCTCAATGTTGCCGCGGGTCGCGCGGGAGTAGGGGCATACCTGGTGGGCCTGCTCGACCAGCTCGCGGGCCTCGTCTTCGGGCAGGTTCGGGATGACGGCTTCGAGGATCACCGAGAGGCCGAAGCCCTCGCCCTCCTTGCCGATGGACACCTGGGCTCCCACGGCGGAATCGCCCAGGTCCTTCTTGGCGGACTTGGCCACCAGCTGCAAGGCCGAGTGGAAGCAGGCGGCGTAACCGGCGGCGAACAGTTGCTCGGGATTGCTGCCGTTACCGCTGCCACCCATTTCCTGGGGCGGGGCCAGGTCAATGGAAATGGTGTCGTCGCTGGTGCGGACGTGACCGGAACGGCCGTCGCCGGTGCTCAGGGCTTCTGCGGTGTAGATCGGTTCCATGGCGTCTCCTTCGGATATGATGATGACACAACTATATTGGACACAATCTAAATGTGTCCAGCGTTCTTGCTAGGATTCAGGTGTGACCGCCCCGACTTCTCCGCTGGATCTCGACAACCAGCTGTGCTTCGCCCTGTACCGCGCCAGTCATGCCGTGGTGCGCGCCTACAAGTCCGAGCTCGACCGGCTGGGCCTGACATACCCGCAATACCTGGCCATGCTCGCATTGTGGCAGACAGACCAACCGCTGGGCGTTGGCCAGCTCGGCGACCTCCTCGGACTGGACAGCGGCACGCTCACCCCCGTGCTGCGCCGGCTCGAACAGCGAGGCCTGGTGGTGCGGCGCCGCGACGAACACGACGAACGACGTCGTTTGATCGGGCTCACCGATGCCGGTCGCGATCTCCGTGCGGTCGCCGAAAAAGTTCCCGAAACGATTGCCGCTCGGTTCCCCGTGCAGGGGCAGGACTACCACCTGCTGATGGCGCAGCTCGCAGACATCGCGCAGGCTTTCGGCAACGACCGCTGACCGTTCGACCATGTCTGCGATGACGGGCAGGCGCTCCCCGGCACCGGATGAAAGGCTCGACCCATGACTCACCACGTACTTCTGGCCGGTTGCGGTGATGTGGGCACGGCCCTGGGACGGCGCCTTGTGGAGCACGGTTGGCACGCCACGGGGGTACGACGCCGCCCCGGACGGCTTCCCGAGGAGATCTCACCCGTCGCTTTGGACCTGGCAAACCCTGGAACCGCCGCGCTGCCACCGGCTGATGCCGTGGTCATCACGTTGACCGCGGACGGGCGTGACGTTGCTGCCTACGAACGTACCTATCTGGGTGCGCTGCGGGGACTGCATCGAGCGCTGCGTTCCGGTGGGAGTGCGCCTCAGCGCGTGGTGTTGGTGTCCTCGACCGGGGTGCTGGGCGGTGGTGACGGAGAGGTTGTCACGGAAGCGACCCCACCGTCTCCTGCGCGGGACACCGCCCGCGTATTGCTTGCGGCCGAGGAGTTGGCGGCCCAATTGTTCCCCGGCGTGATCATCGTGCGACCGGCGGGGATCTACGGTCCGGGACGCACGTCGCTGATTGATCGCGTGCGCCGCGGTGAGGCGCTGGCCCACAATCGGATGACCAATCGGATCCACCGGGACGATCTGGTGACTGTCCTGCACACCGTGCTGGCATCTCCCGAGCCGCCCGCGCTGATGCATGCCGTGGATACCGAGCCCGCGGTACTGGGGGACGTGGCCGCGCATATTGCCAGGTTGTTGGATGTACCCGTGCCCCCGGACAGTTCATCGCCCATTGATACCGCACCGCGCGGCAAGGTGCTGGACAGTTCTCTCATGCAGAAGTTCGTGGGGGAGCTGCGCTACCCGACCTACCGTGAGGGGTATGCTGCGCTGCTGTCGACCGAGGAATCCACGTGAGCGTGCACTGGTTGCTGCCGATCAACCCGGCGGCGCACCTGGAGTTCCAACCGGCGGACTGGCTGACCCGTGCTGACGCCACTGCCGTGTGGGAAGCCATCGGGCGCTCGCAGCGGGCGGATCGGTGGTGTCTGCGGAGCGGCTACCGCAGCATGCGCTCCGGCGATCCGATCTGGGCGTACCTGTCCAAACGGCAGCAGGTGTGCGCCGTGGGCGTGGTCAGATCGGTGTCCGAAGAGGCCGATGGCTGGCATGTATACATCGACTGGGATATGAAACGAACGGCTCGGTTGTGTCGCGGTCCGATTCCCCGCGAGGAGTTCGGGCAGGTGCCGATGTCCACGTGCCGGGCGAACCAGGCGACAGTGTCCGTCCTGGTAGAGGTCTACGAATCCCTTTCCCGTTAGCCTCGATCCACCGATTGGGCTGGGTGTTGAGCGTGTGTCATGACGCAGAAATGCCCCTCTGACCGGGGAGAGTAGAGCTTGTCCAAGGTCCTATTCCCCGAGTCCGAGAGGCATCTCGTAGATGCCATTTAGAGCATGCTCCCGCTGCCGTGTCAGCGGTGTTCGATGATCCGAATCTCGCGTCGGCCGCAGGGCTGGTCCCGATGCTCCGCCTCGCCCAGCACGCGGGGCTCGATTGGCTCTCGCAGTCGCGGCTGGAAGCAGCGCCCGGCGTAGAATGTGAAGATGCTATCGCTCGAACATCCCCGCGACCTCGTCATGAGCGGCGCCATCTTCGGCGCCGCAGCGTTCGTGTGGGCCGGGTGGGCGCAGGAGCAGCCTCCCGCCGGGATCGCGTGGCGGATCGTGCTCGGCATCCTGAGCGCACTGGGCGTCGTGCTCGACGCCATCTGCATCTCGATCGCGGCGCACCACTGGAGTGCGGGCTCGGCGTTCGACACGAAGGGCGCGCCGTTCATCACCTACGTCGTGGTGTTCTGGGTCGAGGTCGCACTGATGATCGGCCTCTCCATCTGGGCCAACCTCGCCGGGCGAGCCGACCTCATCGCGCCGCTGATCCTGGCGATCGTCGGCATCCACTTCCTTCCGCTGGCGTGGGTGTTCGGCCAACCGATCCTCGCGATCGTCGGAGTGGTGCTCACGGTGATCGCTGTGTTCGCCGCGCTCGCCCGGGCGGATGACGTAGCGCGCAGCTTCTGGTGCGGCATCCTGGGCGCTCCGGTGCTGCTCATCGCGGGAGCCTGGTGCGCCGCCGCCGGCGCTGCCGTCCTGCGCGACGGCTCGGTAGCGTGAACGCATGACCGGAACTCACTCCTGCCCACGGCGCACCATGCCACGCTAATCAAGCCGACTCCACCAGCCGAGGGCTCATCGGTGGATCGAGGCTAAGCCCTGATTGAACGGGCGCGGGCGGGTCAAGGCTCAGCCTGGGGACCCGCGACCTTCCCCTGTCCACCCTTGCCTCATTGCCTGGACGATCGCCGCTGCGATGCGGCCCACGGCAGCATGAGCGAGGGGCTGCTGCTGGGCGGCGCGTGCGGAGCGAGTCATGACGCTGATGACCACCGGAGGCTCCCCGGGGTGGGTGACCGCTCCCGCTTCATGGCGGTACGGCCCCCACGTGCCGGTCTTGCCCGCAACTTCCACGCCGTCGTAGTCGAACCCGCTTGCCAGCCGATGGCGAAAAAGTTGCTGCCCCAGGACGCTCCGCAACCAGGAGCAGAGTTCCGGAGTGGCGAGTTGATTGGTCCACAGTCGCTCCAGGATGATGCGCAGATCGGAGGCGGAGGTAACGCTGAAAAGCTGCAGGTCGGTCTTCTCCAAGGTGAAAACTTCTAATTCACTGGGCCAGAGATCGTCGCCGGTGCCCAGTTCCACGCGGGAGAAGTTCTGCTCCCCGGTGTCGACGATGCTCGTGACATCGGCTCCCCAGGTCTTCAGTTTCACCTGCATGTACTCGGCCCCAAGATCGGACCAGATCCAGTGGGCTGCCGTGTTGTCCGAGACGATCAGCATGGACCGCACCAGATCCCGGTAGCTGAGTTCCACCGGATCATCGGTGAGCGAGAGTCCCGTGGGCCCGTCTCGGCGGGTCTGCTCATCGATCAGAACCCGGCGGTGTGGATCCGCTATCCCTTCCGCGACCGCTTCCAGCCAGGCCGCCGCCAGGATGAGCTTGTACGTCGATCCCGCAGTCCAAGGGACGTCGGCGCGCACGTCGAACCTGGCGCCGGTACCCAGGTGACGGGCGCTGACGGTGAACTCGACGGCGGCGTCGTCGGCGATCTGTTCCAGTGAGTCCCCAAGCCAGGTCATGGGCGATCCAGATGGTTGAACACCACCGTGAAGGCCTCCGCCCACCCGGCGTCGTCCCGGATGGTGGGCTGAACAATGAGTTGAAATCCGATCCGCAGCAGGGCGGCATCAATGCGCCGGCTTCTACATCCGGGAACTTCGCGGCCCAGGTTGAGTATGCACCCGCCACGGGCGATGACGTTGAACGCGGCCACATCGTTCTCGACCTCGGTGAGGGCTGCGGTGGCCCCGGCGCGCCGCATACTGTCCTGAACTTCATGCGAGACGGCCGTGTTCCAGCGCCGCGGTGAGACGGCAAGTTCGGTCCCCGCCGCCGAGCGCAACTGCGCGGCGGTGGTGATGGCACCGTCGTGCTGAGTTGTCCACAGCATGACCTGTGCTGCAGCGCCCACCAGCGGCTTCACACCGGTGAGCAGGGCCGGGGTGATGACGACGCCGGCGGCCAGCGCTCCCGAACGCACGTCCGTCACGCACTGGGCGCTGGAGAGGCGCACGGCCGTGACCGGCTGCAGCCGTTGGATCAGCGCAAGAGCTAGCCCCTGGGGCACCTCGTGAGCGATCCCCAGTAAGGGCACCGCCCGATCGCGGGTGGCCAGGAAATCCTGCTCGGCTCTGATGAGGGTGCGGGCTCGCATCAGGGCCGTCTCGCCATCTCGGGAAAGAGCCACCCCGGAGCCGGATCGGATGAACAGCTGGCATCCCAGCAGACTTTCAAGCTGCCGGATAGCTTGCGAGAGGGCGGGCTGGCTCATCCCGAGATGCTCCGCGGCGCGACCAAAATGCAGGTGTTCACTCACGGCCACGAAACAGGTGGCCAGACGTGTCACATTGACCGCCATGATAATCCTCTGCTTATGGACTCTGGGTTCTCATCATATTGGACCTATGGCAACTGCGGCTCCTAGGTTCAAAGCATGAACTCCACCAACCGTCGCACTTTCCTCACCTGGTCCGGACTGGGGTTGGCATGCGTGTCAGCCGGCATGCTGACCTCTTGTTCCGTGGGCCGTTCAGAGAGCCCCCGGGACGTTGCGGGGCGGCTTGCAACGTCCCTGCATCAGGGAGATGTCGCCGGGGTTCCCCTGGTGTCGGCACCCTCGGATACTCAATCGTTCCTCGCAGAACGAATGAAAGGGTCGCAGCGCCCGGCCGTGGACGTGCGGGGGATTGATGAACGCGACGGCGCGGCCACCGCCCGCCTCGGTTTCACCTGGCCGTCCACCGATCCCGAGCAGGCGTGGACCTACGAAACCCAGGCGCAGCTGGAGAAGGTTGACGGTCAATGGCGGGTGCGGTGGGAGGACTCAATTCTGCACCCGGACCTCGCGGAAGGGCAGGGGCTTGCTCTGGCCACCATCCCGGGCGAGCGCGCGCAGATACTTGACCGGAACGGCGCCGCACTGGTCTCCGACCAGCAAGTGCACCTGCCCGGGATCAATAAGCAGGGCCTCACCGATGACCAGGCCGCGGCGTCCGCCCGCAAGCTCGCCGCAGTGCTCGACATCGACCCGAAGGACTACCAGGAGAAAGTCGCAGCGTACGGCCCCCAAGCGTTCGTGGATGCCCTCACGCTACGGCGGTCGGACTTCCTCGAGTTGGACGCGGCCGCGCTGAAAACCATTACCGGCTACGAGGTTCTGACCAACACCATGCCGCTGTCCCTGCAGCGGGGCTTCGCGAGCGCTGTGCTGGGGTCAGTGCGTCCCCCCACCGCAGAAGATGTCGAGAATCGAGGCGACGAGATCAAGGATGCCGAGTGGATCGGCGCGGGAGGGCTACAGGAGGCCTTCGACGAAAAACTTCGCGCGGCGCCGTCGGTGCGAGTGACGATCCGAGAACTGGACGGCTCTGCGCCGCCGGTCTCTACGGGACCGCTGTGGGAGCAGAAGGCCCCGGCCAAGAGTCCTTTGACGACGACGCTTGATGCCGATTTGCAGAAAGCTGCCGAGGGAATCATCAAGGACACGGGGAGTCCCAGCGCGATTGTTGCGGTGCGGCCCTCGACGGGCGACATTTTGGCGGTGGCTTCCGGTCCTGACGACAATTCATATCCCACCGCCACGGTGGGTCAGTACGCGCCGGGGTCCACATTCAAGATTGCGACGTCGCTGGCGTTGCTGCGTCACGGCGCGTCACCCGACTCGGCCGTGCAGTGTTCCGAATCCATTACCGTGGACGGCCAGACGTTCAAGAACGCCGGCACATATCTACCGGACCACCTGGGTGACATATCGCTTCGGGAGGCGATCGCGCAGAGTTGCAACACCGCGTTGATCGACAAGCACGATTCCGTGAGCCAAAGCGACCTGGTATCCGCGGGAGAGGCTCTCGGCATAGGCGCGGACTGGGATCTCGGCATCTCTGCATATTCCGGCAATATTCCCCATGACGAAGCGGGGACCGAACATGCGGCGTCAATGATCGGTCAGGGCAGAATACAAACGTCACCGCTGGCCATGGCCGTTTTTGCGGCCAGTGTGGTGCGGGGGCGTTGCGTGTGCCCACAGTTGGTGCCCGAAGAGAAACCGGCTCGGGAGCTGCCGACAACATTGACCGAACAAGAGGCCGCGCAGTTGAAAGAGCTGATGCGCGCCGTGGTCACCGAGGGTCATTTGGAGCAACTAAACAATCATCCGGGAGGAGACGTGCTGGGTAAGACCGGCACTGCAGAGTTCGGTCAACCCGACCCTGACCGAGGTGGATTCCCCCGGACGCACTCGTGGGTCATCGTGGCGCAGGGCGACCTCGCGTTCTCCGTGTTCGTGGAGGACGGCGACTACGGCTCGGTCACGGGCGCGCCGCTGGCCAAGGAGTTCCTGGACGCAGCCTATGAGGTGCTGTCGCCGCCCCCGGCTTGATCAACAGCACCCCGCCGACAATCAGCACAATTCCGTGCTGCGACGCAGGTACGAGGCAGGTAATTACTCACCGAAGAGCGAACCGCCCCGCGTGTAGCAACGCGGAGCGGTTCGCCGAGTGGGTGAATGGGAGTTACTTCTTCTTGGTCGTCAGGGTGTCTTCGTACTGCGCCAAGGCCAGGCCCACGGTCATAAAGGTAGGGGCCCAGTGGCCCACGAAAATACCCCAGCGGTCCGATTGGGCCTTGGAGTCGGTTTTCTTGACTCGCGAGAGTCCCCACGAAACAAAGGACAGGGCAATGGAACCCATGCCGGCCGCGTAGGCGTACTCGGAACGGATGCCGGCATCGTGAAGGGTCTTCATGATCATGGTGTGAATCTCCAATGCTGTTCGGGTGAGCTAACGGTCTAGCGGGGAGGGTTCTCTCACGCTACGCCTTTGACGGGGATTCAGTAAGCAAACTTAGGGGAAGTGCTGGTTAGTGACAGCACGTGACGGGAATCATGCGGCGAACAACGCCGAACGAACGGCGGCTTCGAACCCTTCCACGTGGTGGCGCGCCAACGCGGAGGCCCGGTCCGCGTCACCGTCAATGATTTCCTGCAGCAACTGAATGTGCTCCTGGACGTGCTCGGCGAGCCGCGGCAACCGGTCGATCACCATGCACCAGATGCGGGTGGCCAGGTTGTTGTAGCGGATCAGGGTGTCTTCGAGATACGGATTGCCCGCGGCCCGGTACACGGCTCGGTGCACCATGGAGTCGCACGTCAGGATGTCCGTGACGCTGGCGTGCTCGATGTCGAAGCCGCGGAGCTGTTCTTGAATGCCCGCCAGCTCCGCGCGCGTAGCCGCAGTGGCCACGCGCGCGGCTCGAGAAGCCGCCATGGGCTCCAGCTGCATCCTGATTTCCGAGACGTAGACCAGATCGGTGATCTCCACCCGCGTGGCAAACGTCCCGCGCTTGGGGTAACTCACCACCAGCTTGTCGACCTCGAGTCGCTTCAGGGCCTCGCGCACCGGTGTCCGGCCCATGCCCAGGTCTTCGGCCAGAGCGGCGTCGTTCAATGGGTCGCCGGGACGGATGTCAAGGGTGAGTAATTGTTGGCGGAGCGCCTCGTAGGCCGTGTCGGCCAGCGACGATCGTTTGGGTGCCGATTGCTCCGCCCCGAAAATCCTCACGTCCACTGGGCCTCCCACATCGATTTTCAGTGCACCCTTGACGGGTGAAAAAGCGTTATCTACGCTACATGCAACTCTAATATATATGTTATCCGGTCTCACATGTATATGTGCCTGGATCATCCACCGGACACGCGAACATCCACTGCTTCCGTACCGAACCCACCCCAGGAGAAGCACATGTCCACACCGCGCATTGTCATCATCGGAGCCGGGATCGTCGGGGCCAACCTGGCGGATGAATTGGTCGCCCGGGGGTGGAACAACATCACGGTCCTGGACCAGGGCCCCCTGAACATGCCCGGCGGGTCCACCTCCCACGCGCCGGGTCTGGTGTTCCAGACCAACCCCTCCAAGACCATGAGCGAGTTCGCGCACTACACGGTGCACAAGCTCAAGGCACTCCAGAAAGACGGCACCTCGTGCTTCAACCAGGTGGGCGGGCTGGAGGTTGCCACCACCGAAACCCGCTGGGCGGATCTGCATCGCAAACTCGGCTACGCCACCTCCTGGGGCATCAAAGGCCGGCTACTGGACTCCGCCGAATGCAAAGCGCTCTACCCGCTCATCAATGAAGACCTCGTCCTGGGTGGGCTCCACGTCCCCAGTGACGGCCTGGCGCTCGCGGCCCGCGCGGTCCAGGTGCTGATCGAGCGCACCTCCGAGGCCGGAGTCACCTACCGCGGTTCCACCGAGGTCTTGGACGTGGAACAGTCCGGCGGCCGGGTCACGGGCGTGCGCACCGCGGACGACGTCGTGCCGGCGGACATCGTGATTTCTTGCGCGGGATTCTGGGGCCCCAAGGTCGGACGGATGGTGGGCATGGACGTGCCCCTGCTGCCGCTGGCCCACCAATACGTGAAAACCACCCCCGTCCCGGACCTGGCGGGCCGCAACGAACACCCCAACGGCGCGGGACTGCCGATCCTGCGCTTCCAGGACCAGGACCTCTACTACCGCGAGCACGGCGATCGCTACGGCATCGGCTCCTACGCTCACCGACCCATGCCGGTGGATCCCGATGACCTGGGGGTCTATGCACCGCAGGACATCACCGAGAAACACATGCCCTCGCGCTTGGAGTTCACCCCGGAGGACTTCATGCCCTCGTGGGAGGCCTCCCGGGAGCTGCTCCCAGGGCTGCGCGACACTGAGATCGAGGACGGGTTCAACGGCATCTTCTCCTTCACCCCGGACGGCGGCCCCCTCCTGGGTGAGTCCCCCGAGGTCGACGGTTTCTACATTGCGGAGGCCGTGTGGGTCACCCATTCGGCCGGCGTGGCCAAAGCGATGGCCGAACTCATCACCACGGGTCGCTCCGAAACCAATCTGGGCGAGTGCGACGTGAACCGCTTCGAGGAGGTGCAGCTCAGCCCCTCCTACGTGAGCGAAACCTCGCAGCAGAACTTCGTGGAAATCTACGACGTGCTCCACCCGCTGCAACCGCGGCTGTCCCCGCGGGACCTGCGGGTCACTCCGTTCCACGCGCGTCACAGGGCGCTGGGAGCCTACTTCCTGGAATCCGGCGGATGGGAGCGGCCGTACTGGTTCGAGTCCAACGCCCGTCTGCTCAAGGAACTGCCCACCGAGTGGCGTCCGCCGGCCCGGGACGCGTGGTCGCAAATGTTCCACTCGCCCATTGCCGCGGTCGAAGCGTGGAAGACCCGCACCGCGGTGGCCATGTACGACATGACGCCGCTCAAACGCCTGGAGGTCTCCGGCCCCGGTGCGTTGGCGCTCCTACAGCGGCTGAGCACCAACAACCTGGACAAGAAGCCCGGCGCGGTGACCTACACTCTGCTCCTGGATGACCGGGGCGGGATCCGCAGCGACATCACGGTCGCACGATTGGGAGAGCAATTGTTCCAGGTCGGGGCGAACGGCAATATCGACCTGGCCTACCTCACGCGCGAGGCCAAGGCCCAGACCGACGGCGCTGTGCCCGGTGGCTGGGTCCAGGTCCGGGATACGACCGGCGGTACCTGCTGCATCGGCCTGTGGGGGCCGCTGGCCCGCGAGGTGGTCACCGCCGTCAGCGACGACGACTTCTCTAATGAGGCCCTGCGGTACTTCCGCGCCAAGAAGGCGCGCATCGGCGGGGTTCCGGTGACCGCCATGCGGCTGTCCTACGTGGGAGAACTGGGATGGGAGATCTACACGAGCGCGGACAATGGGCAGCGGTTGTGGGACGTGCTGTGGGAAGCGGGTCAACCGCGCGGAATCATTCCGGCGGGGCGGGCAGCGTTCGCGTCCCTGCGACTGGAAAAGGGTTACCGCGCGTGGGGCACGGACATGACCACTGAATACAACCCCTACGAGGCCGGAGTGTCGTTCGCCGTCAGACACGACAAGGGAGATTTTGTCGGTAAGGACGCCCTGGAGGGTCTCAGTGAGGAGACCGTGGACCGTCGGCTGCGGTGCCTGGTCATCAACCGGACGCAGTCCATCGTGCTGGGTAAGGAACCGGTGTTCCACCACGGCGAACCCGCCGGGTACGTCACCAGCGCCGCCTACGGGTTCACCCTCGGCAAGCCCATTGCCTATTCGTACTTGCCGTCCTCGGTGCAGCTCGGGGACGAGGTGGAGATCGAGTACTTCGGCACCCGCATCCCCGCGACCGTCACAGCGGATCCGCTCTTCGACCCGCAGATGACCCGGCTGCGCGGCTGATGGACACCATGACCGACTTCGTATCCCAGGAGGTGGCGCGATGAGCGCGCCGAGAGAAACCGTAGAAGCCAACGCGCCCAGCGCGGCGTCGCCGGAATTGGTGCTCACCCTAGAATGCCCCGAGACCCTGGGGATCGTGCACGCGGTGAGCGGGGTGCTCCTGGATCACGGGTGCAACATCGTGGAACTCACGCAGTTCGACGATCGGCGTCGGGGGCACTTCTTCATGCGCGTCCACGTGGCCCCGGCGGCCGGAGAGACCCTGGACCGGGATGCGCTGTACGCGGATCTGGAACCGGTGGCGCAACGGTTCGGGATGAACTGGCAGCTCAACGTGCACGGGGCCAAGCGGCGGGTGCTGGTGATGGTCTCCAAGTTCGGCCACTGCCTCAATGACCTGCTCTACCGCAGCCGCACCGAAGAATTGCCCGTGGACATCGTGGCGGTGGTGTCCAACCACCTGGATCACCAGCGGCTGGTGGAGTGGCACGGCATCCCGTTCTACCACGTGCCCGTCACCTCGGACACCAAGTCCGAGGCCGAGGCCCGCCTGCTGGATCTGGTGGATCGTTTCGAGGTGGACCTGGTGGTTCTGGCTCGATACATGCAGGTGCTCAGCGATTCGCTGGCCACGCGGATGTCCGGGCGGGTGATCAACATCCACCACTCGTTCCTGCCCGGTTTCAAGGGGGCCAAGCCCTACCACCAGGCTTACGAACGCGGGGTCAAAACCGTGGGAGCGACCGCGCACTACGTCAATGCGGAACTCGACGAGGGCCCGATCATTGCCCAGCAAACCGTGCAGGTGGACCACACGTTCGGCCCGGAGGACCTGGTGGCCGCAGGCCGGGACACCGAGTGCAAGGCCCTGTCCGATGCCGTGAAGTGGCACTGCGAAGGCAGGGTGATCCTGCAGGGCCCCAAGACCGTGGTGCTGCGCCGAGCGGGATGAGTCCGGTCAGCCCCGCGGGTCGTAGCCCAGGCGTCGGCTGATGGCCAGCCCGGAGGCTTTGAGATCCTCGCTCATGGCCACCATGGTGTCCTCGGTGAAGCGGAAGGCAGGACCGGAGATGCTGACCGCGGCAACCACCGTGCCCAGGTGGTCGCGCACGGGAACGGCAATGGCATTGATGCCGATTTCCAGTTCTTCCAGGACGGTCGCGTAGTCCTGTGCCGCGACGTCGATCAATTGCTCTTCGAGCTGCCGGCGAGAGGTGATCGTGCGCGCGGTATAGGACTTGAGGCGGGTCTTCTTGATCAGGTTCGCCCGCTCTGCGGATGAAAGCGCCGCCAGCAGCACCTTGCCGCTCGAGGTGGCATGCAGGGGTGTGAGGTTACCGATCCAGTCATGGGTGCCGAGCGACGTCGGCCCGATTTCCTGGGCCACATTGACCGCAACCCCTTCCCGGAGGACGGCGAGATTGACGGTCTCCCGGTACTCGTCGGCAAGGTGCCGGATCTCGCCCTGAGCCTCCGCGACCAGGCTCAAGCGTGCCGGGATGGCGTGGGCCAGGCGCAGGATGCCGAACCCGAGTTCGTACTTGCCCCACTCGTGATTGGCCATGACCAGGTCGCGTGATTCTAATGCGCTGATCAGCCGGGACGCGGTGGATTTGTGGACCCCGAGCTCCTCGGCCACCTGGCCCACACTCGCAGTGCCCAATCGCCCCAGCAGTTCCAGGACGGTGATGGCCCGGTCCACGGACTGGACGCCGCCCGGGGTCACGCCGTCACCGGCCGCGACATCCTCCGGTGCGGGGGGCGGCTGGGACTGCGATTTTTCGGGGGAGGCCATGCCTGCCATCTTATTCGTGGCCGCTCACGGTGAGCCCGGGCGGCAGGTTGGGGCGCTCGCTGGATTCCTCGACCATGATGACGCCGTCGACAACCGCCACCCGATGCGCCCGCACGGGCAACTTGGCCGGGGGCGCATCCACCTGACCCGTGCGCAGGTCGAACTTGGACGCGTGCAGCGGGCATTCCACTTCACATCCTTCAACCCAGCCGTCGGCCAGGGATGCGTCCTGGTGGGTGCAGGTGTCATCGAGGGCGTACAGCTGGCCCTCCTCGGTGTGGAACACCGCAATGGGCGGGGTCGTCTCGACGCGGATGGCGTCTCCGGGTTCGAGATCGGAAAGGGGGCAGACCTTGTGCATGGGCGCGGTTCTTTCACTGGGTCCTGGATGAGGGGCCTCGAACACGCGGTGAGCAAAATCGCGAGGGGCGCAACTCATGTCGTAATACGCAACATTCTCCGAGCCGGTTTCGGGGAGTGTCAAGGGGTTGGGTCAGCAAAAAATCGGCCTGGGACTTGGGAAACAGCCGTGATGTGAACGCCGTGTAAAGGATGCTCCACACCCCTTGACACCCTTTCGTGACCCAATTCACACTTAATCGCATGACGCGGTGCGTTGCGTAATACGCGTCATGAGGAACCTGGGTCTCGGGCGTCCCGCCGGTGCAGTTCCGAGGTCCCGACCAGCTAGTCGAAAGGGGTCCACCATGGAATCCCTCGTCATCGTCGGCGCTTCGCTCGCCGGCCTGTCCGCCGCCCGAGCCGCCCGCCGTCAAGGATTCACGGGCCGCCTGGTCATCATCGGTGATGATCCGGAACGCCCCTACGACCGCCCACCGCTCTCCAAAGAATTCCTCAGCGGCCAGTTCCAGGCGGAGGACCTGGCTCTGGAAATCGAGGGGGAACAGCTCGACGCCGAATGGCTGCTCGGCGTGCGCGCCGTCTCGTTCGACCCCGTCGCTCGTGAGATCGCGCTCGCGGACGGGCGCACGGTCCACGCCGATCTCTTGGTCATCGCCACCGGCGCCTCCGCACGGCAACTGCCGGAGCTCACGGGCCTCGACAATGTGCTGACCCTGCGCACGCTCGAGGACGCACGCAAACTGCGGGCTCTCGTGGAACGCGGCGGTCAGCTGGTGGTTCTGGGCGCCGGATTCATCGGCGCGGAGGTTGCGTCCACGGCGCACTCCCTGGGCCTGCAGGTCACCGTGCTGGAGAAGTCGACCACCCCGCTGCGTGGACCGCTCGGCGCGGAAATGGGTTCCGTGGTGGCGCGGCTGCACGAGCAGGCCGGCGTGGAACTGCTCTGTGGGATCGACATTGAGGGCTTCGACACGGACGACAACTGCGTGACTCACGTGCGCCTGGCCGACGGCCGCGTGCTTCCGGTCGACCTCGTGGTGGTCGGCATCGGGGCCCAGCCCAACGTGGCCTGGCTGGAAGGCTCGGGAATCGACGTCGGCAATGGCGTGGTCTGCGACGCCGCCGGGCGCACCACCGTGCCCGGGGTCGTGGCCGTGGGCGATTGCGCGGCGTGGCTGGACACCCGCACCGGGCAGCACCGCCGCGTGGAACACTGGGCCGGTGCGGTGGGCCGTCCGGCCATCGCGGTGGGTGCGTTGCTCGAGCACGACGACGCGTACTTGCCCGTGGAGCAGCCCTACTTCTGGTCGTGCCAATACGGCGCGCGCCTGCAATTCGTGGGGGACATGACCGGTTCGGATCGTGTGATGTACGAGCACGGCGGGCCCGGTGAGGAAAGCTTCCTGGCCGTCTACTACGCCGGCGATGACCCCGTGGCCGTTCTGGGCTGGAACCAGCCGAAACAGTTCACGCGCTGGCGCAAGTTCTTGGCCAAGCTGGCGGTGTCCTCCGCCGAACAACGCTTGATCGCCTGAACCACAGCAACCGACACCCGATCCCCACTTCCCTCGTGTGAAGTAGTTCTGCAAGGAGGGCCTCGTGTCCACCAACATTGTTTCCGAAAGCCTCATCGCCACGTTGCCGGGCCGCACCTACACCGATCAGAACTTCTTCCGCGCGGAACAGGAGCAGATTTTCGAACGGATGTGGTTCTGCGCGGTGCGCTCGGCGGACCTGGACAAGCCCGGTGCGTACCGGACCGTGCAGGTGGGGCGGGAAAGCATCATCATCACCCGGAACCGCAAGCACGGCATTCGTGCCTTCTACAACGTGTGCCGCCACCGCGGCGCCAAGCTGTGCACGGAGGACAGCGGTGAGGCCAAGCGGTCCTTCCGGTGCCCGTACCACGCGTGGACCTACGACTTTGACGGCAAGCTGATTGCCGCCCCCAACCTCACCAAAATGCCGGACATCGGCCGCGAGGAGTACGGGCTGGTGACCATCCCCGTGCGCGAGTACCTGGGGTACGTGTGGGTGTGCCTGGCGGACGAACCGCCATCGTTTGAAGAAGACGTCATGGGTGCCATCGAGGAGCGGCTGGGTGATTCCGAGTCCATTCAGGCCTATGACATTGCCCGTCTCTCCCTGGGGCGGCGGATCACCTATGACGTGAAGGCCAACTGGAAGCTCATCATTGAGAACTTCATGGAGTGCTATCACTGCGCCACCATCCACCCGGAGCTCACCGAGGTGCTGCCGGAGTTCGCGGACGGGTTGGCGGCCCAGTACTTCGTGGGTCACGGCGCGGAGTTCGGGGAGGACATCAAGGGATTCACGGTGGACGGCTCCGAAGGCCTGGACCGGATTCCCGGGGTCGACGAGGACCACGACCGGCGCTATTACGCGATCACCATCAAGCCCACCGTGTTCGTGAATTTGGTGCCCGATCATGTGATCATCCACCGCATGTTCCCCCTGGCCGTGGACCACACGATCATCGAATGCGATTGGCTGTACCTGCCCTCGGTCGTGGAGTCCGGCAGGGACGTCTCCGCGTCCGTGGAACTGTTCCACCGGGTCAACCGGCAAGATTTTGACGCGTGCGAGCGTTGTCAGCCCGCCATGGGGTCTAGGATCTACGCCAAGGGCGGGGTCCTGGTTCCCAGCGAGCACCACATCGGAGTTTTCCACGACTGGGTCATGGACAAGGTCGGCGGCGCAGCTGAGTCGAAGGGACCATGATGAGCAGTGAACGTTCGAGTGCGGGCACGTCGGATGACGCGGGTGGTCTAGGCCCGGGCACGGAGCCGACAGCGGCCAGTCCCGTGGATGACCCCACCGAGCTGCATCACGCGGAGAAGAACGAAGCGGAGATCCTGGCGGCACTCAAAGAGGGGGTGGAGCGGCGTCGTCGGCCGATCCGCGACCGGTTCGAGGGCCTCGACAAGGTGATCCTGGGCGTGACCGGCGCAATCGTGGTGACGTTCGTGGTGTGGGGGTTCGTGGGCACCGAGAGCCTGTCGAGCATCTCGACCACGGCCCTGAACTGGGTCATGGAGAACACCGGCTGGATCTTTGTGCTGTGCTCGTCCTTCTTCGTGATTTTCGTGTTGTGGTTGGCGCTGGGCCGGTTCGGCGCGATCCCGCTGGGTAAGGACGGCGAGCAGCCCGAGTTCCGCACCGGGTCCTGGATTTCCATGATGTTCGCGTGCGGCATGGGCATCGGCCTGATGTTCTACGGTGTGGCCGAACCGCTGTTTCACTACATCTCCCCGCCCCCGGCCACGGTGGACGGGCAGACCAGCGAGGCGATCGAGACGGCCATGGCCACCTCGCTGTTCCACTGGACGCTGCACCCGTGGGCAATGTACGCGGTGCTCGGTATCGCCGTCGCGTACGGCACGTTCCGGATGGGCCGCAAGAATCTGCTCTCGGAGGCGTTCGTCTCGCTTTTCGGCCGACGTGCCGTGGACGGCGCGGGTGGAAAGATCATCAACATTCTGGCGATCTTCTCCACGCTGTTCGGCTCGGCGGCCTCACTGGGCCTGGGTGCGTTGCAGATCGGCAGCGGCCTGCAGTTCAACGGGCTCATCGGCCAGGTCGCCACGCCCATGCTCGTGGCAATCATTGCCGTGCTGACGTTCTGCTTTGTGGCCTCGGCGGTGTCCGGGATCGAGCGCGGTATCCAGTTTTTGGCCAACACCAACATGGTGCTCGCAGTGCTGATGGCCGTGGTGATCTTCGTGGTGGGACCCACCCTGTTCATCCTCAACCTCATCCCCTCCGCGATCGGCTCGTACGTCCAGCAACTGCCGGACATGGCCGCCCGCACGGAGGCGGTCGGTGACGAAGCCATGCGCGAGTGGCTGTCCGGGTGGACCATTTTCTACTGGGCCTGGTGGGTCTCGTGGACGCCCTTCGTGGGAATGTTCATTGCCCGCATTTCCCGCGGGCGCACCATCCGTCAGTTCGTCACCGGCGTGCTGGTGGTCCCGTCGCTGGTGTCCCTGCTGTGGTTCGCGGTCTTCGGCGGCACCGCCATCAACATCCAGCACACCGCGGACGGCACCCCCGATCCCACTGACGGCATTGCCACCATGGTCGACGGCGTTCCCACCATTTCGTTCGACGGCGCCCTCTACGACATGTTCAACGCGCTCGACGCACCGCAGTTGCTCACCGCGGGCCTGGCCGTGTTGGCCATGATCCTGACGGGCATCTTCTTTGTCACCGGTGCGGATTCCGCCTCGATCGTCATGGGTTCGCTGAGTTCCCGGGGCACCCTGGAACCGTCCCGGCCCGTGGTGATCTTCTGGGGCGTGCTCATGGGTGGTGTTGCGGCCGTGATGCTCCTGGCCGGTGGTGACACCCCGGACGAGGCCCTGGGCGGGTTGCAACGCATGACCATTGTGGCGGCGCTGCCGTTCGTGCTGGTGATGTTCGTGCTCTGCATCGCCTTGACCCGTGACCTGCAGGCCGACCCCATGTGGCTGCGCCAGCGCCTGTCCGAATCCGTGATGCGCCGCGCGGTCCGCTCCGCGATCAACGATTACGGGCACCAGAAGTTCACGCTGGTCACCCGGGAGAACACAGACCCGGACACGGGGCAGATCCAAGCCGTGGACGCCACGGCGGCGGGGCAGCCCATTTACGAGTCCCACGAGGGTCACGGGGGGACGCGGCGCCGCAGGCGGCGTGGCGAACGGGATGAGCCGCGCGACGGAGGCTGACATGTCTCAGGATCCGAAGCCGTCGCCCGGTACTACACGACGCACCACCTGCGCCATTGTCGGCGGTGGCCCGGCGGGCCTGGTGCTCGGCCTGCTCCTTGCCCGGGCAGGCGTGGCGGTCACGGTGCTGGAAAAACACAAGGACTTCCTCCGGGACTTCCGCGGTGACACCGTGCACCCCACCACCCTGGCCCTGCTGGAGGACCTCGGGCTGTTCGAGACTTTCAACGCCATCTCGCACTCCAAGGTCACCCACGTGGACCTGCCCCTTCCCGGCGGGTCCTCCGTGCGCATGGTCGACTTCTCGCGCCTGCCCGTGCGCCACCCCTACATTGCGATGGTCCCGCAGTGGGATCTGCTCAGTCTGCTGGCCGAGGCGGCCGCCGCCGAACCCACCTTCACCCTGCTCACCGAGCACGAGGTCACCGGGGTGGTGCGCGAGAACGGGCGGGTGAGCGGCGTCGTCGTGGAATCCCAGGATGGCCCCGGCCGCGTGCTGGCCGACCTCACGATCGCGTGCGACGGTCGCTGGTCCGTGATCCGCCAGGACGTGGGCCTGCCCGCGCGTGAGATTCCCGTGGCGTTCGACGTCTGGTGGTACCGCCTCCCCGCCGCCCGCCACGCGGGCGAGTCGTTGCTGCCGCGCACCGACCGCGGGCGCGTGGCCATTGGCATTCCCCGCGACGGCTACATCCAGGTCGCGCAGCTCGGGCCCAAGGGCGCCGACGACGCCGTGCGCGCCCGCGGTCTCGACGCCTTCCGGGCCGACGCCGCGGCGCTGTTCCCCGAGGCGGCGGACGGGGTGTCCGGGATCGAGTCCCTGGCCGACGTGAAGCACCTGGACGTGCGCGTGGACCGGCTGCGCCGCTGGTACGCCCCGGGTGTGCTGTGCATCGGGGATGCCGCGCACGCGATGTCGCCGGTGGGTGGCGTGGGCATCAACCTGGCCGTGCAGGATGCGGTGGCCGCGGCGCGTGTGCTGGCGCCGTTGTTGCTGGCCGGCACGTTGTCCGGGCGGTCCGAGCAGAGGGTGCTGGCCCGGATCCAGCGGCGGCGCATGATGCCCACCGTTTTCATCCAGGGCCTGCAGCGGATCCTGCATGCGCGGCTGATCATGCCGGCGATCAACGGTCGGGAACTGCGGCCGCCAATGTGGTTCGTCAAGCTCGTCCAGCGGGTGCCTTGGCTGAGTGTGTTCCCGGCGCTCGCGGTGGGTGTGGGGCCGCGGCCGGAGCGGGCGCCGGGGTGGGCGCGGGGGTCTCCTGATGGCCACCGCGAGGTTTAAGGTTCCGTATTACGTTTTGTGAGGCGTTATAAGGGAATAGGGAACCATAAATCGGTGGGTCGGCGGCGGGTACGAGCCGGTGACGCAGTGTCGCCCCGTGTGGTCTACTGAAGGCCCGCGGACGGGTCCGGCCGGAACGCAACCCCGGCTCGACGGTCTCCGCGGTCGATGACGAGAAAGGCGTTCACATGGCTTTAAGCAAGGGTGACCGGGTCGGGTGGAACACCGCGCAGGGCACCACGTACGGGACCGTGCAGTCCAAACACACGGAGGACCTGGAGTTCAAGGATCAGACGTTCCGGGCGGACAAGGACGATCCGGTGTACGTGGTGGAATCCGAGAAGACCGGTTCCCAGGCCGCCCATCACGAGTCCGCGCTGTCGGACGCCTCGGATGGCGACAAGGACGACGATTCAGGTCACCGCCCACCCCAGAAGGTGCAGGCAGCGGCCCAGCGCGCCGTGCAATGGATCGACGAGGGCAAGGCCGGGAAGGGTTTCACGGACACCGGTGAGCACCGGGCGCACCAGTTGGCCGAGGGTCAGACCGTGGACGATGAGGTCATCAAGAAGATGCGCGCATACTTCAAGCGTCATGACGTGGACCGCTCGGCAGAGGGCTTTCACGGCGGGGAGGACGGTTACCCCTCCCCGGGGCGTGTGGCGTGGGATGCGTGGGGCGGGGATCCCGGCCGGGACTGGGCCGAGTCCCAGAAGATCGACGGGGAGTGAGCGGGGCGGCTTCTCCGGCTCCATGAACGGTATGCGTAGGTACCTCAAGGCGGCCGGAGTGCACGCGGAGATCGCTCCGGACAAGTTCACGGCCGGCGGGTGGGTGCTGTCCTTGAACGGCGCGGAGCAGTCGCACGTGAACTTCGCGCACCCGGAGGAGATCTTCTACGAGTACCTGCGGCGAATCGGCAATGTGGTGGACGTGGTGGCCCCGGCGGGCTCCCCGATCACCGCGGTGCACCTGGGCGCGGGCGCCCTGACCCTGGCTCGCTACATTGCGGCCACGCGGCCCGGGTCCGCGCAGGTAGCTGTGGAGGTGGCGCCGGAGCTGCCTGGTTTCGTGCTCGAGGCGCTGCCGTTGCCGGCAGGTTCGGACGTGCGGATCGTCGCCGACGACGCTCGCGCGGCCCTTCCGCACGTGGCCGCACCGGGCACCGTGGACGTGGTGGCGCTCGACGTCTTCACCGGCGTTGCTGCGCCCGCCCACCTCACGGAGGCCTCGTTCTACGGGGAAGCCGCGCAGCTGCTGTCCCCGGGCGGGGTCATGGTGGTCAACGTGGGCGATGACGCAGGCCTCACCTTCTTCGCGGACCAGGCCCGGGTGATGCGTTCGGTGTTCGCGGACGTGTGGTGCCTGGCGGACCGGCAGCTGCTCACGCGTGAACATGCGGGGAATCTCGTTCTGGTGGGCGGCCGGCGGTTGCCGCGGGAGTGGGCGGCGTCGTTCGAGGCCGCGGGACCGCATCCGGCGGGTGTGTTGGACGGGGAGGGGCTGGGGGAGTTGATCGCGACGCGGTGACCAAGGTCCGCACTGCCCCGCCGGGCCTACGCAACGTGTCCACGTGTGTTGTTGCAGCGGGAGGCTCTGTCCGGCGGTTGCGAGTTCAACTACGCTCAATGTGTGACCGAGAACCGAACGTCACCGGCCTCTGAGGCGCGATCCGAACTGTCGCGGCGGCGCACGTTTGTGAACATCCTGGTGAACACGGCCGTGGCCAACCTGACCACGAGCTACCTGTGGTTCGCCCTGACGTTCTGGATCTACCTGGAGACCCGCAATGTGATCGCCACCGGGGTGGTGGGCGGGATCTACATGCTGCTGCTCGCTCTGAGTTCCATCAGCTTCGGCACGCTGGTGGACCGGTACCGCAAGCTGGCGGTGATGCGCTTTGCCGGGCTGTTCACCCTGGTGATGTTCCTGCTTGCCGGCGCGATCTTTGTCCTCGCCCCGGACGGCCAGGTCGCTCGGCTGGACGGCCCGTGGTTCTGGGGGTTTGCCGCCGTGACCCTCATCGGGGCCGTGGTGGAGAACATGCGCAACATCGCCCTGGCCACCACGGTGACCATCCTCGTGGAACCGGACCGGCGCGCCAACGCCAACGGGCTGGTGGGGATGGTCCAGGGGATCGCGTTCATGGTCACCTCGGTGCTCTCGGGACTGTCGATCGGCCTGCTCGGGATGGGCGCCACGGTGGTCATTGCCGTGGCACTCACCGCCCTGGCCTTTGGGCACTTGCTCACGGTGAGGATGCCGGAGGAAGCCGTGCCGGCGCCGTCGGACGCCCACGGCGGGTTCGATCTGGCCGGTTCCTGGCGCGCGGTGATGGCGGTGGCCGGGCTGTTCGCCCTAATCATTTTCAGCACCTTCAACAACTTCATCGGAGGCGCCTACATTGCCCTGATGGATCCCTACGGGCTGGAGCTGTTCTCCGTGGAGATGTGGGGTGTCCTGTTCGCCATCGCGTCCACCGGGTTCATGGTGGGCGGCGCGGTGATCGGGAAGGTGGGGCTGGGCAAGAACCCCTTGCGCACCATGCTGCTGGTGGTGATGGTCATGGGTCTGCTGGGTGCCCTGTTCACGATCCGGGAATGGGGCTGGTTGTACATCGCCGGAATCTGGCTGTACATGGCGCTGTTCCCCGCCGTGGAGGCGGCCGAGCAGACCGTCATCCAGCGCGTGGTGCCCCTGGCCCGGCAGGGCCGGGTGTTCGGGTTCGCCATGGCCTTCGAGTCCTCGGCCGCGCCCGTCACCGCCTTCGTGGTGGCGCCGCTGGCGGAGTTCTGGATCATCCCCTACGCCCGCAGCAATGCCGGAGCCGCGGCCCTGGAACCGCTGCTGGGAGAAGGCACCGCCCGGGGAATCGCGCTCGTCTTCCTGTGCGCCGGCGCGTTGATGATCCTGGCTGCGGCCCTTGCCTTTCTTACTCCTGTGTACCGCCGTGTTTCCGCCGAGTATGCCCGCGCGGCGGCCGAGGATCGGGCCGCGGGGGAGCGGGGTGGGGCGCCGGGGATGGGCGACGGCACAGGCCTCACCCGTGAGACCCGCGCCGGGGGGTGAGCCCCTGGAGTCGTCGCGTTGATGGCGGGCGGTCATGGTGCTGGATGGGCAAGGACTGACGGGGTTTGGGTACGGGGCGGTGAGGGCTGTCTGGACGGACTGGTCGCTCAGCGTCC